>NZ_JAJBZT010000001.1 GCF_020564625.1 Leeia speluncae
TCATTTGGCTTGGCGCTTTTTGTATTTTAGCTTGTGATCTATTTTTATTACGCGCTATATCAACTCCTGTGGCAAGGCAGACCGACTTAAACGAATGCCTCCATCTGTATCAATGCTTTCCAGATGTACTGGGAATCCCCATAAATTTGCTAAATGTTGCAACGTTTGCAGGCTGCCATTCCCCAATGGTCTGCGATTATGTTGCTGATGACGTAGTGTTAGGCTTCTGTCTCCACGAATATCAGCAGACCATACCTGAATATTTGGTTCATTTTCAGATAAGTTGTATTGGCTCGCTAACTTCTGCCTGACATAGCGATAACCAGACTCATCGTGAATGGCACTGATTTCAATCTTATCTTGTTGATCATCATCTAATACACTAAATAGCCGAAACTCTCTAATGAGGTGAGGGGATAGAAATTGTCCAATAAAGCTTTCATCTTTGAAATTGCGCATGGCAAAATCTAAGGTGGTTAGCCAATCTGTGCCAACGATATCAGGGAACCAGTATTTATCTTCATCAGTTGGATTTTCACAAATCCTTTTAATATCCTTATACATGGCAAAGCCGAGCGCATATGGGTTAATACCGGAATACCATTTACTATCTACTGGTGGTTGATACACTACATTGGTATGTGACTGTAAGAATTCAATCATGAATGAATCTTCTAGCAGTCTATTGTCGTACATGGTATTAAGGATGGTGTAGTGCCAAAAGGTTGCCCATCCTTCGTTCATTACCTGCGTTTGTCTTTGCGGATAAAAGTACTGAGCAAGCTTCCTGACGATGCGAATGATCTCTCTTTGCCATGGATGAAGTAGAGGAGCATTCTTTTCTAAAAAGTATAATAAGTTTTCTTGCGGCTCTTTCGGGTATCTGCTTTCCTCATGTGAGACATTGCTAACCGTACTTCTCGGTAATGTTCTCCATAGTTCATTGATTTGTGTTTGCAAATAGGCCTCTCGTTCTTCCAACCTTGCTGCTTCTTGCGCTAACGAGAGTTTTTGTGGGCGTTTGTAGCGGTCTACGCCATAGTTCATTAGTGAGTGGCAGGCATCGAGCAAATATTCCACTTTATCAATGCCATGCCGTTGTTCGCAGCCGCTAATAAAGTTTTTAGCATAAACAAGATAATCAATAATTGAGGATGCATCTGTCCATGTGCGAAATAAGTAGTTGTTTTTAAAGAAAGAGTTATGTCCGTAGGCCGCATGGGCAATGACGAGTGCTTGCATCGTCATTGTATTTTCTTCCATGAGGTAGGAGATACATGGGTTTGAGTTAATCACAATTTCATAAGCGAGCCCCATTTGCCCGCGTTTGTATGATTTCTCGGTGCTTAAGAAGTGCTTTCCAAAAGACCAATGATGATAATTGACGGGCATCCCAACTGAGGCATAGGCATCCATCATTTGTTCTGATGTAATGATTTCTAGTTGGTTGGGGTATGTGTCTAACTTAAATGATTTTGCCGTTGCCCTGATCGCTTGGTGATAGTCTTCAATTAACTCGAATGTCCAGTCAGATGGGTTAGGTAGCTTCTTACTTATAATGGCTTCCATCATGCACCTCCGCGCTACGCCTGTTTTTTCTCGAACAGTTTTCGAAATACGGGATAGATATCGCCGGGTTCTCTGATTTTTTGCATGGCAAAGTAAGGCTGTTTTTCTGCCAGTTTTACATATTCATGCCAAAGGTTTTGTTCCGGTCCATCTGTGATTTCTATATATGCAAAGTATTGTGTAGATGGCAGTATTTTCTCGTCTAATAGTTGTCTGCAGACAGGCGAGTCATTATCCCAGTTGTCTCCATCGGATGCCTGTGCGCCATAGATGTTCCAATCCCCTGAAGAAAATCTTTCTGTGATAATTTTTTGCATCATCTTTAGTGCACTGGAAACGACAGTTCCGCCAGTCTCTCGTGAATGAAAGAAGTTTTCTTCATCTACTTCACTTGCTTGTGTATGGTGCCGAATGAAAACTAATTCAATTTTGTCGTATGTCTTCTTTAAGAATAAGTAGAGCAAAATAAAGAAACGTTTTGCCATTTCTTTTCTGGATTCATCCATTGAACCAGACACATCCATAATGCAAAACATCACCGCTTTGCTACTTGGTTTTGGTTGCATCGTTTTGTTGCTATAACGTAGATCTAATGGATCTAAGTAGGGTAGTAAGTCGAGTTTTTTCTCAAGTAAATGAATTTTTTGCCTGATACCATCCTCTTCTGCTTCGCAGATGGCGGTTTCTGGATCTTCTTGTACTTCAGCTAGTTGGTCTTCTAACGCATGTAATTGCGCACGAATTGGTGCGCCAAGCGTTAACCTTCTTCCCATTGCTTGTTTTAACGAGCGAATGACATGAATATTGGTTGGCGTGCCGTCGGTTGAGAATCCTGCTCTCACTGGTTTTGATTCTTCTATACTTTGTAGCTGTTTTTTGGCTAAGTTAGGGAGGGCTAAATCATCAAATAAGAAGTTAAGAAATTCTTCTTTACTGATTTGAAACTGAAAACCATCTTCTCCTTCCCCTTCATTGCTGGCTTCTCCGCTTCCACTTCCACCACCGCTGCCGCCTTGTGGACGATTGAATTTATCACCTTTAAGGTATTCTTCATTTCCTGGGTGTACACGTTCCCATATACCACCATGAGAGTGGGTAAATGTTGGTTCGTTGAGATCTCTTACTGGAATAGAGACATTTTCACCATGATCAATATCGGTGATGCTTCTATTTTTGATGGCATCGTTTACCGCATCTTTAATTTGTTGGCGGTAACGGCGCAAAAAACGATCCCGGTTGACGGCGCTACGATGCCGTCCATTCAATCTCCGATCGATGACGTAAGACATCCTGTTACTCCTTACCGAGGTTGGTGCAAGGCATCTTTCGATGCCTTGCTGGCGCGGGTGACTAGTACAGGTTTGCCATAGGCGTTATGAAGATTTTCTAACGCGTAGATACCATTCACATAGCAGTCTGACTTGTTTCGCGGTGTAGCCTTTATCTACCATTCGGTTCACAAAGTTTTCGTGTTTACTTTGATCTTCTGCACTGGCTTTTGCGTTAAAGCTAATGACAGGTAGGAGATCTTCTGTGTTAGAGAACATTTTTTTCTCGATCACAACACGTAGTTTTTCGTAGCTCGTCCAGACTGGGTTTTTGCCGCCATTATTTGCTCTTGCCCGTAATACAAAATTAACGATCTCATTGCGGAAATCTTTTGGATTACTAATGCCTGCTGGTTTTTCGATTTTCTCTAGTTCGTTATTTAGAGAGGCTCGATCAAAGCTTTCACCTGTATCTGGGTCACGATATTCTTGATCTTGAATCCAGAAGTCGGCAAAGGTGACGTAGCGATCAAAAATATTTTGACCATACTCAGAGTAACTTTCCAAGTAAGCCGTTTGGATTTCTTTTCCAATAAACTCTACGTAACGCGCTGCTAAATATTCCTTAATGAAGGAGATATAGCGTTGTTCAATTTCAGCCGGGAATTGTTCTTTCTCTACACTTCTTTCTAGGACGTAAAGCAGGTGGACTGGGTTTGCAGCGACTTCACTATGATCGTAATTAAATACTTTGGACAGAATCTTAAATGCCCAGCGAGTCGAAATCCCTGTCATGCCTTCATCAACGCCAGCATAATCACGATACTCTTGCATGGATTTAGCACGAGGATCAGTGTCTTTTAGGTTGTCACCATCGTATACCTGCATTTTGCTATAAAGGCTTGAGTTCTCTGGCTCTTTTAGCCGTGTTAATACGGAGAACTGCGCCATCATATTCAATGTGCCAGGGGCGCAAGGTGCTTTCGATAGTGACGAGTTACGAATGAGCTTATCGTAAATTTTGGCTTCTTCTGTCACACGCAGGCAATATGGCACTTTGACAATGTAGATACGATCGAGGAAAGCTTCGTTATTTTTATTGTTCTTAAATAATTTCCACTCGGATTCGTTTGAGTGAGCAAGTACAACGCCATCAAACGGAATCGCACCAAAGCCTTCTGTCCCTTTGAAGTTACCTTCTTGTGTTGCAGTTAGTAATGGATGCAGCACTTTTATTGGTGCTTTAAACATCTCTACAAATTCCATCAAACCTTGGTTTGATAGGCACAAGCCTCCTGAGTAGCTGTAAGCATCGGGATCATCTTGAGAGTAGTGCTCTAGTTTACGGATATCCACTTTACCAACCAAAGAGGAAATGTCTTGGTTGTTTTCGTCTCCCGGCTCAGTTTTTGAAATACCGACCTGTCTGAGAATAGATGGATAACGTTTGACTACTCGGAATTGGCGAATATCTCCGCCATATTCTTGCAGGCGTTTAACCGCCCATGGCGACATGATTTTGTTCAGATAACGTTTTGGAATGCCGTAATCTTCTTCAAGGATGGCGGCGTCTTCTTCTGCTTGGAATAAACCAAGAGGTGATTCATTGACTGGGCTGCCTTTTAATGAATAAAAGGGAACGAGCTCCATTAACTGTTTGAGTTTTTCGGCAATAGAACTTTTGCCGCCACCAACAGGGCCGAGTAAATATAGAATTTGTTTACGTTCTTCGAGGCCTTGAGCCGCATGGCGGAAGTACGCAACAACTTGTTCGATAACATCCTCTGCGCCATAAAAATCGGCAAAGGCTGGGTAAATTTTGACTAAGCGGTTGGCGAATAATCTAGAAAGGCGAGGGTCTTGACGCGTATCGACTAGCTCTGGCTCTCCAATTGCTTTCAGCATACGCTCGGCTGCAGACGCGTATACCATGGGGTCTTGCCGGCAGAGATTGAGATACTCTTCAAGACTGTATTCTTCTTCGCGAGTCCGATCAAATCGGCTGGAAATGCTGCTGAAGATGTCCATGGCTTTCTCCTCGTATGAAAACGTGGGTTACCTGCTAGTTAGTCCTTCTTACTTCAAATTAATTCCCTTAAAACTTTGCTTGCTTGATTGATGTATAGCACAGGTAAATAAAAAAAGGAGGAGTACGACACAGGATTTGTAGCAAAACTTCAATTTTTACATTGGTAAATTTTTTTGTTGTGCTGAGGGTGTGCGATAAAGATATTTTGCCAAATATACCCTGTGGGGGTATATTGGTGGTGTATAGAAAAGAGGTTTTGAAATGAATCAGCAAGTTTCTCTTCCCATTGAAGGCATGACATGTGCTGCATGTGCTGGACGAATTGAACGCGTCTTAAAAAGACAAAAAGATTTAACGATTTCAGTTAGTTATGCCAATGAGTCTGCAGAGATTACATGCGACCCAGAGGAATATCCATTGCCCACTTTGATTAGCCTTATCGAAAAATCTGGATATGGCGTAAAGGTCGCAACTAAACAGTGGTCAATAGATGGTTTGAATGAAGCCTCTGCTGCAACGCGTATTCAAAAGGTATTAGCCGATTTTTCCTATCAAAATTTCGACCTTCATGCTGGAGACGGCGTGCTGAGTGTGACGTGGATTGATGGATTTCTTGAGATTCCTAAACTAGAAGCAGCACTGAAAAAAGCAGGTTTTACGGTGATAGGGCAGGAGTCCGTCGAATTACCATTTTGGCGGCAAAATCGTGACTTATTGTTGTCTGTATTGTTCACATTGCCGTTTATTCCTGGCATGTTGGCGATGCTGTCTGGGCAAATGATGTGGATGTTGCCTGCTTGGGCACAATGGTTGTTTGCCAGCTTGGTTCAGTTTCCAATCGGTAGTCGATTCTATCGTGGCGCATGGCATGCACTTAAAAATGGTGCGGCAAACATGGATGTGTTGGTTGCACTAGGTACGAGTGTGGCTTATGGCTATTCTTTGTGGCTATGGTTGGGTGAAGATAACCCTCATGGGTATTTTGAAGCAGGTAGCATGATTATTACCCTAGTATTGCTAGGTAAAGTGTTAGAGCAAAATGCCAAGCGAAAAACCAGGGAAGCGTTGCAAGCGCTGTTGGGATTACAACCTAGTACTGCAATGTGTTGGGATGATTCCTCTCAATCTTGGCTACAACAATCTATTGAAACGGTTCAAGTTGGCCAGCGATTGTTGTTACGTAATGGTGATGCAGTGGCTGTGGATGGCAAGGTGTTGGATGGTACAGGGCTAGTGAATGAATCAATGTTAACCGGTGAAAGTTTACCAATTGAAAAACAGGTGGGTGAGACGCTTTTTGCTGGTACTGTTTTACAACATGGCGGGTTGACTTATGAAGCGACTGCGGTGGGGGGTAAAACACGATTAGCTTCCATTATTCAGTTAGTGAAATCTGCACAGGGGTCGAAAGCGCCGGTTGAGCAATTGACAGATAAGATTGCTGCTTGGTTTGTTCCTGTGATTGTCCTCATTGGTTTATTCACGTTTTTGATTTCTGGTTTCTGGCATGGTAATTGGCATGATGCGATTATCCCTGCGGTATCTGTTTTAGTGATTGCATGTCCGTGTGCTCTTGGGTTAGCTACCCCGACGGTAATGATGGTGGGATTGGGGCAAGGGGCAAAATTTGGTGTGTTATTTAAAGATGCCGTTGCTTTGGAAATGGCGGGTAAAATTTCTACAATTGCTGTCGATAAAACGGGCACATTAACCAATGGAAAACCAACGGTGGATGGTATTTTCTTAGTTCAACCTGGGTTGACTGAGAATGAGATGATTCAGATTGCCGCGAGTTTGGAACAGCATGCCAATCACCCAATTGCTGATGCGATAGTTGCCGCTGCAACGTCTAGAGGCCTACTTCTGCTTGCCGTTCGGGATGCGGTTCAGATTGCTGGGCAAGGCATCTCTGGGCGTCTGCCATGGTTAGATGAAGATCGCTGTTTTGAGCTGAAAGCTGCAGTGATTGGCCAGAATGAGATGGCTGATCGGTTTATTCATTCGGCAAGAGAACAGGGGGCGACGGTTGTTGAACTGGTGAACAAAGATGCAGATGCCTGCTTGGGGTATATCGCATTAAGGGATCAAGTACGTGAAAGTACGTTGGCGGCGATTCAATCACTAAAGGAAATGCACATTCAAGTTGTGATGTTAACTGGCGATGACCCTAAAACAGCGAATGCGATTGCTAAACAATTAGGCATTGATCGGGTAGAGGCTAAATTATTACCGGAACAAAAATCTGAGCTGATTCGGCAGTTACAACGTGCAAAACAAAAAGTTGGCATGCTAGGAGATGGGATTAATGATGCCCCTGCGTTAGTGACGGCCGATATTGGTTTTGTGGTGATGAGTGGTTCAGATATTGCAAAAAAAACCAGTGATGTGACTTTATCTACACATGATTTAGGGGCATTAACGTCGTCGATTCAATTGTCTAGGGCGGTGATGCGCAAAGTGAAGCAAAATTTATTTTTTGCGTTTATCTACAATATGATCGGTATTCCTTTGGCAATATTTGGCGTGTTGAATCCGATTTGGGCAGCTGCTGCCATGGCGTTAAGCTCTGTTTCCGTGGTGAGTAATGCGTTGTTATTAAAGAGATGGCGTCCTTGATAGGTTGCCTGTGTAAATTTGAAATGAGAAAGGAAATATCATGCAAGCGCTGAAATTAACTGTAGATGGCATGACCTGTGGTGGTTGTGTGGCAAGTGTAAAACGTGTGTTAGAAGCGCAGCCCGGTGTGAGTGGTGTGTCTGTGAGTCTAGAGGCGAAAGAAGCGAAATTTTCACTAGATGATTCGAGTACCACTTTAGATTCGGTTGTTTCTGCCATTGAGGATGCGGGTTTTGATGTCATCCGATAAGACGGAAAACGAAGTTGGATGCAGTAGTTGTGATAGCACGCCGACTAAACACACGCAGCGCGACAATAAAGATAAGCTCATCAAGCGGCTAAATCGTATTGAAGGGCAAGTGCGGGGTATTTCTCGCATGATTGAGGATGATCGTTATTGCATTGACGTGCTGACACAAATCAGTGCAGCGCATTCTGCACTAGATGCGATTGCCAAAGAGTTGTTGGCACATCATGCAAAAGGCTGTGTGAGTAAGGCGATTCAAGAGGGCGAAGGCGAGGCTGCCGTGCAAGAATTACTTCAGGTGATGGAGCGTTGGATTCGTTAGTTCTGAATATGCTTTTTTCTTATGAAGACATGACCATTATGACTTTGAGCTAAATTATCCGCATGCTAGAGTGTCTCCATGTCACTGACATTTGATAATAAGGAGACCTGAAGGTGAAGTTCGATACATTAGCGATTCATGGTGGTTATGATCCTGATCCAACGACCAAAGCAGTAGCGGTACCGATTTATCAGACGACCAGCTATGCCTTTGATAGCACACAGCATGGTGCTGACCTATTTGATTTAAAAGTGCAGGGTAATATTTATACTCGCATTATGAACCCAACTACGTCAGTGCTAGAGCAACGGGTGGCTGCGTTAGAAGGTGGGATTGGTGCCTTAGCATTAGCTTCTGGCCAAGCGGCAATTACGTACGCCATTCAGACGATTGCTGAAGCAGGTGACAATATTATTGCGACAAGTACCCTATATGGTGGTACTTACAATTTATTTGCCCATACCCTGCCACAGTATGGGATTGAGGTTCGTTTTGTCGATTATAAAGACCCGTCCGCAGTAGCTGCCTTGGTCGATGATCGTACCAAAGCCGTTTATGTCGAGTCGATTGGTAATCCATTAGGGAATGTGGTGGATTTTGCTGCATTTGCTGATGTTGCCCATGCAAATGGTTTACCACTAATTGTCGACAACACCGTTCCAACGCCGTACTTAACACGCCCATTTGAGCATGGTGCAGATATTGTGGTGCACTCACTCACCAAATACCTTGGTGGCCATGGTACGAGTATTGGTGGCGCAATTGTGGATAGCGGTAAATTTCCTTGGGCCAAGCACAAAGAGCGTTTCAAACGGCTAAATGAGCCAGATGTTTCTTATCACGGTGTCGTGTATACAGAAGCATTAGGTGATGCCGCTTATATTGCCCGCGCTCGTGTTGTTCCGCTTCGTAATATGGGTGCGGCAATTTCTCCATTTAATAGCTTCTTGATTTTACAAGGCATAGAAACGCTCGCTCTTCGCATGGATCGACATGTAGAGAATGCAACGAAAGTTGCGCAGTTTTTACAAAACCATCCAAAAGTGGAATGGGTGAACTATGCTGGTTTACCTGACCATGAATCAAAGCCATTGATTGATCGCTACTTTGGTGGAAAAGCCTCTGGTCTGCTTACCTTTGGTGTGAAAGGTGGGCGTGAGGCAGGTGGTAAATTCCAAGACGCATTGCAGTTAATTACGCGATTAGTCAATATTGGTGATGCAAAATCATTAGCATGCCATCCAGCATCGACAACCCATCGCCAGTTAAATCCTGATGAACTAAAAAAAGCAGGCGTGTCAGAAGATATGGTGAGATTGTCGATTGGTATTGAACATATCGATGACATTATTGCGGATCTTGATCAGGCACTTGCCGCTAGTTAGTGGCATGATCAAAAACTGCTGATGAAAAAATAGGCTCTTTTAAAGAGCCTATTTTTTTGATGTTTAGTCTGATGATCTCGGAATTGGATTGGGTTTCAGTGGGAACCGAGTGGGTTGCATGGCAACGAGTTGATCGGTTGGCACCGGACAGGGTTCATTCATTAAAAAGGATGCGATGACCTCTGCGGCAATTGGTGCAGTGATTAAACCGCGGGTACCATGCGCTAAACTCGCAAAAAGCCCTGTATGCCATGGGATGTCTTGGTGGCTAAAGTGCTTTAAAGGCTGGGTAATTTTTTTACTCGTAATAATGGAATCCATGTTTGCCATTGGCCCAATGATTGGCGTGTAATCTGGTGTTACCGCCCTGTATGCGGCTCTTCCGCCCATTCCTGCAGGTAATTGATCATTGTTAAGCTGCTCTCTTAATTGTTCGCCTGCTAGTGCATCAAATGCCGTTTTACTTAATCCACTTAATGTGTCTAGATTTTCTAGGTGTGCAGAATGTGTAATGGATAAATCGGTGGCATGAGGGTCAAATGTTGCCCCCATTGCATGCTGTGCATTTCTCTCTGGCGCTAGATAGCCTTCTGCACAAATTACGGTGTTTAACTTTTCACTTTCCGCTGTGGCTGGCAAATAACTCACCTGACCTTTTAAGGTTCGAATAGGTAGTTGAGCAGCTTCTTCAATATGAAGTGCATCATTGGCACAGGCAAGGATCACGATTGGGGCTGAAAGCACCGGTATTTCATTCTGAAATAGTGTCCATGCATTGGCAGAGTGCTGGAGTTTAGAAATCTTTGTGTTTAAGTGAATGCTAATGTTGTCGTGCAAAACGGCTGCGTGACAAAGAGAGGGTGGGTGTACCCAGCCTGCTTGCGGATAGAAAAGGCCCGATTGTTCAATCGGCAAACCTGCGATTTGAGAGGCTTCTTCTTTTGAGATGGTGCGCATTAAGTTATCAGGAAACCCAAGTTCGGATAATCCGGCTATCCGAGTGGTTTCGTCTTCATTAAACGCTAGTTGAATCACACCGCAGGGTGACCATTGCTTTTCGCCCTCTGCACTTTCTAAGGGGAGCCATTGCTTTACCCAACGTTGGCTATATTGAAGCCCACCTAGAATCAGTTGCGCCAATGTGCCCATCTTTGGGGCTAGTCTGGCATAGAGTACACCGGCGGCATTGCCTGACGCTGCGCTGGCAAGTGATGACTTTGCTTCTACAATATCTATTTTCCAACCGCGTCTTGCTAATGAATGTGCCAAGCTACAACCGGCTAAACCACCACCAATAATAATGGCATGGTGTTCAATAGGTTGGGCATGTAAATGTCTATATTGCGCAGTCCAGCTGAGGTTAGGGGTGACTTTTTCTGTCAGCTGACCGCAGATCATTTCCCGTTTTCTGCCATAGCCCGATACTTTACGGACTTCAAAACCTTGTGCTTGAAGTGCTCGCTTAACAAATCCTGCGCTGGTAAAGGTGGCAAAGGTCCCACCTATTTTGGTGAGACGTCCAATTTGCTGCATTACTGCTTCAGACCACATTTCTGGGTTTTTTGCTGGGGCAAAGCCATCTAAAAACCAAGCATCTACTTCTGCATCTAGTTGAGGAAGTGTTTGATTGCTATCGCCGATTAATAGTGTCAGCGTTAGATTGCTAGCACCTGGGTGTAAGCGATGAAAACCGGTTGCGAAAGATTGCCAAGTTTGTATAAGCGCTGCGTATTCTTGCTTTAATTCAGGCCAAGCCTCTGCTGCTTGTTCCATTTCTGCTAGGCTTAATGGAAAAGCTTCGGTGCTGACAAAATGTAGATAGGCGTCTTTCGGTGCGTTTTGTTTCCAGAGTTGCCAAGCGGCGAGAAAATTCAGGCCTGTCCCAAAACCATTTTCTGCAATGGTAAAATGCTCGCCCGATTTGAGTGCTGCAAATCGGCTGCTGAGTTGATTATGGTCGAGATAGACGTAGCGTGTTTCCTCTAAACCGGACTCGCGCGAAAAATAGACATCCCCAAACTGGGTGGAAAACGGTTGGCCATCTTGCCACTCGACAATACTCATCTTGCTTGTCTTTACTTATATGCTGGAATGAGGCGAATTATAACGTGTCCTAAAACCGAATATTCGATATGCATCAAACATCTTTTAAAGATTACTTTTTAATCTTAAGCATTCCTGTTCTAGCCTTAAGGTTGACTTAAGGTTTAGCTGGCATCATGCACGCTGATAAAATTTCTGCTCACCGCTTTTGGCTTTTACACCAAAAGAATTCTCTGAAAAGAGGCTTGTTGAATGAAGAATATAAGCTGGTTTGATCGACCAATCTTCCGACATCGTTTTAGTCCTGTCCTTGTTTTGACACTACTAATAATCGGTGTTTCCTTTATCACACGAATTGCGCTGTTAGGCGATGCCCATAAAGACATGGATTGGTCTGTACTGCATTTGCTGCAAGTATTTGGTATTGGACTTTTTTATGATCTCGTAGCGGTGAGTTACTTTATTGTGCCGCTAGTCATCTATTTATGGTTAATTCCAGAAAAAATTTATCACTCCAAGCTACAGAAGGTATGGCTACACGTAAGCTTTATCGTGATGTGCTACATCCTCATTTTTACCGCAGCTTCGGAATGGGTGTTCTGGGGGGAGTTCGGTTCACGATTTAACTTCATTGCGGTAGATTATTTACTGTATACCCATGAAGTCATTGAAAACATTAAAGAATCCTATCCGGTCGGTAAAATTCTAAGTGGATTAACGCTGATTGCGATTGCGCTTTGGTGGTCTGTTAAACGGGCGATTTCATCATCCGTCATTGATAGCCAAAGTAATTACTTACAGCGCACAAAAGTGGCGGTAGTGTTGCTATTGTTGCCTGTGGCTTCTTTCTACTTGGTCACGAATAAATACAAAGACTTATCAGAGAATGCGGTGACAAATCAGCTTGCAGGGAATGGTATTTATGAGTTTTTCGCTGCAAACCTAAATAACGAACTCGATTACGCTACTTTCTATAGCAACCGCCCAAACCTTGCTGTTTTCCAGCAATTAAGAACGCTATTAAAAACCCCTGAGGCAACTTTCGTTAGTAACGATCCATACAATTTGGCTCGTCAAATCAAGCATGATGGGCCTGAAAAGCGTCTTAATGTGGTGCTGATTTCTATTGAAAGTATGTCCGCTGATTTTATGGATACCTTTGGTAACAATCAGCACATCACCCCTGTGATGGATGATTTGGCGAAGAAAAGTTTGCTGTTCACTAATTTGTACGCATCAGGAACGCGCACCGTCCGCGGTTTAGAGGCGCTATCTTTAGCCCTACCGCCGACACCTGGCCAAAGTATTGTGAGACGTCCTGACAATGAAAACCTATTCTCATTGGGTTATGTCTTTAAACAAAAAGGCTACGATAGTCAGTTCTTATATGGCGGTTATGGCTATTTTGACAACATGAACCAGTTCTTTAGTTCAAATAGCTATCGTGTTGTCGATCGTACCTCTCTAACGGATAAAGATATTCACTTTGAGAACGTCTGGGGAGTGGCAGATGAAGATTTGTTTACGTTGTCGCTGCGTGAGATGGATAAAGCCGTGGCCAATGGAAAGCCATTCTTTAGTCATATCATGACAACCAGTAACCATCGCCCATTTACCTACCCAGATGGTCGTATTGATATTTCGCCTAAGAGCAAATCGCGAGAAGGTGGGGTGAAATATACAGACTGGGCAATTGGTGATTTTATTAAGCGTGCTAGTCAAAAGCCTTGGTTTGATAATACTGTTTTTGTGATTACTGCAGACCATTGTGCGGCGAGTGCGGGTAAAACTTCTATTCCGTTAAACCGCTACCATATTCCGATGTTGATTTATTCACCTAAGCATATTCAACCCGGCAAAATGGAAAGATTAATGGGGCAGGTAGATATTGCACCAACCTTGCTAGGCTTACTCAATTTTAATTATACGAGCCATTTCTTTGGCTACGATATGTACCAATTAGAGCCAGGACGCGAGCGTTTGTTATTGGGTACGTACCAAGACGTTGCTTTGATTCGAAATGGGCAAATGGCCATCTTGTCTCCTAAACAAGTCGAAAAACAAGTAAAGCCAAATTTTGAGGATGGGAGCGCTATACCTGAAACAGTGGATCCAAAACTAGCTCAAGAAGCGGTTAGTTGGTACCAAGGCGCAAGCGAGGTATTTAGACGAAAGTTATCAAGGCATACTCCGTGATAAACTAACAAAGGGTAGCGAAAGCTGCCCTTTGTCTTTATATAAATTAACGCGAACAACATGCAAAAATCCCCATACCACTTTTACATCAAGCAAATCATTGTATTGATTGTCTCTGCGCTAGTGCTGATTAGTCTTTTTGACTTAACACCATTAGATACAATGATTAGTGATTGGTTTTTTGATCCCATCACCAAGCATTTTCCCCTACGAGATCAATGGTTTTTAGAGACTGTTATGCACAAGTGGGTGAAATACGCATTACTCATGTGGGGGGCATGGCTAGTTATTCGATTAATACGTCCTGGTGTTGCAAAGCATTTGGCGAATGAAAAAAGAAGGACAGTGGGGTTTTTACTTGCTAGTTTGCTTTTGGTGCCAACGGTTGTTGGAGTGATGAAGCATTATAGTGAAAGACCTTGCCCTTGGGACTCAACACGCTACGGTGGTGCAATTCCGCATATCACCTTGTTTGAATCACTACCAGCGGGGACAAAATTAGGGCGATGCTTCCCTGGCGGACATGCTTCTGGTGGGTTTGGTTTAATGGCTCTCGTGTTATTAGCGAGAAAGAAATCAAAAATTGCTGCCGTTAGTACATTTGTCGCGACATTTGGTCTAGGCATGCTAATGGGGGCGGGGCAAGTATTAAGAGGCGCCCATTTTGTGTCCCATAACTTTTGGTCTGCTTGGGTCGCTTGGGTGGTGATACTGATATTGTATTGGTTATTTATCGGGCGATATGAGATTAAGCAATCGCGAAGCAATATTTCAGCGATTTAGGCAAATGAGGTTAGCCAAACAAAAATGCCAAAGATCACAATGACAATTTCAATTTGATTAAATTTGTCATTCTTTGGCATTTCAGGAAAGTTGGTATGGTTTACTTGATTGGCTGCTGCTTGCGCTACTAGTAGCGGCAAGATTGAGCAGAAGGTAAGGAAGCGAAGCGGGCCAGCTAGAACCATGGTCGCATTTAGCAAGATCAAAATGACGCACCAGAACATGCTTGCAAGCGGCACAGACTGCTCATTGGCTTCTTGCGCCAATTGAATTCTTCTAAACAAAGGGTAGGAAAATAGTATTCCAAAAATACTTCTTAAAATAGGAATGACACTGCTTTTTTCCTGCTGCTTAATCATTTCCCATTGTTTATAAAACCAATAAACCTCATAAAACCCTAATGTACATATATACATCACTAGCAATTTAAACGTAGAAATTGCATAGAATCGGCTGCAAGTAGGGGTAGATGAGGTTGTGTTCATTCGCTACAAACTTCTGTCAGAAAAACGATTACCGATGGTAGCAGACAAAGTCAAAGTGAATGCCATCATCACTGACATGAGACTCTCTCTGTACTTCATTAAAGCCAGATTGGCTAAAGTCAGGGAAAAATGCATCTCCCTCTGGAGATAACTGTACTTCGGTAATCAGTAGTTCGTCAGCAATCGGCAACGCTTGCTGATAAAGTTCAGCACCACCAATTACAAATACCTGATCTAAGCCTCGGCATGCAGAAAGAGCCTTTTCTAATCCGTGACAAACGGTGACGCCTTCATGTTGCCATGCCATATTACGCGTAATCACTAGATTGGTTCGTCCTGGCAGTGGCTTACCTAGCGAATCGAATGTTTTTCTACCCATAATAACTGTATGGCCGGACGTCATTTTTTTGAAGTACTTTAAGTCTTCAGACAATTTCCATGGCAAGCGGTTTTGAATGCCAATGACACGGTTACTAGCCATGGCGGCAATTAAGGTCAGTCGTGGTTTTTTAGCTGTATTCATAGCCAAATAGCTTACCGGAAACTGGGTGGGAACACTATATACTACGATGCGTTTTACTATGTTGTTCTCGCATTTTTGAGGATACATCACGTTTTTCGTGCGTCGTTACCGCTGAATCTACTTCAACAGCAACAACGCACTGCCAATTTCAGGACTTGTTAGAGTTGATATCCAGCAAGAATTTCAATTTGACGTTTCGCGAGGTCATCTAGTTGATTCGCATTTTCAGTAGTCATGTCTGCCGAATTACTGGTCTTTTCTGTGATCTCTTTGATTTTAGCCAGCTGAATTGCAATCTCTGTGCTGGCATTGCTTTGCTCCGAAATGGCTTCCGAAATATCTTCCACCATTGCACTTGTTTTATCTGCAGCCTGACCAATTTGGATGATGACCGATTCTGTCTGATCTGCTCGTTCGACACTGACATTCACCGAGTGCACGGTTTTATCCATTTGTTGAACTGCAGAACTGGAATGTGCATGCATCGTGCTAATCGTTAGAGCGATTTCTTGTGTAGACGTGGCGGTCCTTTCGGCTAGTTTACGGACTTCGTCAGCGACCACTGCAAATCCTCTGCCTTGTTCACCAGCCCTGGCGGCTTCAATGGCCGCATTGAGCGCTAGTAGGTTGGTTTGCTCTGCTACTTCTCTGATGACCGCAACAACAGTGCCAATTTGATTACTTTGTAGCTCTAATGCTTTGAGCGACGAAGAGGTTTCATTGATGGTGGTGGAAATGTGACGTATGTCTTGAATGGTGTGATTAATCGTATTCACACCTTCATCAGCCATTTCTTTTGATTGCTTGGCAAGTAAAAGGGATTCGTGGCTTCGGTTAGTAATATGGCCAGAACTGTTGGTCAGTTCTTCCACCGTATCTCCTACTTGATTGGAGGCCTCATTTTGTTGATGTGCATTAGCAGAAAGAACTTTTGCGGTGTCTAGTAATTGATTAGCATTGCTTGCAACTTGTTGCGCACCTTCTTTTAGACTCTTTAAGTTAGCATGAAGAGAATCAATTAATTGATTAAACCAATGAATGGTCTCGCCAATTTCATCGTTACTTACAATTTTTGCGCGCTGGGTAAAGTCTTTATGCTGACTTACTCTTGCAATAGTTTCTTTTATGCTGGCCAGCCCATGATTGACTGCTCTAGATAATGCCCATCCGATCAGTAGTACGCCAAGAATAGATATCCCTGCGACAGAGATCATCAGTGTTAGCGACTGAGAGAAGGTATTACTCGCTTTTTCTTGAATCGCTGTCGCTATTTGCTTGCTGTGCTTAATATGTGTTTCCAGCGCGCGTTGTACGCGTTCTGCCGCTTGGCTTCCCTCTGCGACGGCCATTTGTTGGGCGACATCAAACTGTCCCTCTCTAGACTTTTCTAACACGTCACCAATGGTTTTTTGATATTGATTGATTAGCGCAATATCTTGTTTGGTTAACTGTTTGTCTTCGGCATCACTACTAAAGTCTTTATCGTAAATACTTAGCTGTTCTTGTAATTGTTTAAACGTGATGTCTAGTTCTTTCTCGATCTTATCTTGCAAGGTAGAGTTCATCGAAAGCACATGTTGCAAGGCTAGCCCTTGGCTTCGATTGAATTTGGTTGCCACACTACTTAGGGTGTCATAGCCAGGTAATGTTTTATTCGAAATGATCTGGATATTATTGTTAGATTGGTTGATTCCCCATAGCCCCATTCCACAGACGGAAACCAAGCCAACACTTGCAATGGCAAAACTGAAATAGATTTTCTTTTTAATATTCATTCTTTGACTCTCCCCAGATAGAACGAATGACTAATCAGTCAATACTGATTACGGTTGGGGAAATAAAAGCAAGTAATGTGCCTAATGAATATACGTTGCCAACATCCGCGCCAGCCTTATAAGCGCGTTAAACGCGAAGCCTAATCGTTAGCATGTTTATTCGGAAAAACGAATGTTTACGGTTTTGTGCGGTCGGAAAGACGAATGCAAAGATTGAAAAAAGCCCAGTTTTCCGACGGGGATGTCGGTACAACTGGGCTTTTTAGAGGCTATTTAAACAGGATTAGAGTTTGTACTGTGCAAGAATTTCCATCTGCTTGTTGGCAAGCAAGTCGAGTTCATTTGCATTGCTTGCTGTTTGTGTTGCAGAGGTGGTTGCTTCTTCCGTCATTTGAGCAATTCGTTCAATTTGAACGGCAATGTTGGTGCTTGCAGCACTTTGCTCACGGATGGCATCGGCAATATCTCCAACCATCGTGCTGGTTTCTACAGATGCATGTCCAATATCTTCGATGGCACGATCTGCACTATCTGCACGATTCACGCTATTACCTACTAACTTCACAGCCGCTTCCATTTGTTGGGTAGCTTGCTGTGTTTTTATGCGCATAGATTCAATCGTACTTGCGATTTCTTGCGTGGATGTGGCCGTTCTTTCGGCCAACTTACGTACTTCATCCGCTACCACCGCAAATCCACGGCCTTGTTCGCCTGCTCGTGCTGCTTCAATGGCTGCGTTTAACGCTAGCAGGTTAGTTTGTTCGGCAACCTCTTTAATGACTGCAACAACCGATCCAATTTGCGCGCCTTGTGTTTCCAATTCTTTAATCGTGCCAGAGGTTTGGCTAACGGTTGAAGAAATTGTTCGGATATCAGTAATCGTATCAGAAATTGTTTTTGAGCCTTCTTTAGCTAGTTTGCCGGAGTTTTGCGCAAGAGAAAGTGCTTCTTCTGATCTTTCTGCGACATGATTAATGCTGACGGTTACTTCTTCAATGGTGGCAGCAACATTCGCTGCCGCATCGCTTTGTGTCATCGCTGTTTGTGATAACAAACTAGCTGTAGAAGTCATTTGTTTTGCATTCTCTGCGACTTGGCTGGCACCTGTTTGAATTGCTTTTAGGTTAGATTGCAAACGCTCGAGTAATGCATTAAATGCCTTGATTGTTTCGCTGACTTCATCTTTGCCAGAGGCTGGCGCCCGCTTGGTAAAGTCTAGGTTCTGGCTAACGGTATTTACGGTTTCACGGATATGGTTTAACCCTTTAGAAATTGTTCTAAACAATTGGAAACCAAAACCAAGGGTAATAATGGCGGCACCAATCACTACTGCCAAAGTTATGAACAGCCCCGTGTGGTAAGTAGTACCTGCTTTTTCTTTTTGATCTGCAGCTAGCTTTTTATTGTAATCAACGTGTTTACGAAGCGCTTCTGATAAATTATTGCCACTTTGTAATCCTTCTTTGGCAATAATTTGTTTTGCATCATCAAACATCCCTTCTTGGGATTTTTTGATAATTTTGGCGATGGTTACTTTGTAGGCTGATACCGCATTGCGATCGGCGATTAATAGTTTTTTGTCTTCATCATTTGAGACAAGGTTTTTTTCGTAACCGGCTAGAATTTCATCTAACTGTTTAAAGTTATCTTCCAGTTCTTTTTCGAGTTTGGTTTGAACTGCGGTGTCCATCTCCATGACGTGACGCAGCACAATCGTTCTGGCATTGAAGAAGTTAGCATTCGCTTTGTCTAATGCCTCATAACTTGGCAAGGTGTTGTCTAAGATGTAAGCAACATTGGCATTCGTCGTTTGAAGGCCAATCACTCCTGAACCACCGACAAAAATAAGCGAAATTAATGCGATCGCTAGAGTAATGATGATGCGCTTGGCAATGCTCATACAACGGATCCCCTTAGTGGTTATGTGCCGACTTATACAGGCTACACCTGCTAAATCTTTATTTTCAATGGTCCGACTGGTGAAACTGGAAAAAAATATTGATACTTTTTTTCTTCAAGGGACTAGCTTTTAGGGCTGGGTGTTCGCTAGTTAGTAACTCGAAAATAGGAGCAGGACCCCACACAACTTAATTTATATAAGCACACATGTGTGGGTATTCGCAAGGCAATAACGATAGGGGGTTTACAAGGAGGCTATTGTAAATTTTCGTCAGGAATCTTTAAAAAATGGACAGAAATGACGAAAGAATGCAAGTTTTGTCAGAAAAATTCTATTCTTTTCATTTGCTTAAGTGGATTCGATGGCGCGAATACCTTTTAACGATTGAAAGCCTACTTCACGAATAATATTCATAAAATCTTGTACATACGCTTGTTCGCCAAAGCTTTGCCAAGTTGCAGCGTAGAGGTTTCGCCACAACCCTTGTTCACCAATACGTTTGGCTAATACGTAGCCTCTGTCAACATAAGGTTGCACACTCCAGTTTGGTAGCGCAGCTAAACCACGCCGACTAGCGACTAGCTGTAAGATCGCAACGGTAGATTCGGTCGTTCTTCGGTTGGCAGATAACCCGGCTGGTTTTAACACCTGTTGGATGAGGTCAATTAACGCTTCTGGAACGGCGTAGGTAATCAATGTATCGTTCGCAAAATCATCTGCATTTAGTTGCGTGGTGCCAGCTAGCGCATGACGTCTACCGACTAAGCCCACAATTTCAAAACTAAACAGCGGGTAATAGACGATGCCTGTTTTGGCTGGGGTTTCTGTGACGATGGCGACATCTGCTTTTTCATCACTAAGTAAGTTAACGGGGTCTGTATGAAAACCAGACAAAATATCTAGCTCTACTTCTGGCCAATGATCACGTAGTTTATCCATCGCAGGCATTAGCCAATCGAAACAGGTATGGCATTCCACCGCAATACGTAAGTCACCAGCATTACCACTTTTTAGCCTGGCTAGGTCACGTTCGGCAATGGCGGTTTCTGATAGCAGCACATTCGCCAACTGTAATAGCCGTTTACCAGCAACCGTCAGCTTGAGTGGTTGGCTTTTTCTCTCGAATAACCGTAAGCCATAATATTCTTCTAACGCCAGAATTTGGTGCGAAAGGGCTGATTGCGTTAAAAATAGACGCTTAGCCGCAGCAGATAGCGTGCCGGTTTCCGAGAGCGTTTGAATAAGGCGAAGATGTTTTATCTCGAGCATGTCTACAATGAGTGATTAGAATTTGTACTGATTATATCAATATATATGCATAGTTCTAATCATCAGACAGCGTATGTGGTTTTTACCCAGTTAGCGATGGTTGTGGCAACGAGTTCCCAATTATGTTCGAGCATCATGGCATGCCCCATTTCATTAAAGATAATCGGACTTACGCCAAACCGTTCTGCCGTTTCTTTTACTTCATTCTGCGTAAACAAGGCATCTTCACTGGTGCCCATTACTAAGGCGGGGATGTGCGCTAGGCTTGGTTTATTAATCCATCCTGATAAAGATAAATCCCATAATGCACGAGTAGATTCTGGTTGGAACATAGGGATATAGCTATGTAAGACCTCATCAGGCAGATGGTTAGTAAACAATCCTTTTCTTAAAACGGCTAGATTTTCTGCATCTAGTACGCCCCATTGAAGCTGCAATAGTTGCCACCACACATCTGGTTGTTGACCAATGACACGGACACTCGATGCGGCTAGCCCACTAGGTGGCACTGACGCCATTAAAATCGCACCCGGTAGAGTCAATTGTGACAGTACATCTTGCACGACTGCGCCGCCAAGCGAATGACCGGCAAGAATTGGCGCCGAGGGTAAGTGCTTAACTACTGTGAGTACTGCATCGCGGTAATCTTCAATCGATAAAAAGGGGAGTGGTAATGGTGATTTGCTTTGTCCATGCGCAGGCAAACTCACCGCGTAACTCTCGATACCCTGTTTAGCTAGCCATGGCATCAAATAAGTCTGCCAGCAACTAGCAGAACAATACGCACCATGCACAAATAAAATGGGAGGGAGATGACTATCTGCAGATTGGGCAGGTTGATGAAGCACTTCCAGATCAGCAATATTCACGGTTTCCCTTTCTAAGGTAATTTTCTTTATCTGAAGTAGACTGATAGCAATCTCGACATTACAGACGAAAGACGCTTACCTTAGCAAGGGTGAGAGTCAATTATGGGTGAATACCCCATTCATTTTTTACGATTTCTAACATTGAACGCATGATGAGTTCATCACGATGATCAACGTGGGTCACAAAAGATAAATGCGCTGTAATGGCGTGAGGGTGCCAAATTTTTAGTAAGCCATCGGCTTCTGCTTTCACTGCAACTTCATGGCGAAGCAACGAAATACCTGCGCCAGCAGTGACTGTCGCGATAATACTAGACTCATGATCGACCTCAATGTTCTTGTGTGGCGATAAATTGTGCTGGCGGAAAAATTCCTGTTGAATTTTTTCATAGCCAGTAAAAGGGCCACCAGCTACCCAAGGCACCTTATCAGATGAATCTAGATCTAAGCCGTCTAATTCCGCTTCCCAATTAGGTGGGGCAATCACAGAGAAATCTAGTTCACTTAATCTCAACGCAAAAACGTTGCTATAGGGGTTGTTGCCCAGATAAAAGCCGCAATCTAATTCCTTTTTACGTACATTATTGAGTACATGTCCGGAAGCTTGATGACAGGTTTGTAGTTCAAGTAACGGGAAACGTTCTTTTACACCTTTGAACAATCCACCAATCCGCATAAGAACCGGATCTAAAATTGTACCGATGGTTAGCTTGCCCAAGACTTCCATCTTTAATTGCAAAGCTTTGCCTCGCATATCTCTTGCCATGCCGAGGACACGCTCAGCATCTTTGACTAACTCTTGACCAGCAGGGGTGAGTACAACACCGTTAGGCGTACGTGAAAATAGCGGGACAGCTAGCTCTTCTTCAAGCGCCTTAATTTGAGCAGTTACTGCCGGTTGGGATAAATGTAGTGCCTCAGAAGCTTTTGTTAGGTGGCCATGGTGAGCAACCGCAACAAAAGTACGTAACTGATAGAGTTCCACTTCTACAACTCCTTAATCCAGAGAAGATCCTAGCGAATGTCTGGTAGAAAGTAATCATCATTGGGTAAATGATTAATGGGGTAAGCCGGTTGATGGATATACCAACCTAAACCAGATCAAGCCCGTTTTATACATCACAACTTTTCTAATGATTATTGTCATGAATAAACGAGAGATTGCCAGAGTACGTTTGCTGTTTAAGCAATCGACGAATGATGAGCGGCAACCACATTCTGTAGGTAATTTATAGTTATAGCTTATTAGAATAGCAAGTTTGTAGTCTGAAAGACATCAATTCGCTTGATTATTTAAATCATTTAACGTTATTTGCCCAAAAGATAGTCGGGTATTATTGATTTTAAATAATAATAGCAATATATATTAAAGAATATAAACAGCACCTATAGCTGTGTTTGCCACCAGTATGCAAACAATTGGAGACACGTAATGACAGCCCCCAGCTTGCTAGCAGAGCTTGCGAGAGACCTGCAGCAACACGCCCCATTTGATGCCATGCCTGATGAAGATATTCATTGGCTGATTCAGCGCCTAGGTGTCCGCTATTTTCCTGTTGGCAGCATTATTTTATCTGCAGGCTCTGTTCCTGATGGTCTTTTTATTGTCAGAAGAGGAACGGTAAAGTCTGAAGATACAGCGCGTAATGCCGCATTGCATGCATTAGTACATGGTGAATTATTTCCGCTCGGGGCATTGTTAGGACAAAGGCCAACGTTAAGCACATTCCGAGCCGAAACCGATTGCTTTTGTTATTACCTTGCCGCGCCTGATTTTCATGAGCTACGTGCCAAGTCTCAGCGTTTTCAGGATTTTTGTACCAGAAGAATTGCCCATTTGCTCGATTTATCTCGGCAACGACTTCAAACGACCTACGCTAGTCACGTTGTCAGACAAACGCTAGATATCCCACTAAAAGAAGTGGCTCACCCGCCAATTACCTGCCTCCCACATGCTTCATTAAGAGAAGTCTTAATTACCTTAAGGCAAAAGCGGATTGGCTCAATGGTTGTGGTGGATGCGGCTGGTGCTGCAAAGGGAATCTTTACCTTAAATGATTTATTGCGCATCACGATTGATGGTGTAGATCTGGATACAGCCATTTCCAATCACATGTCGACTAAACTAGTGCATCTACCTTCTTGGCACCGAGCATTTGATGCTGCAGTGACAATGGCAAAACATGGGATTCACCATTTATTAGTGATTGATGATGCTCAGTTGACTGGCGTTGTATCTGAAAAAGATCTTTTTGGTTTACAACGTGTCAGTCTAAATCAGCTAGCTGAAACGATTGCACATGCAGATGCAGTGGATGATTTCGAGCAAATTCAGCAAGATTTAAATACCTTACAACAAAATATGTTGGCGCAAGGGGTAACTGCAGGGCAGTTAGCTAGGGGGATGGTGGCACTAACGGATCCATTGGTTCGCAGAATACTACACATCACCAAGCCAGAAGACATCCATGACGATATTGGGTTTGTATGGTTGTTAGGTGATGAGCATGGACGTCAAGAAGTATCCGTTGGGACGGCACCCGCGTTATTTCTAGTATTGAACGATACTCGCCAAGAAAAATTGTTGATGGCCTGGGTTGACCATCTATCAGAATATTTAGCGGCTGTCGGCTGGTCAAATTCGCAGATACAGCTAATGAAATTAGACGCAGTACTACAAACGATACCGACAGATGCCCGCTGGATTATGGGTAATGTTGATATAGCAAGACAGATTCAAGCACAGTCCTCGGTATTGCTACTTGAGCAAGCACCACAGATTCTCTCTACGCTATCAACGCAAAGTAATGAACTGAATATTGCAGAATCAGCGATTCATCCAAAGTTAATCCAACAAGGATTGGAAGTCTTCATTTATATCAGCCGGATACTTGCTGCACTAGAAAACGTCAGTGCGACAAATACCGTAGAGCGCTTGAGTGCGGTGGGTGAGCTGCTACGTTGGCCAACAGAAACTGTATCTGCTTGGTGCGAGGCTTTCCAATTTCTTTGGCTGCTACCTTTGTCTAATCCTCGTTCAGAAGAGGGGCGTGACGAGGTGATTGGTTTAAATGATTTAGATGTACGGATTCTAAAAGAAGCACTTAGACAGGCCAGAAAACTATTAGAGTTTGCGACGAAGCGAATGCAACTTGAAAGTGGCCTATGTCTTTAATCTCTCTCTTTAAAAGAAAAGACAAGCAGGCGTCATCATTAACTGAAGAGCAGGCTTCTCGTCTTTCTTCATTAATAGCGATGCATGCGATCAAAGACTTCCCGACAGATTGGCGCCAGCAGGCATGGGTATCTACAGATTTAGAAACCTCTGGCTTAGATGTAAAGCATGATCGGGTGCTTTCGATTGGTTCGGTTGCCGGTGTGGGTGGGCGTGTCTCTCCAGATGCTAGTTTCGAGGCGATTCTGAGGCAAGAAGAAGCTAGTAGTCATAGCAATATTCTGATTCACGGCATCAGTGGAACGCAGCAAGAAAATGGCGAAGACCCAATTGAGGCACTGCTTAATTTTTTAGCTTTCAGCCAATCAAAATTTCATCTAGGTTTTCATGCGGAATTTGATCGCTTGATGTTACAAAACGCCTGCAAGCGAATATTGGGTATCCAGTTAGATCAGGTCTGGCTAGATTTGGCATGGCTTGCCCCTGCCGTTTACCCTGAGCATGCTAAACACTGTAAATCGCTTGATGATTGGTTGACCGTATTTGGCATCGATGTGTTTGTTCGGCATCATGCTATCGCAGATGCATGGGCAACGAGTTTGCTTTGGCTGGCCTTGCAACCTAGATTGCCGGCAGATTGTTTGACGGGAAATGATGTGCTGCAGTTAGCCAATAAACAAAGAGCACTCGCTCGTTACTATATGTCTTAACTCGTTCTAATTGTACTTAGTTTGTTTGTAAGCGAAGTATAAATTTCGCTTGCTAAGCACCTCTTGCTTTGGTTGTTTTCTGTACGGGTAAAAAACTTTTTTCGATGGTGTTAGCTTGCTAATTATTTTTTAAAATTAGAAAAATGGTTTGTAAGTCATTGAAAAACAATAAATAAATGCTGTTGCATTGCAATATCAGCCAAACAGATAATCAACATCATTTTTTGCAATTAGCATTTTCTTTCCCTTTCCCCACACAATGAAAACACAAAAGCACCAATGTGTTTTTTTCTGAAAAGATTTTATTTAAACCAACATTAATTTGTTATCAAAGGAGGGCTGCAGCAAGTAGCAATAATAACTTTAATTACTTTTCATTCTGTGCTGGATTAGATAGTTAAACAAACTAAATACTCGCCAAAAATGGCATCTATCTAAAACAAATCGGACGATCAGACAGCTGCATTGATTAGGAGGAGACACCTAACATGACTACTGCATACAATTGGGCTGCGATCCAAGCAGATCCACGCTTTCAAGCTTTACACGCCAAAAAAAGTCGCTTCCTGTGGACTTTATTGATTATTTCTATTGTTTATTACGTTTTACTGCCAATTGGCGCTGCCTATTTCCAAGATATTTTCAAAATCCAGGTATGGGGTCCATTAAATGTTGGGCTGACATTTGCCTTGAGTGAATTTATTGTGGCTTGGGGAATTGCAATTATCTATTCGCGTCGTGCGAATAACGAGTTTGATGTGTTAGCTCGTGAAATTGTAGAACAAGCTCACACCATGGGGAGTCGCTAATGAATAAGCTAGCAAAATCATTACTATTAGCCGGAGCCTCTTTACCTGTTTTCGCACATGCTGAAGGTGCGGTTCCTGAAAAATTCCGTTGGTTAACGTTTCTTGTGTTTGGCGCAATTATTGCGCTGACCATGTTTGTTACTTACCTTGCTTCAAAGAAAGTAAAGTCTGCATCTGACTTCTACACTGCTGGTGGTGGCATTTCTGGTCTGCAAAACGGTTGGGCGATTGCGGGCGATTATTTGTCTGCCGCTTCCTTCCTGGGGATTGCTGGCTTAATCTCTTTATACGGCTACGATGGCTTCATGTATTCCGTTGGTTTCTTGGTGGCCTATATTGTGGTGCTCTTAGTGATTGCAGAGCCTTGCCGTAATATTGGTAAATACACCTTGGCTGACATCTTGGCCTACCGTAACGATCCAAAGAAAACCCGTATCTTCGGCGCGTTGTCTGTGATTACCGTGTCTACTTTCTACCTAACAGCACAAATGGTGGGTGGTGGTGTATTGGTAAAAACACTGGTCGGTATTGACTACGAAGTATCTGTGATCGTAGTGGGTATGTTGATGCTGGGTTATGTGTTGTTCGGTGGTATGGTGGCAACCACTTACGTTCAGATCATCAAAGCTATCTTGCTGGTTACCGCTTCTATCATCCTTGTGATGTTAGTGTGGGCGCCATACGGCTTCTCTGTACCTGGATTCTTAAGCGCTGTGATTGGTGACGTCAAAGTACAAGCCCAAGTGGCTAAAGTGCTAGGTGATAGCGCAGACAACATGACTGCTGCACAGCTTGGTCAACGCTTCCTAGAACCTGGTTTGTACTTGAAAGATCCTCTCGACCAAATCTCATTAGGGATGGCGCTAGTATTCGGTACTGCTGGATTGCCACACATCTTAATGCGCTTCTTCACTGTACCAACTGCACAAGCAGCGCGTACATCTGTGATCTGGGCGATGGGCATCATCGGTGGTTTCTATGTACTAACCATCTTCTTGGGTATGGGCGCAGCTACACAAGTTGGCGCAGGCGAGATCGCCTTTGTTGACAAGGGCGGTAACATGGCTGCTCCACTACTAGCTCAGTATCTAGGTGGTGGCGCGGACTCTATGCTAGGTAACTTCATGCTAGCCGTCGTGGCTGCGGTGGCATTCGCAACGATCGTTGCTGTGGTTGCCGGTCTAGTGTTGGCTTCTGCGTCTGCAATGGCTCACGATCTGTATGTTGGTGTGATTCGCCGTAACTCTACTGTTACACCAGAAGAACAAATCAAAGCAGCTCGTATCGCCACACTGTTTGTTGGTGCAATCTCGATCATTATCGGTATCGCTGCCAAAGGACAAAACGTTGCTCACTTAGTTGGTTTGGCATTCTGCGTGGCCGCTTCGGCTAACCTACCTTGCATCTTACTCACTCTATATTGGAAAAAAGCCAATACAGGTGGTGTGATGGCCGGTATGGTGATTGGTACATTATCAGCGATTGCCTTGGTACTGATTTCTCCAAACATGACTTATCCAAAACTGAAATTGGCAGATGCACATAAAGTATTGGAAGGTGATCAAAAACGAGTGAAAGAACTGCAAGAGAAGTTGGCAGCAGCTACTTCTCCTGAAGATCAAGCAAAACTTCAGAAGAAGATTGCAGATGCTTCTATCGGTGCCCCTGCGAAACTAGAAGCAGCTAAAACTGCGCTAGCCACCATGACAGATCCTGTAGAGAAAGCAAAACAGGCGAAGAAAATTGCTGGCCTAGAGAAGAGTATCAAAGCAGCGAATGATGACCTGAAAAAGTTTGAAGGTCAGACAACTAGCATGGTTGGTCTAGAAGAGCCGCTAATCAAGATGAAAAACCCTGGTCTAATTTCTATTCCGCTAGGTTTCTTGGCTGTTATTTTGGGTTCTCTCTTCTACCGTGATGAGAAAGCTGAAGCAATGTGGGATGAAGTGTACGTACGCCAGAATACCGGTATCGGCGCATCAAAAGCTCACCAGCACTAATCAGAAGTAAACAGTAAGAAGGATTGCCCCAAAAGGGCAATCCTCCTCGAAAGAGGTGCTACAGACGAACATGGAGTAGGTTAGTTTGTAGAGGAAATAAGCACTATTCCAGTGTTAGTAATAAATAGTATGAATACAACAAAGTGACGAGAAATGGTTTCTCAGTCACAAAATATCCACCGGATAGTGAACAACATTATAAGTCGTAAGGAGACACTGAACATGAGCGGTATTGATTCCATCCTGACTGAAACACGCGTATTCCCTCCATCTGATGAATTCCGCATCAATGCCAATATTTCTGGCATGGATGCTTACAACACCCTATGTGAACAAGCGGCTTCAGACTATGAAGGTTTCTGGGGTAAACAAGCAAAAGAAAACATTACTTGGTTCAAACCATTTACCAAGGTATTAAACGAAAGCAATGCACCATTTTATAAGTGGTTTGAAGATGGCGAACTAAACGTTTCATACAACTGTATTGATCGCCACTTGCCATTACTGGCTAACAAATTAGCGATCATCTTTGAATCAGATAACGGTACTGTTACCCGTATTACTTACATGGAACTGTATCGCCGAGTGTGTCAGTTCGCTAACGGTCTTAAATCCATGGGGATCACCCGTGGTGACCGAGTTGTGATTTACATGCCAATGAGTATTGAAGCGGTTGTAGCAATGCAAGCATGTGCTCGTATTGGCGCAATCCACTCTGTTGTGTTTGGTGGTTTCTCAGGTAAGAGCTTGCAAGAGCGTATTATCGATGCAAAAGCACGTGTCGTTGTTACTGCAAACGAAGGTGTTCGTGGTGGTAAATTAGTTCCTCTAAAATCTGTCGTAGATGAGGCGCTAGATGGTGGCGGTTGCGAGTGTGTAGAGCGCGTGATTGTATTTAAACGCGCAGTTCACGAAGATGCACCTTGGACCATTGGTCGCGACGTATGGTGGCACGATTTCATCAAAGGTAAGCCAGAGCATTGCGAGCCAACACCTGTTAATGCAGAAGACCCTCTATTTATTCTTTACACCTCTGGTTCCACTGGTAAACCAAAAGGTGTACAGCACAGCAGTGCGGGTTATTTACTCGGTGCAATCAATACAATGCGCTGGACTTTCGACTACAAACCATCGGATATCTTCTGGTGTACCGCAGATGTGGGTTGGATTACCGGCCACACCTATGTTGGTTATGGTCCATTAGCCGTAGGCGCCACACAGGTGATTTTTGAAGGGGTTCCAACTTACCCAGATGCGGGTCGCTTCTGGAAGATGATTGAACAGCACCGCGTGTCAGTGTTCTACACTGCACCAACGGCGATTCGCTCATTGATTAAACTAGGTGCGGATATCCCTGAACAGTACGATCTATCTAGCTTACGTCTACTAGGGACGGTGGGTGAGCCAATTAACCCAGAAGCATGGATGTGGTACTACGAAAAAGTTGGTGGTGGTCGTTGTCCAATTGCGGATACTTGGTGGCAAACAGAAACTGGTAGCCATATGCTGGCACCAATGCCTGGTGCAGTGCCAACTAAACCTGGTTCTTGCACATTACCACTGCCAGGTATTATGGCGGATATTGTGGATGAAGCTGGCTTCCCTGTGGAAGCAGGTAAGGGTGGCTTCCTTGTCATTAAACGCCCATTCCCATCTCAAGTTCGTACATTGTGGAATGATCCAGAGCGCTTTAAAAAGTCTTACTTCCCAGAAGAGTACAACAACAAGTACTACTTAGCAGGGGACTCTGCTCACCGTGATGAGCAAGGTTACTTCTGGATCATGGGCCGGATTGATGATGTACTAAACGTATCTGGTCACCGCTTAGGCACTATGGAAATTGAATCTGCACTGGTTGCAAACCCATTAGTGGCGGAAGCAGCCGTTGTTGGTAAGCCGCACGAAATTAAGGGTGAATCTGTTGTTGCCTTTGTGGTGCTCAAAGGACCACGTCCAAGCGGAGAAGAGGCGAAGAAAATTACTGCCAACTTACGTGAATGGGTAGGTAGTGAAATCGGCGCTTTGGCGAAGCCTGATGAAATTCGTTATGGCGATAACTTGCCAAAAACACGCTCAGGTAAAATTATGCGTCGTTTACTTCGTGCAGTCGCTAAAGGTGAAGAAATCACTCAAGATATTTCTACACTAGAAAACCCAACTATCTTGAAGCAATTGCAAGAAACGCTATAACGCTAGGTAATTACTAGATATATGGGGCAAGGGGTAACTAACCACTACCGCTTGTATATAGACACAAAAGCCGGAACCGTTTATCCGGCTTTTGTGTTTTTTTATTTCTATTTCATAAAAACTGTCTAAACTGAACGGTAGCTGAATCTGTTTTTCCTTCTATCTATCACTTGGAACTTTGCTCAAAAATAGTGCATCAAAGCGTAGCAGTACTTTTTTTGTTGTAAATGAAGATGAAAATAGGCTTTGGGGAACCCCAAACGACTAACTCGTGAAAAAGGTAAGTCTATGGAACAGAATGAACTACTAGACATTGTCACTACCCGTTTACCTGCGCATTGTCATCAGGAGCTAGATTTCGATCTAGATAAATACGGGCGTTTAGGTTGTTGGTTTTATAAATGTTTTATCACGACGAGCTTTGAACCAATTGCCAAAGCGGATGGTTCTGGACTAGTAGGCGTGTCTGCGCGGTTAGATATCCGATTGTTGAACGGAATCGGTATTCCCTATAAAAGTTTTGTATCCATGCTCCGCTCCGAAGTCGCGCAAATTAAGCTAGATTATATTGGTCGATTACTTCATACCATTAATCATGTGATGAGTGAATATGCTCATCTTCCGCTGCATCTTCCGGTCATACCCTCTCAGGAAACTTTGTTAAAAAGACGTCATGAAGCCGATTTCTTGGGGCTGATAAAGTCTTTAAACATGCCGCTTGATCAATATGTGATAGAAATTCCTATTCTAAGTAACACACAGCAGCGCCTTGCCTCTATCGCCACTCGACGCTATAAAAAGCAAGGCTTACAAGTTGCCGTCATGATTAAGCATCGATTCCGTGCCGATGATGCCGGCTGGGGAAACGTTAAGCCTGATATCGTGAAATATCGTTTATCCTTTATGGAAAGAAAACCAGAATGGGTAAACGTCCTAAACGAATGGGCAAATCGATACTTAATTCCGGTCTATCTCAGAGTTAATAATTTGCCGGTAGGATTTCCATTTGTAGATACCCGGATAGATGCCATCCAAACGCCTGATCACTTAGCAGGACAAATGCTTTAACTTAACTGTGCGCTAGATGACATTGCCACTCAAATTGTTGAGTTAATTGCAAAAACTCCCCATTGATGGGGGCTTGGATCATGACCTTTTGCTGAGTAATTGGATGCGTTAAGCTGAGTTCAGTGCAAGCCAATAGCAATCTACCGCATTGAAAGTGCTGCTTAAAGTAGCGGTTATGAACGCCTTTTCCATGATTAGCATCACCAATAATTGGATGGGCGATGTGTTTTAAGTGGCGCCGAATTTGATGGCGCCGACCTGTTTCTGGTTTTAGGCGAACTAGGGCATATCGACTTGTCGGATACTTATCAATCATTACTGGTAACGTAATTGTTGCCAATGTCTTAAAGTGAGTTATAGCAGGTTGAGGCAACAACTCTGCTCGTTCATCATGAAACTCATTGTCGTCGACTTGTCTTGATAGGGCATAGTCGATCGTTCCTTCTACAGGTGGGTGTCCCCTAACAACGGCAAGATACGTTTTATCCACTAACTGTAACTCGAACTGCTTATATAGATCTTTTGCTGTTTCAGGCTGTAAAGCAAATAGCAATACTCCCGACGTTGCTCTATCTAGCCGGTGGGCAGGGTAGACATGACAACCTATCTGATCTCTAAGCATTTGTACGGCAAATTGCGTTTCATGCCGATCAATCATACTTCGATGAACGAGTAGTCCTGACGGTTTGTTAATTGCCACTAGATACTCATCCTGATACAGGATATCTAATGGTCCTTCAAAGGGCGGATTGTCTGAACGCATATTGTGATTGTGTTTACACGAATAATTAAGTTTTAGCACAAGCAAAAACAAAAGGCCATGCAGCTTCGCATGGCCTTTTAGAGTTATCTAGGCTGGATTATTCAAAGAACTCTTTGACTTTATCCATCCAGGATTTTGCACGTGGATTATGTTTGGCAGTATCGCCTTCGCCAATTTGCTCAAACTCACGTAACAGTTCTTTTTGACGGTCGGTTAAGTTAACCGGTGTCTCAACGACAACATGGCATAGTAAATCACCATGGCTACTGCTACGTACGCCTTTAATGCCTTTGCCACGTAAGCGATAAATCTTGCCAGATTGTGTTTCAGCCGTGATTTTGATTTTCGCTTTTCCGTCTAGTGTAGGAATATCAATTTCACCGCCAAGCGCCGCCGTAGCAAAGCTAATTGGCATTTCACAGTGCAAATCATTACCTTCACGCTGGAATACCGTATGTTGTTTTAGATGGATAACAACATATAAGTCCCCTGGTGGACCACCATTTTGGCCATGTTCACCTTCGCCAGATAGACGAATACGATCGCCTTCATCTACACCAGCTGGAATTTTAACGCTGAGTGTCTTGTGCTTTTTCACTCGACCGACACCGCTACAATCTCGGCATGGGTCAGAAACTACTTTGCCAGAACCATGACACGCTGGGCAAGTTTGCTGGATGGAGAAGAATCCTTGCTGCATTCTTACCTGTCCATGGCCACCACATGTTGTACATGTTTTTGGCTGCGTGCCAGGCTTTGCTCCTGTACCATGGCACGTATCACATTCGTCCATGCTTGGAATGCGAATCTGTTTTTCGCAACCACGAGCAGCTTCTTCTAGAGAGATCTCCATGTTGTAGCGAAGATCACTACCACGATATGGGCCGTTCCTACTGCGCCCACCGCCAAAGATGTCACCAAAAATATCGCCAAAGGCATCGGCAAAACCACCAAAACCAGCACCGCCACCGCCCATGCCTGCCTGAGGATCTACTCCGGCATGACCATACTGATCATAGGCCTGACGTTTTTGCGCATCAGACAAAATTTCATAAGCTTCTTTTGCTTCTTTAAACTTGTCTTCAGCTTCTTTGCTATCCGGATTTCGGTCCGGATGGTACTTCATCGCTAATTTGCGATAAGCTTTTTTAATTTCGTCGTCCCCTGCGTCACGATTAACGCCGAGAATTTCATAAAAATCACGTTTGGACATAACTTAAACCACCCAAAACAAAAAATAACTATCGATAGACTTACTGCGAAAGCGCAGGTTTGCCCATGGATTTCAAAAAGCGGAAATGTGCAGCAATCGCTGAACGTACAGAAGGGAAGCATAGATAAGGAACGGAAAACTCCTCACATGTTTCTTTCACAATTCTTCTGATTTCAGGGTAATGCACATGACTAATCTTATGGAATAGATGGTGCTCAACTTGGAAATTCAAGCCTCCCATATAAAAAGAGGCTAGCTTATTGGTTGGCGCAAAATCAGCAGTTGTCTTTACCTGATGCACTGCCCATTCATTTTCCATTTTGCCGCTGTCAGCTGCTGGGGTTGGGAACGATGCACCCTCTACGGTATGGGCTAGCTGAAACACCAATGATAATGTCAGCCCAAATAGCAAATGGATGCCAACAAAGAATAGCAACACTTTCCAGACAGGATGAAACAGCATCGGCAATACTAACGCGTAACCAACATAGGCGCATTTTGCAAATAAGAAATATGGAATCTCCCAACCTTTTCTAGGTTGTAATGGGGTATCACCAATCTTGTTAGTAATGATCTTTTGCCAATCACTATAGAAAGCCAAATATAGCGTCAGTAAGCTGTATAACACTGGTGCATACCAATGTTGGAAACGATGCCAAGGCTTTAGCGGCTGCTCTGGTGAAAGACGCATGAGCGATCCAATCGCGATATCGTCGTCTTTACCTTCGATATTTGTATAGGTATGGTGAAGCATGTTGTGTTTTTGTTTCCACAACATTTGGCTACTGCCAATAAAGTCCATGCTGGCGCCTGCCAGCCAGTTTGGCCATGATTTACGCGAGTAACTACCATGCGCACCGTCGTGCATCACGTTGAACGCGACCATCACAAAACCTTGGACAACACCAAACGCTGCTAACATGCCAGCCCACCAAGACTCCACACCAAAAACAAGGGTGAGATAGCTGCCAATTAGCAACGCATAAGAAAATAGCGTTTTGAAATAAAGAAAGGCATTGCCAGTCTGTTTGATCTCTCGCTCATGGAAATACGCATCTACCCGTGCTTTTAGCGTATTAAAAAATACACCTCTAGGCGGGAAAATAATGCGGGTTGAACGATGTTCACTCACAGGAATCCTTTCTGGCTGATTAAACGGCCTACGAGTGTGGTTTATCTATTGCACCCTACAAACACAAACAACAAGGGAGCCCTTGTTGTTTGTGCGAGGTCTATTAATTAGCCTTCCATTTCTTCTGTAACCACATTGCTGCATCGAAAAAACGGAAGGTGCATTAATTACTTCTTGTCTTTTACTTCTTCGAATTCAGCGTCAACTACATCGCCTTCAACGGTTTTTTCGCCACCAGCAGCAGGCTGCTCTGCACCGCCTTCAGCTTGCGCTTGGGCGTACATCATTTCACCTAGTTTTTGGCTTGCTTGTGCCAATGCTTCAGCTTTTGCGTCGATATCGGCTTTGTCATCACCTTTTAGTGATTCTTCGGTTGCTTTGATTGCTTCTTCAACCTTTGCCTTTTCATCTGCCGCTAGTTTATCACCATAATCAGCAAGTGATTTTTTCACAGAGTGCAATAGGCCTTCTGCTTGGTTACGCGCTTGTACTAGTTCTTGCAGTTTTTTATCTTCTTCTGCATTTGCTTCTGCATCACGGATCATTGCTTCAATTTCAGCATCAGACAAACCTGAGTTTGCTTTGATGGTGATCTTGTTTTCTTTACCGGTTGCTTTGTCTTTAGCAGACACGTGCAAGATACCGTTTGCGTCGATATCAAAAATCACTTCAATTTGTGGTGTGCCACGTTGTGCAGGTGGGATACCTTCCAAGTTGAACTGACCTAAGCTCTTGTTTGCACTTGCTTTTTCACGTTCACCTTGTAGAACATGAATGGTCACCGCGTTTTGGTTGTCTTCTGCTGTAGAGAATACTTGGCTAGCCTTAGTAGGGATAGTCGTATTTTTCTGAATCAACTTGGTCATGATGCCACCAAGTGTTTCGATACCTAGTGATAGTGGGGTAACGTCTAGCAATAGCACGTCTTTCACATCACCCTTCATCACGCCACCTTGAATCGCTGCACCTACTGCAACCGCTTCATCAGGGTTCACGTCACGACGTGGTTCTTTACCAAAGAATTCTTTTACTTTCTCTTGCACTTTTGGCATACGAGTCTGGCCACCAACCAAGATCACATCTTCAATGTCGGTAACTTTTAGACCTGCATCTTTAATTGCGATAGAGCAAGGAGAAATCGTGCGTTCGATCAAGTCTTCAACTAGTGCTTCAAACTTTGCACGAGTCACTTTCATTGCCAAGTGTTTTGGTCCAGTTGCATCCATTGTGATGTATGGCAAGTTGATTTCAGTCTGCTGGCTAGAAGATAGTTCAATCTTCGCTTTTTCAGCAGCTTCTTTCAAACGTTGAAGTGCCATTACGTCATTTTTGAGGTCGATACCTTGTTCTTTTTTGAACTCGGTTACCAAGTAGTCGATTAGACGTTGGTCGAAATCTTCACCACCTAGGAACGTGTCACCGTTTGTGGACAACACTTCGAACTGGTGTTCGCCATCTAGCTCTGCAATTTCAATAATAGAAATATCGAAAGTACCACCGCCCAAGTCAAAGACAGCAACCTTACGATCGCCTTCTTTCTTGTCCATGCCAAATGCTAGTGCAGCAGCGGTTGGTTCGTTGATGATACGTTTAACTTCAAGACCTGCGATACGACCAGCGTCTTTAGTCGCTTGACGTTGGCTGTCATTAAAGTATGCAGGAACAGTAATCACGGCTTCTGTTACTTCTTCGCCAAGGTAGTCTTCGGCGGTTTTTTTCATTTTGCGTAGCACTTCCGCAGAGATTTGCGGAGGAGCCATTTTTTTGTCTTTTACTTCAACCCATGCATCACCGTTTTCAGCTTTTACAATGCTGTAAGGCATCAAGTCGATGTCTTTTTGCACTTCTTTTTCTTCAAAACGACGACCAATTAGGCGCTTGACCGCAAATAGTGTATTACGTGGGTTGGTAACTGCTTGACGTTTAGCTGGTGCGCCAACCAAGATTTCATCATCAGAATAACCGATGATAGATGGTGTTGTGCGTGCGCCTTCTGCGTTTTCAATCACTTTTGGCTGGCCGTTTTCCATCACTGCTACGCAGGAGTTGGTGGTACCCAAGTCAATACCGATGATTTTTCCCATTTTGGAATCCTTCTTGAATCTGTTCGCTAATTTGTTGTTTTGTTTGTGATTTCTCTCACAAACTTTGTCCTTGTAATCAAGATTGGGTGCTTTTGTTTCATTTCAAGCCCCTTTTTACTACAAGGTTATTAAATTTATTTATGGTGCTTTTGAAACGACAACCAATGCAGGGCGAATAACGCGATCTGCTAGGGTATAGCCTTTTTGCATCACATCAATCACGGTGTTTGGTTCTTTGTCCGCAACAGGAACAACTGTCATTGCTTGATGCTTATGCGGATCCAGCTTCTCTCCGACCGGATTAATTTCACGAACGGCAAATTTTTCAAATGCGCCTGAAAGTTGTTTCAAGGTAAGGTCTACACCCGCCTTGATATTTTCAATGCTGCTATTGTCTTTTAGCGCCATTTCTAATGAGTCTTTTACAGCGAGTAGTTCGCTCGCAAATTTCTCAACCGCAAATTTACGTGCTTTATCCACTTCATCTTGCGCACGACGGCGAGCATTATCACTCTCTGCTTTAGCATATAAAACGTCTTGGCGTGCTTTTTCTAGCTCTTCCAATGCGCTTGCCAATTGGCTTTCAATGCTTGGTGTTTCTGTTGCAGTTGCTTCTGCCGTTGGTGTTTCCACCGTTTGATTCTCTTGTTGTGCGTCGTTTGACATACAGCCTCCTTAAAAACCTTACCCTCCATATGGAGATCGGATTGCTGATTTCAAGTGGTTAGCGTGAAAATTTCGACTTGATCGATGTGAAAAAGAAAAGCCACTCTTTTTGAAGAAAAAGAATGGCGCTTTTCATTTGGCTTACTTGGTGGTTTTTGGGCAACTACCTTTTAATTTCCAATTGCTACCTACTTGTTGTAGTACTAAACGTACTTTCGTTTTGTCGTAGTCGCAACTCCAGAGTATCTCGGCTTCGGAATTCGATTTCCATGAAAAAGGCCAATTTCTGGATGTGTCATTCTCTCCATAAACAGGTTGCCCAGGAATTTCATCTGGTAAGCTCCAAAGCATTTTTCCTGTTTTAAGATCCACAATCCCTGCTGTACCATATCCTTCAATCAGATTTACCCAAAGTGCTTTATCTAAGCCTGGTGATAATTTGAATGGGCCACCTAAGGTGATCTCTTTCCCTGATTCAAAAAGTATTTTGGACTGACTTTCTTCATATAACCAGACAGTTAGTGCATGTGCTTTAATTTCTGGCAAATAGTCTTCGTAGGCGTAAGAGATTGCATCATCTCCTTCTGATAGGTTGTTTTTATAGACCTTTTTTCCCTTACTAAGGGGAATTTCAAGCTTAGTACCATTTCGCTTAAAAGTAGACAGCCCAGCTTTTGTAAGACAAGGTTCATGTGCGTCATATTTTGCTTTGTCACATTGCTGATGAATTTTCCCCATTTGCGCAGCGTCAGGGAGGGGCGCAGCAAACACCGTGCTTGATGAGCAAACAAGTAAAGCCAATAGTTTCTTCATTTTTCGTTCTCTATCCATTACTGGCGCAAATTTTACCATCCATCATCCACTTGCCATTTTGTTTTAGGAATCGCGTATTGACGGTTTTCTCTCCCGTACACATCCAAGTGAATTGTAAGCTACCATCTTTTAGCCATTGACCACGGTCAGTATAGGTTGGCATTTTGTTATGTAACGGAGACTGCCAAATTAATTGTAGCGTGTTTAAGTCATAGATTTTGACACTAGGATTGGCTTCAATATTGATTGAGTATCCTAATTCTTTTGTCGGGCTTAGATGAAATGAGCTGGTTTCAATTTTCTTGCCATTGTCAGACAAGAGTACGTTATAGCTTTCTCCTGGGGTCTGTACATTGATGATGTGAAAATGATGGGAAGGGACATATTCTCTGTAACTGTAGAATGTACCATCGTCATTACTTTCGCCTTCATCTTTGAAGGTGAATGCTTTTCCGTTTGTCGTATAGACAACGAGATCATGTCCCTTATTTTTTCTCTCAAAGACATTTACGCCTTGCTTTTTCAGACACATTTCTGAATCGTTCGCTTTTTCACATGCCTTAACAATTTTATCTGCTGTTGTTTGATCCGCAGGGAAAGGGGATGTTGGCGCGGCAGAAAATGCGGTAGTGCTGAAGAGAAGAGCCGAAATAGTGAGTGTTTTTTTCATGTTGAAATCTGTCGTACTTAATTAGAGGTTGATCAATGAAAGCTTTGCCTAGAGATGGACAAATAGAAAGCACGCTTTTTCCATCGCTAGTTGGGTAAATAATAAAATGAATAATGCATATTATATTGCATTTGTCATTTTATGACATGATCAATTTTTAGATGGTTTTATACGAGAGAGATATCAGTGATGATAAGTTGATCTTGTTGGTAGATCCAGCGGATATTTAAATCCATCAGATGGATGCCATACGTTTTGTTTAATTCTTGTGATTTGGCTTGATAGGCTGGGCGAGGATCGTAACCCAAGGCCGCGGTTATCACCGCGCTGAGTTGTGGCCTCGTTTCTTGATACTGGGAAAGCTGAATTGCCGCCTCTGGAGTGTATTGAATATGCGCTTGAACAGGTGGGGCATCTACATAGCCACTTTGCGCATGTGGTAGCGAGTCTGCAAACGTGATGTATGGTTTGATATCGTAGACTGGTGTGCCATCCATCAAGTCGGCTCCACTGATTGTTAGTACGACACCATTCTGAAGGTCGATCGATTCAAGTTTGACGACGGATAATCCGATTGGATTCGGTCGATGGGTGCTTCTACTTGCGAAGACACCAACTCGCTTGTTTCCGCCCAAACGGGGAGGGCGAACCGTTGGATGCCAGCCTCGATCAGACGTTGCATGGAAACCAAAAATTAACCACAAGTGAGAAAATCCACTGAGGGACTGTACAGTTTCGGGCTGGTTAAAAGGTGGATGTAGCGTTAAGGTACTGAAGATATCTTTGGCGAGCCCTGACTGCCTTGGGATGCCAAATTTTTCTTTAAAAGGGGAGTGTACAACCCCCACTGGCGTGAGCGTCAATGAGGGTTGTTGATACATTAGGCGTACCAGGCGTCCGATAGTGCCTCAACAGATACTTCTGTTAATTCTGAGCGTGCTTTTAACCATGCTTCTACCGCAGCACGTTGTTCTTCGCTGACAGAACCCTGTCTTGCATCTAGCATGATGTAGCCTTCTAAACGCAAATCACCCGCTTCTGCTTCAAACCCACCGCCAAATACCAGTTGGTTGCTTTCAATGGCATTTGTTAGAAAGTCATCCAGTAAAACGGCTAGTTGCTGTTCTGTTAAGTCTTTTTGGCAGACCGTAGTGACACCAAAGCCAAACTCTTGGAATTCACCAAGGTGCAGTTTTTTACGTTGGCGGGCATTGTATTTACTTAAACGTGGCATGTTTTTCTTTCAAATTCTAATGGGGAGGAAGAGGGCGGAACCCTCTTTGTATGTCGGTGCTTAGTTTGCTCCGCAGCACTTTTTGTATTTTTTACCACTACCGCAAGAGCATGGATCATTTCTACCCGGTTCTACTGCTGCACGAATCGGTGTGGATGAAAGCTGGGTTGCAAGGGTGTTGGCAAGTTGGAGTTGGCCGTTTGCATCACTTCTCCAGTAACGATATAGAGAAAGTAATAATGCAGGCAATTGCGCAATACGGCGTTTGCGAGCTTTTGGAGTGAGCTCGTCTAACTCGTCATTCCCGGCAAGCTCAACAATTGGAATCAATAGTGGTTCCAACATTTCTTCGTGCTGTTCATTGCTGAACCACGATTTTTCGCAAAGTTCTAAACCAAGTAAAAAGCCAGATGCCCACCATTCGCCATCTTGTGGCGCATCTTCATCATCAGCCGCGCTCTCGTTCCACTCGTCAACTAACGGTAAGTATGCATCCGCTTCATCTGCTACTGCCGAATGAATTTGTCGCGCAATATCCGCGTAATGGCGGCGAAGTAGACCAGTAATTTCAGCTTCTTCATTTGCATCTTTAAATTGTGGCTCATCTCCTTCACCCCAAATAACTGGGATGTAAGTTTCGTGAGAAACCACTTCTGGTCCAACATTTAATGCGCAATAAAATCCATCCACTGCTTCAATCGGTAGGCAGTTTTCTGGCGTGGCATCAGATTGTAAAAAGACTTCTAGTCTTGCTAATTCTTCTTCGCTCAATAGGGAAGTATTGGTTGTATCGGTCATGCAGATTCCTGGTCATGCTTAAATTGTTCGCAAAAGCGTAGTTCCGTTGGGTACGGATAAAAATCGTCTAGTAAGCCATCAATGATACGTTGTTTTTTGCCCTGCCAAAATTTTGCACTTAATAAATCTCGGTGGTGCTTTAGAAAAACTTGTCGTACTTCGGCATTACCCAGCAAAAAGCGGCCAAACTCTTCTGGGAAAACATCATTTCTGGCAACTGAGAACCATGGTTCGCTGGCCATTTCCATTTCTGGATGTGGTGCTTCTGGGATTTCCCGGAAGTTACAATCCGTCATGTATTCAATTTCATCATAGTCATAAAAAATCACTCGACCATAACGTGTGACACCAAAGTTTTTATACAGCATATCACCCGGGAAAATGTTGGCTGTTGCTAGATCTTTGATGGCGTTTCCATAGTCAATCACCGCTTCTTCACGTTGTTCGGGGGTTGAAGCCATTAAATACAGGTTGAGCGGGATCATGCGGCGCTCAATATACACGTGTTTGATAATTAATGTATCGCCTTCTTCTTCAATGACAGAAGCTGCATGTTCTCTTAGCTCTGCTAGCAACTCAGGGTCGATCCTATCTGCTGGAAAGGCGACATCCGAAAACTCTAAGGTATCAGCCATTCGGCCAACACGATCATGCTGGCGAACTAGTTGATATTTGTACTTTACCGTTGCGCGGTCAATTTCTTTGGGGGGCGCAAAACGATCTTTAATAATCTTAAATACAAATGGATAAGAGGGGAGGGTGAATACCAACATCACCATCCCTTTAATACCCGGCGCGATAATAAAGTTGTCGTCCGAATGACGAAGGTGCGTCATCAGATCTCGGTAAAAGCTGGTCTTCCCCTGTTTGACCAAGCCTAGCATCGTATACAGCTCGGATCTTGGTTTATTTGGCATCATGTTACGCAGGAATTGTACATAACCAGATGGCACTTCCATGTCCACCATAAAGTAGGCGCGAGAGAGCGAGAACAAAACCGAAATCCGCCAACTGTCTAAGATGATGCAGTCTAGATAAAGTTTTCCATTCGCATCGTGTAAAACCGGGATGGCAAAAGGATATTCTTGGTTGCCATTGATTGCTCGACCAATGATATAAGCTGCTTTGTTTCGATAAAATGCCGAATAGAGCACCTGAATTTGAAGGTTTACTTCGGCCTCTGGCCAACCATTTAGCTGTTTTTCAACGGCTTGCATGACATAGTCGACATCTCGGTCTAAATCCGCAAATGGTCTATTCCAACCAAAATCCTCAACGATTTTTTTGATGGTACTGCGCATGCCCCGTTCTTTTGGGTAATAGCTAGTATAGGTGGGAGGGACGGACTGTATGTATTCCGTGCTAATGGTTGGGCGTACAAAAATAAAATCGTTATGGAAGTAGTTGCGGTGCAGAATTTTGCAAAAAACAGAGTTAAAAAAAGTTTCTGCTAACTCTGGTTGCTTGTGGTCAACTAGCATCCCAATAAAGAATAGTTTTGCTTGCGCCCATGTTTCATCATCTACGGCTTGGGCATTGAACTCTGCGTGTAAGCGTTCTACCGTTTCATGTACACGTTCGGTGTAAGAGGTAATCCGATCGCGGTTTACTTTTTGAGAGCCATGCCAGTCACCTGCTTCAAAACAGGTTTTTGCTCCTCGGCAGACCTCTCTGAAAATAGTGTAATGGCGATTAAAACCATCAATCAACGCGTTAGCGATGGAATGGGCAACAGAACTACGTTTGGGATCGAGTGGATTCATGATGAGTGCTCACCTGAATGGCAAAAGTGTCCGGTTTGATCGAAATAGTTATTTTTTTATTGTTCAATTGGCACACCACTAAATAGTGTGCCAATGAATCTTTACATGATAATACCACCACCCAAGCATTCTTCGCCTCGATAAAGCACGATGGATTGACCGGGTGTAACCGCCCATTGCGCATCTTCAAAATGCACAGTCATCGTTTCCCCATCAATACGAACAATTTCACAAGCGGCATCTTGTTGGCGATACCTAGTTTTGGCGGCTAGTTTTTCACCTGCTTTGGGTGGTTCGACAGTCCAAGTGAGATCCGTAGCGCTTAAGTCGTTGCTTAGCAGTAGTGGGTGATCATGTCCTTGTACAACGATTAAGGTGTTGTTTGGAATGTCTTTCTGAGCAACAAACCAAGGTGTGCCATCTCCCGTTTTATCTCCGCCAATACCTAGTCCCTTACGTTGACCTAATGTGTAATACATTAGGCCCATATGTTCACCCACTTTGCGACCTTCCGGCGTTTTCATCGGTCCAGGGGTCTTGGGGAGGTATCGATTTAAGAACTCTCTAAATGGTCTTTCGCCGATAAAGCAGATGCCTGTACTGTCCTTTTTTGTCGCGTTCGGCAGTCCAATTTTGGCTGCAATTTCACGTACTTCTGTTTTATGCATGCCACCTAGCGGCATGAGTGCACGTCTAAGTTGATGTTGTTGAAGGCGATACAAGAAGTAGCTTTGGTCTTTGCCCGGGTCAACCCCTTTCAAAAGGCGCGAAACATTCTCTTCATGTACTACTTGTGCGTAATGACCGGTCGCAATGTAGCTCGCGCCTTGCTCAATCGCGTGATCTAAAAATGCCTTGAATTTAATTTCGGCATTACATAGCACATCAGGATTTGGTGTTCTACCTGCTTCATATTCGCGAAGAAAGTAAGAGAAAACGCGGTCTTTGTATTCTTTTGCAAAGTTAACTAGATCAATATCAATACCAACAACGTCAGATACTGCGATGGCATCTCTCGAGTCTTCTTTGATAGAGCAATACTCATCGTCATTGTCATCTTCCCAGTTTTGCATAAAGATGCCATGCACCTCATGCCCCTGAGATTTTAAAAGCCAAGCGGTAACAGAGGAATCAACCCCTCCTGACATTCCAACAACGATTTTATCTGTCATGATATTTCTAAAAAAATAAATAATTACTATATTGCGGGGCTATCACCAATTGGGTGCTCGCTACACGCTTTTTTACAATGGAGCCTACATTAATTGTTAGGAGCCTGTGCTAACGCTGCATTTTCATTTGCTTGGCTTTTAACATAAATGCCATCGCTACCCAACTCTTCAGGTAAAACGCCTGCTTGCCATGCTGCCAATGGGAAAATAGCTGCTGGTTCGCCATTATCAAAGAACCAATCATCGACAACGTAAGTTTCACGCGTAATCGTGTCTTCAATACTCGCAGAGCGATGGTAGTTAAATAAAAGAGGGGCTCTTTCTACAAAATGCAAGATGTTGTGAAATTTTAACCAATGCATTTTTTCCATTAACTGGAGGTAGCTGGTGTTACTTGCTGCGTGGTCATAACAATCCATTTTACCATCTAGCGTAGATTCATCCCCACCATTTCCACCTTTGTCGTTGCGGATGGGGGTTTGTTTTCCTGCAATTCCGGCTAGTTCGCCAATCGTGAGCGCAATGGCCAAGCGCTCAGTTTTAGGATTGCTGACATACTGAAATCGTCGTCCCATGCGCTCTAAATCTGCATTGCTAATGTTCACAAGCGCATGTGTTTTACAGCCATAGTTGTAGCAGATATCGACTGTTTCATCTGCTTTAGCGAGCGCTCCCCAGCCTAATAGTAGCAGGGGAAGTAAGCGCTTTATAGCTAACGCACGCGTCATGGTTAATCTCTAAGAATGGATAGTGGATAACGATGCCCAGCTAAGTAATCCTCAATGCAGGTTAGCACTAAGTGACTTCTTAATTTGGATTGGTTGAGCATCACTTCTTCCTTTGTCAGCCACAACGCACGAATAATTCCCTTGTCTAGTTGGTAGCCAGTTAGTGGTTGTTCTTCCACTGTCCCAATAAAAGCAAAGCGTAGATAGGTTAAGTCTTTTTCAGGTACAGGTAGACGATAAATGCCACTCATCGCTTCTGGTGTAAACACATAAGCGGTTTCTTCTAATGTTTCTCTAATTGCTGCATCAATCAGCTTTTCGCCGTCTTCCAAGTGGCCTGCTGGCTGGTTGAGACGAATGCCCGCTGCTGTCTCTTCTTCCACTAGTAGAAACTTGCCCTGTCTTTCGATGACTGCTGCCACCGTGACGTTTGGTTTCCAAATCATTCTTCTTACCTTTGTTTATCTGCGTAGGTGTTTTTTTACGTGCTGTCGCACTTTGCGGTGGCATATCTACAATTAATGCGCGTTGGTCACCCGGTAATAATCCATCTAAACGCCAGTCACCAATTTGAATACGAATTAAGCGCAGGGTAGGTAAGCCAACTTTTGCTGTCATGCGTCTAACCTGTCGATTTTTACCTTCGTGAATGGTTAACGCTATCCAGCTATCTGGCACACTCTTACGTTCTCGAATCGGTGGATTTCTATCCCAAATTGCTGGTGGTTCTATTCTGATTGCAGTTGCCGGTTTGGTAACAAAATCGCCTAGGTCTAATCCATTTTCCAACTGTTGTAATTGTGCATCGGTTGGAATGCCTTCCACTTGTACCCAGTACGTTTTTGGCAGTTTATTCTCGGGGTCTGTAATTCGGTGATTCAGTGGACCGTTGTCTGTTAGTAGCAACAGACCTTCACTATCTGTGTCTAGCCTTCCTGCCGCATAAACGTCTGGAACTTTAATATAGTCTGCCAATGTTTGATGTTTAGGGTGAGGGCTAAATTGGCAGATCACCCCATAGGGTTTATTCAGCAGAATGAGAGCGGGCATATCGATAGGTATCTAATAAAAAATAGTAGTTAGCATGCTATAAAAACTAGCAGCCAATCGCATTTTACCGGATAATAGATATGTTCTGCTGCTCACAACAAATGTTTCCGCTTTTGTTGTATTTAACACGAGCAGTGATAAGAACCTCCCGCACTCACGGTAAGAACATCAAAATTAAGTCACCAGGTGTAGAGGGTAAGCCCCTTTTTGGTGGCAATACTGCCATCTACCTGGCCGAGAACGTGCAGGGAGTCCTTGACTAACCACACGATGGAGTAGGCATGAGTTCTCAATCCCACATTACGGTTCCTGCTGGCGGCCAGAAAATTGTTCCTGGTCAACCAATTCCGAACAACCCAATTATCCCTTTCATCGAAGGTGATGGTATCGGTGTAGATATCACCCCTGTGATGAAAAAAGTAGTGGATGCTGCGGTTGAAAAGGCTTACGGCGGCGAGAAGAAGATTCACTGGATGGAAGTATTTGCCGGTGAAAAATCAACTCAGTTGTATGGCCCAGACGTTTGGCTACCTGCAGAAACCTTCCAAGCACTGAAAGATTATTCAGTGTCTATCAAAGGCCCAATGACTACCCCTGTGGGCGGTGGTATTCGTTCATTGAACGTTGCATTGCGCCAAGAGTTGGATCTTTACCAGTGCGTGCGTCCAGTTCGCTACTTCAAAGGTGTTCCATCACCATTGAAACAGCCAGAATTGACCGACATGGTTATCTTCCGTGAAAACACAGAAGACATCTACGCAGGTATCGAATGGCAAGCTGAATCTGAGTCTGCAAAGAAAGTGATCGCTTTCTTGCAAAATGAAATGGGCGTGAAAAAAATCCGCTTCCCAGAAACTTCTGGTATCGGTATCAAGCCTGTTTCTCGCGAAGGTACAGAGCGTCTTGTTCGTGCAGCGATCCAATACGCGATTGAAAATGACCGTAAGAGCGTGACGATTGTTCACAAAGGCAACATCATGAAGTTCACCGAAGGTGGATTCCGTGACTGGGCTTACAACCTTGCAAAAACTGAGTTTGGCGCAGAGTTGATCGATGGCGGCCCATGGTGCAAATTCAAAAACCCAACAACTGGCCGCGAGATCATTGTGAAGGATGCAATTGCAGATGCATTCTTACAACAAATCTTGCTACGTCCAGCAGAGTACGATGTAGTGGCAACATTGAACCTAAACGGTGACTATGTTTCTGACGCGTTGGCTGCTCAAGTGGGTGGTATTGGTATTGCTCCAGGCGCAAACATTTCTGACTCTTACGCTGTATTTGAAGCTACTCACGGTACCGCACCGAAGTATGCTGGTCAGGACAAAGTTAACCCTGGTTCGTTGATTCTTTCTGCTGAAATGATGCTTCGCCATCTAGGCTGGAAAGAAGCTGCTGATCTAGTGATTAACAGTATGGAAGCGGCAATTGCTGATAAGCAAGTAACTTATGACTTTGCACGTCTAATGGACGGCGCAAACGAAGTAAGTTGCTCTGCGTTTGGCGATGCAATGATTGCACGTATGTAATCTATTGCCTTGTGCAAAAAAAGAGCCACCTTCGGGTGGCTTTTTTTATTGTTTAATTCGGCACGCACTGCTTCACTGGCTACACTGCTAGATTGTGAAGCGGGATAGGGTGGGAATGCATTAGCGTTCTGTTTTCGGCGCTAGGCAAGCATTGCTAATGCTTGTGATGCGTAGCAATAAAAAAACCCGCTTTTCAGCGGGTTTTAGTCATCAAACTTTGTAATAAATTACGCAGCTTGGATGTTTGCAGCTTGCTTGCCTTTAGGGCCAGTAGTTACGTCGAAACTAACTTTCTGACCTTCTTTCAAGGTTTTGAAGCCTTGCATATTGATCGCAGAGAAGTGCGCGAATAGATCTTCGCCACCATCATCTGGAGTAATAAAGCCAAAACCTTTGGAATCGTTGAACCATTTAACGGTACCAGTTGCCATCTTAATGATGCTCCATCTTACAAACTAATGTTACGGTGTTACAGACTATTATTGCCTGCGCTTACGGTTTGTGTTTCAAGGGCGCGACTGGCAAACCGGTACAACATCTCTTGAAAGCGCAAACTAGTTCCTCATTAAGCGGTATTTCTTTTCTGAAGTCAAGTGCATAAATCGTACTATTTCAGGAAAAATGCATAAACTTGCAAAAAAACCTGTTTGAACTCACTTTTATTGATCAAAAACGACGAAAAAAAGTAGATTGTTAGTACGTTAATTTTTTATCTGTCATTTTTTGTGCAACACATCAAAATAGGGTAGGCAACAACGAAGAAACGCGCTAAATTTAGATGGCGTGCAAAAAATATCTGCATGTAAATTGCGTAAGCAAATTGGATGATAGTTAGGCATATTAGGAAAATGCCTCCTATACTTAAATCAGCAAAGACTAATAAGAAAATTTAACCATGAGCAGTAAATCCAAGGAACTACTTGAAACCAAAGATGACGTAACTAGAGCAGTGCCTCCGCCTTTTTGGAAAGTGGTATTGTTAAATGATGATTACACACCGATGGAATTTGTAGTTCAGGTGCTGCAGCATTTTTTTCATATGGACAGCGAACGCGCAACCCAAGTCATGTTGATGGTGCATCATCAAGGTAAGGGAATCTGTGGTACTTTTACCAAAGATATTGCGGAAACCAAAGTCCAGCAAGTTAGACAGTTTGCTAAAGAGCATCAGCATCCCCTGCAATGCGTGATGGAGGAAAATTAAGATGATCGCGCAAGATTTGGAAGTTACATTGCACATGGCCTTTGTAGAGGCTCGTCAGAAGCGTCATGAATATATTGGCGTGGAACATCTGTTACTGGCTCTACTAGATAATCCTGCGTCTCAGGAGGTGTTAAAAGCTTGCGCTGTGAACATGGATGCTTTGCGTAAGCAGTTGACTGACTTTATTCAGGAAAACTCTCCAGTCGTTCCAGGAACAGATGAAATTGATACTCAGCCGACCCTAGGGTTCCAGCGAGTGATTCAGCGTGCCATTTTGCACGTGCAATCGTCTGGTAAAAAAGAGGTGACTGGTGCAAACGTGCTAGTTGCTATCTTTGGCGAAAAAGATTCTCACGCGGTCTATTACCTTCACCAGCAAGGGGTGACACGCCTTGATGTGGTGAACTTTATCTCTCATGGTATTAAAAAGACCGCAGATCAGTCTGCTCCAAAAGAGCAGCAAGAAAGTGAAGTGGAACAAGAGTCAGGTAGTGGCTCTGCGCTTGAAAACTATACGCTTAATCTAAACGAACGTGCGTTGACGGGCAAAATTGATCCGCTCATTGGCCGCGATCATGAGCTTGAGCGTGTGGTTCAGATTCTATGTCGCCGCCGTAAGAATAACCCGCTGCTAGTAGGCGAGGCAGGTGTGGGTAAAACGGCTATCGCTGAAGGTCTGGCGCGTCGGATCGTGGAAGGTAACGTACCTGAAATTTTGGCAAACGCGACTATTTATTCGTTGGATATGGGCGCGCTGTTGGCCGGTACAAAATATCGTGGCGACTTCGAGCAGCGTTTGAAAGCTGTGCTGAAACAATTAATGGATAAACCGGACAATATCCTGTTTATTGATGAGATTCATACGCTAATTGGAGCGGGAGCTGCTTCTGGCGGTACGCTAGATGCAAGTAACTTGCTAAAACCAGCTTTGGGTAATGGTTCTCTAAAATGTATTGGCGCAACTACCTTTACCGAATATCGTGGAGTATTCGAAAAAGACAATGCATTGTCTCGTCGCTTCCAAAAAGTGGATGTGAATGAGCCAACCATTGAGCAGACAGTACAAATTCTTCGTGGTCTGAAGAGTCGGTTTGAAGAGCACCATGGTATCAAGTACTCACCATCAGCCCTTACCTCTGCCGCTGAACTATCGGCGAAGTACATTAATGACCGTCATTTGCCAGATAAAGCGATTGATGTGATTGATGAGGCTGGTGCTGCTCAAAAAATTCTGCCGAAGTCTCGTCAGAAGAAAACGATCACAAAGCATGAAATCGAAGAGATCATTGCAAAGATTGCGCGTATTCCACCAAAAACCGTTTCTGCAGATGATCGTAATGCATTGAAAACGCTAGATCGTGATCTGAAGAATGTGGTGTTTGGCCAAGATAAGGCCATTGAGGCGTTGGCTGGTGCGATTAAAATGGCGCGTTCTGGCTTGGGCAATCCGCAAAAGCCAATTGGTTCTTTCCTCTTCTCCGGCCCTACAGGGGTGGGTAAAACAGAGGTGGCGCGTCAATTGGCGTATACCCTTGGCATTGAGTTGATTCGCTTTGATATGTCTGAGTACATGGAGCGTCATGCGGTTAGCCGTTTAATCGGAGCACCTCCAGGTTATGTAGGATTTGAACAAGGTGGTTTATTAACCGAAGCCATTACAAAGCATCCATTTAGTGTGTTGCTATTAGATGAAATTGAAAAAGCACATCCAGATATTTATAACGTGCTATTGCAGGTGATGGATCATGGCACGCTAACGGATAACAATGGTCGTAAAGCAGATTTCCGCAATGTCATTATTATCCTGACCACCAATACCGGTGCAGAAATATTGAATAAAGCGACCATTGGCTTTACTTCTACACGTGAAGTAGGGGATGAAATGGCAGAGATTAAACGCCAATTCACACCTGAGTTCCGTAACCGTCTGGATGCAATTATTTCGTTTACAGCACTCAATGAAGAAATCATTCTGCGTGTGGTTGATAAGTTCTTGATGCAACTAGAAGCACAATTGCACGAGAAAAAAGTCGAGGCGCATTACACAGATGCATTGCGTAAGTATCTAGCGAAGAAAGGCTTTGACCCATTAATGGGGGCAAGACCGATGTCTCGTTTGATTCAAGATACGATCCGCAAAGCATTGGCCGATGAATTACTGTTTGGTCGATTGTCTGAAGGTGGGCATGTCACGATTGATGTAGTGGATGATCAAGTAACACTCAGTTTTGACGAAGTAGAAACGGCTGATATTAGTCACTAATTCAACTGTAAAGCAAAAAGCCCGGAAGCGTAACTTCCGGGCTTTTTTGTTTTTATTTGCCAGCCACACGTGGGATGGCAGGCAAATAATGGTTACGATGGTTTACGGAAAACAAGGTGATCATCAACACCAACATCGACAATGATCGTGTCTTTTGCCGCGAATTGACCTGCCAAAATTTGCTTTGCCAGTGGGTTTTCAATTTGCTGCTGAATGGCACGTTTAAGCGGTCTTGCACCATACACAGGGTCAAACCCGGCTTCACTAATTAAGGCAAGTGCTTCTGGAGTGAAGGCTAGCCCCATTTCCATGGCTGCTAAGCGTTTTTCCAATGATTGCATCTGAATCTTGGCAATATTTTGGATATGTTCTTTACCTAGTGAGTGGAAGACGACCACTTCATCGATCCGGTTAATGAATTCTGGGCGGAAGTGTAATTTCACTTCTCCCATCACCGCTTCTTTGACGCTTTGATAGTCTTCACCTGCCATTAGCTGAATGTGCTGAGAGCCAAGGTTCGAGGTCATCACTACCACGGTGTTTTTGAAGTCGACCGTTCTACCTTGCCCATCCGTTAAACGGCCATCATCTAATACTTGCAACAGAATGTTGAACACATCTGGATGCGCTTTTTCCACCTCATCTAATAAGATCACGCTATAAGGCTTGCGACGAACCGCTTCCGTGAGTGTGCCGCCTTCTTCGTAGCCGACATATCCAGGAGGTGCGCCAACTAAACGAGAGACGCTGTGTTTCTCCATGAATTCACTCATGTCGATACGGATGAGGTGTTCTTGGCTGTCGAATAAAAACTCCGCCAGTGTTTTACATAACTCGGTTTTACCCACGCCAGTTGGTCCAAGGAACAAGAATGAGCCATATGGGCGGTTCGGGTCAGACAAACCAGAGCGTGAGCGACGAATCGCATCGGCCACAAGGGTGACTGCCTCATCTTGCCCCACCACACGCTGGTGTAGTTTATCTTCCATGGCTAATAGTTTGTCTCGTTCACCTTGCATCATTTTAGCAACAGGGATGCCCGTTGCACGGCTAACCACTTCGGCAATTTCTTCCGCGCCGACTTGGGTGCGAACGAGTTGATTCTTTTTCTGTGTACCTTCAGCTGCTTCGGCCTGTTTAAGCTGCGCTTCTAGTTGTGGCAATTTTCCATATTGAATCTCACTCATTTTCTGCCAGTCGCCTTTACGGCGTGCGGCATCCATTTCTGCCTTTGCTTTTTCGACTTCTTCTTTTACTGCTTGCGAACCAACTACTTGCGCTTTTTCTGCTTTCCAGATTTCTTCTAAGTCATTGTATTCACGTTGTAAGCGGGTGATTTCCTCTTCTATTAAGCCAAGACGCTTTTGAGAGGCTTCATCTTTCTCTTTTTTCACCGCTTCGCGTTCAATTTTTAGTTGAATCAAGCGACGATCTAATTTGTCCATTGATTCTGGTTTGGAATCAATTTCCATCTTGATACGGGCAGCAGCTTCATCAATCAGATCAATCGCTTTGTCTGGTAAGAAGCGATCAGTAATGTATCGATGAGATAACTCAGCGGCAGCGACAATGGCGGGATCGGTAATATCGACACCATGGTGGATTTCATATTTTTCTTGCAGGCCGCGTAGAATTGCAATGGTATCTTCAACGCTTGGCTCAGAAACCAATACCTTCTGGAACCGTCTTTCTAGCGCGGCATCCTTTTCAATGTACTGGCGATACTCATCTAATGTGGTCGCGCCAATGCAATGTAGTTCTCCACGTGCTAGCGCTGGTTTTAGCATGTTACCCGCATCCATTGCGCCTTCCGCTTTGCCTGCGCCTACCATTGTGTGAATTTCATCAATAAACAAGATGGTATTGCCTTCATCCTTGGCTAGATCATTTAGCACAGATTTTAGGCGTTCTTCAAAGTCGCCACGGTATTTTGCTCCGGCCAATAATGCGGCAAGGTCTAAAACCAATAGTCGTTTAGATTTGAGTGATTCTGGCACTTCCTCATTCACGATCCGCTGTGCCAAGCCTTCTACAATCGCGGTTTTACCGACGCCTGGTTCACCAATTAATACAGGATTATTCTTGGTGCGGCGTTGTAGTACCTGGATAGCTCTACGGATTTCATCATCTCGTCCAATCACAGGGTCTAGCTTGCCTTGGCGTGCACGTTCTGTCAGATCTAAAGTGTACTTTGCCAAAGCTTCGCGGTTTGATTCCGCATCTTGGCTATTGACTTGATCTGAACCGCGAATGGCTTCAATCGCCGCTTCAATAGCAGACTTTACGCCTCCATTGGATTTAAGCAGCTTTCCGGTTTCACCTTTGTCATCTAGCAAAGCAAGGATGAACATCTCGCTAGCGATAAATTGATCGCCACGCTTCATTGCCGCTTTATCCGTTAGGTTAAGCAAGTTGCCAAGGTCGCGAGACACGGTGATTTCGCCACCATTGCCTTCTACTGTTGGTAGACGCTCGATTGAGGAGGCCAATTCTCTTTGTAGCGCAGCGGTATTGACGCCAGCTTTTGCTAATAAGCCTTGAATGCCCGCTTCACGGTCTTGAAGCATGGCAAGTAATAAGTGTTGTGGTTCGATAAAACCGGCATCATTTGCCAAAGCCAAACTCTGTGCGTCTGCAAATGCTTGTTGAAATTTAGTTGTTAGTTTGTCAAAGCGCATGGTTCATACTCCTTGTTAATCTCTTTGAATTACATATCGGGATGTACCAAAGAATTTTCAACAGGGGGAAGTTGACTATTCTCAAAAGTTCTTCAAAGAAGCTTCCTAAACGGGATGAACATCGGTTGTGATAAAATAGCTGCAACTATATGGATGTACTCGAATGACCCAAATACCCGAAATTAAGCCGCAGCAATCGATTGAGCTACTAAAAGCGCTACATATCTTAACGCGTGACGGAAAGCTTAATCAGGACACCCGTCGAAAGTTAAAGCAGGTTTATCACCTGTATCAATTCATTGAGCCGCTCATGGCGGATGTGCTCAACGAACGGCAAACGGTTGTGTTGGCAGATCATGGGGCAGGGAAGTCTTACCTTGGGTTTATTCTTTATGATTTATTTCTAAAAGATAAACCGCTTGGCCATGTGTACGGCATTGAGACTCGCCCAGAGCTGGTTGAGCGTTCTGTGGAGTTGGCAAACCGACTTGGGTTTGATCGCATGGGGTTCTTGAACTTATCGGTTGAAGAGTCGATTACTTCTACAGATTTACCTGCTCAAGTCGACATTATCACCGCCTTACATGCATGTAATACGGCGACGGATGATGCCATTCGCTTTGCATTGGCGAAAGAGGCGAAATACATTGTGTTAGTACCTTGTTGCCAGGCAGAGATGGCAGGAGTATTAAGACAGAAGAAAAATGAGACCTTTGGTAAAACACCGCTTTCTGAAATTTGGCGCCACCCGATTCACACCAGAGAATTTGGTAGCCATTTGACCAATGTTTTACGTTGTTTGTTACTAGAGTCAAAAGGCTATCAGGTAACGGTAACCGAGCTGGTTGGCTGGGAGCATTCAATGAAAAATGAATTAATCATCGCTAAAAAAACCAACAGCGGTAAAGCCAGTGCCAGACAAAGGCAAGAAGCGATCATTGAAGAAATGAACCTAGGTGAACTTCGAGATAGGTTTATTTACTAAGCCGAGTAGCAAAATGAATAAAACGGTGACCTTGCTCGTCTGTGTGAATCAGCGCCTAACAGACCAAAAACCTAGCTGTGGAGCGAGCGGAAGTAAAGCGCTTTTGGCTGCACTCAAACCTTTGGTGAAAGAACATGGTTTGAATGTTGGACCGATCTCTTGCTTAGGCTTATGTGAGAAAGGACCCAATGTCAGGTTGGTGCCTGCTGGCCCCGTTTTTCATCATGTTACTCCAGAAAAATTAAATGCCTTAGTTGTAAAGGCTGTTGAATTTAAAGAAAACTTAGAAAAGCCAGACTAAGTTGTATTGCGTAGCTAAAGGACACTGAATTCATGAGTTATCACCTCCCCCCATTGCATCTGATTGCCGTCCAGGTTGGTCTAGCGCTAGCTGAGGATATTGGTCAAGCGGATTGGACTGCGATGCTTATTCCAGAAGGGCGTCAAGGGGTTGCCTCCGTGATTGTTCGTGAAGAGGCGGTGATTTGTGGTCAAGTATGGTTTGATGCCTGCTGCCAACAGGTTGATCCTGAAATTTCGGTTAAGTGGTGTGTGGCAGAGGGTGAAAAGGTTGCCCCTGAAACCTTAATTTGTGAATTAACGGGGCCTGCAAGATCATTACTAACTGCAGAGAGAAGTGCGCTTAACTTCCTGCAAACTTTATCGGGCGTAGCGACAGAGGTCCGTCGATATGCAGATTTGGTTGCCCATTTGCCTGTGAAGGTGATGGATACGCGTAAAACACTCCCTGGTTTGCGTTTGGCGCAGAAATATGCCGTAAGAGTTGGTGGCGGAGTCAATCAACGTGTCGGTTTGTACGATGGTATTTTGATTAAAGAAAATCACATTATGGCCGCTGGCTCAATTGCTGCTGCAGTGAAGGCCGCCCAAGAGTTAAATGCAGGTGTATCGATTCAAGTGGAAGTCGAAACCCTTGATGAATTAAACGAAGCCTTAGCGGCTGGCGTGAAGTTAATCTTGTTGGATAACATGACGCTAGAGCAGATGAAAGAGGCTGTTCGTGTAACAAACGGACGTGCCCAATTAGAAGCATCTGGTAATGCAACGATCGATAAACTAGTGAGGTTAGCCGAAACCGGTGTGGATCGTATCTCTATTGGTGCATTAACCAAACACGTACGCGCAACCGATTTCTCGATGAGATTTCAGTCCAAGTAATCTATTGCACGTTAAATCGTGAATACAAAAAAGCCAGCTAGAAGCTGGCTTTTTCTTAGACCAAAGAGGCTAGTTAGGCATCTTAGTGATGATGGTCGTGGTTAGGGTCGTGTGCGTGACCGTGCTCTAACTCATCTTTCGTTGCATCACGAACTTCAACCACTTTTGCTTTGAAGCGTAGTGTTTTGCCTGCTAGTGGATGGTTGCCATCAAGCACAACTTGTTTGTTTTCGATAGAAACAACAGTGAAAACCATTAGTTCGCCGGTTTCATCATCGTCAGCTTCAAACATCATGCCAACTTCGATATCTTCTGGGAACAAGTCAGCTGGTTCGCGACGGATCAAGGTCTCGTCGTATTCACCAAATGCGAATTCTGGCACCATGGTCACGTCAATATCGTCACCAACGGTTTTGCCGTGAAGGGCTTCTTCTACTTGAGGGAAAATGCCATCATAACCACCGTGTAGATAAACCATCGGTGTTTCGCTAGCATCTAGTAACTCATCTTGTGCGTCAAACATTTCATAGCTCAGAGAAACGACGCTGTCTTTTTTGATCTGCATTCCAAATCCTTAATAACGGTTTTGATGGAGAAAGTCTCCTCAACAACTTGAATCGCAAACCGTGTTCGTCCGGAAGTGCAGCGTAGTAAAGACCTAAACATCTGGCTTTGCCGTCGAACGGAGTCAATTCAAATAAGATGGTACACATTACACTTTAACATGTGATGACAAAATGTAGGCAAACCAACTGCCGCTATTTTAGCCTAAATCAAGCGGTTTTCTCCTCAAAAATATATAATTGATGCATGAATACACAAAATTTATCTCCTATTCCCGCGCTTGATCAGCCACTAGATTTGCTTGGTGGATTAACGGTTAGGCAATTTTTAGACGAATACTGGCAAAAGAAACCGCTATACATTCCTAATGCGATTGCCGGCTTTGAGGATCTTGTCACCTTTGAGCAATTGGTTCAGTTTGCCGCGCAAGACGATGTTATCTCTCGCTTGGTGACCCACAAGGGCGATGACTGGCAATTAGCTCATGGGCCGCTTGCCAAAAAGCAATTTGCTAAATTGCCAAAATCAGACTGGGCAATGTTAGTGCAAAACCTCAATCACTTATTGCCAGAAGCGAATGCTTTATTGCAAAGGTTTAACTTTATTCCCTATGCACGACTTGATGACTTAATGATTAGTTGGGCGCCAACAGGTGGTGGAGTAGGGCCTCATTTCGATAGCTATGATGTGTTTTTACTACAAGGTAGCGGCGAAAAGCGCTGGCAAATCAGTAGTAACTGTGACAAGGCGTTAATTCCGGATATTCCGCTCAGAATCTTGTCTAACTTTACACATGAACATGAGTGGACATTAAAAGCTGGCGATATGCTTTATCTACCACCGCATTGTGCTCACTATGGCACTCAGTTATCCCCTGGAACGACTTATTCGATTGGATTTAGAACCCCAAGCCATCAAGAATTAGCCACAGAATTTTTAATGTATGCGGCAGATAACTTAAAGATGGAGGGCATGTATGCTGATCCTGACCTAAAGCCACAAACTAACCCAGGTCAAATTGGGGATGAAATGATTGCTAAGTGCCGACATATCCTTTCTCAAATTCAGTGGGATGACGTAGTGATTGGTCAGTTTTTAAGCGGCTATTTGTCCGAACCTAAGCAGCACGTGTGGTTTGAAGAGCCAGAATATGCATTAGAAGAAGATGAATTTGCCGAAGCGCTACAAGCCAATGGCTTGGTTCTCAATGAAAAAAGCACTTGCTTGTATTTTGGTGATGTCGCTAGCTTTAATGGCGAGCCTGTACCGGATGATTTTTCGGCATTAGATGCATTGCATCAAATGGCGGATCGCCGAGGCTTGCCACCGGCAGAATATGATGAACTATTCATTAGCTGGTTGCATGAACTCTATTTGAATGGATGGGTACACATCAATGACGAATGATGCCGCATCTGGGGGTATGGCAACACGTGTTTTAACCACTAGCTATGGTGAGTTAGATGATGCGATGTTGTCGATACTTACCCATGCTAGGCAGCATATCAAAATCTTAAGTATGGCTTGGGATTATCCCCTTTTAGAGCGGAAATCCTTTGCTGATGCGCTAGAAAACTATCTGCGGGCTTCAAGGCTCCACCTTTGCCAGATTGTATTGATGGATGCGACTTCTGCTGAAAGAAATGCGGAAAGATTAAAGCGATTGGTCCGCTTATTTTCTGATCAATTGCAAGTGCATACACCAGGAAGGCAATTAGCAAATATTCAAGACAATTTTATCTTGGTTGATGGCGCTCATTTAGTAAGACAACTGCATTACGCCCAACCGCGTACAGTTGCTATTGGGAATGATAAAAAAGCGGTTAAACCGTATGAATTAGCATTCGAGACGCTTTGGGAGTCATCACATGTAGCTATTCATGCAACAGTGTTGGGTCTATGACAAAGTTTTTAAAAAAAGCTATTTTCTTTTTCAGTAACCATGGTAGAATTCGCCAGTCGATCGGCACTGTTGCTGGTGAAATATCTATTGCTAAACTGGGTACGGTCGCTTTTGTCCAATCCGATTTTGTTCGTAACTAGACTAAGGGTATTCAAATGAAACTATCCGTTATCGTAGCCGCTTTGTTGGCCGCACTTGCTTTGGCAGCTTGCAAAAAAGAAGAGCCAGCTTCTGAAGCTCCAGCTTCTGAAGTAGTAGCTTCTGAAGCTCCAGCATCTGAAGCACCAGCTTCTGAAGCACCAGCATCTGAAGCTCCAGCTTCTGAAGCAGCTGCATCTGAAGCACCAGCATCTAACTAATTTTAGTTAGTTGTCTGTAAAAAAGCCGGCCGTATGGTCGGCTTTTTGTTTTTGATGTTTAATTATTTGTATTTTATTTGTAATTCTTGCTAGATTATTTTGGTCGGCGCTTTAATTTAAATATCATTAAATTTCTAATTAAATCATTCATATAGATGCAAAAAAGCCGATTAAATAACCGGCTTTTTGTTAGTGAATACCTGATGCGTTAAATGCCTAGTTGATCCCATATTTCATCTATGTGTTTTTTTATTTCCGGCTTCATTATGATGGGGGTTCCCCACTCTCTAAATGTTTCTCCTGGCCATTTGTTTGTGGCATCTAACCCCATCTTACTGCCAAGTCCTGAGACTGGGCTCGCAAAGTCAAGATAGTCAATTGGTGTGTGGTCAACTAGGGTGGTATCTCTAGATGGGTCCATGCGTGTGGTAATTGCCCACATCACTTCTTTCCAGTCTCGTGTGTTTACATCGTCATCAACTACCACGATAAATTTTGTATACATAAACTGGCGTAAATAACTCCAGATACCAAACATCACTCTTTTTGCATGTCCAGGGTATTGTTTCTTAATTGAAACAACCGCCATTCGGTAAGAGCAGCCTTCTGGCGGCAGATAAAAATCTACAATTTCTGGAAATTGCTTTTGTAAAATGGGTACAAAGACTTCGTTTAGCGCAACACCAAGCACGGCGGGTTCATCGGGCGGTTTACCCGTGTAAGTACTGTGATAAATTGGGTTTTCACGCATGGTGATGCGATCTATTGTAAATACCGGGAAACGATCTTGCTCATTGTAGTAACCCGTGTGATCACCATATGGCCCTTCTAGTGCAGATTCAAAGCCACTTGCATCATTGGCATCAGGATAAATATGGCCTTCTAATACAATTTCTGCATTAGCCGGAACTTGTAGTTCGCTGCCAATGCATTTAACGAGTTCTGTCTTGCTTCCACGTAATAGTCCAGCAAATTGGTATTCGGATAAAGTATCCGGCACCGGGGTCACTGCGCCTAAAATGGTAGCGGGGTCACAACCTAGCACAACAGCAACAGGGTAGGGTGTGTTTGGAAATTGTTTGGCGTGCTCTCTAAAATCTAATGCACCACCTCTGTGAGCAAGCCAACGCATGATAACTTTATTTTTATCAATGACTTGTTGACGATAAATACCTAGGTTTTGGCGTTTTTTATTTGGACCTTTGGTAACGACCAATCCCCATGTGATCAACGGGGCGATATCGCCTGGCCAACAGTGCTGAATGGGAATGTCATTTAAATCAACATCATTACCTTCCAGCACAATCTCTTGGCAGGCGCCTTTTCGAAGCACTTTCGGTGCCATATTCCATACTTGCTTCAAAATAGGGAGTTTTTCCCATGCGTCTTTCAGGCCTTTTGGAGGTTCTGGTTCTTTTAGGTAGGCAAGTAGTTTGCCAATTTCTCTTAGAGAGCTAACTGACTCCGCGCCCATTCCCATGGCCACCCGCTTTGGCGTGCCAAATAAGTTGGTTAGAACGGGCATGGATGGTTTGCCGTTCTTGGTAATATGTGTGGGATTTGTAAAGAGTAAGGCAGGTCCTTCATGTCTCAGAACTCGGTCCGAAATTTCGGTCATTTCTAGGTTAGGAGACACCGGATGGCTGATTCGTTTTAATTCACCCTGTGCTTCAAGCTGCTTCATGAAGTCTCTTAGATCATGGTATTGCATGTAGCAATCTTTCTAATATTCAACTTGGTGCTATTGTAACGAAACCCAATCAAAACCGCTGCTTTGTGTGGCGATAATGGTTTCACAGTCGATGATATCCGTCGTTTCAATCAATGCTTTGACGAGCATTGGCTGGTTATTTTCTTTGCTTAGATGTGCCGCCACCAGAATTTGAAGTTCCGAGGTATCTAATTTTCTTAATAAGTGGATTGCTTGTTGGTTAGATAAATGACCAAACTTTCCACCAATTCTGTGCTTGAGCGAAGGAGGGTACTTGCTGTGAATCAACATGTCCTCATCGTGGTTAAATTCGAGCACTAAACCATCTAATTGGTTGAGTCTCTCAATGATGTTAGGCGTGCTGCAGCCAACATCGGTGAGAATCCCTAGTCGTAAGTGTCCGCTCTGAACCACATACTGTGTAGGTTCTTTTGCGTCGTGTGGGACGGTAAATGGTTCGACACTAAAAGGACCAATTTGAATAGGGCTTGCTTCATGACTATCAAATGGCTGCATTCGCAGCAGCTTTTCCGATATACGAGGTGCGCCATTAAAGGTGCCAAAACTTGCAAAAACAGGTATGTGATAGCGATTAGCTAATTTATCTACACCGCTAATATGATCTGCGTGCTCGTGGGTAATGAAAATACCAAGAATCGACGCGGGCGGAATTTGTTTGCTTTCAAGCCGAGCTTGCATTTCTTTCCAGCCAAAACCGCAATCGATCATGATGTATTGATCATGAGATTGTATGACTAGTGAGTTGCCTTCGCTGCCGCTACCTAAAGAGCAAAATTTCATTTCGTGTAAATATCAGGTGGATAAAAAAACGCGGCTTGCGCCGCGTTTTTTGGGGTTGGCTTTAAGCTTAACGAAGCTGTTCAAATAGAATGCCTGTCAATTTCTTGCCAATTTCAGAAGTTTCTGCCGCGCCATTCTTGTCTTGGACAAGTACTTTGCTTGCATTATCTCCATCGCCACGCACCGCGATGCGATATTGAATTACTTCTGGTTTTTTCTTGTCGTCATTGCTTCCCCATAACCAAGAGAACCAGCCGTCACCGGAGCTCTCTGGTTTTTGTTCATCTTTGTAGCTAACAAAGTAAACACCATCGGTACGGTTTCTATCTACAACGGTAAAGCCACTACGATCAAGTACTAGACCTACACGGCGCCATGCACGATCAAAGCCTTCGTCAAGTTGTACATAAGCACTGTTATCTGCTTTTACAATCTTAGCGCGCTGTATTGATGCATTTTGTTTTGCCTCTAGTGCTTGTTTAGCTGCATTTTCTTCCATGCCTAGACGAATCATTAGGCGGTTCATCATTTCCGCTTCTAGCTCTGGTTCTGCTGGACGAGGTTGCCAAACGGTAGAAGATGTGCCGTTGCCACTTTTTTCTACATAAGCTTCATACATGCCGCGATGAGAAATGTAGATTTCCGTTTTGCCATCCGCGCGTCTTTCCATGCGAGTGCGGAACTTGTCACGCTCATCAGTCGAGTAGGCACTATCAAACCATTTGCCAAATGTATTGCGAATGATGTCATCTGGAATGTTCGCTCTGTTTTCTGCCCAGTCTGTTTCCATGATGCCAGTAGTTGGCTCATCCACTTTGATGATAAACCCTAACTCTTGCCAGAAATCTTTGATTGGTAACCAAAGTTGATCTGGCGTTGCATCGACAACAAGCCAGCGTGTATTGCCGGTTTTTTCAACTGCGACTTTATTCACCTTCGGTAAGATGGTGGTATCTGTCGAGGTTGCTGCAACTTGGGTACCATCTGCATAGGTGTTGAATGATGCAGTACCCCCACGATTTACTTCTGGCATGGCAAAGCGATTGTCATAGCTTGGCTTGCTCAAGTCGGGAGGAACATCCAGTCCTGGTGCTTCGCCAGCGCTTCGGTAATCAATTTTTTTACCTTGAAATAGCGAACTGCTACAACCAGATAGTAATAAAGCGAGTAACAGGCAACTTGGAATCAGTTTCTTGCTTGAGCGCATGCACATCTTTCTTTGTTAAGTAATCGAGAGGGCGTTGAGTGCCAACAATGATTAATTACGGTTTTACAATTAATTCGCCAGCTTTTGCGATGGCAGATTGAACTGCCGCTTGGCCTGCTTCGGTCAATGGGGTTAGTGGCAAACGAATGCCGTGTTTCATTAAACCAAGTTCTGCGGCGGCCCATTTCACTGGAATTGGATTTGCTTCAACAAACAATTTGGTATGTAAGCCAAATAGTCCATCATTGATACGGCGTGCTTCAGCAATATTGCCACTACGAGCGGCAACACATAAGTCGTGCATTGCTTTTGGGGCAACGTTGGCTGTCACAGAAATCACACCATGACCACCTAGCAACATAAACGGCAGCGCAGTTGCATCATCACCAGTGTACATCGCAAATGTTTCAGGCACACGTGCAATAAGGTCTGTTGCACGCGCTAGATCTGCGGTTGCATCTTTGATACCGATGATGTTTGGAAGTTGAGCTAGACGAACAACGGTGTCGTTATGAAGATCCGCAACCGTACGACCTGGTACGTTGTATAAAATCACTGGAATGTCTACTGCTTCAACAATCGCCTTGAAGTGCTGATATAGACCTTCTTGGGTAGGTTTGTTGTAGTAAGGTACAACAGATAAGCAGGCACTTGCACCCGCTGATTTCGCTGCTTTTGTCAGTGCAATCGCTTCGTGGGTAGAGTTAGCTCCGGTGCCTGCAATAATTGGAAGGCGACCTTTTGCATGTTCTACTGCAAAACGAATTAGTTCGATATGTTCTTCAACGGTGACAGTTGGTGATTCACCTGTCGTGCCCACAACGACCAAGCCGTCAGACTTCTGTTCGATGTGAAATTCAATCAGTTGGCGGAACGCCTCGAAATCGAGCGAACCGTCTTCGTGCATGGGGGTCACAATTGCAACAAGACTGCCGGTCAGCATGGTAGAAATCTTCCAGATAAAATTAATAATATTATGGCACTTACCCAGTGTGCATCAAAGTGCGCGAGCGTGTCTCTGTCTCTAAACTGGGTAAACACTAAAAGACCATAGTGTAACCGAATCATATTACAAGAGAAAATACCGTTGTTCACCAAGAGTCTGAATTGCTTGGGTAAATATGCTAGAATTTACACATTTGATTAACAGATTCAGGGATTTAAGCAAAAGCTTACACCTGAATGGCAGATTTAATAGAGGAAATTCAAGTTGCTAAGTTCCAATAGCGTAACGATGCAGTTCGGCGCCAAACCACTATTCGAGAAGGTGTCGGTAAAGTTTGGTGACGGTAACCGTTATGGTCTGATCGGTGCGAATGGTGCCGGTAAGTCAACTTTTATGAAAATTTTAGGCGGTGATTTGGAGCCTTCTCACGGTAATGTGAGTTTAGATCCGGGTGAGCGCTTAGGTAAATTGAAGCAGGATCAATTTGCTTACGAAGATTCGCGAGTGCTAGATGTGGTGATGATGGGCCACCTAGAAATGTGGGCAGCTAGAGAAGAGCGTGATGCGATTTACGCCAATTTAGAAGCCACTGAAGATGACTACATGCGTGCAGCTGAGTTGGAAACGCGCTTCGGTGAAATGGGCGGCTATGATGCAGAAGCACGTGCTGGTGCATTGCTAATTGGTGCTGGCATCCCTGAGTCTTTGCATACAGGCCCAATGAGTGAAGTGGCGCCCGGTTTTAAACTACGTGTCCTGCTAGCTCAAGCGTTGTTCTCTAACCCTGATGTGTTGTTGCTTGACGAACCAACCAACAACTTGGACATCAATACGATTCGTTGGCTAGAAGAAGTGCTAAATAGCCGTGAGTCGACCATGATTATTATTTCTCACGATCGTCACTTCTTGAACTCTGTGTGTACTCACATTGCTGACTTGGATTATGGTGAAGTTCGTGTCTATCCTGGTAATTACGACGATTATATGTTGGCGTCTAGTGAAGCACGTGCTCGACTAATTACGGATAACGCAAAAGCAAAAGAGAAAGTGGCTGAACTGCAGGCATTTGCGGCACGTTTTGCAGCAAACAAATCAAAATCCCGCCAAGCGACTTCTCGTTTGCGTTTAGCGGACAAAATTAAGTCTGAGATGGTGACAGTGAAGCCTTCTTCACGTCAGAACCCATACATTCGTTTTGAACCAGATGACAAGAATAAACTTCACCGTCAAGCAGTTGAAATGACGAGTGTGTCTAAGTCTTTTGACAAAGCGTTGTTTAAAGATTTGAATCTGATCGTTGAAGCAGGCCAAAAGATTGCAGTGATTGGCCCTAACGGTGCGGGTAAAACCACATTGCTACGTACTTTAGTTGGCGAAGTGGCGCCGGATCATGGTGGCATTAAGTGGGCAGAAAAAGCGCAAGTAGGTTACTTTGCGCAGGATCATGCTGCTGACTTTGATACCGATATGAACCTGTACGACTGGATGTATCAGTGGGCACAACCAGGTGATGACGAGCAAGTGATTCGCGGTACGTTAGGTCGTTTGTTGTTCTCTAGTGACGACACAAAGAAGAGCGCACGTGTGCTTTCTGGTGGTGAAAAGTGCCGTATGTTGTTTGGTAAGTTATTGCTTCAAAAAGATAACGTACTGATCATGGATGAACCGACCAACCACTTAGATATGGAATCGATCGAATCATTGAACATGGCATTGGAAATGTTCAAAGGTACATTGATTTTTGTTTCACACGATCGTCAGTTTGTTAGCTCATTGGCAACGCAGGTATTGGAACTAGATGGTGAAGGCGGCTACACCCATTATCTTGGTTCTTATGATGATTACTTGCAAAGCCGTGGTTTAGAGTAATAGATGTATTTTGCGCTGCTGTTAGTGCGTTTGTATTAACAGTGGCGCAATTTATGACTGGTGTGTCTCTTCATTTTGTTTCGTCGGCAATGACGCGATCTCTTCCTGTCGCTTTTGCTTTATAAAGCGCTTTGTCGGCTCTCTGCAACAGACTGTTAATATCTCCCTCATCTTGTCCGTTCAGTACAGCAACGCCAATACTTACCGTTACTGGTATATCGATATTGAGTACATGTATTGGTGTTTGACGGATTTGCTCACATATCTGCTCGGCAATTTTCTCGGCAGCTAGTCGCGATGAGTCGGGTAACAGTACCGCGAACTCTTCTCCTCCCATGCGGGCAAGCAGGCAATTTTTACCCAGTAGATTCTGGGTCCTTAGTACTATATTTTTGAGTGCTTCGTCACCATATTCGTGTCCGTGCTTATCATTGATGACTTTGAAGTAATCTATATCCATGATTAAGGCTGATAGTGGACTATTTTTCTCTTGATGTTGGCGAATCAATTGGTCTGCTTGGCTAAAGAAGTAGCGGCGGTTGGCAATCCCCGTTAGTGGGTCAATATGTGCCATTTTTCTGAGCGCAGCAGCTTGGGCAAGCTGTTCTGTTACATCTAAATAGATATTAACGTGTTTATCTCCAATGGCACGAAAGCGGAATTCAATATTTTTCCGGCTGCCATCTTTACAACATACCTCCCAAGTTTGTGGCGGCATATCAATGCCTTTTTCGGCTGCCTCTTTCGTGGCACTCAACCAAGTATCGGATACTAGTTTTCTGTACTCCGGATCTGGGTAGGCCACTTCCCACCATTCATCTAGGGTCTGCACATCTTGCTCTGGAGTGTAGCCAAAAATGTCGAAAAACTTGTTATTGATGAAGAGTGTGTCTGCCGCTTGGGTGTTAGCCGACGCTACTTCAATTGCTACTGGCAGCCAGTTAAGAATGGCTTTCGTTTCATCACTCAGCAGGGCCATATCCTTGGGAGGGGGTGGGAATTCTGCACCGCCTGTTTTATCGATAATAGTGAGTAAAAGATGATCTGGCAGTTCTAGATTGCTGACTCGACCTACTAAAGTGCGAGTCATGCCGTTTCGTTGGCGAAGGTGAAAGGGAATCCCTGTACCAGGATGTTTGTCATGCGTGTTGTGAATGACAGGTTTGAGTGTGCCCAATGTGTCTGCATCTAGCAAAGTATCTAGTAAGACATGTTGATGCAGTTGATGATCAAACAAACGGCTCGCAGACTGATTGTACTCAGCAACAACAATTTCTCGCTCATTAAGGAGATGTAAAACCAGCAATGCCGTGCCAACCTGATGTATCCAGGGGAAATGGTTGGAGTAATCGATTGTTGCATTATCGATTGTCACGCGCTGTTCTGCCTATCAAGCAAAGTAACGGATTAAAGTACCTATCAACAAATTGTTTCCATCATAGCACTTAGTTCAACATTTTGTGGAGTGGGAATATTTCCCACATTGGTTGATGTATTGACATTACAATGACTGTTATGAATAAAGAATCCTCATCCATTTCCCCTGACCCCGTTTCGCCGCCTCCCTCTCGTATGCTGCGGGCTGCGGCTTGGGCATTAAGACCACTGGTGAAGTTGTTATTGCACCGCGGAGTGATGTATCCAGAGTTTGCCGAGCAGCTTAAGGCTGTATTTGTAGATGTGGCTGCGAAAGAGTTTCCGATTCCGGGCAAACGGGATACAGATAGCCGCATCAGTGTGCTTACCGGTATTTACCGGCGTGATGTGAAGCGTATTCGGCAGGAGCTTGCGAATGATCAAGAGACAGACGTTTCGATTGCAGATGTGAAAGCGACGGAAGAAATGTCATTAAGTGCTCGTGTAGTTGGCCTATGGACCGGACTCCCCGAATTTACCGATCAATATGGTATGCCAAAGCCGATTGCTCGCCTGGCTAGTAAAGGGGGGCAGATTTCATTTGAGGCGTTGGTTAAACGGGTAAACCGAGATACCCATGCACGTACGCTACTAGACGAGTGGGTGCGTGTGGGTGCTGCCAGTATCGATGAGCATAATGATGTGCATCTTCATATAGATGCGTTTCTTTCCGGTAAGTCCTTGGATGAGAAAGCCTTTTACTTACAACATAATGCGCATGATCACCTTGCGGCGCTTACGCATAACTTGACTGGGCAGACACCGGTGATGCTGGAGCGTTGCGTGATTTATCGAGGGTTAAGTGAGCCATCGATTCAAATCTTGGCTGCGCTAGCAAGAACCAAAGGAATGCAAGTCCTGCATCAGGTCAACCAACGTGCGATTGAATTGAAGGAAGTTGATGTCGGAAAAATGGATGCGAATTATCGGTTCAATTTTGGCACGTATTTTTATCATGAGCACAGTAAAAATGGTGAAAACGATGAGTAGGCTATTTTCTGCTTCATCTTTGCGGATCCTGCCATTCGCTATGGCGGTTAGCATTGGGCTGAAGATCACAACTGCTCAGGCAAATCCCTGTACTAATCAAGCGCCGGTTGATACGTTGACTGCAATTGCTGACCGCAAGATAGTGACGGATCCGGAAGGCTTGGGAGGAACCGGCGTTAAAGTCGCTGGTGGAAGTGATCAGCAGAATGAAGGGCCCGAGGGGTTGGGTGGAACGGGTATTGCCGGCATGATTACAGGCTTTGGCAGCATTTGTGTCAATGGTATTGAGGTAAATTACGATAGTGCCACACCAATAGAAGTGGATGGCAAATTGGTGAATGCAAGCACGCTAAAAGTCGGGCAACGGGTGGTGATCGAGGCCTTAGGACTAGGGACAGAGGTAGTTGCTAAACGCGTCTCTATCGAACCTGTTCTTGTTGGCCGAGTGGATACAGTTGCTGCGGATAAGTCGGTCATTACTATGCTTGGGCAAACGGTGGTCATGGCAAATCAAAAGCCAATTACCCCTGGGGCGACAGTACGTGTAAGTGGATATTGGGGGCCAGATGGGATTGTATATGCCAGTTTACTAGAAGAGGTTACAGATGTAACTGCACTGGTAACGGGCCCGGTGACAGTAACGAATGGGCTTATGCGTGTTGGTAATGTGCCGGTACAAGGGGTGTCGGCTGCACACAGTGGCACAATCATGAGCGTACATGGCAATTGGTCTGGTGGGGCTTTACAAGCTTCAGGTGCGCGTGAGTCTGCATCAGCTCAATTGCTTGGGAAGACGGGATTAACTAACTTTGAACTTCAAGGATTGACCCAACTGAAAGATCGTCAAACTTTGAATCTGGCTGGGCAGCAGATTCGTATCATGCCAACTACCCGCTTTGTGGGCGTCGAAGACGTGAAGTCTTCTGAGATTCAGCAGGTTCGGGTGAGCGGGCGACTGAAAGACGGACGATTGGTAGCTGAAACGGTGAAGGTGGAGAGTAAAGCCCTATCCTTTAAAGGTTCCGGAGGCGATAGGCGGAAAACTGCTGCTTGGCTAGAAAGCAAGCAGGAGCAGTCTGATGACAGTGCTGGGCGCGATGATGGGGATGATGATCATAGTGGTTCATCATCGTCTTCGGATGATGGTAAAGGGGGGAGTTCCTCAGGTTCTTCTGATGACAGCAAGGGGACGAGTTCTTCTGGCTCAAGTGGCTCAAGTGGCTCAAGTGGCTCAAGCGGTAAAGGGTCTGGCGATAGCAAAGGCTCTAAGAGTGGTTCGTCAAAGTCTTAAAAAAATTTAATTAACGCTCATCTGGGAAAACGATCAGGAATGGTCGTTTTTTTTTAACTTAAAAATAAATGGTAATTTTTACCATTTTTATGGTATCGTTAAATTATGTAAAGAAATGTTGTTGATTCACGGTGGATGTTGCAAAAGCTAGCGCTGTGAAATTGATGATAAACAAACGATGCTGGTAGGGGATAAGGCCGGATAACTGGCTTGCCTCTGCATACTTAGCTATCGGTGAATGAAGCCCACATATGAGGAGATCACAATGAATCAATTACTTGCACTACTACTGTCTGTTGTCGTTGCCTCTGCTCCTTTAACCGTTCATGCGTCGGGTACCGATGATGTAACACCGAGCACATCATCGACTACCGAGGTGGAGGTTGAGCACGGTACAGAAGTTGAATCTGAGCACGGTGCAGAGGCTGAAGGAACGCATCAAACTCGTACTCGCTCAGGTGATAGCACTAGTGATGACAATAAATCAAAAGCTAGTCGCGACTCAAAGTCTGAATCAGGCAAAAAGTGAAAGCAAAGGTTCTAGCAGTAATTCAGGAAAAGGTAGCTCGGGTGGTGGATCATCAGGCAAAGGCAGTGGTAAAAAATAATACTGGACGTGTCTAATCAAACAGCCCACATCCTATTCGTGGTGTGGGCGGTTTGATTGGGGGAACTTAGGCTGTCAGCGCCATCTGTTTTAGGGTGACGTAATCGGTTTTACCGGTACCCAACAAAGGAATCGCTTCTAATAATCGAATTTTGCGGGGGACAGATAGTTCTGGAAGTCCTTGCTGTTGTGCTGTTTGTAGTAGTCGCTCTCGCGTTAAACTTGGGTCTGTCGTAAACAACACCAATGCTTCTCCTTTGGCTGCATCTGGTTGGCTGCTAGCAGCATGCAGTTTGTCAGGACTAGTTTGTACGGCTAGCTTTTCAACTACTTCTAGCGACACCATTTCTCCTGCAATTTTGGCAAAGCGTTTGACCCGGCCTGTGATTTTGACAAAACCATCCTCGTCTAGTGCAACGACATCACCAGTATCGTACCAACCTTCGCCCACTTCAGAGAGGGCTGGTTGCAGTTCGCCAGGTTTTTCAAACTTGTAATACCCCGACATGACATTTGGTCCTTTGACATGCAAAATACCGCCGCTATCAATGCCTGGGACGGGGACTAGTTTGTGTGCTAATCCGGGGAGTAATTGGCCAACGGAACCGCTTCTAAACGCCATCGGGGTATTCACGGCAATCACTGGGGCAGTTTCTGTTGCGCCGTAGCCTTCAAAAATCCGGATGCCAAATTTTTCGAACCAAGTTTCTTTGACTGCTTGCGAGAGTTTCTCTGCACCTGCAACCACAAATCTCATACGGAAGAAATCATAAGGGTGGGCAAAACGGGCGTAGTTACCAAGGAAGGTGCTGGTGCCAAACAAAATAGTACAGCTACGATCGTATGCTACCTCTGGGATCACGCGATAATGCAGTGGGCTTGGATATAAGAACAGTCCAACACCGGCAAAAATAGGCAGCAATGTGCCTGCAGTTAAGCCAAACGAATGAAAGATTGGTAATGCATTTAATACTTTGTCTGTCACAGAGAAATCGACAATCGATCGGATTTGGGCAATGTTAGACAAGATGGCGCGATGAGATAGCGCGACGCCTTTGGGTTTGCCCTCTGAACCCGATGTGAATAACACAACGGCGATATTGTCAGAAGCCTGTTTAGGTACCGCCTTTGCAGGACACCAACGGGCAAAACCAATCCACCATAGTTTATCTTTTAGTGTTAGCAGCGCTCGCAAATCTTCCAGATAGCGAATCTGAATATCTTTTAAACCATGAATGACTTTATCTAATTTTGCTTGCTCAACAAAAGCACGGGAAGTGATGATGGTGCGAATGGTGGCCGCTGTACAGGCGCTCTGAATGCCGTCTGTGCCGGCGGTAAAATTGAGCATGGCCGGCACGCGACCATTGGCGGTGAGACCGATTAATAACCCAGCAGTCGGCGCTAGGTTCGGTAGTAATAATCCGACTCGCTCACTTGGTGCTGTAAATTTATTGCTTAAGCGACCAAGCATTAAGGTCATTTTTTGCAGGTCGCCATAGCTATATTCAATTTGTTTAATGTCTTCGACCAACTTGCGTTTGCGACCATACAAAGCACTGGCAGAAAGTAGTGATTCATACAGCGTGGTAATTGGCTGCGCAACGAAATTAAGATGCTGCATCAACTTACGCATTTCTTCGCCAGCTTTCCGCCGACGTAGCTTTGCAGATGGGGCATCAGGCATGGGGAGCTCTGTTGGCGGTAAGAAGGTGAGTGATAGTTGTGGGAACAGAGATTTTGGATGGGTGCCAGGGAGTCTAGAAAAGTAGCTATGCGATGCCCCTGTGATTTGGATGGGGCAAAGTGTGGCACCTGTTTTGGCGGCAACAAATGCGGGCCCCTCGTACACCTTCATTAAGTTACCGGTAATGGTGATACGACCTTCCGGGAAGATCACAATCGGCTGTCCGCTTTCAACGAGTTTGACAATTTTCTTCATCGCCATCGGCTGTGTTGGATCAACGGCAAGGTAATCCACCATCGATAACAACACCTTAAACAAAGGTTGTTTAGAGATGGCGGTATTGACGACGAAAATTGGTTTGATGGGTAAGAAGAGTCCTATCAATAAACCATCCAGAAATGACTGGTGGTTGGCAATGATCAATAACCGGTCATGATTAAATAAGTGCTGGTGGCCTCGAATCTGCACTCTAAAGAAGACTTTGAAAAAGAACTTGAGCAGAGGGCGAAGTAAGGTTTGCATCCATGATTTCATGATTATTGACCTTTCCCAAATAGCTGAGCGAAACCTTGGCGACAGCTTGGAAGAGCAAAAAATAGATAAGCGATGACTAGCAAGTTGATGAGCCCTGTCATCAAAAAGATGGCGTTAATCGCATAGTGAAGTGATAGCAAGACAATCGCAAAGATCGCTGATCCCACCATAAACAAGGCGTTCATTAAGTTGTTGGTTGCGATCATTCTGGAACGATAGGCTGGGTCAGACTCTGTTTGCATGAGTGTATAAAGTGGAACGCAATACAAACCACCCGACACGCCAATCATCACTAAATCGAAAATAACCCGATAACTACCTGTTTGCTGGATAAAGGAAGTGACACCCCCTAGTTGGCTGGTATGGTGAGCGGGTGTGGCTAAGTAAAGGTCAACTGCGAATAGGCTAAGTCCGATTGCCCCCAATAGTACTAGTCCAGGATTTACTTTGTGCTTTGAAATTTTGTCGCACATCATTGAACCCGCGCCAATACCAACAGAGAAAATGGCCAATAAGAAGGTGACGACTTGTTGGTTGCCTGCTAGGTGTTGTTTGGCAAAACCAGGGAATTGAGATAAGAATACCGCACCATAAAACCAAAACCATGAGATCCCCAAAATGGCCAAGTAGACAGGGCGATGTTGCTTGGCAAATCGGATATTACGGATGGTTTCGGTAATTGGATTCCAGTTTAGTTTTAGATCTGGAGCGGCAGCAGGCGCTTCGGGTACGTTTCTGCTGGTTAGATAACCAATTATCGCAATCAGTGTAATGGCGATGGTGGCATATAATGCGCCGTCATCACCCATCCCGGCTAATGTTCCACCTAAAATGGTCCCAATTAAGATAGCTAAGAACGTGCCTGACTCAATCAGTGCATTTCCGGCGATTAATTCATTCCCTTTCAGGTGCTGAGGCAGAATCGAATATTTAACTGGCCCAAAGACGGTGGAGTGCATGCCCATAAGAAAGAGCGAAACCATTAATAAAGTAATATTGGGTAATAAAAAACCCGCCCCTGCGATCACCATAATACCTAGTTCGACTAGCTTTACGACCCGAACAATGCGTGATTTCTCAAATTTATCGGCAAACTGTCCAGCACTTGCAGAGAAGAGGAACATTGGCAAAATGAATATACCTGCACATAAATTAACCCAAAGATCAGGGTTTTGAATCCCTAAGCGTGCCGATTGAAAACTGATTAAAATCACCATCGCGTTTTTAAGTACATTGTCGTTGGTGGCCCCAAAGAACTGGGTCAAAAACATGGGAAGAAATCGACGCTCGCCCAGTAATCGGAATTGGCTATTAGATGACATGAAGCTCTCCTGAAAGTGCGCTTTATGATACATGAATTTGTTGTTTGTCATGATAAGCATTCGCCCGCGCAATATGCTGTGATTGGGTCTGATAGATCCTGACAAGGCATATGGCGGCTAAGCCTGCGAATACATGTTTGAGTGAGTGGCCACTGATTAGGAGGTGGTCAAAAATGAGATGATCTTGCCATTCACATATCTTGGCGATGAGGTAGCAAGTACTGGCAAGCAAAGCCCATCGGCAAGAAACCACTCTTTGATGAAGGTAGAGGTTAAGTGGTATCCAGATAAGCGCGATAATTTGAACCAGCAGATAAAACATTAAATCACCAGTATGTCGCCACCACGCAATGCTAAAAAGCGCATACATGCTGCCAACAAATAAAGCTAACCAATTGTTTTTTTGTGAATGCGAAGTGGCAATTAGTACGGAGATGCAAGTCAGTGTAATAGGGAGTCTATCCCAGACTAAACGCACATCATTTGGCTGAAGATGATAGTAAGCAGAGCCAAATGCCGTGCCAATCAATGAATAAAAGCAGATAACCCATGCCCCTGCGTTTTTGCTGTCTTGTCGATAGTGATAAATGCCTAGTAAGCCTGCAATCAGAAATCCAATATTGGTTAATACATCCATCGTATTGGGAATCCCCATGTAGGCGTATAGATCAGCAAACGCATGATAATGGGCTGGTTGATGAATCGGGCCGTGGATTAAACCAACTGTTAGCAAGACTAAGCTGAAAGAAGCAAAACCAAATCGCCGTAAGAAGGTAGTTTGCGAATGCATCAAGGGCTCCTAATAAATAAATGAATGAGTCCATACTGCGTGCCCAATTGCATTTGCGCAATCAATGGTGATACCGTACTAAATATTGTTATAAAAGGTATTAAAATATGATGCCTGATGCGGATTTGAAAAGACTGGCAGCAACGATTCGACGAATCTTAAAAGCAAGGCAAATGACCTATGCCATGCTGGCGGAACAATTGAATTTATCCGTCCCTACGATTAAACGCTTGCTCTCGACGGGGCAAATGACGCTGGTCCGTTTGGCTGAAATTTCGAATGTATTAGGCATGACGTTGAGTGAATTAGTCAGGGAGAGTGAAGAAAACCCGCTGATCGAGCAATTGACCGAAAACCAAGAAGAGGCGCTAGTTAACACGCCTAAATTATTATTGGTGGCCGTATGCGTGATGAATCACTGGAAGTTTGAGGAAATACTCACTTACTACCGCTTAACTGAGTCGGAATGTGTTTTATTACTCTCGCAACTAGCGAAGCTGCAATTAATCGATTGGTTACCGGGAAATCGGATTCGTTTAAAAATTGCGCGTACTTTCCGGTGGCGGGAAAATGGCCCGATCTATCGCTTTTTCCGCGAAGAAGGGGAGCGCGCATTTCTTAAGGGGCAATTTAATGATGAACTTTCCCCTTATGTCTTTCTCAATGGCATGCTAACGGCGGATGCAAGGCGGGAATTTATCCGAAAAGTACATCAGCTTCAGCAAGATTTTGCGGTGCTACACCAGCAAAGTCTGCATGCGCCGCTATCCCATCGACACGGGGTAGGAGTATTATTCGCTAGTCGGGCGTGGGAGTTAGATGCTTTTGCCGCCCTCAGAAAAGATAAGTGATTACTGCTTCTGGAATCGAGAATTTAAAGGTGACGCATGACGATTGGTGCTTACATTATTGGAGATGAAATCCTCTCTGGTCGCAGAAAAGATGCGCATATGGCAAAGCTCATCGAAATGTTGGCCGCCAGAGGGCTAGAACTCTCGTGGTGCCATTATTTAGGTGATGATCGAGAAAAACAGGCCGCTGCTTATCGCCAGTCTTTTGCCTCAGATGCGATTGTTTTCTCCTTTGGTGGCATTGGTGCCACGCCGGATGACCATTCTCGGCAAGCATCTGCCATGGCGCTTGGTGTACCGTTGGCAATGCACCCCGAGGGCTTGAAAGAATTAGAAATTCAATTTGGTGCTGAAGCTTGGCCAAACCGGGTGAAGATGGTTGAATACCCAGAAGGAGCTCGAATCATTCCAAACCCAATTAACCGTGTGGCCGGTTTTTCTATTCATCGCCATCACTTCGTGCCGGGCTTTCCTAATATGGCGTGGCCGATGGTGGAGTGGGTACTTGAGAATGAATATCCCGATTTAAAGCTAGCCAGTAAAATCACGCGTAGTTTTCTATGTTTAGATGCCAGAGAAAGCGTTTTGCTTACTTTAATGGAAGCTTTTGTTGCCCGTTTTCCAACCGTGAAGTTTTCTTCCTTGCCGCATAGTATTGATCCGCAGAATCCTAAACCGCCAGTGATTGAGTTTGGTGTAACAGGTGTGCCAGAAGAGGTTGAGTCTGCTGTTGTTTGGTTAAGAACAGAATTAATGAATGCAGGCTATCAATTAGCCTAGTTTTTGCTAAGTAAATAAACAAGATTTGAAAGTAAATTGTGGTTGAAGTTGTCGATCGAGTTGTCGATCAATCGAAAGTAGATTCGCTCGTCTCGCAAGGGATTCCTTCCGCTTTTGCCAGATTATTGGCAGCAAGAGGGGTTAGCCAGCGATCTGAAATAGAATATTCTCTACAGGGACTGCCTTCATTTGAATCAATGAAAGGCATCCAGTCTGCCGCCTCGCAGTTAACGGATGCCATCTTAAACAAAAAACGCTTACTCATTATCGCGGATTACGATGCAGATGGCGCAACTGCTTGTGCCGTTGCTGTGCGCGGTTTAAGAATGTTGGGTGGATTAGTAGAGTTTATTGTCCCTAACCGGTTTGAATATGGTTATGGCTTGAGCCCAGATATTGTTGAGCTAGCAAGAGAACGACAGCCAGACTTTCTGATCACAGTGGATAATGGGATAGCAAGCATTGATGGTATCCGATTGGCAAATCAATACGGAATTGGCGTCATTGTTACCGACCATCATTTGCCAGGTGATGAGCTGCCGGATGCATTAGCCATCGTCAATCCTAACCAGCCTGGTTGTGATTTTCCATCGAAGGCGCTTGCCGGGGTCGGGGTGATGTTCTATGTATTACTCGCCACTCGGGCTGAAATGAGACGTCGCGGTTGTTATGAGCAACAACCACAACCAAATTTAGCCTCGCTATTAGATCTGGTGGCGCTAGGCACAGTGGCCGATGTCGTACCGCTCGACGCCTTAAATCGCACGTTGGTACATCAAGGGTTACAACGAATCCGTGCTGGGCAAGCATGTGCGGGGTTAAACGCATTAATGCAAGTGGCAGTAAAAGGCCATCAACAAGCAGGATGCTATGACTTGGGGTTTGTATTGGGACCTAGGTTAAATGCAGCGGGCCGGCTAGAGGACATGTCGCTAGGTATTCAATTACTGCTAACCGATACCTCGTCGGTCGCGATGGATCTTGCAGCAGAATTGGACGAACTCAATAAAGCCAGACGTGAAATCGAAGCAGATATGCAGCAAGAGGCGTTATCGCTACTTTCCATGAAGGTCGAAGACGATCGATATTCACTGGTCTTGTTTGAGAAAGATTGGCATCAAGGTGTGATTGGCCTAGTGGCTGGAAAATTGAAGGAAAAATTCCATCGCCCTGCCATTGTGTTTGCTCGTGGTAATGATGGCGAGTTAAAAGGCTCTGGCCGTTCTATACCCGGTTTTCATCTAAGAGATGCGCTAGACTTAGTCAGTAAGCAGTACCCTGGATTAATTTTAAAATTTGGCGGGCATGCCGCCGCCGCAGGGTTAACAATTGATGAGCAGCATCTAGACACCTTTATGAATGCCTTTGAGCATGTGGCACAGACTTGGTTAACGCCAAAGCAACTAAAGAAATTGGTTGAAACCGATGGCGAGTTAACCATCCCTGAGTTTGATCTTGCCTTGGCGGATCAACTGGCAAATGCGGTCTGGGGGCAGGCATTTCCTCAACCTGTGTTTAGAGGGGATTTTTTTGTCTCCGATCAAAGAATCGTCGGCGAGCGCCATTTGAAGTTGCGTTTAGTGCCAAAGGGTGGTTTGATTGAAATCGATGGAATTTTATTTAACCAGCCAGATTTTCTCCCTGAAGAAGTGTCTCTTGTCTATCGCTTGGAAGTTAACCGGTTTAGAGGAAAAACACAGTTGCAAATATCGGTGCAACATTGGGCGGGCAAGCTGTAAATCTATATTTTTATGCTATAAATAGAGAATGTGACTGATTGGTGCTTGCACCAGTGTATATCCAACTGAATTTGATAATCTGATTTAAAGGTAGAGTAGTATGCATATCGATGTAAACAAGAATAATGATGTAGCGATTGTTGGTCTATCTGGCCGTTTTGACTTTAGCGCACATCGTGATTTTCGTAATGCTTACCAACCAGCATTAGATGATGCGAGTGTCAAAGAGTTGGATATCGATTTTTCACGTGTTGAATATGTAGATAGTTCGGCACTAGGTATGTTGCTATTACTGAAAGAAAAAGCAGCGCCAATGAACAAAAAAGTAGTGTTGGTGAATTGTAGTGGTTTTGTTCTGGAAGTGTTTCAAGTGGTGAATTTCCAGCAGTTGTTTGAGATGCGTTAATTCGCCTTCTTTTACAATCTAACTGGTTGACAAGCCCCTTTGTTTAATTGAGAATTGTTCTCAATTAAACAAAGGGGCTTTTACATGTTACTGATTCGAACCTTGCTTTGGATTTTTGGAATCAAAACTAGCAAGCGGTAAGTATTTTCTTACTTTCCTAACACTGTAAGAAAACTGTCAGAAATCCTATCTTGGTAAGATATCGATGATTTTTTACTTATGTTGATGATTTATATTGGTTTTTATAAAAATCATTGCGACTAAGTACTGTAGTTGTCTTACAAAAACATCTCAAAAAACTTACTTCAAACTTACAAAATGTATTTACATTTGTAAGTTTACTGTCTATAGTTCACTCAAATTGTGAGTTACGAACCCCCGTTGCTTTCAATTTATTTACAGTGGTTTATAAAAAAATAGCCAGGAGAAAAGAGATGTCAATGAAGCTTTCAACCGTATTCAAAATGTTGGCAGTAGCCGGTGTTACTTCTTTTGCTGCTGCATCATTTGCAGGTGAAGTAGAAGTACTTCACTGGTGGACTTCAGGTGGCGAAGCAAAATCAGTTGCTGAACTGAAAAAAATGTTGCAAGCCAAAGGCCATACTTGGAAAGATTTCGCGGTAGCTGGTGGCGGTGGCGATAATGCGATGACTGTTTTGAAATCTCGCGTTGTGTCTGGTAACCCTCCTGCAGCTGCTCAAATTAAAGGTCCAGCCATTCAAGAATGGGCTGCAGAAGGCGGTGTTGCAGATATTACTGCTGTAGCTAAAGCAAACAACTGGGACAAAGTATTGCCACCAGTAGTTGCAAACCAAATGAAATACAAAGGCAAGTACGTTGCAGCGCCAGTTAACGTTCACCGCGTAAACTGGGTGTGGATCAACAAAGCTGCGCTAGACAAAGTTGGTGGTAAAGCGCCAGCAAACTGGGACGAATTCTTCAAACTAGCAGACAAGTTCAAAGCTGCTGGTATTGTGCCTGTTGCTCACGGTGGCCAAGATTGGCAAGATTTCACTACTTTTGAAGCAGTAGTATTGGGTGTTGGTGGTGCAAAATTCTACAACCAAGCATTGGTTAAACTAGACCAAACTGCGTTGAAATCACCAACCATGTTGAAGTCACTAGAAACCTTCAAAAAGATCCATTCTTATACCGATAAAGGTGCACCTGGCCGTGATTGGAACTTAGCGACAGCAATGGTTATCCAGGGCAAAGCAGGTATGCAAATCATGGGTGACTGGGCTAAAGGTGAATTCCAAGCTGCTGGTAAAAAAGCAGGTGCAGACTTTGTTTGTGCTGCAACACCAGGCAGCGCAAATGCTTACACTTACAACGTAGACAGCTTTGTTATGTTCCAGCAAAAGAACCCTGCAAATGCAAAAGCACAAGCAGATCTAGCAGCTGCAATTCTTTCTCCTGAGTTCCAACAAGTGTTTAACTTGAACAAAGGCTCAATCCCTGTTCGTACCGATGCAAAAATGGATGCATTTGATGATTGTGCAAAACAATCTAACAAAGACTTCCTAGCAACCGCGAAAAACGGCGGATTACAACCTTCAATCGCTCACGGCATGGCAGTTTCTCCTGCTGCAGCCGGTGCAATCAAAGATGCAGTGTCTAACTTCTGGAACACTGACAGCATGACTGCACAGCAAGCTCAACAGCAAATCGCACAAGCTGCACTAACTAAATAATCTAAAGGGGTCTAATGCCCCCGATGATTAATTGTTGGTAAATCCGCTAGTAAATGGTTGATCCATCACTCAATTGCTAGCGGATCCTTTCAAAAACTCTAATAACAATTAGATCGGGGCTCTTTTTGCCTAACGATCATGAAAGTCTGGTGTCTTCACCAGTCAATCGGGTTTCTTCTCTATTAGTCAACAAGCCCACGAATCGTGTCGCTAATAGAGTTAAAGGAATTAGTCTCATTGCTGACCAGAGGTGTCTATATGGCAACGCAAAAACAATCTGTCAGCCAGAAGCGTTTTGATGAGTGGCTTCCAAAGCTGGTTGTTGCTCCATCGTTTATTCTGTCGCTGATCTTTATTTATGGCTTCATTATCTGGAATGGATACCTTTCATTCTCAGCTTCTAGAATGCTACCTAATTACGAGTGGGTAGGTATCGTCCAGTATCAAAGCCTCTGGGATAATGACCGCTGGTGGGTTGCCCTAAAGAACTTAGGGATTTTTGGCGGACTATTTATTGGTGTTGGGACGGTTCTAGGCTTGTTTTTAGCCATTTTGCTCGATCAAAAGATTCGTGCAGAAGGCGCGCTTCGTAGTATTTACCTATATCCAATGGCCCTGTCTTTCATTGTGACTGGTACCGCTTGGAAATGGATTCTGAACCCAAGTTTTGGTTTAGAGCATTTAATGCAGAGTTGGGGTTTTACCAATTTCACATTTGATTGGTTGGTGAACTCAGATAAAGCAATCTACACCGTGGTGATCGCCGGTGTATGGCAGTCGTCAGGCTTTGTGATGGCACTTTTCTTGGCCGGCTTACGTGGTATCGATGATTCCATTATTAAAGCCGCGCAAGTCGATGGCGCATCACTACCAAGGATTTACTGGCGAATCATTATTCCGTCACTTCGCCCTGTGTTCTTTAGCACGATCATGATTCTAGCTCACTTGGCAATCAAGAGTTTCGACTTGGTGATGGCCTTAACCAACCGTGGTCCTGGTTATTCCACCGATATGCCTGCTTCGTTTATGTACACCATGGCATTCGAGCGCGGTCAGTTAGGTGTAGGTGCGGCAAGTTCAACCATGATGCTGGCAATGCTTGCGGCAATCGTTGTGCCTTATTTGTATTCTGAACTACGGGGATATAAGAAAAATGGCTAAGTCTACCCGTTTTATTGTGTATACCGTGTTGCTTATCGCGGCACTCTTTTATCTGTTGCCAATGTACGTGATGTTAACTACATCGATTAAGTCGATGGACGAAATCCGTAATGGCAGTTTGTTGGCCTTCCCCGCAGCAATCAGTTTTGAGGCATGGGGAAAAGCTTGGTCATCCGCTTGTACCGGTATCGAATGTAGTGGTTTAAAACCATTCTTTTGGAACTCGGTGAAAATCGTGGTGCCAGCCGTGATCCTTTCGACCATGCTGGGTGCCGTAAATGGTTATGTACTAACCAAGTGGAAGTTTAAAGGTTCAGACATCATTTTCTCGATGATGCTATTTGGTGTGTTTATGCCGCTGCAAGTGGTGTTGCTGCCGATGTCACAAACCCTTGGTTGGATGGGCTTGACCGAGTCAGTATGGGGGTTGGTGACTGTGCACGTCCTAATGGGGATTGCATCAACTACCTTATTCTTCCGTAACTACTACGTCAGTATTCCTGATGAGTTGGTTAAAGCGGCAACACTAGATGGGGCAGGGTTCTTCCGCATTTTCTGGCGCATTCTCTTACCGCTTTCAACACCAATCATCATGGTGACCTTTATTTGGCAGTTTACCAATATTTGGAATGACTTCTTATTCGGGGTGGTCTTCTCCGGTAGCGATAGCAAACCAATCACCGTCGGCTTAAATAACTTGGTCAATACATCGACAGGGGTGAAAGAGTACAACGTCGATATGGCAGCGGCAATTATCGCCGGTTTGCCAACCATGATTATCTACATCGTTGCTGGTAAATACTTTGTTCGTGGTCTAACTGCTGGTGCGGTAAAAGGCTAAAACCAAAAGATAAAATGCCTGCACCTGAATGGTGTGGGCGGGTGGTGAAACAAACTCTGCCCAAGAGAGGAATACAAAAATGCGTGCACTCAAGATCAAAAATGTTAAAAAGAGCTTTGGTGGGGTGGATATCCTAAAAGGGATTGATATCGAAATCGAACCTGGTCAGTTCCTGATTTTGGTCGGGCCGTCTGGTTGCGGAAAATCAACGCTAATGAATCTGATCGCAGGCTTGGAAACAGTGACGAGTGGTGAAATTGTGATTGGTGATCGCGTGGTAAACGATGTGCCACCAAAAGATCGCGATATCGCCATGGTGTTTCAAAGTTATGCGCTCTATCCAAACATGAACGTGAAAAAGAACATCACGTTTGGTATGGAAATGCGGAATGTGCCGAAAGACGAACAAGAAAAGATTTTGGCACGTGTCGCAAAGATGCTGCAAATCGAGCACCTGCTAGACCGTAAACCATCGCAGTTGTCTGGCGGTCAGCGTCAGCGTGTTGCAATGGGTCGTGCGCTAGCGCGTGATCCTGGTTTATTCTTGTTTGATGAGCCGTTATCAAACCTAGATGCTAAGTTGCGCGTGGAAATGCGTACAGAAATTAAGTTGTTGCATCAACGCACCAAGACAACTGTTGTGTATGTGACGCACGATCAAATTGAAGCGATGACACTTGGTGATCGTATTGCCGTGATGCGCGATGGTGTTATCCAGCAATTTGGTTCGCCGCAAGATATTTACGATAATCCAGCTAATATGTTCGTGGCAGGCTTTATTGGATCTCCTTCCATGAACTTCATTTCTACCAAAGTGGTCGCTAATGAAGGTGGTGTCGGTGCAGAGGTTCAAAGTGGGGATAATCGCTGGGTGTTCCCGCTGCAAGACCCTCAAGGAAAGTTGTCTGCATGGGTTGGCAAAGAGGTTGTTTTAGGTATTCGTCCAGAGCAATTTACGGCTGCCGATGAAGGTCAATCTGGTTACGATTGCAAGGTGGAAATTATTGAGCCAACAGGCCCAGACACCCTTGTTTTTGTTCACTTAAATGGTAAAGAAGTGGTGTGTCGCGTGCACCCGCTTAAAGCTAAATTGCCAGGTGAGGTTCAGCGCATTGCGGTGGATCTTTCTAAGGCTGTTGTTTTCGATCCAAAAACTGAAGCACGTATTCTATAAACATGCTTTAATAGATGTATCGATTGGACAATCGAACTTGGGAGCACTGTCAAAAGTGCTCCCTTTTTCTTTTGTGCTTAGGTAATGTAGTCTTGCTGATATAAAGTACAGCGAACGTAAAGATTTATATAGGATTGAGCATGGTGGGTAAACAAAACCTCCACTATGATCAATTATTAAGCCGGTTTGGATTTGTGTATGCAAGTTGCGCTCTTATCAGATATTCATGGCAATTTACCTGCACTAGAAGCGGTGGTTGCAGACATTCAAACAAGAGAGGTGGACTGGATAGTGAATCTTGGTGATTCATTGTCGGGGCCGTTGTACCCATTTGAAACAGCAGAATTTCTGATGCGCCAAAACTGGTTGCATTTAAAAGGTAATCACGAGCGTCAATTACTGACGCAGCCAATTGAAAAGCAAGGGCTCTCGGATGCTTATGCTTTTCATATACTAAAAGACGTGCATTTTAAATGGCTGGCCGGTTTGCCCGAAAGTATTGATCTGGCGGGCAAACTGTATTGTTGTCATGGTTCGGTCAGAAGCGATACCGAATACTTTTTACATTCAGTGACTGATCGCGGTGAAGTGGTGTCGGCAACTGCAATGGAAGTGTTAGATCGGTTGGCAGGGGTGAATTTTCCGGCGGTGGCCTGTGGGCATACACATCTGCCCGCGTGGCATTTGGCATTAAATGGTGCAATGGTTGTCAATCCCGGGAGTGTTGGGTTGCCGGCTTATGATGATGAGCATCCTGTTTATCACCGGGTTGAAAGTAATGATGTAAGAGCAAGTTACATGCTCATTCGGTTGAATGAATTTCCTGTTGGGGTTGAGATCGTGCGAATAGCGTACGACCATCAGTCTGTCGCTAAGCGGGCATTGAAAAATAGCCGAGCAGACTGGGCAAGTGCGCTTCAGTTTGGTGTGCTTGGTAAGGAGGTATCTCTTTAAGAGTTCAGATTGGTTTTGTCAAGCATTGGAAAAGCTGGTATAATCTGAATGTTATTAAATTCGTAGTTGTATACGATGGGCCTTGTGCCCATTTTTCGTTTCTGGAAAGCCTTATGGACGTTCGTCAATTGATTGAAAGCACCCTGTCTGGAATGGGGTACGAGCTTGTAGATATGCAGGCAACGCCACGCGGTGGCATGCAACTGTTCATTGATCGCCTAGATCATTCATCAGGCGGCGTGACAATTGACGACTGTGTAAAGGTAAGTAACCACCTTAGCAATTTGTTCTTAGTTGAAAACGTTAGCTATGAACGCCTAGAGGTGTCTTCTCCTGGCTTGGATCGTCTTTTAAATAAACCAACAGACTTTGAACGGTTTGCTGGCAAAAAAATTAAGGTCAAGTTGCGAGTGGCGGTAGAAAACCACAAAAAAGTGGTTGGTTACTTACAAGGTCTTAAAGACGATGTGTTAACGGTGACTGTGGATGGCAAAGATTGGAATTTGCCAATGCAGCAAGTTGACAAGGTACGTCTAGAACCAGACTTCTAAGTACATACTAAAAAAATAGATGAACACCAAGTTGCCGAATCGTGCAACAGGTGTTTGAACAGAATGGTAATTGTTTATTGAATTGGTGCGAATTTCGCCCGGAGGCAAGACATGAGTCGTGAAATTCTGTTGCTGGTCGATGCGCTGGCGCGGGAAAAGAATGTCGGTAAAGAAGTTGTGTTTGGTGCACTAGAATATGCGCTGGCTTCTGCAACCAAAAAGCGCTACGAAGAAGATATCGACGTGCGTGTCGAAATTGATCGCCACACTGGCGAATACAAGAGCTTCCGTCGCTGGGAAATTGTAGAACGTGATGTGTTCGAATTTCCAAGTAAGCAGATGATGCCGCACGAAATTGAAGAAGATTACCCAGAGCTAACATTGGCACTAGGTGATTATCTTGAAGAGCCACTAGAAGCGATCGAGTTCGGTCGTATTGGTGCGCAAACTGCTAAGCAAGTGATTTTGCAGCGCATTCGTGATGCTGAACGTGAACAGTTGCTAGAAGACTTCTTGGCACGTAAAGAGCATTTGGTGAACGGCGTGATCAAGCGTATGGACCGTAATGGTGCCATCGTTGAAGCCGGTAAACTAGAAGCACTGTTACCTCGCGATCAAATGATCCCGAAAGAGAACTTGCGTGTTGGTGACCGTGTTCGTGCTTTCTTGGCAAAAATCGAGCGTACTAATCGCGGTCCTCAAATTCAATTGTCTCGTACCGCACCTCAATTCATTACTAAGTTGTTTGAATTAGAAGTGCCAGAAATTGAAGAAGGTCTGATCGAGTTAAAAGGTGCTGCTCGTGACCCTGGTGTACGTGCAAAGATTGCTGTGAAAAGCAATGATCCACGTATTGACCCACAAGGTACATGTATCGGTATGCGTGGTAGCCGTGTTACAGCTGTAACAAATGAGCTAGCAGGTGAGCGTGTCGACATTATCTTGTGGTCTAGCGATGCAGCTGGTTTTGTGGTGAACGCCTTGGCGCCTGCAGAAATTAGCCGTATTGCCGTGGATGAAGAAGCGCACAGCATGGATGTAGTGGTCAGCGAAGATCAATTAGCAATTGCGATTGGTCGTGGCGGTCAGAACGTTCGCTTAGCTTCAGAACTAACTGGCTGGCAAATCAACATCATGACCGTTGATCAGGCAGAAGAAAAACATCAAGCAGAATTTGCTGCGATTCGCCAATTGTTCATCGAAGCACTAGATGTCGATGAAGAAGTGGCGGATGTGCTGGTGCAGGAAGGCTTCTCTACACTAGAAGAAGTTGCCTATGTGCCATTGGCTGAAATGCTTGAAATTGATGCGTTTGATGAAGAAACCGTCAATGAACTACGTAGCCGTGCTCGCAACTCATTGTTAACCCGTGCCATTGCTAGCGAAGAACAGCTAGAAGCTGGTGCAGTTGGTTTGCAAGAAGTTGAAGGCGTGGATAGTGATATCGCCCACAAGTTGGTCGAAAAAGGTATTCAAACCCGTGATGATCTGGCCGAGTTGGCAGTTGATGAACTGGTAGAAATTACTGGCATTGACGAGGAAAAGGCAAAAGCCCTGATCCTAAAGGCGCGTGAGCACTGGTTTAATTAAGAGCACTCCGAAATAGGGAGCGGGTATGTCAATTTCAAATGTCGCACAATTTGCTGATGAGCTAAAACTCAAGCCAGAGTTGTTGCTAGATCAGCTTAAAGCGGCTGGGGTCAACAAATCATCTATTAAAGATGAACTATCAGAGCACGATAAATCCCGGTTGCTGGATTATCTACGCCGTCAACACGGTGCAGGTGATGCATCCAAAAAAATTACGTTAACTCGTCGTCAAACGAGTGAAATTCGTCAATCAGATGGTTCTGGCCGTGCTCGTACCATTCAGGTTGAAGTAAAGAAAAAGCGTGTGTTTGAAAAGCGTGAAGCAGTAGTTGAGTCTGCAGTTGAAGCAGCTGCTGAAGAAGCTTTGAATGATGCCGCCGAAGTGGCAGAAGAATTGAGCACTGAGGTTGTTGCAGAGGTAGCTGAAGTTGTAGAGGCAGTTGTTGAAGTGCCTGTAGCCGTTGAAGAGCCTGCGCCAGAAGTGGTCGAAGTAGCTGCTGAACCTGTAGTTGAAGAGGTTGTTGTTGCAACCCCTGAGCCGGTTGTTGAAGCTGAGCCTGTGGTTGAAGCCGTTGCGCCTCAAGTTGAAGAAGTGGTAGAAGCGCCTCCAGTGGTTGTTGCAGAAGAAACAGACACGCGCGCTCGCCCACAAGGAACTCTGCACGTGAAACATTCTATTCTGACGCCAGAAGAAGTTGCTAGCCGCGAAGCTGAAGCTAAGCGCCAGCAAGAGCTACGTGCACGCCAAGACGCCGATCGCCTTGCTCGTCTAGAGCGCGAAGAGCGAATTAAGCGTGCTCAGGCTGCTCAGCAAGAGGCCGCTAATGCGCCAAAAGTTGAACAGGCTAAAGGTAACAAAGATGCCAAACCAGGTGCGAAACCTGCGAAACCAGCTACGCCACAAAAGCCAGCTGCAGCAGTGCAAGCCATGGTGGACAAGAAAGACAACAAACGTGGTGGCCGTGATGACCGTGAAGGTGATGGCGGTAAGAAGCGTGGTGGTCTGAAAGTTCGTGGCGCGACAGACGGTGGTACCGGTGATTGGAGAACGAAGAAGGGTGGCAAAAACCGTCACCAAGCTGATGTTCAACAATTCCAAGCGCCAACTGAACCAATTGTACGCGATATTGCTGTGCCTGAAACCATTACCGTGGCAGAACTTGCTCACAAGATGGCTGTGAAAGCAGCTGAAGTGATCAAGACCATGATGAAAATGGGTTCTATGGTCACGATTAACCAGGTGCTAGACCAAGAAACTGCCATGATTGTGGTAGAAGAAATGGGGCACGTGGCAAAGGCTGCTAAACTAGATGATCCAGAGTCATTGCTAGAAGCAACTGATGGCAACCAGCAAGAGTTTGCTAAATCTCATCGTGCACCAGTGGTGACAGTGATGGGTCACGTTGACCATGGTAAAACTTCGCTACTTGACCATATTCGCCGCGCGAAAGTGGCGTCTGGTGAGGCGGGTGGTATTACTCAGCACATCGGTGCGTATCACGTTGAAACTGAACGTGGCATGATTTCCTTCCTTGATACCCCAGGTCACGAAGCGTTTACCGCTATGCGTGCTCGCGGTGCGAAGGTAACTGACTTAGTTGTGTTGGTGGTTGCTGCGGATGATGGTGTGATGCCTCAAACGATTGAAGCGATCCACCATGCCAAAGCCGCTAATGTACCTATCGTGGTTGCGGTGAACAAGATTGATAAAGCGGAAGCAAACGCAGAGCGTATTCGCCAAGAGTTGACTCAGCACGAAGTGGTGCCAGAGGACTGGGGTGGCGACTCAATGTTTGTTGATGTTTCTGCAAAAACAGGTCTTGGCATTGATAACTTGCTAGAGGCGATTCTGTTGCAAGCCGAGGTGCTAGAGCTAACCGCCTCTCCAGAAGCGCCAGCTAAAGGTATTATTATCGAAGCCCGCTTGGATAAAGGTCGTGGTTCTGTTGCGACAATGTTGGTGACAGACGGTACGCTACGCCGTGGCGATATCGTTCTTGCTGGTGGCGTGTACGGCCGTGTCCGTGCGATGCTAGATGAGAACGGTAAGCAAATTAACGAAGCAGGTCCATCGATTCCTGTTGAAATCTTAGGCTTGTCTGAAGTGCCAAATGCTGGTGAAGATGCAATGGTACTGGCGGATGAGCGTAAAGCACGTGAAATTGCCTTGTTCCGTCAAGGTAAGTTCCGCGATGTGAAACTGGCTAAACAGCAAGCAGCTAAACTTGAAAATATGTTCGAGCAGATGGCTGAAGGCGAAGTGAAAACCTTGCCGTTGATCATCAAAGCAGACGTTCAAGGTTCTTACGAAGCGTTGGCACAGTCACTACAGAAACTGTCTACGCCAGAAGTAAAAGTGAACATTATTCACAGTGCGGTTGGTGCAATCAGTGAATCTGATGTGAACTTGGCAATTGCTTCTGGTGCGGTCATGATCGGCTTTAACGTACGTGCGGATGCACAATCACGCCGTCTGGCTGAAAATAATGGTGTAGATATTCGTTACTACAACATTATTTACCAAGCAGTAGATGATGTGAAATCTGCATTGTCTGGCATGTTGGCACCAGAAAAACGTGAACAAGTAATCGGTATGGTTGAGATCCGCCAAGTATTCGTGATCTCTAAAGTCGGTACGATTGCTGGTTGTTACGTGCATGATGGTGCGGTACGTCGTAACTCTGGCGTACGCGTATTGCGTAATAATGTGGTTATCCACCAAGGTGAACTCGATTCGCTCAAGCGCTTCAAAGATGATGTGAAAGAAGTGAAGAGCAACTTTGAGTGTGGTCTGTCACTGAAGAATTACAACGACCTGAAAGAAGGCGATATGTTGGAAATCTTCGAAGTGGTAGAGGTAGCCCGTTCACTGTAAGTTGCCTAATAGACAATTGCAGTCGGTAACCAAATGACGCCAAAGCTACGGATTTAACCCCGTAGCTTTGCGTTTTTGTAAGATAAGGAATAACTATGTCCAAGCACTATTCGCGTTCTGATCGCGTTGCACAACAATTGCAGCGTGATATTGCCGAATTGATTCGTGCAGAGTTGGATCACCCTAAAGCATCGTTAATCACGATTACTGACATGGAAGTAACGCGTGATTACTCGCATGCCAAAGTGTTTTATACCTTTATGGGTGATGCAGCTGAAACAGTAGAAATTACGGCAAAGTTAGAGCAGGCAAAAGGATTCTTGCGCTCTGAATTGGCACGTGGCATTAAGCTTTTTAAAATGCCTGAATTGCATTTCATTTATGATCATTCGATTGAAAATGGTATGCATTTGGATCGTTTGATTTCTGAAGCGAATCAACAACATAGCGATGATGAGTAATACGCATGAAGCGTAAGATTGATGGCGTTTTGTTGATTGATAAACCTTATGGTTGGTCTAGTAACAAAGCGTTGATGAAAACGCGTTGGTTGTTACAGGCTCAGAAAGCAGGGCATACAGGTGTACTAGATCCTTTAGCAACGGGATTATTGCCTATTTGCTTTGGTGAGGCGACTAAATATGCTCAGCGATGGCTAGATGCTGACAAAGGTTATTTGGCAACTATCTCTTTAGGTCAGACCATGACGACTGGTGACTTAGAGGGTGAGGTGTTGGAAATCAAGCCAGTTACCTGCACGGAAGCAGATGTTCACCGGGTATTAAGCCAGTTTTTAGGGCAAATTTCTCAGGTGCCTCCTCTGTATTCTGCGCTTAAGCACCAAGGTAAGCCGCTTTATGAGTATGCGCGTGCTGGTCAGGAAATTGAAAGACAAGCGCGCACAATTACTATTTATGAGTTACAATTGATATCTTGCCAACTTCCTGTGCTGGAAGTCGCTGTGCGTTGCTCTAAAGGCGCGTACATTCGAACACTAGCAGAGGATATTGGTAAAGCGTTGGGGTGTGGGGCGCATTTATCTGCACTTCGTCGCACAGGTACAGGTGGTTTTGATTTGTCTTCTTCGTATACGATTGAAGCAGTTGAAGCGCTTGATATGGACGCGCGAGAAGCGCTGCTATTACCGGTAGATCTGCTATTAGGCGATTTACCTCAATTGATTTTGCCTGCGGCAGAATCAATTAAGTTGTCTCATGGTCAGGCTGTGCGCCATAACGGTCAACCAGGGCAACAACGGGTATACAACCCTGAAGGAAAATTCATCGGTTTAGGTGAAATTCGTGAAGGTACGTTATATCCGGCGCGCATGATGGGAAACGCCTGAGTTTGGGCTTGGACGCAACCTGTTTGCAGCGGAAAAATTTAATTGACTAGTTATCTTCTTAGATAACCATACTTGGAGAAATAAAATGGCGTTTACCGTAGCCCAAAAAGCAGAAGTTGTTAAACAGTATCAGCGTAAAGATGGCGATACCGGTTCTTCAGAAGTACAAGTTGCTTTGTTGACCGCTCGTATCAACGATTTGACTGGCCACTTCAAAGAGCACAAAAAAGACCACCACTCTCGTCGTGGTTTGTTGCGCTTGGTTAGCCGTCGTCGTAAATTGCTGGACTACCTAAAACGTACAGATCTAGATCTATATCGTTCTCTGATCGAACGTCTAGGTCTGCGTAAGTAATACCTGGCGGTTGACCGCTAGCCTGTATGCCACCCGCCGCTAATGTTAGGGCTGGGTGGCATATTCGTATCGAGGGAAGGGAGTCTCTAATCGTGCCCGGCACCATTTGGGTGACGTGCAGGCTTAGAGTCTTCCTTCGGCAAGGCGAGCCGTTCGGGCATGCCGATACACCGTAGTTTTCGATTCCACTTGATGATGAGTTAGTGATTGATATCAAGCGTTGGGGAAAGAGAATGAACTGTGGTCGGGTTTAATGTGTGAAAGGAAATGTTTTGAAATTACAATTAAGCTCTGTGAAAAAAAGCTTTCAGTACGGCCAACATACCGTAACTTTAGAAACTGGTGAAATCGCTCGTCAAGCAACTGGCGCAGTGATTGCTAGCATGGGCGACACCGCTGTTTTAGTTAGTGTGGTAGCTGCATCTAGCGTCAAACCTGGTCAGGATTTCTTTCCTCTGACCGTTGATTACCAAGAACGTACATACGCTGCGGGTAAAATTCCTGGTGGCTTCTTTAAGCGTGAAGGCCGTCCTAGCGAGAAAGAAATTTTAGTTTCTCGTTTGATCGACCGTCCTCTACGTCCGTTATTCCCAGAAGGCTTCTTCAACGATATTCAAATCGTTGCGACCGTCATGTCTGTTGATCCACAGATCGATCCAGATATCCCTGCAATGTTGGGTGCTTCTGCTGCGTTGGCAATTGCTGGTGTGCCATTTGATGGTCCTATCGGTGCTGCACGTGTTGGTTTTGTGGATGGCCAATATGTATTGTGTCCAACAGTAGACCAATTGAAGAATTCATCATTGGATCTAGTGGTTGCTGGTACTGAAACCGCTGTATTAATGGTTGAGTCTGAAGCAAAAGAATTGCCTGAAGATGTGATGCTTGGCGCGGTTGTATTTGGTCACGAGCAAATGCAAGCTGCGATCAATGCAATCCTAGACTTGGCTGAAGAAGGTGGCAAAGATCTTTGGGATTGGCAAGCAGCTGCTTCTGACGAAGAAATGGAAGCGCGCGTTGCAGGTCTTGCACAAGAAGGCATTGCAAACGCTTATCGTATTCGTAACAAACAAGAACGTTCTCAAGCCCTGTCTGAATTAAAAGAAAAAGTGTTTGCAGAAGTCCTGACTGAAGACATGGGCACCGAACGTGTTAACCAGATCAAGAACATGTTCAAATCGCTAGAAGCTAGCGTTGTTCGTGGTCAGATCTTGGCTGGTGAGCCACGTATCGACGGTCGTGATACACGTACCGTTCGTCCAATCGCTATTCGTTCTGGTGTCTTGCCACGTACACACGGTTCTGTGTTGTTTACTCGCGGTGAAACACAGGCATTAGTGGTTGCTACGCTAGGTACGCCACAAGACGTACAAACAATTGATTCGATCATGGGCGAATACCAAGATCGTTTCATGTTGCATTACAACTTCCCTCCGTACTCTACCGGTGAAGTGGGCCGTGTTGGTACGCCAAAACGCCGCGAAATTGGCCATGGCAACTTGGCTAAACGTGCGTTGAAGGCTGTATTGCCAGCGCAAGAAGATTTCGCATACACCATGCGTGTTGTGTCTGAGATCACTGAATCTAACGGTTCTTCTTCAATGGCTTCTGTTTGTGGCGGTTGTTTGTCACTAATGGACGCAGGTGTGCCACTAAAATCACACGTTGCTGGTGTAGCAATGGGCTTGATTAAAGAAGGCAACCGCTTTGCTGTGTTGACCGATATCTTGGGTGATGAAGATCACCTAGGCGATATGGACTTTAAAGTAGCGGGTACCGATACTGGTGTGACCGCACTTCAGATGGACATCAAGATCAACGGTATTACTAAAGAGATCATGAAAGTGGCATTGGACCAAGCAAAAGCTGGCCGTATGCACATTCTTGGTTTGATGAAAGAAGCCGTTTCTGGTGCTAACGAAGAAGTGTCTCAACACGCTCCTCGTATGTACACCATGAAGATCAATCCGGAAAAAATCCGTGATGTGATTGGTAAAGGTGGTGCAGTGATTCGTGCGCTAACGGAAGAAACTGGCACACAGATCAATATCGAAGAAGATGGTACGATCACGATTGCTTCTGTTGGTGCTGAAGGCGCTGCATTGGCGAAAAAACGTATCGAAGAAATTACCGCTGAAGTTGAAGTCGGCGCAATCTATACTGGCCCAGTAGTAAAACTGCTTGAGTTCGGTGCGATTGTTAACCTAATTCCTAACAAAGATGGTTTGCTACACATCAGCCAGATTGCTCACGAACGCGTGAACAATGTTGCTGACTATGTGAAAGAAGGCGATACCGTTACTGTTAAGGTATTGGAAATCGACGAAAAAGGTCGTGTGAAATTGTCTATGAAGGCATTGTTACCACCTCCTGAGAAAAAAGCACCTGCAGCGCCAGCTGAAGATGCTCAAGGTTAATTGATCGCGCTTGCGAAATTAGCCCTAAGAAAGCCACCAGCAATGGTGGCTTTTTTTATTGGTGCGGTTACTTGTTTAAGGGGAGTTATAATCGAGTTCTTACTTCTGCAATGATTTGCATCGCCTCTCTTAAGCGTGCATGATCTGGGGCTGACGCAAGTGCCATACGGATGCCGGATGGGCTGGGTGTAGCGGTGGTACTAAAAACCCTGTCTGAAGCAACGCGAATACCGTGTGAGAGCAATAAATTAGCAAGAATGTGACTTTGTTGTTCGGTTTGCGTATGTAACCAACGGTGTGGGCTAAAGTGCTCATCTGTTTCAGATTGTCCAATAAACGAATCCGCAATTTGATGCCGCAAATGCATTTCCTTCTTTTGTTTTTGTAGTCGCTTTAATGCGGTGCCTGTCTTCAGCCACTCTTCTGCAATATCTGCTTGTAGCGGGTTTACATACCAACTTGTGCTGTGCCAATGTCCTTCACCAAATGGTAATTGTTTACCTGGATCAAAAATGGCACCAATTCTTAGGCCTGGCGCTACTGTTTTAGATAGGCCACTAATGTAGATTACTTTTTCGGGGCAAATAGAAACCATTGCTGGTTGTGGGTGTTTGGCAAAAGGGCCGTATACATCTTCTTCTATGACGGTGATGGGGTAGCGTCGAATGAGCGCAGCTAAGGCTTCTCTCTCTGCAATCGGCATCGTCATGGTGGTCGGATTATGCAAAGTTGGCATTAGCACCAGTGTACGAATACCGCCTTGTTTTAATTTCTTCTCTAGTTGAATTAAGTCGATCCCCGTTTTAGACATGGGAATGCCGATTAATCGAATGCCTAATTGCGTAGCGACCGTTTTTAAACCTGGGTAGGTAAGGGATTCGCAGAGGATACTTTCTCCTTTGGATACGAAACTAGCGAGTACTTCTGTTAAAGCGTGCTGTGCGCCTGTGCATAGTGTTAAATCGCTTGTATTTACTTTCCCCGTTTGGTGTTGGTGTTCAAACCAATTCGCTAAAGCATCTTTGATTGGTTGCCAATCATCCCATTGTCGATAAGCCATGGTGTGGGCGAGTGATCTGGTTTGACAAAGATGTTGCAGGGTTTCTGATAGATCTTGGTCGTCTGCATGAATCGGATAGGTGCTAACGGATAGATCTATCCAGGTAGATTCATGTTTGGCTAAGGAAAATAATTTCGGTGCTGCATTTGGGTGAGAAACAAAGGTGCCATTTCCCATGGCCGCATAGACTAGATGCTGGCTAATAGCTGTCTTATAAGCCCGGGTGACGGTAGATAAATGTACACCCAATAAATCGGCTAGCAATCTTTGTGGCGGAAGGCGTTCTCCCGGTTGTAGTTTGCCATTTCGAATATCAAATTCAATTGCAGAGACGAGCGCAAGATAGCGAGGTCCTGAATAGGTGCTGAGATCGGGTAACCACATAGCGGATAAACACAATGGATAGAGTATGAACAGTATGAAGCGCTTATAGAGGAATTGTCATGCAGACATTTGCTTTTTTTACTACAAATTGGTTAAGGATAGATGAAAACGTATCCGTTAAATTACCTAGTAGGGTGAATAACTGACTGGCGATTATTGCAAAAAGACGTCGTTTTTGTTTCATTAACTGTTTTTTACAAAGGTGAGACAGATGTTTGCCAATCTGAAAATCTCGACCAAGTTGACGGTTAGTTTTGTTTCTATTGCAGTGCTATTGCTGATTGTGATGGGAATGGGGCTGGGTAGCTTGGGTATATTAAAGTCTGGGATGTCAGATACAGCTGCCGTTGGTGAGCGTGCCCGTACGCTAAGCCAAATGGAAGCAGCAACGATGAATCTCGCCATTGTTGCAAGAGCTTCTGTCTCAGATATGAATAATGAGACGACGGATAAGAACTTGAAAGCCTTATTAGCGGGGATTAATGAGCTTGAAGCCGATGCAAATGCTTATCAAGCGGCTGCGAAAGATACGCAAACACCTGCAGAAGCGGCGATTCTGACAAAGTTGATGGAAAGCAAAGCCAAGATTGTTCCACAGTTTAAAGAGATTCATAAGTTGGTACAGTCTTATCTTCATGGCGAAGGTACGAATGTCTTTCAGACCATTGTCTGGCCTGAAATTCAAAAGCAAAAAACTTGGTACGCTGAGCTTAAAAAGCAGCAAACTGGTTTGTTAAAGGCAACAGAGCAACATGCAATTACGACCTACCAAGCGGCATTTACTGGGCTCTTGGTTGTTTCTGCTATTTCTGTGGTGCTGAGCTTAGTGCTTGGTGTGGTGGTCACCAAAAGTGTGGTGCAACCATTGCGAGATGCGGTGGATGTGGCAGAAAAAGTCGCTAGTGGTGATCTGACTGGTGAGTTGCTGGTTACCCGCAAGGATGAGACTGGGCAATTGTTGCTGGCGCTTCAAAAAATGAAGAAAAGTTTAGCAGCAACCGTGTCTACGGTTTTTGGCGGGGCAAAAGATGTAAAAGAAGCTTCAGCAAGCTTACTGGATGCAACACATGGTTTACAAGTTCGTGTGACATCGCAAGTGGAAGCCACAGCAGCAACGGCTGCTGCGGTGGAGCAAATTACCGATAGTATGAGCAATGTCGCCGATGCTGCGGATGATTTGCGCGCATTATCTGGCAAGAGCTTGCAGGCAACGCAAGAAGGCAGCAATCGCTTGGTGGAATTGACCGCGCAAATTACTTCTGTTGAAAATAGTGTGACGGATATTGCTTCTGCGGTGCAATCATTTGTGGTGAGTACGCGTGAAATTACCGCCATGACGCAGCAAGTGAGAGAGATCGCTGATCAAACCAATTTGCTAGCCTTAAATGCGGCGATTGAGGCGGCGAGGGCGGGTGAACAAGGCCGTGGATTTGCCGTGGTGGCGGACGAGGTTAGAAGGCTGGCAGAAAAGTCTGCGCTATCTGCAAGTAGTATTGATGAAGTGACACAAGAACTGGCGAAGCAATCTACCCGCGTGGCAGAGGTGATTGAAAAAGGCCGTGAAGCGATGGCAGCAGGTTCTGTTGCCGTTGTGAAAGTGTCAGAAACGTTGGCTGCTTCGCGTGATGCAGTTGAACAAGCCAATGCGGGTGTAGACGATATTGCCGCTTCTGTACGAGAACAAAAACAAGCGGCGACTGCAATTGCAATGTCGATGGAAGAAGTGGCGAGAATGTCGGATGAAAATGCATCAACCGTCGCTGCCGCTTCTTCACAAGTAGATGACATGGCTGCGGTGGCGAATCAGCTAGCATCTTCGGTGAGTGTGTTTAAAGTCTAGCTGACGATGGATCACTGAATGAAAGGCCTTGTTGAGAGACAAGGCCTTTTTCTTTTGTGTCGGCAAAATTGTCATGCAGACATTATCGATTTTATGTGCGGGATACTTAGTTCACCCAAACAGAAGGAGATAATCATGCAATGGCCAACCTTAGCGCAATTAGAAGTGGCTGCGAGCATTGTGTATGAATCAATGCCCGCTACGCCACAATATACATGGCAGCAACTAAGCCAACTATTTGGGCGTACGGTTTGGGTGAAGCATGAAAACGTCACTCCATTAGGCGCGTTTAAAATGCGGGGTGGTTTGGTGTATGTAAAAAATTTAGCTGCGCAACAACCAACTGCACGCTTAGTGTCTGCCACCAGAGGCAATCATGGACAGTCGATTGCTTTTGCGGCGGCCAAGTATGGTTTGCCGGTGACGATTGTTGTACCAGAAGGGAATAGTGAGTCTAAAAACCGGGCGATGCGTGCGCTTGGTGCGGATTTGCGCGTGATTGGAGCGGATTTTCAAGCCGCACGAGAAGCTGCTGCCCATATCGCTCAAACCGAAGGCGGTGTGTTGGTGCCTTCGTTCCATCCAGATTTAGTCATGGGGGTGGCCAGCTATGCCTTAGAGTTAATGCGCGCTGCACCTGATTTGGCACGTATTTATGTGCCTATTGGTATGGGCTCTGGCGCGGCAGGTGTGTGTTATGCCAAAGCGGCTTTAGGACATCATGTCGACATTGTTGGGGTAACTTCTGCGCATGCCCCGGCGTATGCTAGAGCGTTTGAAACAGGGGACTGTATACCAATGGAGGTGACTACGCAGCTGGCTGATGGGTTGGCATGTCGTAGTCCAGACGCGAATGCGGTTGCGGTATTACGCAAAGGGTTATCGCGTGTCGTTGAAGTAACTGATGATGAAGTTAAAATGGCGATTCGAACCTTGGCAGAAATGACGCATCATTTGGCTGAAGGGGCAGGGGCCGCATCCATGGCTGCTGCCATGCAAGACCTTCAAGCTAATCGTCTAGATGGTGTTGGCCCTATCGCTATCTTGATGACGGGGGGCAATATTGATTTACCCGTATTAGGTGAAATCTTAAATGCCCCTGTCTCTATTGGTTTGGACGAACATGTGCTGGCTTGATACAGCTACAGCATAGTGGGAGATTGAGATTCTGTCCACGTTGGATATTTCTGCATGACTGCATCAAATACGGGCTGGTTTTGCATTGCACTTAACCACGCCCGTAATTGTGGGTAATTTGCTGCTTCAAACCATACCGGGTCTACTTTAGCAAACTGCCGGATAAATGGAAAAATGGCAAAGTCAGCCAACGTAGGTGTCTCTGCAAGTAGAAAGAGATTGCTGCTTAGGCATGTTTCTAACGCTGTTAAAAAGATCTCTCCCATTTCTCTATGTGTGGTTTGAGGCAAATCCGGATAACGCTCTGGGTATTTATAGCGATCGAGTGACGCTTTAAACTCTCCATCATTGGTCGCAATGAGTGAGTCAATTTGTGCCCGTAACGATGACGGGTACCATGCTAAATCGGCTGATTGGGAAATGGCCCAATGCATGATTTCTAAGCTTTGCTCGATAACCTGCCCGTTAGCTAACACCAATACAGGGACCGTTCCCTTTGGGGACTTTTCTAACATAGGGGCAGGTTTGGCGCGTAGGCTAATTTCCCTTACTTCTACTGTCATGTTGGCTGACTTCAATGCCATGCGAGCGCGCATGGCGTAGGGGCATCGACGGTAGGAATATAAAACCGGAAAATTCATTTGGGCCTGCTACAAAAGAAAACAAAGCAGAAAGATAGCAGATTTTTCATTTCTGCTTTGTTTTGTTCTTCTTTTTATTTTGTAAGCAGCGGTAACTTCCGCACCGTCACCCTATCTTTTAGTGCATTTAATGCGATGAGATGCACCATTTCACTCACACTTGCACAACAATCCCCCAAAACTTCAATTGAGTAATCACTCGCCATGTTAGATAGCGCAGTAAAAGCAATGCAGTTATGCGTCATCATGCCTGTGAGGAGGAGTTTGTTGATGCCTAAGTTGACGAGCGTTGCTTGTAAGGTGGTTTCAATAAAGCTATCTGCATGCTGCTTGATGACGATAGGGGCGTCCGGAACGGATGCCAAAATAGCGGGGTGAATGGCGACACCTTCTGTGCCCGCATTAAAAAATGGTGCTGGCGAGCTTGGGTCGCAAATATGCTGGATAAGGATGACCGGCATGGCTGCTTGCTTGGCTTCTTCAATTGCTAATAAGGTATTGCTAAGGGCGGCATTGGGCGCCCAAAGCGGAAAGGCGCCATTTTCAAAATAATCGTTTTGGATGTCGATCACTAGCAAAGCGGTAGATGAAGTCATGATGAGTCTCCTTGGTTGTTTGTGAATGGATGTAGTCATTTTGCATCGTGACTTAGTGAATAGGTGAGTGGCCTAAATGACAATAAGTGATAAGATTGGGCCATCTAATTAGAAGGCTTTCAGATGAAAAAGCAGATTGCTATCTTTGCCTTTGAAGGGATTAGCCCTTTTCATTTGTCTGTGCCTGCCATTACATTTTCAGGCCGAGAAATAGGCGATACTCACTATGAAGTGAGCGTATGCGCAGAGCGAAAAGGGCTGTTAAAAACAAATGCCGGTTTTTCGATTGAAATTACCCATGACTTAACGCTATTTTCAACTGCAGATATCGTCATCATTCCAAGCTGGCATGAAGATGTTTCGATTACGCCCTCAGCGGCCTTAGTGGAAGCCATCCTTTCCGCACATCAGCGGAATGCTCAGATTATTGGGCTTTGCCTTGGGGCGTATGTGCTAGCTGCAACAGGGTTATTGGATGGGCAATCTGCCACCACGCATTGGGCGTTTGCAGGAGATTTTGCTGCAAGGTTTCCAGCGATTCGATTAGCAGCAGATGTTCTCTACATAAAGGCCGGTCAGTGTATGACGTCTGCCGGAACGGCAGCGGGTTTGGATTGCTGTTTGTCGATGATTCGAGAGCAGCATGGTGCGGAAGTGGCGAATCAGGTGGCGCGCTCGCTAGTGGTGCCGCCGCATCGGCAAGGCGGTCAGGCGCAATACATTGTGCAGCCGATTCCAACCTCCAAACGTAATGGGCGGTTAGATGATCTCATGGAAGAGATTCGTACTAACTTAGCCGCAGATTATTCAATTGACCAAACCGCAGATAAAGCACTAATGAGTCGAAGAACGTTTACGCGCCAATTTAAGCAACGAACGGGAAAATCATTTGGTGATTGGTTGTTAGACGAGCGGCTGTTTTATAGCCAGCGCTTATTGGAAACCACTTCATTAACGATTGAGCAAATCGCGCTCCAAGCAGGGTTTAACACCTCGGTAACGTATCGATACCATTTTTCAAATCAATTTGGGGTATCTCCCATCGCGTGGAGAAAAACCTTTGTGTAGTCTACCGATCACTTGAAAATCTGCTAAATTTTCCTATGATGAAGTAATTCATTTGTGATTTGTTGCATCCTTTTGTTTCTCTGGAGACAGCCGTGCAGAACGATCTGATGACACTTCCGCAAGAAGTGCTAAGCATGCTGTTGAATCAATCCCTTGCGGGGATTTATGTGATTCAAGATGGTCGTTTTCCCTATGTAAATCAAGGGTTTGCGGACATCTTTGGTTTCTCTTCTCCCGCTGAAGTAGTTTCCCAACTATTAGTCAAAGATTTGGTTGCGCCCGAAAGTTTGGAGCGTGTACAAGAAAATGTTCGCTTGAGAACTGCTGGCATGATCCCAGAAATGCGCTATACGTTTACTGCTTTGAAAAAAGGTGGCGAACGGATAGACGTGGAAGTGCATGGTCGAAATATTGAATTTAACAATGCACCAGCCGTCATTGGGGTGGTGTTAGATGTCTCGGATCGGCGGCAAGCAGAAAAAGCGAAGCATATTTTTCTGAGTGTGATTAGTCATGAACTACGAACGCCGCTTCATCACATTACCGCCTTACAAACACTCATGCGCAAAGAGCATGTTAGTGAAAAAGTGATGAACTACCTGAATAAGCAAGAAGAGGCGACGCAAAAACTCCAAGGCCTTGTGGAAGAAGTTTTGTCTTTTTCTTCTGTTGATACGAGCTCGGTCGATTTAGGCGTAGAAGAGATTGATTCGCAAGCATTCTTTCACCAGTTGCATACCAAAGACTACCAAAAAGCGGTTGTAAAGAATTTAGATTACCAAATTATCTTTCATAATCAACTTCCCCCCACGCTAAAAGCCTACCGCTTGCATTTAGAAAAGGTGCTAGCGTCCTTGATCGATAACGCTATCAAGTTTACAAAAGAAGGCCATGTCCATGTAAAAGTGACGATTAAAGAAATGGTGAGGCCAAGAGCACTGTTGTTTATTGAAGTAGAAGATACGGGGATGGGCGTTCACCCAGAGATGCAAAAAAATCTATTTACCCCGTTTAGCCAAGGCCCACATGCCATGGATAGACGTTTTGGCGGCGTCGGATTAGGTCTCGCCCAGAGCAAACATCTAATGTCGATGATGGGGGGAAATATTGGCTACAAAGCGTTAGTGCCTCAAGGTAGTGTTTTTTGGTTAAGCATACCTGTTTTGGTCGATGAGCCTGCTAGTCATTGATCGAATCTACCTAGTACATACTCATTCCGTTATACAATTGCATATTGTCTTGTTGTGAATAATCGGAAAAAATAATGTCTCAATCGCTAGCAAAGCCAACGGCCGAAGAAGTATTAGTTGCCACTCAAAAATGGCTTGAAAATGCCGTCATCGGTTTAAACCTTTGCCCGTTTGCCAAAGCTGTCTATGTGAAGAATCAAGTACGTATTGTGGTGAGCGAAGCGAAGCACCTAGATGCATTCCTAGAAGATCTTGACCGCGAATTGCTGCATTTGGCCGAGGTAGATCCGCAGGAAACCGATACGACGCTCTTGATTCATCCAACCTTATTGGCAGACTTCCTCACATTTAATGATGTAGTAGCGATTGCAGAAGAAGCCGTGGATGAGCATGGCCTAGAAGGTAAAATCCAAGTAGCGAATTTCCATCCGGATTATCAATTTGATGGCACCGAGCTAGAAGATTTAAGTAACTACACCAACCGTTCTCCGTATCCTACTTTGCATTTGATTCGTGAAAGTAGTATTGAAAAAGCAGCAGAAGCCTTCCCTGACCCCGCGGTGATTTTTGATCGCAATATTGCTTTAATGGAAGCATTGGGAAGATCGGGTTGCGAAGCAGTATTACGAGGCGAAAAGGTCGATTTACCAAAAGGTTTTTAAACAAGATATAAAAAATCCCCGTTATTACTAACGGGGATTTTCTTTTGTGAGGCGCAATGTGTTTATTTGCCTTGCTTCACACCATTGATAGTGAGTGAATTTTTCTCAAAGCGAACGGCCGATTTTAGAATGCCTTTTTCTTCGACTAACCAGCCCATTTTGGTGAAACTATTAATCTGATCATTCAAATTCTTGATTTCAGATTTGCGTGTACTTGCGGTCATGCTTTTTTGTGAGTTGATCACTTGCGTGACAAAACCAATTACAGCTTTTCTTGGTACAGAAAACTCGGCTGTCGCAATTACTGCTTGTTGAGCAGCTTCTGCTGGCTTTAATGTGGCATCTGCATCGCCAAGCCCCACTTTACCGGTAAATTTGAATATCCCTTGCCCTAGGTTTACGCTGAGGTCTGAAATTTCTAATTCAGGATGGGTGTTAACGTAACTTGGAAGCTTATCTAATAGTTCGTCCAACTCACCAAACGCGATGCTACCAGGCTCATCAATCGCGCTGAGTTTTTGTTGTTTCTCATGCTTATTGAAACGGTTAAGCAGCTCAACAATCGAGTTATCAATGTGGCGTAGAGAAATCGCAAAGTGGAAGTTCTTCAGATTGACTTTGTTAACACGAATCGATTGAATGCTTAAGTCTGCACTGCTATCAGTAAAGCCGGCTTCTGGGTTAGCGCCACTCTGACTACTGCCAAGCACATTTAACATTCTAAATTGTACAGGGTAGTAGCGATTAGCATCTTTCACTTCAAATGCGGCTAATGAACCTGATGCTTTACCATAGCCTAGCTCTTTATGCGTAAGGTCGAGCGTGCCTTGGGTTTTGAAGCCTTTTAGTTGACCAGACATCGTTTTGCTAACGACTTTGACTAAATCCAAGCCCACATTAAATTGACGACTTGCTTTGTCTGCCGTGGTATCAAAGTGAAGCACCAGTGGTGCTGCATTGACGCTGTCTTTCTTCTCTTTAAAAGTAAAGGCTTGTACTGAGAGTGTGGAGTAAATACTACCATCTGCTCTCAATAGGTGTTCTAGCGTGATTGGGTCACCCTTTTTCCAGAACATCGCTGCAACCAAGCGTTGCGCGGCATTCAGTAGTGGCGTGCTAGTCACTTTGACAGAACCATCAGGCAATTTAGCAATCTGATTGGCAAATTCTATTTCGTAAGGCTTGGCGTATTGGCACAGTGCACGATCTAGATTACACGGCATATTTAGTTGTAAGCTAACCGAGTCTTTAAACCCCTTGTCACTTGCTTCTACCATTTTGCCATGGTTTAAACTCACCAATTGACCGACAAGTGAGCGCTGTTCTTCTTGAATACGTTGAATCACTTGGTTGGTTTCATCTGATACGGTGGTATCGGCAAACGCGGGTGATGAAGTAGAAAAGGCAGCCATTAGGCTAAACGCAATGTAACGAGGGCGCACGTGAACTCCGCTGGGGCGATAAGAATAATTGAAGTCTATATTGTATGACTTTTTCATTTTTTGCGCGATTGTTGCGCGGCCTTTTTTCATGGCAAATCAATAAATAGGGAAATGTAATGAAAGTATCTGTTCCATTAGCAAAGTCTTATCGATTGTTAAACCATGGCCCGGTTACCTTGGTTTCTGCTGCCGATGAACAAGAACAAAACGTGATGGCGGCCGCCTGGGCAATGGCATTAGATTTTGAACCTGCAAAAGTAGCTGTTGTATTAGATAAACAAACACATACTCGCCAGTTGATCGAGAAAACCGGTGAGTTCGTGCTAAATATTCCTTCAAAGCAATTAGCCAAATTAACGCTTCAAGTAGGTTCTACCTCTGGTAAAGAAATCAACAAGTGGACAAGCTTTGATATACAAAAAGAAGCAGAAACCGATAGCCGGATTCCTTTATTGAAAGATTGTGCCGCATGGCTTCACTGCCGAGTCATTTCTGAACCGCATAACCAGCAAACCTATGATTTATTTATTGGGGAAGTGATTGCGGCTTGGGCGGATGATCTGGCATTTGAAAATGGCCATTGGGACTTCAAAGATGAGTCCTTGAAGACCCTTCACTATGTGGCTGGTGGCCATTTCTTTGTTACAGGAGAGGCAATTGAGGTGTCATCTGGGTTGGATAGTCCAGATTAGCGTCTAAATTTGGATAGTCTGCTTGCATGGCATGCGCAATGAAGAAAAAATCCGCGGCAGGCACGGCGATATGCCCAAAACGGAATGGGTATCCCCATCTTCTTTTATCAGGAATAAACGACAAACGATCGATTAATGGCAGGATAGAAGTTTTTTGACAGGGGTAAAACTCGATGTCATGTCGAAAAGGAAAGAAATCTGGCGCCATCGTTACTTGATAAGGGATATCTGAGACCACACGGCCGATGGCGGTAAATTGTTGCAAGGCAACGCCATTGTGTAAGTCGGTTTTGGGAGAATAGTAAATTAGCCCATCACCTTTTTTCATCCGCTTTAATGCGGCAACTTTCCCATGGCACAACTGGGCAAATCCACCGTCAACCCCTCTTTCCACGTGAAATTCGCTTACCACGCCAATCCAGTAATTTGTACTCATGGGCGTATACCTTTTCTTTCTAGTTTGCCGATGGCACAAAGAATCTGAGGCGATGTCCATCAGGATCAGTCACGACAAAGGTTTTGCCAAACTCCATGGCTGTTAGCGGTTGGGTGATCGCTAAACCTAGTGAAGCAGTTAACTTGACGGCTTCATTGAGTGTCGTTTCGTCTAGACAAGGGAAAGCAAGCTCTACGCCATCAACTAATGTGGTTGCCGGCACGACGGTATGTTTTGACCATAACCCTAACTTATTACCATTCTCAAAGTGAAAAAGGCAAAAGCCAGCGGACGCTTCTACGGGTTGAAATCCAAATAGCTTTGCATACAGTTTTGCGCTAGTAAGCGCATCTTCTACATAGAGAATGGTAAAATTTAAGTTAAACATCACATGTGCTCCGGTTTCGTTTTGATGAGCACCTAGTGTATTCAAGCCCACTGACAAAACCTGTCAGTAGTGTTTGCTGTCATGCCAAAAATAATTGAAAACGCAGTTACCTGATAGGAGCGCATATGTCTGATGCTGGTGAATTTTGGAATGCACGTTTTTCTGCGACGGAATATGTCTATGGTACAGAGCCAAATGATTTCTTAAAAAGCCAAGCGCATCGATTCCCTGCTAATAGTAAGGTGTTAAGTATTGGTGAAGGGGAGGGGCGTAATGCTAGCTTTTTAGCGGGTGCAGGTATTCAAATGCATGCGATTGAAGCTTCTTCTGAAGGCGCTGCAAAAATCGCAAAGTTAGCAGCCGACCGTGGTCAGCAAATTACCGTGATGCAACAAGATCTAAATACCTATACCTTTGAAGAAAATACATGGGATGGTGTTGTTTCTATTTTTTGCCATTTACCTTCAGCGCTTTCAGCCAAAGTATTACCAAGTATCGTCAACGCACTGAAGCCTGGTGGCTACTTTGTGATGGAGGTGTATACCCCTCGTCAATTGGCTTATGGTACTGGCGGCCCAAAAGATAGCGATATGCTATACGAGCCAGACGATGTAAGACGTTGGTTAAATGGCTTAGAGTTGGTACATTTTGCCGAGATTGAGCGCTCTGTTGTCGAAGGTACTTTCCATACGGGGAATTCACGCGTACTACAAGTGGTTGCTCAGAAACCGCTAGTGGGTTGGCCAACCCCAATGGCAGGCGAAGGGTATATTCGTCACTTAGATGGTGGGTATTATCGTCGCTTAGGAATTGGGCGTGATGCTGATGATGAAAATGCGCTGGTGGTATATGCCCATGTATGGCCATTTGAACCTTACGTGTGGGTGCGCCCGCAGAGCGAATTTCCTGGCCGCTTTACCGAAGTGACCGAGGCAGAAGTGGTTGCGGCAATGAAAGAAGATAGAGAAGAAGCTGGTGCTGCGGTATTGGCTGCTAAGGCATTGCGTCGAGCAAAGTCATCTAGCTAAAAAGAAAAAATGTAGTGCAAGCACCAGGGAGTGGGGTGTTTGCACTACTTAGTTTAAGTCATTTCAATAACTGGAGATGACTTAGAAACGGTACCCGATACGGAACATCGCTTCTGTTGTTTTTGGTTTGCCTGTTGTTGAGTGAGCCGTTTCCGCGCTAAAGCGAATTTGCTGGATTTCACCACCAAGCTCGATGCCATTATCTAGGGCATAGCTTACGCCAACCCCAATACCCGTGCCATGATGAGAGCGTGTGCCTGTATCTGTTGCCGAGTCACGGTATTCGCCTTTGCCCCAGTGATACGCTAGCTTTCCGTATACCAGTAGGTTTGGCTGTACTTTGTAACCTGGTGTCACAAATACAGAGTAATGTTGCTTCATTTTGGCATCAACAGTTTGTGTACCAGATGACTGATAGCTAACAGTGCCAAATTTGCGTTTGCTTAGGTCTATGCTACCACCCACACCAATCACCCAGTTACTGTCTGTACCGATGCCATAGTTAAAGGCAACGTCAGAAGCGGTGCTATTTTTCTTGGCGTCTGCATTCACAAAGCCAGAGTAGTGAACAGAGTTGCTAGAAGAGCCAATGCCAACGCTAACAGATGGGCCAACAAACGGTTCTGCCATTGCAGCTGAAGCCAAAAGGAAAGAAGTAATACCAAACAACCATTTCATACGAATAACGCCTTATAAGCCAATTGCATAACGAAAGAAAGGCGTTATATTAATGATATGTAAATAAATGTCAAATAAATATGCGATTGTGTTAATAAAAATGGCGCAATCAATGCGCCATTTTTTGTTAGCTACGCAGACGAATTAACCACGTAGTCTAGCGGCTACTCCGGCTACACGTGCACCAAACTGCTCGGCAGTTTCTAAGTCGCCTGGCAGTGGGCCTTCTTCTGGGGTGGAGTCAGCTGGTGACTGCGCCATCGCACCACTAAATGATCCTAACCAGTTAATGTCATTACGTTGTGCCGCTTTGGTATTAGATGGCATTTGGCCAGTGCCAACCCAGATCATGCCGTGTTGCATCGATAGCGTGAAAAGCGTGTGAATAGTGGCTAATTTATCGCCATTCAATGAGGCAGAGTTGGTAAAGCCCGCAGAAATTTTATCTTTCCATTTTTGTACAAACCAAGCCTTAGAAGAGGCATCCATAAATTTCTTAAACTGCCAGCTTACATTCCCCATATAAGTTGGAGAGCCAAAAATAATGGCATCCGCAGCATCCAACACTTGCCATGCCGATTCTGCAATATTGCCTTCCGCATCAATCGCAATGAGATCTACATGACTGCCTGCAATGCCTGCTGCGCCTTTTTGAACTGCTTCTGCTTGTTTAGCGGTATGACCATAACCACTATGATAAACAACGGCGATATTTGCCATGTGTGAGCTCCTATGCGATTGATAGATATGTTTCTTTGGGTAAGGGAATCCAACGGTAGACAAATACCGATTGAATAGCGCATTTCTACCTATCAGTATGCACTAGGAAATCAAATGGATGATGAAGGATTTTTGATTAGACTCTTCAAAAAAACTGACATACTTTTTTGCTCTAGCTTTCGCCAAAAATGAAAAAAGCCAGCCGATATTGGGCTGGCTCTGATTCAGTCATACGATCGCTATATTGCTAGACTTGATACTGTGCGGTAATTGTTTTTAATTCTGAAGCTAGCTGATGCAATGAGCCTGCCGCATCGTTGGTCTCTTCTGCCGCCGCGTGGTTTTCTTCTGTCATTTGCGCAATACGTTCAACTTGCTGAGCAATGCTATTACTTGCTGCGCTTTGTTCACGGATGGCTGAAGCAATGTCTTCTACATTACGCACGGTCTGTTGGCTGCTTTCTTCGATCGTTGCGATGGTTTGATTGGCTTCTTTTGCCCGCGTTACGCCCTGATCTACCTTATTCACCGCATCGTGCATGCTGCCTACTGCTTCTTGCGCGGTTTGGTGCATTGATTGGATCGTTTTGCTAATTTCTTGGGTGGCGCCCGCAGTTCGTTCTGCTAGTTTACGCACTTCATCGGCAACTACGGCAAAGCCACGGCCTTGCTCACCTGCGCGTGCAGCCTCAATTGCTGCATTTAAAGCGAGTAGGTTGGTTTGATCTGCCACTTCCCGGATAACAGAGATAACGCTTGAAATATTGTTACTTGCCGCCTGAAGTTCTTCGATATGACCAGCCGCAGATTTCACGACGATGGAGATATTATTAATATCCCCAACCGTTTGCAGAATCACGGTTTCACCCGCTTTCGCAACGTTACCACTCTCTGTCGCTAATTGGTTTGCATCTGAAGCTCGGTCGCCAACTTGCTGAATGGATACGGCCATTTCTTCCATGCTTGCTGCCATTGCAGAGGCTGCATCACTTTGTTGCATCGAGCTAGTTGAGACTTGCTCTGCCGCTGCGGCCATTTGGTAAGACGCTGCGGCGACGGTTTCTGTGTGATCTTTAATTTCTCGGAAACTAGATTGCAGTTTAGTAATTAGGCTATTAAATGCGGTAATTGTTTGGCCTGTTTCATCATTGCTTTGAACAGGAATTCGATTGCGGAAGTCAAGATTACTTACAATATGGCTAATGGCCTCTTTCATTAAGTTCAGCGGGCCTGTGATACTTTTGTACAACCAAATTCCCCAGCCAGCGAAAACTAAAACGAGTAGGACAATAATCACAATCACCGCAATCTCTGCAGAACTAGCTTTCTGTAATGCTTGCTCAACATAATTATCCGCACGATCATTATCATATTTCACTAAATCGCTAAGGCTAGATTCCACTTTTTTCCCTAATGCAGGGAAAACCTCATTGACGTATTTCATTGCGCCATCCATATCTCCTGCATGTGATAAAGAAGTTACTTTGTCATAGACAGGGAAATATTCTTGGATAAGGGCAGTTTCAGTTACCGCAAGTCTTTTCAGACCCTCCGGGTCTTTAGCCATTTTTTTATATTCTTCAAAATGGGTTTTTAAAGAGGCTTTTACCTCACCCATATTCTTTTCTACTTCTTCTTTTAATTGGACATCTTGAACGGATAAGTGCCTATAGGCCAACATTCTTAATTTAACAAACTCATATCGAATATTGCCAATGGTCTCTAGCTCTGGCATGGTTTCTTCGTGAAGCATTGCCGTGACTTGTTTTCCTGCTTCCACTTGCCAAACCGTCATGCTGCCAATCCCCGCCATGACGACGAGTACAGTAATGACTAAAGTAAGTAGTTTCTTTGAAATGCTCATCCCAACAACCTTTCACATACCATCTGATCAAATAGGGCCAATTACTCATCATGTGTTCTGTAAGCAATTTGACCGAAATGGAGTATAGGTAATTGACAATTCAAAAGGGTTGATGTGGCGCAAACTCTATTAGATAGATAATTAAAACTATGTAATGAATTTGTAAATATGAGTTTGCAATCCAAAAATAATTTGGATGAAATTGGTATTTAATTGATATATAAAAAGAAAAGCCCCTGCTAATGAGGGGCTTTTTTTCGCACTAACTAGAGTGATCTCGTTAGGCAATATCGCTAAAAATTACAGTGCTGCAATTTTTGCTTCGGCTGAAGCAATCGCCGCGGCTTTCGCTTCTTCACCCATGTTTACGCCTTCAGCGCGAACTACTTCAACATCGGTAAGGCCAACAAAACCTAGCACGGTACGCAAGTAGCTTTCTTGGTGATCAAGTGCATTGTTTTCACCGTACGCACCGCCACGAGAAGAAGCGATCACTACTTTTTTACCGGTCAATAGACCAACTGGGCCTGTTTCGGTGTATTTGAAAGTTTTGCCCGCAACTGCGATACGGTCGATCCATGCTTTTAATTGGCTAGGTACAGAGAAGTTGTACATTGGTGCGCCAATCACAATCACGTCTGCTGTATTGACTTCAGCCAAGATGGTTTCGCCCATGCCGATATCTGCACGTAGTTCTTCGCTCCAAGCAGATGGATCTGTCTGGCCAGCCATTAATACAGCGGTAGACAAGTGTGATGGTGCGTTAGCAACTAAGTCACGTTGGGTAACGGTCGCGCCTGGGTTTTTCGCTTGCAACTGTTTCACAATAGAAGCAGTTAGTTTGCGAGAAACTGAGTAATCGTTTAGTGGGCTAGAATCAATTTGCAAGATTTTCATGGTGGTATCCTTTTGTCAATCAAACCAATGTGGTTGTGTGTTGCATGGGATGAAGTATTCCACGATCTATTCTGTTTGATTAGCTAGCTAAAAACGGATTGATTGTTCTATGATTGCAACAATCAATCGATTTGGAGAGAAAAATGAGCAAAATTCTTCCGATTAATAGTGGTGGACCAGAGTGGAATGATCTGTTCTTTTTTACCCAAGTTGCTTTGCAAGGTGGTTTTGCATCTGCAAGCAGAGTGCTGGGGATTCCTAAATCGAGATTATCTAGAAGAGTTGCCGAGCTAGAAAAGCAATTGGGCGTTCGCTTACTGCAGCGAACCACACGTAGCTTAGCGCTCACGGATGTTGGCCAACGCTACTTGCAGCATTGCCAAAGTATGTTGCTTGCGGCACAAGAAGCAGACGATACCGTTCGGCAACTTAACAATACGCCCCGAGGCCCGATTCGTGTCAGTTGCCCAATTGTTTTATCTCAAGGATTGATGACCGAAATCTTGCCGGAATTTATGCGGCAATACCCAGAAGTGTCTGTCCATTTAGATGCAACGAATCGACGAGTCGATTTAATTGAAGATGGCATTGATGTCGCGATTCGGGTGAGAACTGTAGCGTATGAAGATGCTTCTTTAGTTATGCGGAGTTTTGGCTTTAGCTCTTCGCATTTGTTTGCCAGCCCTGATTGGATTGCGCGTCACCCACCTATTAGCGATCCGCGTGATATTACCGGGACAGATACCCTCAGTATGGTGCCTTACGATGGGCGCTATTTAATGGGGTTTGAATCTGGTGGCCAATCCGTATCGGTGCCGCACACGCCAAAATTAGTCACTGATGATATGTTCTTGCTCCACGCAGCAGCGGTTGGCGGGGTAGGGGCGGTGGTCTTGCCAGACTTTTTGTGTAAACACGCCGTAGACACTGGCAAACTACAAGTTTTGCTGCCGGATTGGAATCTGCCAGAGGGTAACTTGCATATTGTGTTTCCGACTAGACGTGGTCTGGTACCTGCGGTGAGGGTTTTTATTGATACCTTGGCTTGTGCATTGCCAAAGTTGGCGACCGAAGTCGGCGTGTCTATTCGCTTGTAGTTGTTCAAATGTGGTTCAAACTATCTAATCTGTAAAAAGTGTAAATACAGAAGACAATTCTAATCGAGAGGTTTATTATTGATATATCAATTATTGATAAGTCAATTATATGTTTTCGCCCGCCATATTAGAAAAATACCCCGCGTTGTCTCCGGCCATGCGCCCCAAGCTATTTGCAATGATTGGCTTGTGTTTTGTCTTGATGATGGTGGCCTTAGACCAAACCGTGGTTGGTACGGCGCTGCCGACTATTGTGGCGGAACTGCATGGTTATGATCTATATGCATGGGTGGGGACTTCTTATCTACTTACCTCCGTGATTACGATTCCTATTTTTGGTCGGCTGGGCGACGAATATGGCAGAAAGCCATTTGTCTTGGCCGCGATTGTCCTGTTTACCCTCGCTTCGATGTTGTGTGGCCTAGCGCAAACCATGCTGCAACTGGTGTTAGCGAGGGGGCTGCAGGGGATTGGTGGCGGCATGTTAGTCGGCACTGCTTTTGCCTGCGTGCCCGATATGTTCCCAGATGCGCACCAACGCTTACGTTGGCAAGTGATGTTTAGTAGTGCTTTTGGTATTGCCAATGCGATTGGCCCTTCATTAGGCGGTTTTCTCACCACTTGGTACGGTTGGCGCTGGGTGTTCTATGTCAACTTACCGGTTGGCATGATGAGTCTTTGGTTTTTAACAAGACATTTGCCGCTAATTCGTCACTCAGACAAGCCACCCGCCGCACTCGATTGGCCGGGGGCATTGCTCATTGCCATTGGCTTAGGTGGTTTGCAATTGTTTGTCGAATGGCTGCCAACGCATCATTCTGTGTGGACGCTTAGCTTGATTGGTACGTTATCACTGGCTGCGATTGGCTTATTTGTCTGGCAAGAGAAAAGAGCGGTTTCTCCTCTGATTCCGCTATCGATGCTGACATCAAAGAGTTTGCGAAACCTGTTTGTTTTGTCTCTTGTGATGGGGTTTTGTTTATTTGGGATTATGTATTACGCACCACTCATGTTCCAAGGTGGCTTTGGGCTAACACCAGATCAGGCAGGGTTACTAATTACCCCGTTGGTCGTCAGTATCACGATTGGCAGCATTGTGAATGGCCGGATTGTGATTCACCTAGAGCACCCTAAACGCATGTTGTATGTGGGGATTACACTATTTGCTGGTGCTGCACTCTGTATGACACGCATGAACGTGCACATGCCACATGAAGTCATTATGTGTATTATGGCGGCCGCAGGCTTAGGACTGGGATTAACCCTACCCAACCTAACGATTTTTGTGCAATACAACGCGGATAAGGCTCAGCTAGGGATTGCAACCGCCATGCTGCAATCGCTCCGTATGACAGGCGGAATGTTGGGCACCGCGCTAATTGGTACATGGGTGAATCACCAATACGCTGCGGGGTTAAGCGAACGGCTAGGTAAGTATGCTGATCAACCGTGGTCGCAAGGCTTGTATGATCCGCAATCGCTCATTGCTGGCTCTCAACACCAAACCGTGGTTTCTCAATTGATTATGGCGGGTAGAAATTACCTCACCTATTTTGAAGAAGCCCGTTCATCCCTAGTTGCTTCTGTGCATACCAGTCAAATGATGGTGGCGGTGATGCTGGTGGTCGCCTTTGTGTTGGTGTTATTACTGCCACCCATTAAAATTACTAAAGATAAAAAAAACGCCGCAACGATGGATGAAGGCATATGAGTTATTCCTTAGAACGAAATTTACTGCAGCAACTTGGCCGAACAAGTCGGGCCATGTATAGCGCCTTCGAGAGCGAAGTAGGAGAGGCGCTACCAAAGATGCGAATCTTGTTACAAGTAGAAAAGCATGCGCCAGTTGGCCAAAAACAACTAGCGCAAGTCATTGGTATTGATCCAGCTTCATTAACCAGACAAATGAAACAACTAGAACTAGATGGTTTGGTAAAAAGAGAAAGTGATCTAAAAGACAATCGCCACACAATTGTCACGCTGACCGCAAAAGGGGAAAAACGTTTGGCCGAACTGCGCCCGAAGCGCCAAACCTTCCTGAATGATGCGTTGGCAGGCTTTTCAGAAGAGCAACTTAGCATGGTTGAACAAGTATTAAGCAGATTAGAGCAGCGCTTTCAGTCGGTAGAAGGTACGGACCAACCCTAGATCTAGGGATTCTTACTCCAGTTCATTCCCTATATTTTGCTTATTCTTTGCGCAAAACACTAAATGTAGTGTTTTGCGCTACACGCAAGGCAAATCAGTCATAAAAAAATTTTGCCGACTAAATTCCTTGTTTTTTGATCTTTTTTTGCCTCAAACACACACTTTAGGTTTCGCCGCTATCTTCCTGATTTATAAACTAAAGTTCGTTTACATTTCTTAGCATATTCGCATGAATAAATGCATTTATCCTGCTGATTTATAAAGAACATAGTCATAAACAGCTATTTCCCTATACCTGATTTTTTAGAAAAATCAATCTTGCGAATTAATTTTTCTAGCACTAGAATTGGTGCAGTCTTAAAGAATAAACACTAGATGTAGTGGTTATTCACAAATTATCCACAGCTTGTTCACAGAACTATCCACGTTCAGTAGAACAACTGATTTACCCCGCTTACATTGGAGGCCATGCATGCAAACTGTTGCTGAACCTACGCTGCCAGAAACCAACTCTTTTGGACTGGATCATCAGGATCAGGGCACCTATGCCAATTACAAAATCATTCGTCGTAATGGTTCTGTGGTTGCATTCGAACCCGTAAAGATCTCTGTCGCGATGACCAAGGCGTTTATCGCGGTACATGGCAGCCAAGCCGCAGCAAGTTCACGTGTGCGTGAAACCATTGAAACACTGACCCAAAATGTAGTGAACGCATGCGTTCGCCGCAAACCAGAGGGCGGTGCGATTCATATTGAAGACGTACAAGACCAAGTTGAACTCGCTTTAATGCGTTCTGGTGATCACGATGTAGCACGTGCCTACGTGCTTTACCGTGAAGAACGTAACCGTGAGCGTCATGCGCAAGGTGCGCCAGAACACCACTTAGCAATTAATGTGATTGCTGAAAATGGTTCTTCTAGCCCACTAGACATGAAAAAACTGCGCGACTTGTTCGAGTCTGCCGCAAAAGGCTATGAATCGATTGTTGATATCGATCACCTACTCGCTGAAACCCTGAAAAACCTATACGACGGCGTACCAGCAGAAGAAGTACGTAAGTCTACTATCCTTGCCGCTCGCGCAATGATTGAGCAAGACCCAGCGTACAACTTTGTGACTGCTCGCTTGCTACTAAATACCATTCGCCGTGAAATCATGGGCGAAGAGCTTAGCCAACAAGAAATGGCTGAGCGTTATGCAGATTACTTCCCACGTTTCATCAAAAAGGGTATCGAAGCCGATATTCTGGATTCGAAACTAGCGCAGTTCGATTTGCAAAAACTAGCTGCCGCACTAGATGCAGACCGCGATTACCAATTCGGTTACCTAGGCTTACAAACCCTGTACGACCGCTACTTCTTGCACGTACACGGTACACGTATCGAAATGCCACAGGCATTCTTTATGCGTGTCGCGATGGGCATGGCGTTAAACGAGATCGATCGTGAAACCCGTGCGATCGAGTTCTACCAAGTGTTGTCTAGCTTTGACTTCATGTCATCTACACCAACCTTGTTTAACTCTGGCACCTTGCATAGCCAATTGTCTTCTTGCTACTTAACTACCATTGCAGATGACCTAGACGGCATCTACGAAGGGATTAAAGAAAACGCCTTGCTATCTAAATACGCTGGCGGCTTGGGTAACGACTGGACACCAGTACGTGCACTAGGTAGCCATATCAAAGGTACAAATGGTAAATCACAAGGCGTGGTGCCATTCCTAAAAGTGGTGAACGACACGGCCGTTGCGGTTAACCAGGGTGGTAAGCGTAAGGGTGCTGTATGTGCCTACCTAGAAACTTGGCACGCAGACATCGAAGAATTCCTAGAGTTGCGTAAGAACACCGGTGATGACCGTCGCCGTACGCACGACATGAACACCGCAAACTGGATTCCAGACTTGTTCATGAAGCGTGTGATGGAAGGCGCAGACTGGACACTATTTAGCCCATCTGAAGTACCAGATCTACATGATCTATACGGTAAAGCATTTGAAGCCGCATACACCCGTTACGAAGCGAAAGCAGAACGTGGCGAAATGCGTCTTTCTAAGAAAGTGCCAGCACTAAGCCTATGGCGCAAAATGCTGACCATGCTGTTTGAAACAGGCCACCCATGGATTACCTTCAAAGACCCATGTAACTTGCGTAGCCCACAGCAGCATTCTGGCGTGGTTCACAGCTCTAACCTGTGTACAGAAATTACACTAAACACCAACGACAACGAAATTGCGGTGTGTAACCTAGGTTCGATCAACCTAGTGGCTCACCTAAAAGACGATGGCAATGGTGGCAAGGTGCTCGATACCGAAAAACTAAAACGCACCGTGAAAATCGCGATGCGTATGCTAGACAACGTGATCGACATCAACTTCTACCCAGTGAAGAAAGCACGCAACTCAAACTTGCGTCATCGTCCAGTGGGTATGGGTATCATGGGCTTCCAAGATTGCTTGCACGAACTACGTATTCCTTACGGTAGCGAAGCTGCGATGGAATTTGCTGATCGCTCTATGGAACACGTTGCGTTCCACGCATACTGGGCTTCTTCAGAGCTAGCAGAAGAGCGTGGCCGTTACCACACCTTCAAAGGTAGCTTGTGGGATCGAGGCATTCTGCCAATCGACTCTATCGAGTTGCTAGCAGAATCACGCGGCGAATACCTGAAAATGGATCGCAGCACCACGCTAGATTGGGCATCACTACGTAGCCGTATCCAAGAGTACGGTATGCGTAACTCAAACTGCTTGGCGATTGCCCCAACAGCGACAATTGCTAACATTATTGGTGTATCGGCTTCTATCGAGCCTACTTACCAAAACTTGTTTGTGAAATCAAACTTGTCTGGTGAGTTCACCGTGGTGAACGACTACTTGGTACGTGAACTAAAAGCACGTGGCTTGTGGGACGAAGTCATGGTTAGCGACTTGAAATATTTCGATGGTTCGCTAGGCCGTATCGACCGTGTACCACAAGACTTGCGTGACTTGTACGCGACCGCGTTTGAACTAGATCCACGCTGGTTAGTAGAAGCGGCTTCTCGCCGTCAGAAATGGATTGACCAAGGTCAGTCACTCAACCTGTATGTTGCAGGCGCATCTGGTAAGAAACTAGATGACCTATACAAACTAGCTTGGGTGAAAGGTATTAAGACGACTTACTATCTACGTACCTTGGCAGCGACTTCAGCAGAGAAATCTACTGGCCGTGGTGGTGAACTGAATGCCGTACCAGTCAGTGGTGGCGTATCTGCTGCCGCAGAAGCAGCAACGGCACTCGCCGCTGCAGCCGCAGTAGAACCAGCAAGTGATGTGAAGTTCTGCAGCATCGACAATCCAGATTGCGAAAGCTGCCAGTGAACTGATCGCCCGGAAACAGAAGGGGAGGCCGAGCCTCCCTGTCTGGAAGCGGAGCCAGTAGCGGAAAACTTGCTGCCTGTTGAAGTACTTGATGTAACCGAAGCGAACGAGATGCCCGTCATCACAGACGAAGCATCCGAAACGGCAGAGGAAACGCCAGATAATCAGACAGAAGCAGCAGCTGAGGTACCGGTCGTAAATGAAGTGATCGAAGCGTTGGTAGAAACAACGGTTGCTATCAACCAAGCATCAGATTATTTACAAACCGAAGCGATAGCAGAAGTCATTTCGCAAACCGCCCAACCAGACAATGAGCAAGCCCCTCCTAACCCTCGTATTGCCCCTTGGTGGCAACGATGGTGGACATGGTTCAGGCGTTGAGAAGTAAAGGCAGCTTCGGCTGCCAATTCGGTTGCATGCCTTTCACAGCAAATGGGCAACCTTGTGAGTCGCTAGTCAGTGTGTCTCACTAAACATTAACCCTATGTGAAATCGGAATTTATCGGCAGGGCTGCTAGTCAAAGTAGTAGCTGCCGAACGCAAAATATTAGGAGTATCACACCATGCTAAGCTGGGACGACGAAATCAAACCCCAAACCCAACCTGCTGCAGCGCCATCTGCGCCAGCTTTGAAAGATCCTGCGCCAGTTTACGCAGCCTCTGCAGCACAACAACAAGCTAGTAGCATGGTGTCTGCTAGTACCAATCGTATTAACGTGGTCGACAAACGTATCATCAACGGCATGACCGACGTTAACCAGCTAGTTCCATTCAAATACAAATGGGCATGGGAAAAATACCTAGCGACTTGTGCAAACCACTGGATGCCACAAGAAGTGAACATGCAGCGTGACATCGAGCTATGGAAAGACCCTAACGGTCTGACAGAAGACGAACGCCGTTTGGTGAAACGTAACCTAGGCTTCTTCGTGACTGCAGATAGCTTGGCAGCAAACAACATTGTGTTGGGTACATACCGCCAAATTACTGCACCAGAATGCCGTCAATTCTTGTTACGCCAAGCGTTTGAAGAAGCGATTCACACTCACGCTTACCAATACATTGTTGAAAGCTTGGGTTTGGATGAAGGCGAAGTGTTTAACGCTTACCACGAGATCAAATCGATCCGTGATAAAGATGAATTCTTGATCCCGTTCATCGATGCGCTAACTAACCCAGAATTCAAAACCGGTACGCCAGAAACCGACCAGCAATTGCTCAAATCGCTGATCGTGTTTGCCTGCATTATGGAAGGCTTGTTCTTCTACGTTGGTTTCGTGCAAATCTTGGCGCTTGGCCGCCAAAACAAAATGACTGGTGCCGCAGAACAGTACCAATACATCTTGCGTGACGAATCCATGCACTGCAACTTTGGTATCGACTTGATCAACACCATCAAGCTAGAAAACCCACACTTGTGGACTGATAGCTTCAAAGGTGAACTAGAAGACCTATTCCGCAAGGCTGTAGACCTAGAATACGCCTACGCCGAAGACACCATGCCACGTGGCGTGTTGGGTCTAAACGCTAGCATGTTTAAAGAATACCTACGCTTCATTGCCAACCGCCGTATGCAGCAGATCGGCCTAGAGCCAATGTTCCCAGGCGTAAACAACCCATTCCCATGGATGTCTGAAATGATCGACTTGAAGAAAGAGAAGAACTTCTTCGAAACGCGCGTGACAGAGTACCAGACCGGCGGCGCGTTGAACTGGGAGTAGGTCTTCATCGAACGACCGATAAGTTTGCAAAAACGTCAAACAAATTTGCAGTGAGAACTGCTTGAAAACAGGTTTAGAGGTACTTCGGGCCACTGAAGGTCTCTGAACCTGTAGATTCAATAACTCCATTCGGTACCAAAAACTCTAGCTCTAACCTCGAGAGCCTCCTCTCCTATGTCTAGTCAAATGGAAAAAATACTTGGTGGTCCGATTGGATTTGAGAAGGTAATACCAGGAACAGTTGTCAGGGAAGGAAAGGAGATTGTTTACTTCTCCGACGACGGCACATCGGATTTCCTCACTCAGTTCAATAGACTAACAAAAGATGTTAGCCCACGACATGCGAAGCAAGGGGGGAGGACATCGCAAGGTTGCCGTCTTTGGTTGCCAGATGGAACCCTCTTTCATCCAGTCGGCTACCACGGGGACGTTGATGGGTGGCGCAAGGACATTGAGTGTGGTGCGCGCCAACTTAATTTGCTGCTTGCAAGAGTAGATGGTGATCGGATCGTTGTTTCAGATGGACGATCATTTGCTTTAGCCGACTGCAAAGTTGCGTTTGATTGATATTGCCATCGCCTTTGCGGGCGGAGCAACTTAATAAATTGTGCCAAATCGTAGCGCTTGGACGGATCTAGTTCTAGTCGGCAACAAGCCCATAGGGGAGATACCCTGGATCAAGAAGCTCTTAGGAAAAGCGCAGAGAATCTAGAGTTGCTACTTCAGCGATATGCGGCTCTTAGTGATGACGCAGCTCTGTTGTTGGCTGCTTTGCGCAGACTCTTGCTTGATGCGAAGACAGGCGCGATAAGTTCGCCTGTCGATTGGCAAGCTGTGCCGGGCGACTATTTATTCGACGAAGGGCAGTTGCGTAAATACCTAGGTCTTGAAAGTGCTTACGCTAGATTCAAAATCGAAATAACAGGGGGTGAAACTCCTGCGTTAAGGATGTTTCGGGAGCAGATGGAGGTCGGGAAACTGGAGCGATAGAGAGTGTTACGGGTTCACGATCTGCTGTTTAACTGACAACTGGACGTAACCTGTGTAGCTTCAATACGTCAACGCAACGCCTTATCAATAATCTGTTGCGGTGTTTTCATTGTTATAGCGAGGGAGGATTGGCCAATGTACGATGAGGTGTTATCGCTGGAGACTTTGAAGGTCGCTGCGAAATAATGGGCTGACAACAAAACTGGAGTTTGAGCCTCTGTACTTAATTAGCAACTTGTTCCTGTTTTTCCCTTAAAGACCTATCACACTTCCTACGACTTCTAGTCGATGCTCGTTTCCATTTTCTCTGACAATCCCAAGCGAATTCCCACGTTGTTTTAGCGAGTCAGCAACGGCTAGTAGCGCAAACGCCTTACGCATGGCCTCTGCTTTGGTGATGCCGTTCCGGTTGGCTATGTCTGTTAGCTTTTGATCAATCTCATGAGATAAATTGATAGTCAGTCTACTCATGTCATTCTCCAAATGAACGTTGTCTATCTGCAATATTACTGTATTTCATGTGAGAGGCACCAAGTCAGTGAGGGACTGCCGGTCGATGTACGATAAGGATGACTCTGTGGTGACGTAGGGCGTTGCAACGAAATAGCCGACAAGCGGAAGCGAGAACTTGAGAAATGAACTTCTAACGCTGAAAGAGTTCAAGTTTTTTATTAAATAATAAAATTATTTAATCTATATTATCAATTATCAAAATCATCTACATCAGCTAGCTGTAGCAAAGCAAAAATGTATCCAAGGCGATGCTGCTGCGTGCAAATTGAGAAATCAGCTAGTTACTCTAGATATAGCACGAGACAAAGCTATTGATGACTTTATCCAGACATGCAAACCAGACGACTGTCGGTCTATGCAAGAATTTCTAGGAAAAATAATCATCCAAGAACAACGAATTGCAGGCTTGCAGGCTAAGGGCGCAACGGGGTGTTCGGTGGTAATGGCTGGATGTACTCCGGAAATGTACGATCAATTGTTACAGGAGCAAAAATCAGCCTTAGAAGCCACAAAAGGTGAACTGGCTACACTTTACAAATAACTAAATAATGTATCCTACGAGTATAAAATCGGCGAAGAACCCCTTGTTAATCTGGGTGACAAGGTTACCGAGTTTATCATGTCAGGTGGGGCAACTAGTATTGTTCTCAAGCTTGCTCAGAAAGGTTTGGTCAGCGAATTATTTTTGATCGAGACAGGATTGAGCTCAAGGGCAATAGGTGGTAGTACGAATATTACACCATCCATAGGTAAGACATCTGTCTACGTGTCGTACATAGAGGATGGTACGATTCAATTTATAGGTATTACTGATGATTTGCCATCAAGAGCAGTGGCACGCCTCTCACAGAAAGGTATTTCTATTTCTGCAATTCCAGGTCTGCAGAATATATCAAGGGCAGATGCTCGGGCTGTCGAACAAACGCTAATTGAATATTATGGGCTAGGTAAAAATGGTGGAGCATTGCTTAACAAGATAAATAGTATTGCTGTTACAAATCCAATTTATAGTAATTCAATACAGCGAGGTCGAGCGTTGTTAAGATCAATCGGTTATCAATGGTTTTAGACATGTTAAAAGCAGGCGATACATTTTCAATTGAAACTGATTCAGGGGTCGGTTACTTTCAGTTTATTAAAATTAACAAAACATATGGCAGCTTAATTCGCGTCGTGCCAGGTGTATTTCCTTTTGATGATTGTTTTTCTCCTGATCGTTTACAAGTTGAAAGTAATTTTTGGTGCTTTTTCCCTGTTTCAGCTTGCTTGAAAAAAAATCTTATAAGTAAAGTTGGATGTTATCCAATTCCTGAACATGCTGTAGTACCATTTTTCAGGCATGGAGTTGTAAATCAATCTACCAAAAAGGTGGATACTTGGTGGCTTTGGAATGGAGAGCAAGAGTGGATGGTTGGTGAGTTAAATAATGAGCAAAGGAGACTTCCTATTCTGGGTGTTTGGAATGATTCTCTTTTGAGAAACAGGCTTGAGGCCGGCTGGCTTCCTGAGCTGGATATCTGGTGAAGTTAATCAGTTGTAAAGACAGGCGCTATTTCTGGTGTGCGGGTGCTTGGGCTAACTCAAACCACCCTCCTTGGGGGGGGGCTCTTAATCGCATCATGCGACGCCCAGAAAACAACGTTGCCGACAATTACCGTGTGTTGCTTGCAAAAAATAGCCCTAACATGGTTCTCAACCTCGCTCCTTTCAGTCGCTGGAAGCTGCGCGATAAGGCCGCGCAGCGCCGGTTAGCCCTGGGTTAGGCCATGCAGAACAAGTGTAAATCCACGCGACGGAAGATCCCAGGCAAGGAAGTGTGGTCCGGATACGAAACCGATCTCGACGTTCCCTATCTACACAAGTGATTCTTCGGAAAGTCCATTGATGAAGTCATCCAGTACTTTCGATGCAATTTCATTGAGCGCATGGACGAACTTCTGCATGCCCCAAGCCTGTCTTCCAGTACTACGTCCACGCTTTTGGTCAGTACTTGATGTCCCCCGACGCCAAGGGCGAATCTGCAATTTATTGGCACATAAATAAAAAGTGGATCTAGGCAAGTTTCCTTGCTTAGGTCCACTCACCTAAAGGGTTGTTTTTTGCGGTTGGGTTCTAGAGAAATCGTTTGCTTTCGGTATTCTCTTCTTCCATTAATGAATGTGGTGAACTCTAGCGCTTAATTAAACCTTAAATCTACCTACTAGGGCCTTTAGGTTATCTGCCAGCGTTTCTAATCTGGCAGCATTTCCATGAGCATGTTCAGAAACTTCTGCGACCCGATTCGCCTCCTCGTGTAATTGCCCCATATTATGGTCAATATTATTTGCAGCTTGATTTTGCTCTTGGGCTGCAGTGGCAATTCGAATGTTCATATCTCGAATGTGTGCAACGGCTTCTAGGATTTCCCCAAAGTTTGAGGTGACTTTTTCAATAGATGAAAAGACTGTGTCAGAGGTTTCACGGCTTGCGCTCATGGTTATTACAACCTGCTGTGTGCCACTGGTTAAGCGATCAAGCATCGTTTTAATTTCTAGCGTAGAAGAGGCGGTACGTTCAGCTAATTTACGAACCTCATCAGCTACTACCGCAAAACCTCTTCCTTGTTCTCCTGCTCTTGCTGCTTCAATGGCGGCATTAAGCGCTAGTAAATTGGTTTGTTCAGCTAAATTCTGGATAGTACCTAGAATTTGTGAAATGTCTTGGCTGTTTTGATCTAGACGACTAATCACATCCGCTGCTTGTCGAATCTCTTGGTTGAGTCGACTGACTTGTGACACTGCATTTCCGATGAGCGCTTCACCTGCGTGAGCATATTGGCTGCCACTATCCGCCGCACTTGCCGCTTGATTACACGCCTGTGCCACGTCATGAGATGATGAGGCGACTTCATGGCAGGCCGACTTGGTTTGATCTACTGCGGCGCTTTGGCGTCTGGCATTGTTCGCCATATCACCCGAAACTTTAGATGTATCGGCAGAAACTTGTTTGACTTCACTAGCCGTTTGACTAATTTGACTAACGAGCGTGCGAATAGATGCTAGAAACTGATTAAACAGTGATGCAAGTTCTGCTGTTTCATCGTTACCTTTTACAGGAAGGGTTTTGGTCAGGTCTCCCTCTCCCTGAGCCATTTCTCGAAGCCCCTGTGATACGCGCTGAATAGGTTTAACAATCAACCCTGCAAATCCATAGCCAGCAAGTCCAAACAGGATGGCTAGTACAGCCGTTGCAACTAGCATGATCAATGTGACTTTGTTTGCGGCCGCATACACTTCACTCTCTTTGGTGAGGCCGATAAAACGCCATCCTAACTTAGGTGATTGATAGATATTCGCCATATAGGCAGTGCCATCAATTTCAACATGTTCCAAATTTGTGGTGCTATTAGCTAACACTTGATAGGCGCCACCAAGTTCGGCTAGCTTTTTAAAGTTACTAGCAGGTTTAGATGGATCTACTAGAACTGTGCCGCTGTTCTCCACCATCATCAAATAACCGCTGTCTCCAATCTTGATGCGCTTTACCACATCGGTCAGTTTCTTCATGGAGACATCAATGCCAATCGCTCCAGAGTTTGTACCTAATGTCGTATCCAGGCTCTGGACTGTACTTACAATCACTGCATCGTCAGGAGCCCAATAATACGCCTCTGTCATTACTAGCTTGCCAGGCTCTTTCATTGCACTCTCATACCAAGGCCGTTTGCGCGGGTCATAGTTCTTCATGACTTTACCTTTGGGCCACTGAATGAATCCACCCTCTTTATTACCGGTATAGATATATGCATAGGCCGGATGGGTGCTGCCGAACTGGTCGAATAGTTTAAATATGTCACTCTCAACGCCGCCATTGGTGTCAGGCGTCATTTCATTTCCGGGGTTGTCTAAATACTTCGTTACCGACCCATCCATCGAATGGACATTGGGGTGTTTAGCAAAGAAACGAACATTTTCCCCTATATCATTAAAGTACTGAGTAAAAGCGGTATCAACTTGTCGGATTTCTCTTGTGCTAGAGTCCACAAAATTGTCGATGGCTTGTTGGCGCAGACTCGAAATTGCAAAGCCAGAAATGAGTAGTACAGGTAAAGTAGCGATTCCAACGAAACAAATTGCTAGGCGAGTTTTAATTTTCATGTGTGCCTCCTCTGTGAAACTTCGTGTCTCTCAAACGACTGCCGAAATTGCTCAAACACCCTGAGATGTAGTCAGATTGTAGTCTGAATAGATGCAGCCGTCAGTACGAAGAGTTTAAAAGCAAACGAGAAATGTGACTGGTAAATATTCGTATATTTTTTTTCAATTTTAGTATGGCTGAAATCTTTAAAATATGTGTTTTAGTTGCCGAGGCTCTATGGCCCACTGCAAACTAATGAACGCTGTAGAAATCACTTATGCTATTGATTAATAAATGATTTAAGAATTTTTGCCTGAAATGAAGGCGAACGGCTTAACGTGATCCATAAACTTCCTTCATCCTCCTATTGGCTCTACGTATTCGGGAAGGTAGATGCATTGCTTTCAGGCTGCCGCCGATTGAAATTCTGGGTTGTAACTTAGATAAGTGAAAAGGGGTTTCTGAGAGTAGAAGCCCCTTTTTATTTTAAGCGTCAATAAATACTGAGGTACTGTTCTTACTTGCCAGAGCGGCAATGGAGAAGAATTGTTTTAACTCGAATATAGTTTGATCATCATCTTCATGTGGAGTGTTGGACAAGTCATCTATGTTTTCTTCATTTTCATCTAAAACGCCGAGAAAATATGCACTTAATTTGGTGTGCGATGGAGGAAGGTCACCTAGCGTAAATAGCATATGAAAAATTTGGCTTGATGTGATTGTTCTCTTCCAAACTTTAAATCGAGGCCAGTGGCGTTTAACTGATGACGCTGATTCAAATAAAGCTCCACGCTTCCTTGATTCATCAACTTCTACACCATCGTAGTGAAAATCACTTAGCGCTTTTAATAACTTTAATCCGCGTTTGGTGTTTAGATCTGATGGTAGTTTAGAAACTAGCCACTCTTCCGCCTTTTGTGAGATAGGATAGTGAATACTACCTCCACAACCAAAATCTGTTGATCGAACATTCCACTTACAGTTAGTGCAATGTTTTGCAAGCTCTTCTAATGGAGCAGCTTCCGCAAGACAGTCCGATATTTTCATCTCAACCACGGTATAGTTGCCTGGTTCTCCAACGGCCATTAAGAAGCTCCACTCGCTTTCTGGTTTGTTTCGTGTTTCCTCTGTTGGATTATTCCTCATTAAATTTAGCGTATGCAAACCTCGAGACTTCGCATTCTCCATTCGAAGAAGATCTTCATTGGAAACGGCTTCTCTCACCTTGCAAGGAAAAGACCCATAGTAAGCTATTGTCATTTTATTGCTGTCCTGTTGAGTTTTAATGTGAATGGCAAATTCATGAATGGTAAAAGTTTATTGGTAACTGAGAGCATGACCAGCGATTGAGAAGATGAATCTAGGTAAGCCTAATAAAAGTATTGAGTGACTTGCCCGGTTGTATGAAATTGGCCATCCCTAATCTAAATGGCCAATTTCATTAGGTTGCTTTCTCAAGCTTCCCAGTTCTATCAATACTCTGACGAAATCTCCGGGCACTTCACTTTGTTGGCGGGTTTCACTTCTTTGGCTTGAAAACTGCTATCTAACATCCACGCACTAGTTCGGTGGCTTTGCATGTTATTGCCTTGTTGGCGAGAGACGTTAATTGCAATCACGTTGTTTAATTTGCCAGATGTGCAGCCAGCCTGAAACAAGATGCCTTCATTTGCTGCTAGCTTAGGTAGCGGAATATTCACCATGTTTACAGGTGATTTGGCCTGATCATTTGCAGACATGGCGGCGTAGTTGCTGCTGACATCAATAATGAAAGCTGCTTGCGCATACTTTTCGATTTGCGCTAGCTTTGGGTCTCCCGCCATTGGTTTGGCCATGGCGGTGATATTTTTACCTGCAACGGTAAAGACTTGCAGGTCCATCCAGTGGTTGAGTAACTCTTTACGGCTAGGTAGGTTTCCAGTTGTCGCTGCGCTGGCGGTAGTTTTGCTGTTGCTGCTTTCGTTTGCTGCGCTGTCTGCCCCATTTGCCGGTTTGTAGAGGCCATCAAATGGAACGTCGCCCCATGAGCCGCTACATCCTTCTACGTGTAGCTTCATGCCGCCAGAGGCGCGTTTTAGGGTCATGCTGCAGCGGCCTTCGCTAAAATCCCAACCACCAGGCGCATCTGCCAATTTACCTTCGCCTGATCCACTGCGTAGATTGCCTGCTTTCCCTTTTTGCATCACTTCTAAGGTGAATTTTCCATTTGGTTGAATGGTTAATTCCCGTTCAAATTGTTGATCGGTTCCGCTATAAACACCCTGTTTTGGATAAGGCGAATATTCTGCGGCATTTGCAAGGCTAGCAAATGCAGCGCTGAGGATGACCGTAATGGCAATGGATTTCATGTTGTTCTCAATTGTTGTGGTTTTATGCAGAAAGCATTCTACCTTACAATCAATTGGCATATTGACAAATATTTACAAGTGGAGGGTGACTACTATTTGTGATCGTACACATTGGGATTGTCGTATTCACAAACACCGTCGATTTTTTGGAAATGAAATACTAGAGTTCATCATTTAGCTTACGAAAAACATGTATCAAAAAAGTGTAAATTGCTTGTTACATTTTCTATTGAATCTTTACAGTTTCATTCCCCATGGTTTGTCTACGGTTGTTAAACCCCGCTCGTTTTATAGAATAAGTAGGTAAATATCGTGCCTGCTACATTCGGTAAAACAAGGGGAAATGCCATGAAAATTCGTCAATTATCTGTGATTGTGCTAGGTCTATTAACTGCGTCTGCCATGGTGTCTGTAAATGCGGCAGATGGTCAGTGGGCCAAAAAGCATCCTCGTCGTGCAGAAGTGAATGCGCAGTTGAAAGAACAAAATAAGGCGATTCACCACGAAGTAAAAACTGGTGAAATGACGAAGGTAAAAGCCAAGAAATTACATCAACAAAACCACCATATTCGTAAAGAAGAACAGGCAATGGCAAAAGTAAATGGTGGGCATATTACAAAGGCTCAGCAAAAAGTTTTACATCACCAAGCGAACAAAGTGCAGAAAAAAATCTCTTAACAAGGGTGATTTAACGATGTAGTGGATTTTCTTCTACGCAACCGATGTCCCAAACTGACTTCGGTTGCGAATGCGGTGAGGTATAAAAATGAAAATGGATGATTTATTTACAAACGCAAATTTAAGCGACCGAGCAAAAGCGGCGATTGCATTACAAGTACCAGATAGCGGAGAGGCGTGGTTGGATGACATGATTCGCCAAGCGATCATTAAAGAAACAGCCAAAGAAGCGATGCAGGCATTTATTAGCAAAAACGATACGGGGCTAAGCATTAACACAGAGAAGGTGTTGGTAAAGTCTTTTCAGATTGCGGATGCGTTTTTGCAGCAGTTTGAGAAGAAGCGGTTGGGTTAATCGATTTCTATTTGGTTTATTTCAACGCCGCAATCTGTGGCATTACGCTCACTTTCTTTCTTCCTGCGCTAGTCTGGCGTTGGCATTTTTGCAGTATGCTACTGCCACTTGTATGGTGCTTGGCATGACGTGGAAGAAGGGATTATTAATATGCCTGTCAATGCAGATGCTGTAAGAATGTATCCTATGTGGATGCGTAGTCACCCTCGTTTAATGATTGCCATTGCAATCGCCTTTTTAGCTTACTTTCTAGCGCCTGTGGGTTGGGTGGTGAATGGCGTCACACGCTGGATAATTGCGTGGAATATTGGTGCGGTGTTATATCTGCTGCTTGCTTTGCAGATGATGTTTGCGTCTACGCATGAAAAAATGCGCCAGCGTGCAATTAGAGAAGATGATGGGCGATTTTGGGTGCTATTGCTGGTGGTGGTGTCCGCTTTAACATGCATTGGCGCCATCTTTGCCGAGCTGGCGGTAGTCAAAGATTTGCATGGGGTAGATCGGGTGGCCCATATTGCACTGGCCGCGCTGACGATTGCATCGTCTTGGTTTTTTACCCAGACGATGTTCGCACTTCATTGCGCACATGATTTTTATTTAGCGACTAGCCGTAGTCATCAGGGCGGTTTAATTTTTCCTGGCGATCAACCGCCTGACTATAGCGATTTTTTCTATTTTTCGTGTGTCATTGGCACATCTGGTCAAACGGCCGATGTGAGTTTTAGCAGCCGATCTATGCGAAGAATCGGCGCTATTCACTGTATATTGGCGTTCTTTTTTAATACGACGGTGATTGCACTGACCATTAATATTGCGTCTAGTTTGGTATAAGCCTTTTGCAATGTGTGGCTTTTATCAGCGATTGCAGCCTGCATTCGGGTGGCTGACGGCAAGATAATGCGCGGTGGTTTCAGACTGCTTGGTTTCAAAGCTCATCATGCCTAGCGCATCATCTAAACTGATCTCACGGTAATGTTCCGTATAAAACCCATCTTGCTGTAATGCTTGTCTGGCGGATTGTTGTTGCTCGGTTAGTGCATTAGAAAGCTCGCAAGCCACTTGAGAGTCTGTCAGCATTTTCTGAATATAGTTTTCAACGACTTGTGAGTGTCCACAACGCAAGTTGGCGTTAGGGGTATTGCCTTCTCTGCGGTAAGCCAATACGGTTTTGATTCGATGGTCTGCACTGCAAAGCGTTTCTCTTAAAAAAGTCGCGTGGCCGGTTGGGGAGTCTTCGACCAATAAGCGAGTAATGCCCCGATCATTAATGGCTTCTAAGATTTGCTCAGGATCATTGGCGACGATCACTTCTTTATGCGGTGGCCAAATGTCTAGCTGCGCATGGTTGCCTCTGCATTCGCCTGCATGAAAAACATAGTAGTCTGGATAGAGGCGAAGTTTATCTGGTTCATTGCCAAGCCTAGATCGGTATTCATCGTAAAACACCGTGCTCGCGGCTAAGAGCAGCGAGGCAACCCCCAAAGCACCTGCTGGTTGCTTAACCACTACACCAATCCGATCGCTTACCTGAAAATCTGGCAGCAAGGCGGCGATAGAGGTGGGTTGCTTGTCTTTATAAAAGACAAAATCTGCCAATGTGATTGTTTTGGTGGTATGCATGGCGTTTCCTTACCTAATAGTCGCGTTGCTAGGAAAGACTAGGGCGATTTGACCAGCATACCGTCAAGGTTATATTGCGCTTGTGCTGAATAAGACCTGATTATTTCTAAATGCGAAATGATCTTATTTGAGGTTTTTCATGAGTGATGCTACTGCTAGTTGATTGGATTGCGATAGCCCATCGACTACGCCTTGAAAATCTTCTGTCGAGCGATTTTGGCTTAACTTGAATTTTCCTTTTATTGATGTCACTGCAATTTCAATGCCGATAATCGCCTTCAGTTGGGTTGCAATATAGTCTGCTGGCGCATCAGAAACGGCCCATGGTTCAACTAATCCAGATTCTTGTTGCTGGGTGAGTCGATCTATTTGTCGATAGACCCATTCACTGTCATCCATTACGGTTACTGTCCCTTTGACTTGTACCATCGTGTAGTTCCAAGTAGGTACTTGTTTGCCATGTAGTGCTTTACTCGGATACCAACTCGGCGTGATGTAGGCTTCTGGGCCATTAAATATCACGAGCACTTCGCCACCCTGTTTTAATGCGGCGAGTTGTGGGTTTGCCCGCGCAATGTGTGCTTGTAAACGCAGTCCTTGTTCGGACTCGACTAATAAAAACGGGATGGCATTCGCTTCTAGCCCATGACAGCTAGTGATAAGTGTTCCCAACGGGTAGGTACGAATAAACGTATGAAGGGTGTTTGGATCGTCTTGGCGAAAAGAGGCAGGGCAGTACATATCACACCATGTTAGTTAGCGGTTGAAGGCCTAGTATGGTGTGAAAAATGGTTGGCTAAAAGTGCCAATTTATTAATAGTTGATAGAGCCATTTTGTAGTGTTAAGCGCGGCGGTTCAAAAACTGCTTTCTGAAAGAGAAGGGCGTTACTTTCTGCATCTGTTTAAAGAGGCGATTAAAGTAAGACAGCGAACTAAACCCTGCTTCTTCGGCAATTAACGCGATGGGCTTGTTCGTACTAATCAGTTGCTGGCAAGCATGTCCAATTCTTAATCGATTTTGGTATTCGACGGGGGTGCAGGCATTGCTTTGCTTAAATAGACGATGAAAGCCACCAGCAGATAAGGCGGACATCTCTGCCAAGTGCGCTATATCTAATACTTCTGTGAAATGCGTATGCAAATAATCCATGACTTTCTGCAACCGGGGGGCTTCGATCTGCGGCGATGCTGGTTGTGTCGACACTGTGGTGGCGTGTTTGTCCTCTGTGAGTAAAGAGAGAATGGAGATTAGCGTAAGCGTCTTCTCTGCTTCTGATTGGGCATTTAAGGTCAGCATCTTTTGGGCGATGTTTTTTGCCGCCTCCCTAGAAAAGACAAGCCCTTTTTCTTGTTTGGCGAGATATTGTGCCATGTTGCCCCATTCTGGAATTAACTCGCCTAGCGCTGTTAACCATGTCCGGCTAAACCAAAGAACAATGGCTAGCATGGGCTGAGTCTCATCTACCTTTTGGGTGGCGTACCAAGTATGTGGTTGGTTTGGGCAGACCAGAACCAAATCTCCCTCCTCAAAAGTCGCGATTTGATCGGCAATGAAACGTTGCCCGCTACAGTTTAAGGTGAGGGTCAGTTCGTACTCTGGGTGGTAATGCCAGATAAAGGGGATGCTATCGATTTCTCGCCATAGTAAGCCCCAAGACCGATTTGCCTCGATTTGATGGTGTTCTCTAAGTGGCTTCATGAGGATGTGTATGTGGTTAATTTGGTTAGTATAGGGCTATTTATGGTTGGTGATGAGCCATTTTTGAACGTGTATCGCATGAAAATGTAGTTAGCAACACACATTAAAAAGATAAAGAGGAAGACAAAATGAATGATCGCTACCAATATGGGGATAACCGCCCCGGTAACCCAAGTGTGGCCTATACCGACCGTGTGCAGTTAAGAGATATCCAAAAGCAAATCCCATTACGTGTTCTGAGTGAAGCAGACTTTGCGCATTGGCAGCGTTATGGTTATGTGATTGTGAAGCAGGCGGTTAGCCAACAAGCGGTGAATGAAACTGTGGATTTTTTATGGGAGTTTCAGCAACTAGATAGAAATGATCCAAGCAGTTGGGATCAGACAGAACGTAAATCCCATGAGATGGTCGAGCTAAATGGCTCGGGCATGGTGGAAGCGTATCACCATCAAACCATGTGGAATAATCGACAGAATCAACGCGTTTACGATGCATTTGTCGATATTTGGGATACGGAAGCCTTATGGGTCACCATTGATCGCGCCAATTTAAATACCCCCAATCGTGGTAAGCGCAAGTTTAATGGGTTTATTCATTGGGATGCCGATACAACGTTGCGCCCCCTTCCCGTGAATGTGCAAGGTGTGTTGGCCTTGTCTGATACCAGTGAGCACACCGGTGGCTTTCAGTGTATTCCCAAACTATTTGAGCAGTTCGAGTCATGGTTAGCGACAGCACCTGCCGAGCGAAATCCTTGGCAACCCGATGTAGCCAATCTGCCATGGCAGCCGGCGTTTATCCCCTTGCAAGCGGGTGATTTACTCATCTTTAATTCCTTGCTTGCCCATGGGATTCGCCCAAATACCTCAGAGAAAGAGGTAAGGTTGGCACAATACATTTCTTTTGCACCGGCAGATGAAGAGAATCTTGCCTTTCGACAGCAACGAGTTACATCGTGGCAAGAAAGGCTGCCACCTGTTGGCTATGCCTTCCCTGGGGATCCACGAGAGTGGGAGAAAACGAAGTACCCACAGGCTGTACTTTCTCCATTAGGTGAGAAAATTTTGGGATTAAAAAGCTTTTCGGAGCGTGCTTAGTTCACAAAAATGAGTGATTGATCGGATCGGTTTCTCCCTTTGCCCTCTGTGACGAGAGGGCATTTTTCTATTTAACACTTGCTATTTGGTCTAGCCTTTTGCATACTTTCTGATAAGACTGGTCTAGTCAATTAAGAGTGAGTGGTGGAGAAAATGGGAACGCGCGAAAACATTGTAGAAGCAGGCTTAGCCGCTATTATCCAGCAAGGCTATGACGGCATGGGGTTAGAAGATATTTTGAAAACTGCGAATGCTTCGAAAGGGTCGTTCTACCATTTCTTTAAGTCGAAAGATAATTTGGTATTGGCGATTATCGAGGAGTATGAGTCGTTCTATACCCATGCACGGAAAACATTACTCAGTTCAAGCGACGTCTCCCCAAAGCAGCGCATTCACAACTATCTTCTCTTTTTAGTAGAAGACCAACGCGCACACGAAATGGCGCGAGGCTGTTTATATGGCATGTTGGCGCAAAGTGCCAATGCGCGTTCAGATAGTGTGCGCCAAAAGTTAGACCAGATATTTACCGATTGGCGTACGCACCTAGAAACAGAAATTCTCGCCGCGCAATCTGCAAACGAATTAGCTACTTCGCTCACACCGGCAGATGCAGCGGATTTTGTGATTTGCGCGTATGAAGGTGCGCTGATTAAATTTAAAGTAGATAGAAATATTACCGCGCTAGAAAAGTTTGTTGATGGCTGCATGCGTTTTTTGTTTGGCCAACCAGCATGAGTAAAACACTTTCTTCCGAGCGCCTAGGCCTTATCTTTATCTTACTCAGCTATCTGATGTGGACGTTGCATTATGCGTCTGCCAAAAGCTTAACGGTGAATCACTCTGTCTGGCAGATTCTCTTTGTCAGAAGTGCCATTGCAATTGTGATTTCGCTAGTTGTCTTTAACCGTAAAATCTTTACGCCCATCACGCCACGGCAAACCATTATTTTGTGTCTCATCGGGTTAGCGCAATTTGGTTCAGCCGGGTTTTTCTATGTCGCATCAAAAGACATGAGTTTGTCTTTAGTGACGATTGCCTACTCTGTCTCGCCATTTGTGGTGATGTTTTTATCTGCTTGGTTTTTAAAAGAGCGCTTAAACCGCTTTCACTATGCATCTACCTTTATTGGGCTACTCGGCATTATGTTAGCCAACGCAGATAGTGCGCATTTTCAATTCTGGCCTGTGGTTTTTGCGTTGATGGCGGGGACTTGCTGGGGAATTACGGTAGTGTCGGCACGCGGGTTTAAAGCGTTTAACCCTGCGCTACAACTGCTTGTTATCTCTATTGTGTTTCTGGTGTTGAGTCTTTGCTTTAACCAATCTCAACCGCTAATTCGCCTAGAAAGTGTTAAGTTGTATGGCCTACTTGGGATTGAGGTATTTCTAGCGCAGTACTTCTTTTTAAAAGCGAGCAGGCTGATGACCGCCAGTGCGATGGGGCCGTTTGAGTATTCTAGTTTGCTCTGGTCGATTCTGATCGACTTTTGTTTATTTGGTGGTGTACCAACGATTCAAATCATTGCTGGTGCAGGGCTTGTCGTGTTGTCTTATTTCTTTGTGATTAAAGCACAAAGTACTGCATCAAGTGATTAATGGTTGATTTACGCTTGTTTTGCTGCATGTTCAAACACGCTCGGTAAAACTTGCTTCATGGCATCGACAAAACAACGCAAGCGGGCTGGGTAAAATTTTGCGTAGGGGTAAACCAAGTGAACGGGTAGAGGGGTTGCCTGCCAATCTGGTAGTAGATGTACTAAATCCCCTTTATCTAGCGCATCATTCATTACCCAGCGTGAGCCTACGCCAATTCCCATTCCGCTGAGAATGGCATTTTTCATGGCATAGAGATTGTCGGTACGTAGTTTCGGTAAGAAACGAAGCACGGCCTCTTCATTTGTTTCACTATGCGCTAAGGAAATATGGGTTTGGTAAAAGGTAGTGAGCGCCACCCATGGGAAGTTAGCCAGATCGGTCACCTTTTCTACTTTGGGATATTTAGCCAAGCACTTTGGCGAGGCAATCACGATCCGCTCGATAAACCCCAATGGGACCGCCACCATATCTGGGTAAGTGATCTCTCCCACTTGAATCGCGCAATCAATCCCTTCACCGATGAAATCATGAAAGGCGCGGTCATCATGCAAATTCCACTCCACCGATACTTGATTGTACTTTGCTAGGTAATCCGCCAATGGGCCGATGAGTTGCTCTTGCCCAAACGCATGTGGCGCTAACACGCGCAGGATGCCTTGTGGCTCTTCTTTTGCCTGCATTAAGTCAGATTCTACGTTGTGCCAAGTGGCTAACAATGCCTTGTAGCGTTCATAACTTCGTTCCCCATCGGGGGTGAGGCTCAGTGTATGTGTGGTTCGTTTAATTAGGTTTAATCCTAAATAGCTCTCTAGTAATTGCAGGCGCCGGCTAATCGTCGGTTGCGTGGTATTTAGTAAACGAGCAGCAGCAGACAAATTGCCACTATCAACAATTGCGATAAACGTTTCGATGAGTTCTATGCGATCAAAAGCAATTTTTCGAGAGGCTGGCGTCATGAGAGTATGGTTATGCGTTAAGTGTATGAGCATCATACAAAATTCGCTACTACAAATAAATAAGATAAATGATCAGAATAGGTGCATTCATTAGATTAGCAAAGAAAGAAATATCATGAGTGAACCGCAAAGCTTGGCCGCTACACCGCCAACAGGCATCAAAATAGACCTAGATATTTCACGTGCACTAGTGCTACTGATGGCCATTAGTGTGGGGCTAGCCGTTGCTAGTATTTATTACAGCCAGCCAATGCTTGGTGCCTTGGCAAGCCAGATGCAAGTTTCAGAAAGCGGCATTGGCTGGGTGCCGACCATCACCCAAATTGGATACGCCTTGGGTATTTTGCTACTTGCTCCATTGGGTGACCGGTTTGATCGTAAGCAGATCATTCTTCTTAAAGGGGTGTTGCTTGCATTGGCCTTGTTTGCATTTGGCGCAGGCATGCAATTATCTCATCTACTACTCGCCAGTTTTGTGATTGGAATGGCGGCGACCATGGCGCAGGATATTGTTCCTGCTGCGGCAACCTTGGCGCCAGAAGCTAAAAAAGGACAGGTAGTTGGCACAGTGATGACCGGCTTATTACTTGGTATTTTGCTTTCTAGGGTGGTGAGTGGGTTTATTGCAGATTATCTTGGATGGCGGTATGTGTTTATTGCGGCTGGCGTGGCGATGAGTCTTGTTGTTGTAGCGATTGCAAAAGGGTTACCTAGTTTTAAACCAACTAGCCAGTTATCTTACGCTAAGTTATTAATGAGTTTATTGCACCTTTTAAAGCAGTATCCCTCTTTAAGCGCTGCTGCATTAACTCAGGGCTTACTTTCCGCGGGTTTTAGTGGATTTTGGTCAACGCTAGCAGTGATGCTACATGGCGCTCCGTTTCACTTCGGTAGTGCAATTGCCGGGGCTTTTGGCTTGGCGGGAGCCGCAGGTGCCTTAGCTGCCCCCATTGCCGGGAAGCTCGCAGACCGTTCTGGGCCGCAAAAAGTAACCGAAGTGGGGGCAATTCTGACTGCTATATCGTTTATTTTTATGATGGGTAGTGTGTTTGTTTCTCCTGCAATTGCTCTTTGGATTCTGGTGATTGGTGCGGTGGGATTTGATATGGGCGTTCAAGTCACCATGATAGGACACCAAAGTATTGTGTATCGTTTAGATGCGAGAGCGCGAAGCCGCCTTAACGCTGTGCTGCTAACCGGCATGTTTATTGGCATGTCTGCCGGTGCGGCCATTGGCGCTTACTTACTTGGTCACTTTGGCTGGTTGGCGGTGACAATATTTGGTGCGATTTGCGGTGGACTTGCTTGGTTGGTTCGCTTACGTCAACGCTAGGCAAGCTTCTGTAATTCAGTCGTTAATTATGGAAATAGTGCTCGCTATTAACAATTGAAATTTGCTGCACCCTTGGGTTTTGTATGATGCATTTATACCAAACCCAAGGGAAACTGAAATGAATTTCTTGAAACCAATCACCGGCTCGTTTGCTTGTCCTGCCGCCGAAAATCCGACTGTTGTGATGATCGAAGCTGCGTATAAACAACTTGGTTTGGATTGGTTGTATGTCAATTTAGAAGTCTCTCCTTATGCGCTGGCTGATGCTGTTCATGGCGCAAAAGCCATGGGTTGGCGAGGGTTTAATTGTTCTATTCCCCACAAAGTCGCGGTGATTTCCCATTTGGATGAGTTAGGCAAGTCAGCCAGGTTAATCGGTGCGGTCAATACCATTGTTCGCCAAGGCGATCGCTGGGTTGGCGAAAACACCGATGGACGAGGCTTTGTCTCTGCGCTTCAAAAAGTAATTTCCCCTAAAGGTAAAACGATTGCATTGCTTGGGGCCGGCGGCGCAGCCAGGGCGGTTGCGGTGGAATTGGCATTAGCAGGGGCTAAACGAATTTTGGTGATTAACCGTAGTGCAAGTAGAGGCGGAGAGTTAGTGACTCACCTCAGTAAACATACCTCTGCAGCGAGTGAATTTATCCTCTGGGATAAGCCATTTTCAGTACCAGAAGGCGTAGACATTCTAATCAACGCCACTTCTATTGGATTGTATCCAGATGTGGATGGGATGCCTGAAATTGATGTCAGCAGTTTATCTACGTCTCTCGTCGTGGCAGATGGGATTCATAACCCCCCATTAACTCCATTTTTAAAGTCAGCCAAACAAGTGGGCTGCCAAACGGTAGATGGCTTAGAAATGCTGGTGCAGCAAGGTGTGCTAGGTGTGGAGTATTGGACAGGGTTTCGACCAGATGCGAGTGTGATGCGAGCCGCGTTGGAGAATTTACATCTTTAGTAAATTCACCCCTTGCGGGGGACGGCACGACAAGGAGAAGATGTCGTGCCGTCTAGGGAGACCTGCCTTCGTCTTAGTTAATTTTTATGGCGAGTGGCGCTGTGAAGTCTAGCGAGTACTGTGTACTCGACTCAAATTGATCTTCATTAGAGGCTTTGCTAAGGTGAAATTTATGCACTCTTTCTGCCTCGCAAGTTCTTTCAACCTTTGCTAATACTTCTTGGATATGATCGATCCGCTGGTTGGTTATCTCGGGGTATTCCGCGCCATATTTTGTATTCAAACGATAGCGGCGAAGGTCTTCAATATCTGGCATCTTGGTGATTTGAATAGGGGTGCTTGTTCCGGGGCAAGTAAAGGGGTCTCCCGCCCAGTACGCTATTAACTGTTCTCCGTAAGTACCATGCTGGTTTTGGTCATCTAGCAAACCAATACTCAATGCCAGATTGTTCAAAATAGCCTCTGCATGAGCGCTACTTCTTTGCTGGATAGCAAATAGCCATCTGGAAAACGCTTTTAGCATCTGCTCAAACTGCAGTTTTGAAAATGCATTGATTTTTGCATCAGAAATGTTGGATAACGTCTGGTTAAGCGCTGCTAATCTATCTTCTGGCAAGCCTCCTTGATGCGATAAATCAATAATATCGATCATCGAAAAACCATTTTGCTGAAGGAACTTACGCGCATCAGGAGACGTGCTAATGTCATGTTGCATTGGACCAAATCGGTATGCACCACTGGCAAAGCGGGCATGAGTAAAGCCACCTACGTCCACAGACAATGTATTTCGATGGGTTTGTACTTTTAAGAAAGCATTCCAAAGTAATTCACAGTGTCGTTCGGTGAAGTACTGACTCATTCCTCATTCCTCGTTGCTAGTCTTGGCTTCATCCCTGTCTTGATCATGAACGTACCAGGCAAGTCTATTGGTTACCGGTTCACAGAATGGATGTGCGATTCAATTTTAACGATAATGCAAAAGTCATTATGTCAATGTATTTAACTATATATGCTAAATGCTTTTTTTGCAAATGAATGGTTGGTCAGTTTTGTGTTTTTTCTATGGCATTAACCTGTGATATTCGCCTGTATGCGCTTTAGTTCAATGCAATACGAAAGCTTCTTTTATTTATCATTTTCTTTGTAGTATAAGGAGGAAGTATGACAATTTTATAAGTGCATAGTTTATGTTGAGCTTCGCTGACGTTAAACATGACTTAATCCTCACCGTAATAATTTCCAAGATCTTTTAACTCGTTGTGATGCGCGTAGGATTTATCGAAATAGCAAAAGCTGTACTGCACATTTTGTTCTGCGATTGCACCAAATGCACCTGAGTAGGCTTTGCAATAATTGACTGCAAAGGTTTTCCATGCGGCCTGGCTTGCCGTTAGTACTTTTACATGTTGTCCTGCAAATTTAGGCTGGTGACTAATTTCAGATAGCGTCTTTGTCATGCGCTTGTCGAGTTTCGCTTGCTCTTTGGCAAGGCAAGTCACCTGATCATCTTTTGACCCGCACAATTCGTCCGCCTTCGATGCCGCTTGTGTGGTGAATATTGGCAACAGAAGCGTAAGGCCAAAGAATGTATAAACAGTGGATTTTTTCATGCGTATGATATTGTTTGGAGATGATTTTACTATAAATGACATTTGGATTTTATGCCAATTTAATTATTTGGATGATCATGGCTGACCGCCAGCAGATCGGGTAAAATTACACAGATAGCAGGTAGATTCATCTAGCTGCAGTTATCTGGATGATCTTCATGCGTATTCAAGCATTTCACCAAGCGCTAGCCGAAATTGGCGCGCGTCCTTGCCATATTGGCAAAATTAATCGCGCGTGGTTAAAAGGGCTGCCTTTAGATACCGGCACGCGACATCAACGTGCTAACGATTATTTTCCCTTATCCGTTAGAGAAGGCTTGCCTCCCATTGCCAGCACAATGGAAGCGCTTGCAAGTATCCAGTCTCAACATGAAGGGGAAGATGGCGCCTTACGTTTATTGGTGAATTTGGCGGATGGGCAACTGGTAGAAAGCGTGTTGCTACCCCGAGATGGCTTATGTATTTCTAGCCAAGTGGGCTGTGCTGTCGGCTGCACATTTTGCATGACTGGGAAATCCGGTTTACTAAGGCAACTTGGCTCTGCAGAAATGTTGGCGCAAGTCGTACTCGCCAGACGCATCCGCCCTGTAAAAAAAGTGGTGTTTATGGGTATGGGAGAGCCTGCTCATAATTTAGACAATGTACTCGACGCCATTCATTACCTCGGCACCGATGGCAATATTGGGCATAAAAACTTAGTACTCTCTACTGTTGGGGATCCACGGGTATTTGAAAAACTCCCGCAACAACAAGTAAAACCTGCATTGGCCTTATCTCTTCATACAACCAAAGCAGATTTACGCGCCAAACTACTGCCAAATGCACCTAGGTATGAACCTGCGGACTTAATCGAAGCAGGGGAGGCGTATGCCAGAAGTGTGGGCTACCCGATTCAGTATCAGTGGACGCTATTAGCGGGGATTAATGATACCGAAGAAGAGATTGAAGGGATTCTCCGTTTGTTAAAAGGGAAATATGGCGTGCTTAACCTTATCCCTTACAACAGTGTAGAGGGGGATCATTTTCAGCGCCCAGCAGCAGAAAAGGTCGAGGCAATTCGCCGCTATCTGCAAGGCTATTATATTTTGACTAAGGTGAGAGATTCTGCCGGGCAAGATGTGGATGGTGGCTGTGGTCAGCTAAGAGCAAGAGCGGCGGATACGATTGATATCAGCCGCCTAAGTAAACGACATACCAAATTACTCTAGTCTTGGGCAAATAGAGGCTAGCTACTTTCTCTATTTATTTCCCCAACCCGGATAACGAGGAATATCACTGTTGTAGCAGAGCCAATCGACTTCTTCTGCAGTAAAAATATGTGCGGCAGGTGTTTGGTTGGGCGACTCATCTAACGTTGCTACCCGTAATACCCAATGAGGAGCGCCTTCGCGTTTTGCGATAAGTTGTGAGCCACATACTTTGCAGAAATAGCGCACTTTCCCTTTTGAAGACTCGTAACCCGTCAGTAAATCTTCCCCTGTTAGCCATTGAAAGTCTTCCGGTTTCACCCCCGCCGCCGTGTTAAAGGCCGCTGAATGAGATTTTCGGCAGGTGGAGCAAGAGCAATGCGATATCGGCGTACAAAGTTGTTTAGCCTCAAAAGTCACTTGCTTGCAAAGACAACTTCCTTTCATTGCGTTCCTCGATAATGTGTAGGGTTGGTTTGAGTGTGCATGGTCTATGCGAAAACAGCGATACTAAAGAAGGACGCATGCAAGACAAATGAAGACTGTGTTGTCCGTTTTATTTGAGAAAGGCTTCTGTTAGCTTAACCCAGTAGCTAGCGGCAAGTGGCAGCGCCTCATCATTAAAATCGTAGCCAGGGTTATGGATCATGCATCCACCACCCATTTCCCCATCATTACCAACAAATAAGAAGCAACCAGGTACTTGTTCTAACATATAGGCGAAGTCTTCTGCGCCCATCAGTGGTTTTAGATCGGGGATGAGGTGGTCTTCCCCTAACCAATCGACTAAAACTTGTTTGGCAAATGCGGTTTCCGCGGCATGGTTTACCACGGGCGGGTAGGGATCTTCAAATTGGATATCTGCGCTTAAGCCAAAGCTTTCCGCTTGTAGGCGAATCAGATCTTGAATTCTGGTTTGTAAGGTTTTTCTGGTTGCTGGCGTCATCGCCCGCATGGTCATCAGTAAATGGGCGGTTTCAGGAATGACGTTTGAGGCCTCCCCTGCATGCAAACTCCCAACCGTGACAACCGCCGGTTCAAATGGATCAATATTTCTAGAAACAATGGTTTGTAAGGCGGTAATGATGGAGGCACCCGCCACAATCGGGTCAATTGCTTTATGAGGAATGGCACCATGGCCACCTTTACCGCGTAAAGTGACGCGAATGGTATCGGCAGATGCCATAAAAGGGCCTGGCAAAAAGCCGATTTGTTTGCTGGAGTAGCCGGGCATATTGTGTAAGCCAAAGACGGCATCACAAGGAAATAAATCAAATAGCCCGTCTTCAATCATTTGTCTTGCGCCACCCCCACCAATTCCTTCTTCAGCAGGCTGGAAGATAAGGTGTAAGGTGCCATCGAACGTGCTTTCTGTTGCAATATGTTTGGCTGCGGCTAATAAGATGGCGGTGTGACCATCATGCCCGCAAGCATGCATCTTTCCATGGTGTTTGCTCGCGTATTCGAGACCTGTTTTTTCAACGATAGGGAGCGCATCCATGTCTGCTCGGATGCCTAAGCGTTTCGTTCCTGTACCTTTTACAAGTTTGCCCACCACGCCTGTCTTACCTAAACCACGATGCACCTCATAGCCCCATTCTTGCAGTTTGGTGGCGACAAGTTCACTGGTGGCCTCTTCTTGAAAGCCTAATTCAGGATGCGCGTGAATTTGACGGCGAATAGCGACCATTTCATCTTTGATATTCGCTATACCAGGCAGACAGGGATGTGGATGGCTCATAGATGCTCCTTTTTTTGCGGCACGGATTCAATGACTGAAACCGTTTAGGCACTGGCTTCTTTTTTTTGTGATTCATGCCAAGCATCAATCATATCGGCAAAATTTTCTGGGTTTTCTGGGTACTGCAAGACGTTATCTGGTAATTGCACCCATGGCTGTTTACTTTTGGTCCAGATATGCGCCACCGGTTGTAGTTGATTGGTTTGATTTAACGTACCGGCTTTTATACTGATTAAATCCTCTTGCCCTTTACCGTGGTGGAATAAGCGACTGCCGCATGTTGGACAAAATAGGCATTCCATTTCGCGCCCAGATGGTAATTTGCGCGTCCAGCTTTTTAGATCTTTGCCAGAGATTTCTACTGACTCTTGTTCAACCCATAATCCCATGCCAAATGCGCTGGAAGATTGTTTTTGGCATTCAGTGCAATGACAAGCAAACAAGGTTAAGGCTTCACCGGTTACCTTGTATTGAATATCGCCGCATTGGCATTGACCTTCCCATGTTTGTAGCGCTTCACTCATTGCAGATATACCCGACTAAGCCATTAAAACATCGAGTCTAGCCGAGATTAGTGTATCTGACTATGCTGGAGCAGGGCTAATCTAGGCTGACGACTTGATTTCTGCCATTGGATTTTGCTTTGTATAGTCGCAGATCGGCATGACGAATCAGCGTAGATAAAGAGTTTTCTTCGGTGTGTTCAGCTAAGCCAATACTAATACTGACTTGTAGTTCTGGATGAATAGGCTGCCAATTATGTTGGGTAATGGCTAAGCGAATTTGCTCGCAGCAGAAAGCTGCTTTAGAAATAGCCACTTCAGGAAATAAAATCACAAACTCTTCGCCGCCATACCTTGCCACAATGTCGGTTGTGCGGGTTTGTTGCAACAAAATGGTTGCGACTTCTTGCAAGACTAGGTCTCCAATCGCATGGCTAAAGCGGTCATTAATCGATTTAAAAAAGTCGATGTCCCCGATCATTGCACTAAAGGGTTGGTTTAGGCGAACCGCGTGTTCAAATGTTTTTGTTCCTGTTTGATCAATATACCGGCGGTTATATAAGCGAGTTAGCGGATCTCGGAAGCTTTGCTCTTTCAGTAACTTCGCTTGTTCTTCAATTTGTTGGTGGGATTCTCTTAAATGCTTATCCGCCAAATATAAACGCTCGCTCATGCGATTAAACGCTTGCGCTAATTTGCCAATTTCATCATTGCCGGCATGTTCGACAAATTGATTCATTTGTCCTGTATCAATGGCATTAACGGCCTCGGTTAACTGCTCTAAACGCCTAACTAAACGAAGGCTCATTAGGCTACCGACAACGAGTGCCATGAGTGCCGCTACAATACTGCCGGTAATTAAGGAGTTTCGAATCAATGCAGCATAAGCATCATCGACCGGTGAATGAATTATATTCTTCGCCATCAGAAAATAAGCGACCACTTTTCCATTCATTAAGATTGGTTTTAAGCTATTGCGATCTTCGTCTAATACGGTAAAACCACGTCGATACGGGGGGAGGTCGACTAGTGACCTGAATTGCGGATCAAACAAATGAAACTGCATTGATAACATCGATAATTTATGGTCAGTATCATCAATTTCTTTTGATAAGGTATTGCTACCTAATAGATGAAATAAACCTTCCTCATCTGAATGCGGTTTATGGGTTATTTCAGGATGCTTTTCTAGGAAGTGAAATAGACTTTCCTTTTTTTCAGCCTCTTCCCAAGAACCATAGGTGGCAATATAGGTTGAAACGCCTTTATTGATATGCATGGCCACATCATTGGCAATGCCTTCGTCGAACCGCTTGATTAACTGCGCATGAGCAAACCAGCCAACAGTTGCAATAGAAAAAATACTCAGTAACACCATACTGAGTATGAGGCGGATTTTTAGGGAAATCGCATTGACTTGCATCGTGGACAAGCTCACTTTTAAAGCGATAGTCCATTTCAGCTTAGCACCGGATTAGCAAATTGTCATGGTCGAAAAATAGGGGGAATTGATCAAAATTTAAATTATTTTGAATTCACTTCCCCACGTAGTTTTTCTTCTACTTTGATCTCTTTTGGTTGAAATGCCTGCTGTAAAACAGGGATGGCTAAGTAAGGATCACAGGATGCACACATAAAAATATCCATCGCCGTATAGTTGCTTTCTGGCCATGTATGAATAGAAATGTGCGATTCAGCTAATACTACAACGCCAGACAAACCACCAGAAGATTCAAAGGGATGGATATGGCTATGCAGTACCGTGGCATTGGCTGCTTTGGCCGCATCAATTAGTGTTTTTTCTACAAAATCGATGTCAGTTAAGCCTTGCCCACCCCACATATCGACAAGCAAATGCGTACCCGCATACAAACGACCATTTTTGCGGGAGAAATATAAATATGGATCAGTCATTTAAGTAGCTGTAGGTAAACTCAATAATGAGGATCAGAATAATTACTAGCCCAATCATCGATTCTAGGTGGAAACGGTGGGTTTCTTTCTTGCTATCTAGTAATTCTAATAGCCCTTCGTGTAACCACTCTAACTCATGCTCTACTCGTGACACACGATCAAATAGTAAGGCTTGTGTGGCGAGTTCTGTTCGCCATTTATCACTAAGGCTGGCTGGTCCAGTGCCAGATGGAAGTTCAAGCCGACGCTTTACAGCTAAAAATTGCAGCCCCGTTTTTGTACTATCTGCAATGGCTTGTTTAAGCATGGGGATATCATCGCCTTTGCTTAGTGCTTGCGTGCCCGTTTTGAGAAGATGTTGAAAATGCCTGCATTGCTCCTCAATCCGTTCGATGGTGTGTAGCAGTACATAAAAGCCAGCGATGGCGTTTAAGGCATCTGTTTTCATGGCTTCTGGTGCAATCACCACTGCCGATTGGTTTTGTAACGTTAAGTGTACATTCCTAAATTGCAAATCCAAACGGAAAGGAGAAGATGCATTTAACCAATCAAGAGGCGTTTCTTCTGTGGGCTCAATACACAATACTTTAATCGTATCGGGGTGTTCGTTTTTTTGACCCTCAGATAGCTGGTAACGAATGCTTGCATCCAAGCTAGCTTCTAAACTTTCTGGAGTAAGGATATGAAAACTCAACGTTTTTGCTCCTTGCGGGCAGGGTAAACCGGAAGTGATTCTGTGATGTCCTCTACTTCCGTTGGGTGAATATATTTTTCATCATCAGACAAAACTAGGCCGGGCATTGCTAATAATCGCCGCGTTTCTTTGCATAACATAAAGGAGCGAGAGATAAAGTCGCCATCTAAATGTTGTAAAGCATCTTGACCTAATCGCTTCGCTAACCGTGCATCCCATCTACTTGGCGTCCAGTCTCTTGGGTCAAACCAATCGGATGCAATCACATAGCCCCAAGGGGATAAAAAGGATGGTATCGCGACTTGATAGCTATGGACCTGAGGGAAAACCGTGCGTAGTGTTCTCACCAGCGCAGAGTGCTGTTGAAAGTCGACATGTGAAAACTCCATGCCTTGAACAACTACAATCCCATTCGGACGCAGTCTCTTTTTTAAATGCTGATAAAACTGCTTGGTATAAATCCGTTGTGCAGGGCCGTTATCGAACATATCGACGACATCGATAATCGCGAGATCGTAAAAGCTATCATCATTTTCTACAAAGGCGCGGCCATCAGTATGGACAACTTTTGCCCGTGGATCGCGAAAACCATTGCGGTGCCAAGTAGGCAGATGTTTTTCACAGGCTGCAACTACTTTCGGATCAATATCCACCATGGTGACTTTTTTCACGCACGGATGGCTTAGCGATTCACGAAGTGTCGCGCCTTCACCGCCACCAATAATCAGCACGTCACGTGGGTTGTCTAATGCTAATAAGGCTGGTTGGACGAGTGACTCATGATAAAGCGCCTCATCGTATTCCGAACTTTGCAGTACGCCATCTAAAAATAGTGCTCTACCTAAGTTGACTAAGTCGGCAATCAATACATTTTGAAAGTCCGTCTGTTCTGAATGAAGTACACGGTATGCTCTAAAGCCAAATATATCGACAGGGTCTGAGGTGTCTTCACAGTAGACAGGCGTGTCAGTGGGGAGTGGCTCTATTCCTAGATGAAAACACCCCGGACGCAATGTCGGCAGTAGGGGGACGGCCCCCCTAGGCGGAAAAGGTGTACTCATTTTGCAGAAACTAAGGTTAACTCTGCGTTTTCGTGAAATTCTGTTTCTAAGACTTCCAGATTATCATCGTCCCATTCGATGACCATTAACCCATCATCATCGTCTTGTTTAGAGACAAAAGAGTAAATAGAAATCTCATCTTCGCTGCTAGATGGCGTTTCCATAAATTTTACATCGTCGGAATCGTCGGCACTATATTCATACTCTACGCCGTTGTAGGTGATGCTTCCTTGCCCCTTTTTATCCGCTTGGAAGACATCTTTTTTTGTAAAGCCGGCCTCTTTGGGTTTCATGCGCTTACCAATCAGCCCAATTTCACCATTACCTGTAGGGTCTAACATCCAACTAATGATTTGTCCGTCTGCTGTTTTACCATTGGCAATAAACCAAGTGCTGCCGTCTGGTTCTTTGATGGTATTCACGGTTTCAATCTTGATCGACATCATTTTGTCACCGTTTTTCCATTCCAATTGATCAGATGCTTTGACGGTACTAATCTCTGCTGCGGAAATGGCAAATACGGATGTGCTGCTTAACCCTAATAGAATGGCAATGAGGTGCTTTTTCATTCGATTACTCCCGTTTAATCAATGAATTTATTACAGCAGAATATAAGTATGCTGCAGACTATTCAATAGAATTTTGATGAAAGCAATCAGGGATGAGCGATGATTGTGAAAAATGCTAAGTCACGGTTGGCCCCCCTAATGAATCGCTGGTAGTCACTAGGGGGAGGGGAAACTATTATTGCATTTGAACCGCTGCCGCTTCTAGTTCCGCAATAGATTGGTAGGTTTTGTCGAAGATCGTAATCTTGCCACCTTCAAACTTAAATGAATGTAGGAGGTGATTGTTTTCTTTTTTCAGCCATCCTGCTTTGATAAGTTTATCCAAACTAGGATTCGCTAATACTTCTTTCGGAATTAACGACCAATCAAAGTTGGCAGAGGATTCTGCATAAAGTTTTTTCAATGCGGCCATTGGGTTGCCGCCAGAAATATCCATATCCGTTAGCCCTTTAAGGGTAGCAGACGCAGACATATTGGCTTTGGCACCGTCTTTAGTCTCGACTTCGACGGTACTGATCTTGAAAGACGGGTCATTTTTAGCAATGGTCGTCAAGTTAGTTAACGCTACCATGCCAATGCCCGCCATTTGCGCGGTCAGTTGATCGGTATTTGGTTTGCCTTTTGATTTAATCGTGTCGATTAACATCGTCTTATAAAGGTTTGCGATCGTTTCATTTAACCCGCTAATAGAGGCTGCATGAATATGGTTGAGTTCCATGCCAAATTTGGCAGATTTTACTGGTTTTTGGTTGATGGCTAGCTCATCACATTTCTCGCAATTACCTAATTCATATAGATAACTTAGGTCAAAGAAGCCATCTTTTAGCAAGCCTTTATAGGTGAAGGCTAGGTTATCCATTTTCACCGAGTAAGGTTTGGCAGCTGGTTCTGCGGTGTCTGAAGCTGGGGCTTCAATTGGGAAGGCTGGCGGTAGACTTGGCTTCATTCCTGACGCACTAATGGATGCAATTTTTAGTGTGCTATTGCCGGCTAGTGGATTAAATTTACCTTCCACAGGTTCAGTTTTTCCATCATAAACCAGGCCTTCGAGCAGGATGTTTTCTTGTTTACTACCCGTTGTGTTGACTGCTAACTTTGGTAGCTCGAAGTGAAACTCAATTTGATCTTGTGCTTTGGTGTAAGTAAATTGCTGAGAGGCAGCCGCTATTTCAAAGGTGCCCATTGCCGTTTTTTCATTCAGCGCCTCTGTGTTTAGATAAACGTGGCGGTCTTCATTTAAACCAACGGTATAACCTAATTTCACCCATTTTGGATGTTTGCTTATCCAGTTAGCAAATGCCGCATCTGATTTTGCCACTTCTGCAAATAGCGTAGGCAAGTCTAGATCATAATCCACATGGTACCAGCCGGTTTTAAAGCCAGTGGCAGTATTGAGTAATGGACCATGTTTGATGTGTTGTTTAATCGTGAGTTTGACGGGGGGCTTTTCGTTACCCGACGCATCAATGCCATCGCGAATCAAGATCGTGAACTGATTGTCTGAAGACAGAAAACTGCGATTATATTTGGTATCGACAATCGAAATGCTATCTCCCGCTAGTAGAGAAATCACTTCTTTCTGAAATTCGCTTTGCGCATTTTTAATTTCAGTTTCAGCTTTTTGGCCTGCATAGTAAATGGAACCAGCACCACCTAGTGCAACAACGGCAACAAGGCCTCCAATTAACGGGAGCTTTTTCATTTCAGGGTATCCTGTATATTCGCTAACCGTTAATTTTATGCCAATGTCACCGTTTTAAGCTAGTTAAATTACTGTTAAATCTACTTAGGGTTGCGGTTGGGCAATTGCACGAACAGGTTTGTCTGTTTTTGGCTGACGGCAAAGCAAGTACAAATAGTACAAACAAATCCCGCCAATTAGGCTGATGATTATCCAAGAGAGCGCAGGGCGCTGCCACTCGATAGACTGTTGGTACAGCCAACCGCTTAATACATATCCTACGCTGCCAGAAATTGCCATACTGATTGCGTTAAAACCTAAATAGGCGCCACGCATTTTAGGATCAGTATGGTGGGCGATGGATTCTTGCAATGCAGGGTCTCCAATCACAATCCCTAAGGTAAAGACGACGAGCGCAGGCCATAATAGGTAAGCGGATGATGTCACACTCAGCATGAGTAATCCGGCAATCATTAGCCCCATGCCGGTTTGTAAGCGAGCATCACTAGCCCATCTGCCAATGCTCCATTTTGCGATTGGATATTGCAAAGAAAGGGTAAGGATGGTTTCTACCGTATACATCCAAGATACTGCTGTCTGCTGCCCGGTGATTCGAATCACCAGCAGCGGCATGGTCGACATCATTTGTAGCCATAAAAACCAGTAGCCAGAACCTAGTAGCGAAAAGCGGACAAACCACTTGTCTTGCCAGACCTTCTGAAGTCCGGATAGTAAATGCGCTTGTTTTACGCCCACTCTAAAGGGCGGTAAAAAGAAGGCGGTGAGAAGAGAGGCTAATAAGAATGCGGCGGCACCTGCGTAACAAACCCATTGAAAATTAACGACGAGCAACCAACCACCAAGTGCTGCGCCACCAGCCGTGCCGACGGTACTGAGGGTGCCCATTAGCGCATAAAATTTTGTCCGTTCATTGGCTCTGGTCAGTTTGACAATGACAGCACCTTTTGGTGAATCAAATAGCGCGCCACCTAATCCCGCAATGAGGCAGGCAAACCAAAGAGACCAAACCGATGTGGCATGTGCAAAGCACAGAAAAGAAACCGCACGAAGTGCTAGCCCACTTGTAATAAATGGCTTGGCACCCAAACGATCTGCCAGCGCGCCAGCAAAAACGGTAAGGCTTTGTTGGATACCTGTTCTTAGCCCTAACCCTACCGCGACAACCGTAGCTGACATGCCAAGTTGATTGACAAAATGGACGGTGAGAATCGGAAAAAGAATATAAAAACCAATAAACACCAACAAGTTATCAATGATAACTAGTTTTTGCATCCGCTTTCTTAGCGCATTTGGCAGGCTTTGTCTTAGTGTAGGGCGTTGCATCTTGATCAATCGGTCAGGTGGTGATGCTTGCCAGTCTAGGTGGGTTGTTAGATATAATCTATACCATTAACTGTTATAGATTCTATTAAGATTTGTTATGACTATTTCTATTGATGATCTGACCTTACTGCAAGAGGTGGCAAGTGCAGGTAGCTTTAGTAAGGCAGCTGCTAAACTGGGCTGCTCGCAACCCCAAATTAGCGTGCGGATTGGATTGTTAGAAACCTATTTTGGTGCGGTTTTATTTGAACGGCATCGTCGTGGGGTGAAAGCGACGCCTGCCTGTATGATGTTGCTGCCGCATGTGACAAAAGCATTGGCTCAAATCAATGATGGCAAACTGGCGGTGCAAGGTGCGCCAACCACACCAAGGATCACGATTGGCAGTTTGCCTTCTTTAGCGCACACCATGTTTTCTCCACTACTGGCCGCGCTTGCCGATGCGCCAATCGAAATTGCGTGTACCACTGGTGATACGAGCGAACTGTTAAAAGAGTTATTAGACGATACGGTTCAAGTTGGTTTTGTCTTAGATGCGCCTGCGGTTGCAGGGCTACAATTAGAAATGCTTTGGAAAAGCCCAATCATCTGTGTGGTGGCGGCAAGCCATCCGCTTGCGAATAGCAAGAATTTGAAACTAGCTGATATTGTGGGGTATCGCTTAGCCCCACAAGATTGGGACGATGAGTGCGATACGCTCATTGCCAGTATTTATCGGCTACGCACGGTAGCGATGCCACTGCACAAAGTGGCGCCAGCCAGTGCGGCAAGGGCATTGGTGATGGAGCAAGGGTTTGTGTCTTTTATGCCAGAAATCACCGTGATTCGAGAGTTAAATGCGGGGACGTTGGTTCGGTTAAATGTGACAGACTTACCAAAATGGTATTGGGAAATCATGATGGCGTATCGCCCAGGGAAGCTACAATCGCCTGCTAAAGCAATGTTACTAGAGGCAGCTAGGACATTAGCGAGAACATTAAGACCTGCAAATAGTCACGCAAATTAATGTTGGTTTTTACGAAATTGCCCCACTCAGTGCGAGATTCCGTTTGAGCGGGGCAGGGGTAGTGCAAAGAATGCCCAGTTATTGAGAGGCTGCCGCGGCACCAACTTTAGGGCTAAGATTAATGAATGGTGTTGCTTGTCCACTCACCTGAGGAAGTACTCCGTCCCATTTCTCAATTGCTTTTAGCTGAACGTATTCCTGACCACCTTGTGCGCGAATCGCTTCTGCTTGAATACGGATGGTTTCTGCTTCTGCTTTTGCCATCGTGATTTTTTGCTGCGCTTCAATTTCAATCCGCTGCAAATCGTTTTTCGCTTTTAGTGCATTTTGTTCTGCCGTTTGTTTCGCTTCAATCGCTGCATCAAAAGAGTGGCTGAAGGTGAAGTTAGTAATTTGTACCGCTTCTAACGCAATATTGTAATTACGCAATTGGGCGCGCAATTGGTTCTCAATGTCAGATTTGACATCATCCCGCTTGGCTAATAATTCTTCTGCTGAATACCGAGCGACGACGGCTTTGACCGATTCTTGAATACGTGGATCAATGACTTTGCCTTCTACATCTAAACCGACACGGCTATAGGTATCACGGAGCGCATCTGCATTTAAGTGATAGTTCAGCGCCACTTTAGTAGAGACGCGCTGCAAATCTCTTGTACCAGCATCGGCAGGGCTCTCCGCTTTTAATGTTCTGACATCAACAGGAATAATGGTATCGACGAAAGGGACCTTCATGTGTAGGCCTTCCGATTCAATATTTTGAATTTGACCAAAGCGTAGCAAGATACCTCTTTCGCCTTGATTAATTGTGTAAAAGCTAGCGTTGGCAACGATACCAATACAAACCGCTGCGATGATAATTGGTAGCTTACGACCAATCATTGCGCCTACTGCATTTGCCATAGTCCTTCTTCCTTTTCAGTATTTATCCGCTATAAGCAAATGTCATTTTGCCTGAAATTATATGTAAAGCAATGTTAAGCGTAGGGTTTTGTTTTACTTGATGAATGATCTGTTGTTATATAACATATGAACAACTATTCAATTGTTTGTTTGATAAATCATGCCAACTGATCAACATGTCGTCGTCCTTGCTGACTTATTTCGTTTACTAGGAGATAGTACGCGATTAAAAATTGTGCTGACCTGCCTAGAAGAGCCAGTTTCTGTTAGTAATATTGCAACCATCAACGGACTAAGTAATTCATTGGTGAGCCACCACCTGCGCTTATTGCGGGCGGCGAGGGTGCTAAAAGCGGAACGACAAGGGAAGTTGGTCTTTTATTCGGCGGCAGATCAGCATATTTCTGACATGTTAGCGGGGATGCTGACCCACATTGATGAACCAGATGAGGAGCATTGAAATGGGACATTCACACGATCACCAGCATGACCATGCGCATCATGATCACCATCATCATGAATTACCCAAAAAACTAGGTAAGGCGTTTGTATTGGCCATTGTGCTGAATACGCTGTTTGTCTTTGTCGAGTTTATTTATGGCTGGCTAGCCAATTCAGCCGCCTTAATGGCAGATGCTGGTCACAACTTATCCGATGTGCTTGGACTTTTGGTGGCGTGGGGCGCAACTTTTCTTGTGAAGAAAATCCCTGATTCACGTTATACCTACGGTTGGCGGGGCGCATCGATCATGGCGGCGTTACTCAATGCGGTGATTTTGCTGTTGGCTTGCGGCGCCATTTTGTGGGAAGCATTTGATCGCTTAATTTCGCCGCCAGTAGTCGCGAGTACAACGGTGATGGTCGTCGCTGCGATCGGGATTGTGATTAACGGATTTTCGGCTTGGTTATTTGCAAGCAATAGTGATCATGACATTAATATTCGTGGCGCCTATTTACATATGCTTGCGGATGCCTTGGTGTCGGTTGGCGTGGTGATTTCCGCATTTGGTATTTCGCTCACTGGCTGGAACCGGATTGATCCAATTCTAAGTGTGGTGATTGTGGCGGTGATAGTGAAGGGGACATGGAAGTTGCTGACAGAGTCGCTGCAAATGGCGATGCAATCTGTGCCCTTATCGATTGACCTAACTGAAGTCTCCTCCACGTTGGCCGCTCATCCTGGGGTTCGGCAAGTGTATGATTTACATGTTTGGCCGGTTAGTACAACGGAAGTAGCACTGACAGCAAAGCTAGTGATGCCGGATGGTGGCACAGACGAGGATATAAACCAGCTATCGTTACTAATGAAAAGCCACTTCCAAATCAGCCATGTAACGTTACAACTAGAGAGGACCTCTTTGTCTGCTCATTGTGTGTTTCATGAAGAAGGCCATTCGCATGACCATCAAGATGATGGGCATCATCCTACGCATGCCCATCACGCTCACTAGTGAAACATCTTACAAACGATATTGCTGCAATATCCGAATCTGATTATTGGCCAATTCATCAAGCATGCTTGCCGTTGCGGCGGTTTCTTCTGCCGCAGCACTGGCTTCTTCGGTCATTTGAGCGATCCGTTCAATGTTCACCGCAATATTATTACTTGCGACACTTTGCTCTTTAATGGCTGATGCAATGTCTTCTACGGTATCGGCTGTACTCATTGCAGAATGTCCAATCGCCTGAATCGCCGCATCTGCAGTGTCTGCTCTCGATACACTGCTATTCACAATTTCAACTGTGGCTTCCATTTGTTCTGCCGCATGTTGAGAGTGATGCTTCATCGTTTCAATCGTACTAGCAATTTCTTGTGTTGAAGTACGTGTGCGTTCAGCAAGCTTACGTACCTCATCCGCCACGACTGCAAACCCTCTACCTTGCTCACCTGCACGAGCAGCTTCAATCGCCGCGTTTAGCGCCAATAGGTTGGTTTGTTCCGCCACTTCTTTAATCACCGAAACCACTTGGCCGATTTGTACACTTTGCTCTTCTAATGCACGGATTGATCCTGCCGTATCTGTGACGGTCATCGCAATTTGCTTGATATCGGATACGGTGCTGCTGATGGTTCTAGAGCCTTTTTGTGCTTGATCACCGGCATTTCTGGCAAGCGACAATGAGCTTTCTGCTTGTTCTGACACATGGTTGATACTGACCGTCATCTCTTCAACGGTGGCAGCGACATTGGCAGAGGCTTCGCTTTGAGTATTACTTGATACAGAGACTTGATTGGCTGTGTCGCGCATTTGTCTTGCATTATTTGCTACTGAACGCGCTCCTTCCAAGATTTCCCCTAAATTCTTCTGCATATGAGAGAGCAATCGATTTAGCGACTCAACGGTTTCACCCACTTCGTCTTGTGAGTCTGATTTTGCACGTAGCGTAAAGTCGAGAGATGAGCTGACATTGCTCACTGTCGATTGCAGTGTTTTTAAACCTTGGGTAATGATGCGATACAACCGATAAGCAAAATATAGGGTTAGTACAAAAGCAAACACGACACCAATTGCAATCATGAGGATGGTAAAGTTTGCATCATAAATGGCGACGGCTTTATTCGTTTCAGCCAGTTTTTTATTGAATTCGATGTGTTCATTTAATGCCCCAATCACCGCCTTAATTTTTGGCGGGGCAACATTTGCTGCTATTTCTTTTGCGCCCGCCTGATCATTTGCTTTTGATTTGGCGAGGACTTGCTCTAACACCGCACGATAATCATTCACAGTTTGCATGTCTGCTTTGATTAACTTTTCATCATCCGTATTAGAAATTAATGAGTCTTTGTAAAAATTTAGATGCTTGTCTAATTGGTCATTCGCTGTTTTGATATTGGCTTCAAATGCAGATTTCTTCGCAGCATCTTCTGTCATGATGTGACTAAGAATGTTGGTGCGAACGGTGAGCAGTTCTGCTTTTGCTTCCTCTAAAGTGACCAGACTTGGGACCGTGTTATCCGAAAACTCAATGAGTAAGTGCTCGATTTTGTATGCAGATACTACGCCAGCAATCCCCACCAGTAAGAGTAAACCTAAGCTAATTCCAAAGGTGAAAATTGTCCTTGTTGCGATGCGCATAGCGCCCCCTTGCAAGATTGATCAAACAGAATGATGTGCCTTTATAAAACCCAGAGGGCATCTTTTATCCTTTATAGGAAATATGATGGATAACTTCAAGATGAACCTAGGGAAAATAACTGCTTTAGATCAATAGAAAGTAGAAAAAATGAATGTTGTTTTCTGTTGAATAAAAGATTGATAAGTGGCAAGGTTTTTAATCAAAAATAAACCATACTAAGTAAATATAGTGCTTAATAAGTTGTATGTGTTTTGCGCGTCGTTTATCGCAGATTGGGTAACTAATGTCCGAGTCATCAATTGACACGCTTATTTCATACCAAATGTTGGCGGCCTATGAATGGCTTGCGACACCGATGTGGTGTTTTGATGTCACGAATCAGAAAATGTATTGGGCAAATCGGTCTGCAGCCGCCATTTGGAATGCATCAGATGTAAATGACTTGCTTCAACGAGATTTCTCTGACTTATCAGAAACATCAAAAACAAGATTACGCGCAGATCACCAAACTCATTTAAGTGGTAAAACCACCAAAGAACAATGGACTTTATATCCCAATGGACAACCCATGACGGTGAGCGCTCATGGGTTTAGCGTGTTATTACCTGACGGTGCGATTGGGTTGATATACGAAGGTATTTTATTAAGTAATGCGGCAGACCCTAGTACTTTAAGAGGGATAGAGGCCGTGCAGTACACACGGCTAAACATTGCGCTTTTTGATTCTGCTGGCCGTTGCATGATGAAAAATCCTTCCGCAGTGAGATCATTTGGCGTGCTGGGTGAGTCATCTGCATATGATCAGTTGGCGGGATTCTTTCTAAACCAAGCAGATGCAGATGCAACCCTGCAACAATTAAATAAACAAAAAGACTATTCTGCAGAAGCTATTTTAAATACCCAAATGGGACCTATTTGGCATGGGTTTGATTTTCGTTGGGTCACCGATCCGGTTTCTGGTCAGCCTGCTATTCAAATGAATGCATGGGATATCTCTGAACTGAAGGCCGCAGAAATAGCTCTTCGCCAAGCCAAAGAGGCTGCAGAGGCTGCCAACCACGCGAAAAGCCGATTTTTAGCAACGATGTCACATGAAATCCGTACCCCAATGAATGGCGTATTGGGAATGGCTCAACTCTTATTGCACCAGCAACTCACAGAAGAAGAGTGCAAATCTTACGCAAAAGTGATTTTGTCTTCAGGACAAACACTATTAGCGCTGCTAAACGATATCTTGGATCTGTCGAAAGTTGAGTCTGGCCAAATGGCGTTAGAAGAAGTGTCATTTGATATGACAAAACTCATGCACGAGACTATTCGAATTTTTCATGATGGTATTCAGCAAAAAGGCTTAACACTAACCTGTCAATGGAGCGGCCCACAGGGGTATCAATACAAAGGAGATATCACCCGCATTCGACAGATGTTATCGAACTTAATTGGTAATGCCCTAAAGTTTACGCATACCGGTTTTATTCGCATTGAAGGACACGAATTAACAGCAGATGATGAAGAGGCGCTTATTGAAATATCCGTACGTGATAGCGGTATTGGTTTAACCGCAGAACAATGTGCCATGTTGTTTCAGCCGTTTTCGCAAGCAGACTCCTCTACCACCCGTAAATATGGTGGAACCGGGCTTGGCTTATCCATTGTGAAAAACATGGCAAAGCAAATGCAAGGCGATGTCGGCGTAGAAAGCGAAGAGGGTAAGGGGTCTCGTTTTTGGTTTTGTATCCGTCTAAAAAGAATGGAAAGTGAAGAGAACCTTATTACGACAGAGAATGAATCACTCGTTAACGCAGTGGCTAATGTAGATGAAGTAGACGATGTGACGAATCGAACCATCTTGCTGGTTGAAGATAATCCGGTAAATCGCTTAGTCATTAAAACCATGTTGGAAAAAGAAGGTTTTCAGGTGATTTGTGCAGAAGATGGGCAAATTGCAGTCAACCGCATTAACAACCATGAGGTGTTTGATGCGGTGCTGATGGATTGCCAAATGCCCGTGATGGATGGGTTTGAAGCAACAAAACAGATTCGATTATTTGAAGCAATGAATCATCTTCCGCGACACCCCATTATTGCCTTAACCGCTGATGCGTTTAAAGAAGATAGAGAACATTGTTTATCCGTTGGGATGGATGATTACTTGGCAAAACCAGTCAAAATTGATGTGCTAATTCATACCATCAGCAAATGGCTAACTCAACTTAACGGATGAAACTAAGAGATGCTCATTGCTAGGGTATAATCATCGGTTAGATAGATAGGAAAACTGCATGCGCTACGACCGAGAAAGACTCCCAGACTTTGTAAAAGTCTATAAAACCGATAGTTTACATCCAAGGAATTTGCACCAAGCTCGCTATCCAATGGATGACTTGGTCGCTGCTGTTCCGGCATTAGAAGCATTTGTTAGACCTAATCCACTGGGTGAGTCGACGATTGATTTCACCGATGCCGTGGCGGTTAAAACGCTAAACCAAGCCTTATTGAAACACTATTATCAGGTCGATTACTGGGATATCCCACCAGGCTTTTTATGCCCGCCGATTCCTGGACGAGTGGATTATCTGCATTGTTTGGCAGACCTGATCAAATACCCTGATGAACCGATTAAAGGCCAGCCTGCACCACATATTTTAGATATTGGCACCGGTGCAAACCTGATTTACCCACTATTGGGGCATCAAGTGTATGGATGGCATTTTGTGGGGAGCGATATTGATAAACTAGCGCTTCGTAACGCCAAGTTTATTCTGGAAGCTAACCCCAAGATCACCAAGCATGTCGATTTGCGTCAGCAGAAATATACCGAATCGGTACTAGATGGCGTGATCCGTGGCAGTGACCGTTTTGCGGCTGTGATGTGTAACCCGCCATTCCATGCTTCTGAAGAAGAGGCCAATGAAGTGGCGAGCGAAAAATGGCGTAAATTGGGTAAGCAACCCAACCGACGTGCCGGCGCCAATATTCCACCGGTGCTCAACTTTGGTGGTCAGTCGAATGAATTGTGGTGCCCTGGTGGTGAAAAGCAATTCCTTGAGCGCATGATTATGGAAAGCCCGCATTTTGCTCGCCAATGTGGTTGGTTTACTTCTCTGATTTCTAGCAAAGAAACCTTGCCTGGGCTTTGCCATTTGCTAAGAAAAGAAGGTGCCACGAAGGTACTGGTGATTGAAATGAAGCAAGGTCAAAAAACCAGCCGGATGCTTGCTTGGCAGTTTGAAGACAGCATGCCGCTTTATTGGGATGCAGAGCAGCCTGCAGAGGAGTCAGCGGATTAAGCAAAAAAAACGCCACCCGGAGGGAAATAAATCCGGATGGCGCGAGCCCCAACAACTTCAACTACAAACTTTGATAACTGGTTTAAAAACGCTTACAGCGCTGAAAATCCGTTATCGACAAACAAATGGGTGCCATTGACAAAGCTGGCATCGTCAGACGCGAGGAATAGGGCAGCTTTGGCGACTTCTGCTGGTTCGCACAAGCGGCCTTGCTGCTGAACAATGGCTTCTTCGCTGACATCTACGCCCATCGCTTGCAAATCTTCCAACTCTTTAATGCCATGTGGTGTACGGATAAAGCCTGGTGCAACCGCATTACATCGAATTCCGCGGTCGCGATATTCGATGGCAATGGCTCGCGCAAACATGTGGCAAGCTCCTTTCGTTGCGTCGTATAGCACTTCGCCTGGTGTGGCGCAGACGGCAGAAATGGAAGAGGTACAAACAATGCTACCTTTTCCTTTTCTGAGCATCTGCGGCAGCACGGCTTGCGTCATCAAGAACATGCTTTTGACGTTAACGCCCATTAGCCAATCCCATTCACTTTCTAGAATCTCTAGAAAGGGTTTGACGATTAGCGTACCCGCATGGTTAAACAGAATATCTGCATCGCCATAGCGCGCATGGATAGCGGCCACTGCTTCGTTGACTTCCGCTTTCTTGGAGACATCGGCATAGTAGGCACTGGCCGCACCGCCTTCATCACGGATTTCTGCTGCTAAGGTTTGTGCCATCTCTAAGTTGCGATCAATAATGGCAACCGTGGCACCTTCTTTTGCAAACAGGCTGGCAGCGGCGGCGCCGCAACCGCTGGCGCCTCCACTGATCAGGGCCACTTTACCGGCGAGTTTTCCTGGGATACTAGACATCTGTTTCTTTCACCTAATTAACGTCTGAATTAACGCTTTGATTCATAAGCCAACTTACCTTCAGAAAATCCGACTTTTTCGGTATCTAAATGCAGTTGTTTGTTACGGTTGATTAGGTAATACAGCACGCCTGGGATAATCAGTGCTGGCATCCAAGAGATGTCTGTACCAACGATCTTGTCGATTGGGCCTTTGTAGAAAGACAGTTCCATGAATGGAATTTGAGCGATGATGGATACACCGTAGATCGCTAGGGTGTTCCAGTTCACTTTGCCGTAGATGCTGTTTACATCGTACATCGCTGGCACACTGTAGTTACCTTTGCGGATAAGATAGTAATCAACCAAGTTGATCGCACTCCAAGGCACAAGCACATACACTTGGCCAATCAGAATATCGCTAAAGTAAGCACCAAAGTTGTATTGGGCGGCGATGGCAATCCAAGTAACAATCGCTGCAACAATCGCCATGATGATGAACTTGGTCATCATGCCAATACGTTGTGCGCCTTTGAAGCCGGTAAAGATGGTGGTGGTAGACATGTACGAGCTGTACAGGTTCATCACGTTCCAACCTAGTACACCGATAATGATGACGTAGTAGGCTAGTTGTTTGTGCCCAGGGAACAGATTTGCAATCGCACTACCTGGATCGGTAATTACATCCATTGCTGCAGCGGCCATAATGGCACCTAGCAGCATCACTACACCAGAACCGACAACAATTCCCAGATAGCTGTACCAGAAAGTTTCTTTGGTAGAAATATTGCTAGGCAGGTAGCGTGAGTAGTCTGCTACATAAGGACCTGCACCGAGTGTCCAAGATGCTGCTTGTGTCACTACCAAGGCAAAAGTCGCAAATTTGAAGGTATGTGCAGAGACTTCCCATACACCTGCGGGTAGTCCTTTTTGTAGCACAATGTAAGCTGCCATGATGAAGAGCACGCAAGAAAATGCACTCATCCACGCACCAAGTCTGTGAATCAGTTCATAGCCAATAAAGCCTACGATTAGCGTCAGTACACCAAACAGGATAATCGCGTTATTGTCGGATACAGGAACTACCGCTTTGATCGAGTCACGCATCACGACACCGTTTGCAGCGGTAAACAAGATGTAAGCAAGTACCACAATGCCCAGAGGAACGCCTGCACCAATCACACCAAACTGCGCGCGGCTTTGAATCATTTGTGGGATGCCCAGATGAGGGCCTTGTGCAGAGTGGGCGGCCATAAAGATGGAGCCGATCAAGTTACCCAAAATCAGACCAATGAATGTCCAGCCTAGGTTTAATCCTGCCACAATACCTAGTGCACCAATCACCATGGTGGTCACTTGCATGTTGGCACTACACCAAATGGTAAATAGGCGCTTGGCAGAGCCATAACGTTCATTTTCTGGAATGAACTCAATACTTCTATTTTCGATATCCATGCTCTCTCCCGTGCGGATGTCTCAAATACGTTGATAAATGTGCTTCGTGAATTTTGCTTAAAGAACGTACATCTTTTAGATGACCTATTGGTCGATGAAAATTTAGGTGAAGCAAGTAGAGGGCACTATCAGATTTTGGCAAGCGACAAAAAAAAGACATTGAATTGATCGTTTTAACGAGTGATTGGACATTAATCGTCATACGGTTGACATCAATATGTGATCTCACCAATCATGTCGGTGTGAGAAAACTGGTTTCTCATTTGTTCTGATTGGGTTCACTGCATGCCACTCGTAGAAAATTTAACGGCTCTCGCTCGTCGCGCTTCGTACGTGGTGAGCAAAAATTTAGAAGAGCAGGCGTTGCAATTTACAGATTGGCATTTGCAATACAAGCAAATTTCCTCTGGACGATTTAAAGGTGCTTCCGCCATCACGCAACTCAGTGGGGTGAGAATTCATGTGGAGGCACTTAACACCCGCATTTTGCAAAAAGGGGGAGTGCCAGAGGGTACGATTGCCGTTGGTATTCCATTAGAGTTAGAAGGCCCTGCCAATATTTGCGGTGAACAAAGCAGCAAAGATACGCTGCATGTTTTTTCTTGTTTCTCTGACTTTGAGTTTGTCTCTCCTGAAAAACATCTCGTTGCGAATATCGAACTAGAAACAAAAGCATTGTGTTCTACGGAAAACCAACTCCTAGCTAAGCAACTGCAGACCAGTTTGAGTGCGCCCGCTATTTTGTTGCAACCAGACGCTGCCACTCAACTTCGTAATATGATTCAGCAGATTAGTAAAATCAGTGCGGAATTACCGGTGCATGACATGGCGCTGCAAGCCTCTTGGCAATCACAATTAGAGCGCCGAGTGATGTTTGGTTTACTTGAATCCATCACCACGTCTAGCGATGCAATCAAAGAAGACCTTAAGCTGCGGAAAAGCTGGCAAGTTGTTAAACAAGTAGAGCGATTATTAGAAAATCCTGAAACTTGCGTGACATCCATTGCTGAACTTTGCGTTGCCTTGCATCTAAGTAGACGCACCATCCAATATGCTTTTGAGTACGCTATAGGGATGAACCCCGTAAGCTATCTAAGGGCCGTACGGTTAAACCATGTCAGAGCAGATCTCTTAAATGGAGAGTCCGTTACTTTTGCGGCAACGCAGTGGGGATTTTTACATCTTAGTGCGTTCGCGCAAGACTACTACAAGCTATTTGGCGAACTACCTTCCATCACCCAAAAGAAATTTAAGTAATTTCTTTCTCTAGCTTGCCAACTTCGGTGGGCGATGTGAACAGAAATAACTACCCGCCACAATCAGCAAGGCGCCAATGTAAAAGGGCGCTGCTGGTGGGGCGGAAAAGAAAATCCACGCAAGCATGGCTGCCCACAGCAATTGACTATAAGAAAAGGGCGCGAGTCTGGCTACATTTCCCATTCGATAACACAAAATCGAAATGCCCTGCGCGGCGGTAACTAGCATCCCCATGATTAATTCGTCCCACCCTAGGATGACCTTGGGGATCGGTTCGGCAGCTGCTAAAAGTGTAATGGCGGCTAAGCCAATAAAAAATGTCCAATTTAACGTCACTAATCCACCATCACTATCGCTTAGCCGTTTGGTGATGAGTACCGCAATGGCCCAACATAACGCGGAGGCTAATGGCAGAAGGATGACAAGCCCGCCAGCAGATAACTGCGGTGGGGAGATAATCATGGCGCCAGCAAAACCCGCTGCCACGCCTAACCAGCCTTTTAAGCTCACATGTTCTTTCTGGAAAAAGAAGGCAAGGATAACAATGAGAATAGGCGCTAAAAAGAAGATTGCCGTGGCATCTGCCATATTCATTAATGGAAGGGCGGTGATAAAGAAAATAGCAGAGCCCAATACGGCTAGGCCACGTAATGACTGTAAGATGGGGTGTTGGCTTTTAAAAGAAAGACGTAACCCTCTTTTGGGGACGACCAATAATAGGAGCAAACAAGGCACCGCATAACGCATCCATACCAGTTGAAACGCGCCATATTCCGCGCCTAGTTTTTTTGAGTACACATCCGACATTGCAAAACAAAAGGTTGAAATGACTAAAAGGAGGATGTTCATCCTACGTTTCCTTGGTGCGCTGGTGCGATGTTTTTAGGTTGGCGCAGGCATAAATAGCTACCCGCTAAAATAAATGCCGATCCTATCCAAAAGCTTTTATCCGGCATTTCTGTAAAGAATATCCACGCGGCAACGACAGACCAAAACATTTGAATATAGGAAAGCGGTGCTAAGCGGGAAACATTCCCAATACTATAACTGAGAATAATTAAGAACTGACCAATGGTAGATAGCCCACCCATGAGGATTTCTTGAGCGCCAATCTTTGAAATTGTAATTGGATTACCGATTAAAATGGCCGTTGAAATAATAAAGCCAATTAAAAATGTCCAATTTAGTGTGATGGTACTGCTGTCCACTCCACCTAAACGGCGTGTGAATAAGACGGCTAACGCCCAGCATAAGGCAGAGCTTGCTGGGAATAACATGGCAATGTTGCCACCAGCAAAACTTGGCGGAGAGATCACAAGCGCGCCGCCAAAGCTAATCACGACTCCTATCCATGCGAGCCAAGTGACTTTTTCCCGATAAAACACGAAAGCCAAAATCACAATGAGCACCGGCGATAAAAAGGCGATGGCTGTCGCATCGCCTATGTTCATCCGTTTCAGGCTCATGATAAATAGGATTGCAGATGCCAAAATGGCAAAGCCCCGCATAATTTGCATGCGGTAATTACTACTACCGAATGATTTTTTGAAGCCAGATCTGAGCAATAAGCAAGGCAGAATCAAAAAGGGAATGGCGTAACGCATCCAGACTAATTGCAATGCATCGTAATGCTGTCCTAGTTGTTTTGCGTAGGCGTCTGATAGTGCAAAACAGAGAGAGGCGATCACCAATAGGATAATGTTCATTTACTGCTAGCTTTCTACTCTGGTATCGGCAGGCAAGATGACTTCTTGCGCATTTCTGTGGCGGATAAGTTGTATTCTTTTCTAAATGCTTTAGAGAAGTGAGAGCTAGAGATAAACCCTGTTTCCTGTGCGATGTGATTGACCGAATAGTCTGTGTTTAGCAGGTACTTTAACGCGAGGTTGAGTCTAGCCTTTAGCGAGTAAGCCGTTGGGGTAATGTTGGTTTCTGCTAAAAATAAGCGTTCTAGTTGTCTGGTGCTGAGGTCGATCCGTTTGGCGATGGCGTCAATTGGTAAGGGGTCTTTCAGGTTCTTTTCAATGATGCTCATCGCTGATTTCACGTAAGGGTTATTGACCCGATTCACGAGAATAGGAGACGGTTGTTTGTTTTTTCCATCTGGCTTGACGTCTTCAATCATAATGCGAAGCGATTTTTCGGCAATTTCTCTGCCGTAATGTAGCGCAATGAGGTGCGCGGCTAACTGTGCAACCCCCACACCTCCTGCACAAGAGTACAAGTGGCGATCATGGATATAGAGTTGATCACAAGACGCATCGACTAACGGGTATTCGTGCTTAAAGTGATTAATGTGAAACCAGTTTACACTCACCTGAAAACCATTAATCAGCTGTTCTTTCGCTAACAGAAACGTACCTGTGCATAACGCCACCATTGGCGTTTTCTGAATAAAGTGATGCTTCATAAAGCGGGTAAGATCTTCATCTAAATGAAGATGCGAGCGTAAAACGCCCCCCACCACAATCAAATAGTCATAATGCACTTCACTATCTAGCTTGGCAGTAGGCAGTACTTCAATGCCCGTACTCGATTTGATGTAATGACCATTCGGGGAAATCACATCCCACTTAAAACGAATTTGCCTACTGGCATCTCCATCGTCTGATGCTAGACGAAACGCATCTAAGAAGTTCGAGAAAGCACTTAGCGTAAACTCTGGCGCCAGGATAAATCCGAGAGAAATAGGGGCTTGTTTCATGGTTTCTCTACTATCAAATTACTGTACATGGTTACTTTGTTGTCTTGCTTCAGAGGCGGTTAGGCCAAACTCTTCTTTAAACGATCGACAGAAATGCGAAAGGTCGATAAACCCGCATTCCGAGGCAATATAAGAAATGCTATGGGTAGACGTTTTGATTAAGGTTGCGGCATGTCCTAATCGCAGTTTCAAATACAGCCGGGTGGGGCTGATATTCAGTTCTCGCATAAATAGACGCTCTAGATGACGCGTACTTAGGTTGAGGTTGTTCGCGATTTCCTCTATCGATAGGGGGGATCGAATATTTTTTTCGATAAATAAAATCGCTTTTTTTACTTTTGGGCTACGTGCAGACGTCACCGTTGTTGGCGGTGGTTGTAGTGTTTGCGCAGGCAAGGGAAAGTCTGACTGCAAAATGCGCAGAGATTGCACGGCTTCATATTTGCCACGGTGTAACTCAATTAAGTGCGCAGCCAAATGGAGTGCGCCAATACCACCCGAGCAGGTGATCATTTGGTTGTCGATGGTATATAGGCTGTCGGAGTTTGCTTTTAAGAGCGGAAACTCATGCATGAATTGGTGATGATGAAACCAACTGACACAGACTTTGGATTGGTTGAGTAAACCCGCTCTAGCCAAGATGAAAGAGCCAGTACAAATACCAATAATCTTGCTTTGGTGTTTAGCTGCCTCTTGGATAAATTCGATACTTTGATTGGGTAGCTTATGATTGGCGTGGAGTAAGCCACCAACAACAGCTAAGTAATCGTAGTGTTTTTTTTCATAGATGGTTCTGGTCGGAACCACCTTGATATTGCAGCTAGATTTGATGGGTTGATTGTCGTGGCTAATGACATCCCACGCAAAATGAATTTGGCGGCTTAAATCCCCATCATCTGCAGCAATTCGTATCGCATCAATGAAATTAGAAAAGGCACTTAAGGTAAAATTTGGTGCGAGTAAAAAACCAACAGTAAGCACTTTTGGCTTGCTGTTACCACTTATAGGTTGAAAAGCGGATTCATGCTTCATTGTTTATACCAACACCTAAAATACCAAACTAAGGAAGAAGATGTTATGTAACTAACTGTTTAATAACACTTTCTATGCATTTCTTTGCTAGATCAAATTTGCTTTTATCCCCTGCGTTACTGTTGGTGATTTGAACATATTTGACCAAGTATGGTAATGATAGACATAAAAAATACTTGACGTCTACAAAATGTAGACATACGATGTGATCACTCACGGAGAACGTGTCATGGACAATGACGAGGTGAATTTTTTGCAAGAAGATGCACCACAAGGCGCTGATCGTAAGTTAGTGCTGGGACAAATCCTGAAGAAAAGAATTATTACGATGGAACTCGCACCCGGCGCGGTGTTAGAAGAGTCAGCCCTTAGTAATGAGTTTGGATTGTCTAGACCCCCCGTTCGAGAGTTGCTAAGACAATTAGCAGCAGAAGGCTATATCGAATTAGAAGCAAACCGTGGTGCACGCGTTGCCACCATGGATTATTCCTCGTTAAGGAATTTCTTTTTAGCTGCACCGTTAATTTATATCGCGACCACTAAGTTGGCCGCGTTAAACGCGACCAAAGATGAAATCGCGCAATTAAGACAGATACAAGAAAAGTTTAAAGAAGCAGTGGCTAGCAATAGCATCAATGACAGGGTTTTCTACAACGATCAGTTTCATTTGCTGATTGGGAAAATGGCACGAAATGCCTACTTGATGCCAAGTTTGAAACGACTATTGATTGATCATGCCAGGTTGGGAAAAACGTTTTATCAACCACATACGGCATCCATGCATGAAGACTTAGCGTCGGCAGTGAAGCAGCACGATGAGATTATTGCTGCAATCGAGAGTAAGAATGCTCCGCTAGCTGCTGACCTTGTAAAGGAACACTTTGAGTTGTCTAGACGGAATATGGCAATGTTTGTCGCTCCGGAAGGCATTGAAGTACCGACTGATTTTTAATTGGCGTGAGTTCAACTGTGGGCAAGCGCCTTTCATTATGGAGAGAGTCGCATGACCACACTGCTTACCAAAGAAGCTTATTACCAGATTGCTGAGAAGCTGGTGCTGCCTAGCAAGTCATTCATTAATGGCCAGCCATACTCAGCAAAATCTGGAAAGCTTTTCCAAACAACCAACCCAGCTACCGGCGAAGTGCTTGCTAGCCTACCAGCATGTTCTGCAGAAGATGTAGATTACGCGGTATCTTGCGCAAAAGCCGCATGGAAAGATGGTCGTTGGTCTAAACAGCATCCTGCTAGCCGTAAACAAGTACTGATCAAACTTGCTGAATTAATTGAAGCAAACGCAACTGAACTTGCCGTCATGGAAAGTTTAGATAGCGGTAAAACAATCTACGATTGCCAATTGGTTGATTTGCACGAAACCGTTAACTGCTTGCGCTGGCATGCAGAAGCGATCGACAAAATCTACGATCAAGTTTCTCCAGCTTCTAATAACCACCTAGCTATGGTTGTACGTGAGCCAGTAGGAGTGGTCGGTTTAGTATTGCCTTGGAACTTCCCTCTACTCATGATGGCTTGGAAAATTGGCCCAGCATTGGCTGCCGGTTGTACCTTGGTGATTAAGCCTGCTGCAGAAACTTCATTAACAGCTATTCGTGTTGCTGAACTAGCGCTAGAAGCTGGAGTTCCTGCTGGTGTGCTAAACATCGTGACTGGTTCTGGTCGTGAAGTTGGCGAGCCAATCGGTCGCCACATGGATATTGATGCAGTGTCTTTCACCGGTTCTACTGAAACAGGTCGTCGTTTCTTGCAATACTCTGCAGAAAGCAACCTCAAAGAAGTCGTCTTGGAAATGGGTGGTAAAAACCCATGCGTTGTCATGGACGACGTGAAGAACATCGATGCAGTGGCTCAGCATATCGTGAACGGTGCATTCTGGAATATGGGCGAGAATTGCTCGGCAATTTCTAGATTAATTGTTCATAAAGATATTAAAGATAAATTACTTGAAAAAGTATATGGATATGCAGACGAATGGAAAGTTGGTGATCCATTAGATCCTCAATTCCGTGTTGGCCCATTAGTATCAAAAAGCCATTATGAAAAAGTTTCTTCTTATTTAGATGATGGTAAAGTTTTATATGGCGGAAAAACACATGATGGCCGTTATGTAGAACCAACTATTATTGATGTACCAAGTAATTCTGCGAAATCTGCTAAAGAGGAAATTTTTGGGCCAATTCTGGTTGTAATTACTGTAGATAGTTTTAAAGAAGCAATTGAAATTGCAAATGAAACTGTATACGGTTTGGCTGCATCTGTATTTACAGATAATGGTACCCGCGCAATGCGTGCTGCACGTGCACTTCGTGCTGGTACTGTTACTGTTAACTCATTTGGTGAGGGTGATATCACTACACCATTTGGTGGTTTTGGTCAGTCTGGCTTTGGTGGTCGTGATAACTCTGTTCACGCTCATGACCAATACACACAGCTGAAAACCATCTGGTTGGATCTGAATACTTCTGAAGAAGAAGAGGTTTAATTTTCTCTCCTGCAGTACACAAAGCGATGGAGTTAAAGGCCCCCAACCGGGGCCTTTTTTTTCGTCCAATTTCTACGTGATATTCCCTAAATAGTTAGCCGACTCATAACCAAAAGTGAGGGCAAAAGGTAAAGAAAAGTATCTTTTATCCGTATTTAACGGTAGGTAAACTAGTCTCACATAAAGATTAAACAGCACTAAAGATATTTACTTTTTGAGTAGTCAATCTGTTTGATTCTTTTTAATGCGTTTGTAATTTTTAGTATTACTGCTTACCAAAATTTGGAAATGTTTTAAATATCTCCAAAGTAGAAAATTGGAAACAAGAATGACAACAGCGTTAAATATAACTTCGGAAATGGAAAAGGCTTCTTCGCTAATTGGCGGAAATAGTTTTGCAAATGAAGTTGCTCAAGTTCGTCCAACTGAATTATTAAAAGTTCAGAATCTTTGCAAAGTATTTGGACCGAGCCCAGCAAAAGCCATGGAAATGCTTAAGCAAGGCATGGGCCGTAATGAGATCTTTGAACAAACTGGCAATATGGTCGCCGTCGACAATGTTAGTTTGAGCGTGATGCAAGGTGAGATCTTTGTGATCATGGGCTTATCTGGCTCAGGTAAATCTACCTTGGTTCGTTTGCTAAATCGCTTGATCGAGCCAACTTCCGGCCAGGTAATTTTAGAAGGCAAAGACATTGCCCCTATGTCGACTGAAGAATTGCGTGAAGTTCGCCGCAAAAAAATGTCGATGGTTTTCCAATCTTTCGCATTATTACCAAACCGTACCGTGATCGATAACGTTTGCTACGGTTTGCAAGTGTCGGGTATTAGCAAATCTGATCGTTACGAAGTTGCACGCAAAGTATTGTCACGCGTGGGCTTGGGCAAGTACGAAACCCTTTACCCAGGTGAACTTTCTGGTGGTATGCAGCAACGTGTGGGTCTTGCTCGTGCGCTAGCGGTTAACCCATCTGTTCTATTAATGGATGAGGCATTTTCTGCGCTTGATCCACTTATCCGTTTTGAAATGCAAAACGAATTGCTACGTTTACAAAAAGACGAGCAACGCACGATTGTATTTATTTCTCATGACATTGAAGAAGCCATCAAAATTGGTGGTCGTGTTGGTGTGATGAAAGATGGCCAACTTGTGCAAGTTGGTACGCCAGCTGAATTGATTCAATCCCCAGCGAATGACTATGTTCGTGATTTCTTCAGAAACGTCGATGTCTCTCGCTTCCTGAAAGCCAATAGCTTATTAGTGCCAGTACACGCAGGTGGAAAAATTGTCTGTGATGAATCTGCATCTGCAGATCGCTTTGCAGATCAGCTGATTGATGCCGGTGCGGAATGTGGCTACGTGTGTAACAACGCCGGCAAATACATTGGCTGTGTCACTCCAGCTTCTTTACGTAAAGCCGGTCAGTCGGCCATTACCAATGCATTCTTAAGTGATGTTTTCCCTGTTTCTATCAAGGCTGATTTGCATGAGTTATCTCATATCGCCTTGCAGCAAGAACACGATGTACCAATCACAGATGAAAACGGTGGATTGGCTGGCGTGATTTCTTGCCGCGCTATTTTGAAACAAGTCATGCAAAGGAGAGAGGCATGAACTCATCATTTATCGGTAAAAGCGTAGAAAGCTTCGTTAACTTCTTGTTTATGCATTTTAGAAGCTGGTTCGATGCATTTTCAGCGGGTTTAGGCGCAGTGATTCATTTGTTCGAAATTTCGATTGCTGCGATTCCATTTTACGTGATGTTGGTAGCGATCGTTGGCCTAGCCGTTTGGCGTAAAGGCGTGTTCTTCGCCATTTTCGCAGGTTTAGCACTTGGCAGTATTCAGTACATGGGCTTGTGGAATCAGACCGTTTCGACTTTGTCGCTGGTGGTGGCCGCTACCTTCTTTAGCTTGGTGGTGGGTATTCCGCTAGGTATCTGGGGGGCACGTAACAAACGAGTTGAAGTGGTGTTGCGTTCTGCACTGGATTTTATGCAGACCATGCCAGCGTTTGTGTACTTGATTCCAGCCGTAATTTTGTTTGGTCTAGGCAAAGTACCTGCAGTCATCGCAACGATTGTGTTCGCAATGCCTCCTGTGGTTCGCCTGACCACCTTGGGTATCAAACAAGTGCGTGAAGAGTTGGTGGAGGCCGGTCGCTCATTCGGTAGTACCGATCTACAACTTTTATGGAACATTCAGTTGCCAAATGCGCTGCCATCCATCATGGCAGGTGTTAACCAAACCATCATGATGGCGCTGTCGATGGTGGTGGTGGCTTCGATGATTGGTGCCGGTGGTTTAGGCGAGTACGTAATTAGCGGTATTCAGCGTTTGGATATCGGGATTGGTTTCGAGGGTGGTTTGGGGGTGGTGTTGTTGGCCATCATCTTGGATCGCATTACCGAAAGCTTTGGCGTGAAGTCAAAGAAAAAGAAAAAGGTAAAAGCCTGATTTTAGTAGCAAATGTGTCGCAAAGAAGTGGTTGTTTCACTAAGAGTAGTTTCATTTTAGACAGGAGATAGTCTGATGTTTAAGTCATTCGCAATGAAAGCTAGCGCAGCTGCTGTTTGTACCCTAGGTTTATTGACCGCACAGGTAGCGAAAGCGGAAGAAGCGGCAGTGAAAATCGCTACTACTAACTGGGCCGACGTATTGGCCGTGGCTAACGTAGTGAAATACGTAATGGAAACCAAACTGAAACAGCCAGTTCAGTTTGTTCAAGCGGACATCGGTATTCAGTACCAAGGTGTTGCTCGCGGCGACTTGGATCTGATGGTTGGTGGCTGGTTGCCAGTGACTCACGCAACTTACTTTGCTCGTTACAAAAACGACATGGAAGATGTTGGTGTGATTTACAAAGGCGGTAAAAACGGTTGGGCAGTACCAGCGTATATCCCTGAATCACAATTGTCTTCTATTGCTGATTTGAGCAAGCCAGAAGTGAAAGAGAAGCTAAAAGGCACTATTCAAGGTATCGAGCCAGGTGGTGGTTTGATGCAAGCTTCAGAAAAAACTATTTCTGCTTATAACCTAGACATGAAACTACAGTCTTCTTCTGAAGCAGGCATGTTGGCTTCTATCTCTCGTGCTTACCCAGCAAAAGAGTGGGTGGTTGCAACTGTATGGAGCCCACACTGGTTGTTCCAGAAGTACAAAATGCGTTACCTAAAAGATCCGAAAGGTACTTTGGGCGGAGAAGAAACCATCCACGCATTTGGTTCTAAAGAGTTCGGTAAGAAGTTCCCTAAAGCTCACGCCATGATGAAGAAATTCAACATGACTTTGGCTGATGTAGAAGCAGTTGAAATGGAAGGTAACTCGACAAACGACTACGCCACTGCTGCGAAGAAATTTGTTGATGCACATCCAGAAAAAGTAAAAGCATGGTTGGCTAAGTAATCTTTGCCTCTCAGGGGGCTGTCGCCCCCTGGTTTGGCCTATTTAGTCAGAAGAATTAACAATACATCGTTAGTTCTTCTCGCTAAATAGAGATAGACCATACGCCATGTTGGCTAACGGTCTAGTGAAGTTAATCAAGGAGATTACAATGAATTTTCACGGCGTACACGTACCGTTAGTTACCCCATTTTTAGCCGATGGCGAAATCGATCATGCCAAATTGGCTTCTCATGCGCAAAATCTATCTGGCCGTGGATTGTCTGGCCTAGGTGTTGGTGGCACAACTGGTGAATACTATGCGCTGAGTTTTGATGAGCGTCTAAAAACCTTTGATACCGTTGCAGCAGCTGTTGGCGGCAAAATTGACCTTATCGCCGGTATCAACGCAACGACCACCACAGAAGTGATCCGTTTGGGTAAAGCAGCAAAATCAGCAGGCTTTAATTCTGTGCTAGTAGCTGCGCCTTACTACGCACAACCAACACAAGACGAACTACTAGCGCATTTGCAAAAAGTAGATGACGCAGTGGATCTGCCAATCATGCTGTACAACTTCCCAGCACGTACCGGTACTGAAATCAGTGATGCTGTACTAGAAACCATGTTGGAACGTAAAAACGTGGTCGCGATGAAGGAAAGTACTGGCGATATCTCTCATCTACATCATTTGATGATGCATTACAGTGATCGCTTCACTGTGAGCTGCGGTATGGATGACCAAGCGCTTGAATTCTTTGCTTGGGGCGGTAAGAGCTGGTTTGGTGGCGCGGGCAACTTCTTGCCAGAGCTACACGTAGAAATGCTAGACACTTGCGTCAACAAAGGTGACTTCACTGCTGGCCGTGCGCTAATGCGCAAATTGTTGCCAGTTCTAGAGTTGCTAGAGCAAGGTGGCAAATTTATTCAGTACGTGCGTTACGGTTGCGAACTAGCTGGTTTAGAAGTTGGCTTGGCGCGTGAACCACTAGGCGCATTGACCGAAGCAGAAAAAGAGTCTCTAAAAGCAGTGGTACTTCCGCTACTAAAATAATAACGGGCTGTTTATATGAACCAGAAACTCGATTTTGGAAAGCTACCTGCGCCAGACGGTCAAAATGGCTGGTGGGAAATTCTCGCCAAGCCATTGCCGGCAAAGCGTTATTCAGGTCAGCAAACGTTTGATTATGTGGTGATCGGTGGCGGTATCACAGGTCTGTGTGCTGCCAGACGTTTGGCCGAGTTATCACCGGAATCGACGATCGCGCTTGTCGAGGCAGATCGGATTGGACGAAGTACAGCAGGACGAAATTCGGGTTTCTTTGTTGATCTTCCTCACGATATTAGTAGTGATAGCTACTCAAAAAGCGTAGAGGAAGATCAAGCGGATGTGCGTTTTCAACGACACGGCATTGATTATGTTCGGTCGATTGTGAAGGCACATCAGATTGATTGCGACTGGCGTGATGAGGGGAAATTTCACGCTTGGGCCAATCCGAGAGGCGAAAAAGCCGTTGAATCTTTTACCAAGGGATTAAAACGGATTGGTGAGCCTTTTACGATGCTAGATAAAAGCGCGATCAAAGGTGTTACTGGATCTGACTTTTATTTAGGGGGGATGCATACCCCTGGCTGTAGTACCGCACAACCTGCCGCACTCATGCGTGGCCTTGCTTTAAATATGCCGGCGAATGTGAGCGTATTTGAAGAAAGCCCAGTGCTAGAAATGACGAATCAACGCGGTGTGCAATTACTGCGTTTTCAGTCTGGCAGCATTACCGCTAAACAAGTGTTGTTGTGTACTAACGCTTACGCAGCAGATCGTAAAAATGGCTTACTGCCGGTGTACACCTACGCGTCTTTATCGCGTGAACTAACGAATGAAGAAGTACTGCAACTTGGTGGGCAACGCTCTTGGGCGCTTATTCCCGCAGACCCAATGGGCACAACCGTTCGTCGTCTTGGCTTTAACCGTATTTGTATTCGTAACCATTTCTCATATCGTCCGGGTGTTGTGTTATCTGCACAAGATTTGGCCGAATCGCGTCATTTGCATCAGCGATCGTTTGAGCGTCGCTTTCCTATGCTTAGCCAAGTGAATTTTGAATACACCTGGGGTGGCGCGTTGTGTTTAACCACAAATAATGGTGTGTATTTTGGTAAGCGAGATCAAAACGTTTATCAATCGATTGGCTGTAATGGCTTGGGCTTAAGCCGTGGTTCTACCGCTGGGAAGTTGTTGGCGGAATATGTTCTCGGCCAACCCAACGATTTGATCGAGCATTTACTCAAAATTCCTACGCCAAAAACATTACCACTTCAGCCTTTTTCTGGCGTGGCCGTGAAAGCGGCGATTGCCTTTAAAGAAAAAATGGCTGGCATTGAAATGTAATGTTTGTTTGTTGGTTGGTTGTTTAGGTTTAAGTAGTACTCACATGCAGCAGTTGTGAGGGGGTTCAGGTGCATCCGAGGGATGCACCTTTTTTTTAGCGGTAGCAAGCAGTTCAGGGGGCAGAAACATGAAAATGAAATGGCTTTTGGTCAGCGGCATGCTGATTTCCCAATGCGTGATCGCCAAAGACTTAAAACTCGGCGTGATTGGGAATTTTCCTCCTTTTGATTACTTAGAAAACGGAAAGCCTGCTGGCTTTAACATTGATTTGGCAAAGCGTTTTTGTGATGTCATGAAGGAAAAGTGCCAGTTTGTCATTATCAAATGGGATGACCTGATCCCTGCTGTTGAAACCGGCAAAATTGATGCAATTGCAACCTCAATGGCCATTATCCCAGAACGCCAAAAACGAGTGCTATTTAGCAAACGATATATGCGGGTGGGTGGATCATTTGTCGCTAAAAAGAAGAAGTTTTTAACTACGTATGTCACCGCAATGGATTTAAGCAATAAGACGGTGGGTGTCCAAGGTAACACCATTTATAGCAACTATATGAATGGCAAATACGGATCGAATAAATCCATCAAGATTGTAGAGTACCCCGCAGTAGATGAGATGTATACCGACTTGCAAAGTGGGAAGATAGACATTCTCTTAGATGATCTGATCTCTGCTTATGACGGCCATATCACTCAGAAAAAATGGAGTGGGATGGACTTGGTTGGCTCTCCAATTATCGAACCTAAGTATCTTGGAGATGGAGAAGGTATTGCCGTTAACCTGAAAAATCCCCAATTAAAACAAAAGTTTGACCAAGCAATTGATGCCGTAATCAAAGATGGCTCGTACCGAGATATTATGAATAAGTACTTCATTTTTGATATTTACGGTTTTTAGTTTCAGACGTAAGTAGGAGAGAGACGAATGAAGATTGCAACTAGATTATTACTGACCTTCCTTGGCGTATTCATTGCCTTTTTAGGAATTGGTGGCTGGAGCGTGCTACAAATTCGTTCCTTAAATAATGAGGTTGGTTTTGCGTATCAAGAAGTAATGCCTAGTTTAGAGGCGTTAAAAGATATGCAAACTGGCGTGCAAGTGCTGCGAGCAAATTTGCTGACGCATATTCTAGAAACGGATGCGGGTAAGAAAAAAGGGTACGAGAAAGTAATCGCGGATAACCGCTTGTTGCTTGATCGGAATTTGCAAAAATATCAGCAGCAAATGGCGGCAAATGAAGCGTTAAAAGCCTCTGCGACGTCTTTACAAACGGCGTATACCGCTTTTTCTGATAGCTTTAATAAAGCGTTAGCGAAATCAACTGCCGGCTTTTTTGATGCGGCGGCGATGATTGCCACGGGGGATACCCAGCAAAAAGTCGATATGCTGTTATCGTTACTGAATAAACAACTTAACGATAAAAAGGCAATAGCTACACAACAAAGCCAAACAACCGAGAAAAACAGCCAACTAGCTATGAAGCTTACCTTGGTCTTACTCGGGGTGATTATGGTGGTGATAGGATTGGCTTCGTTGCGTGTTTACCGGATTCTTCAAGCGGGTTTACAAACCATTCAACAGACCATTACCCATATCTCTCAGTCGCTAGACTTTACCTACCGCGCTAAAGCTGGCGGTAAAACGGAGGTAGACCAAACGATTGTGCTGCTAAATACCTTTCTGGATAGGGTGCAAACCAATCTGCGAACCATTTTAGAAGGTTCTCGCCAAGTTTCGGAGGCCGCTGGCGAATTACTGACAACAGCGAATCAGGTCGCAGAATTAACTTCTACTCAGAATGAAGCAACAACCAATGTGGCCGCAACCGTTGAAGAAATGTCGGTCAGCATTACCCAAGTCAGCAATCAGTCTGGCGATATGCTGCAAATGGCAGAAAACGCTGGCGAATTGGCAAAATCGGGTTCTGTTACTATTGCCAATACGGTGTCGGATATTAAAGGGATTGCACAGACCGTTGGCAGAACCTCTTTAGCCATTAATGAATTAGATGGGCAAAGTGCCAAAATTAATTCGATTGTTTCTGTGATTCGTGAAGTGGCCGAGCAAACCAATTTACTTGCCTTAAATGCAGCGATTGAAGCGGCGAGAGCAGGCGAGCAAGGACGTGGCTTTGCCGTGGTTGCAGATGAAGTAAGGCGCTTAGCAGAAAGAACATCGACAGCAACGCAAGAAATTGCCGAAACCATTAACGCGATGCGAAATTGCTCGTTAGCCGCTAGCCAACAGACCAAGCAAACTGATCAAATCGTTACCTCTGGCGTGGCTAGAGCAGATGATGCAGATAAAGCCATCTTGCAGATTGGAGAGTCTGCATTAGAGACAGTCACTAAAGTGAACGAGATGTTTACTGCATTGCGTGAGCAAACAGCGGCGAGTACGAATATTGCCGAGCAAGTAGAAATCATTGCACAAATGACCGATCAGGCAAGCGCAGCCGCGCATCGAACCACGTCTTTGGCAAATAACCTGACGACGCTGGCTAACCGGCAAATTGATATTCTCGACCAATATCGTTTGGGATAACCCGCGCATGGTGGGCACGGCGTTTACTCTTGTGTTCACCATGCATTCGACTCCCAATACAAATCAGGTGGATTGATTGTGAATACGTTTTAAAAGAAAGGCGTGGATGATGAGTTCGCGTGGATATCGTCGGATTATTCCCTCTCTAACCGCAATTGTAGAGTTTGAAGCGGTCGCTAGATTAAGTAGTTTTACGAAAGCCTCGCATGAGCTAGGGCTGACCCAGGCAGCGGTGAGTCGACAAATTAAATCCTTAGAAACGGATTTAGGTGTGTCGCTGTTTAATCGGCTTTACCGTGCGATTGAACTGACTCGGGAAGGGGAGATTCTGTACGCCGCAGCTGCTGAGGCGATGCAGAAAATTGCCACGGCGTATGACCATATTTCTCTTGGTTCTAGCCATCAAGAACTCATTATTGAATCGACCGCCGCGTTTTCTCAATTCTATATTTTGCCCAAGCTGCCCAATTATCAGCAGCAATTTCCAGACGCTTCGCTGCGAATCGTGACGCAAAAGTTTGCAGCAGATATGCGAAATGATGGATTTCATTTGTCTATTCGGTATGGTGATGGTCAATGGAGTGATGGCACCGCGTATTGCTTATTTGATGAAGAAGTGTTTCCGGTGTGCTCGCCCGCGTGGAAAGCCGCCCATCCGGACACACATACACTTGCCGATCTGGCGGCGATGCCATTAATCGATAATGACCCAACATTTGACGGTTGGTTAGGCTGGGATAGTTGGTTTCAGGCGTTTGGTTTAAAGAACCAAAAGCTACACTACGGCCTTAGATGTAGTCTCTATACCGATGCAGTTAACGCAGCTTTGCACGGGGTAGGCATTACGCTGGGTTGGAAGCGTTTGCTGCAACCCTATCTAGATGCCGGCCAGTTGGTGCGGTTGTCCGAATTTTCGCTCAAAGTACCTGATAAATATTATGCAGTTTTACCACATGGCGAAATTTATTCGCGGCAAATTGAGTCGGCGATTGAGTGGTTACGCCAAGAGGCTTAAGAATTGATTTTTATTTAACCAATTGATTTTAAATAATTAAATTTTTACTTTTTAAATGGGAAAATCTCTTTTTTTGTCGCATAACAAAAAGTAATGCCACTCAGAAAATATAGCGCGTTGACGCTTTTTTCGGCCTCTCCAAGAATGTGATCCATCCACCAGCAAGACAAATCCCGTGCTGGCGAAATGATCACAACCTCTTGGAGAGAGACAAATGACCACCCAACAAAAAACGATATCTTTAATCAAGCAACGTCAACCACGCCAAGTATTATCTGGTGCTTTGTATACCGATCCGGATGTGTATCGTGAAGATTTAGCGCAAATCTGGCACAAAGAATGGATTTTCGCTGGTCATACCTTCGAATTAGAAAAAGCCGGACAATTTATCACCTTACAAGTAGGCGATTTCCCAGTGGTGATTGTTCGTGGAACAGATGGCGAAATTCGCGCATTCCATAACGTCTGTCCACACCGTGGCTCTAAGCTTTGTAATAGCAGTAGCGGCAAGTCTGCTAAATTAGTTTGCCCATATCACAAATGGACATTTAGTTTAGAAGGTAAATTGCAATTTGCTGGCAATATGGGTAATGAATTTGATCCGCAAAGCCATGGTTTGAAGCAAGTTCACGCGGCAATCGTTGAAACGTATATCTATGTCTGTGTCGCAGAAACCGCACCAGACTTTGAGGGCTTCCGTAAAGCACTAACCCCATTTGTTTCCCCGCACAACTTGGCAGACTGTAAAGTTGCTTTCGAGTCCACAATTGTTGAAAAAGGCAACTGGAAACTGGTGTTCGAAAACAACCGCGAATGCTATCACTGCGAAGGCAATCATCCTGAGCTGCTCAATTCATTTGTTGAAAACTTATCTGTTGCGGGTGTTGCCGACGATAGTGATCCAGAGCTATCGGCGTTCTGGGATCGTTGCGAAACAGCTGGTTTACCAAGTCAAATGGTGATGTCAGACAATGGCCAGTACCGCATTACCCGTATTCCACTTTCTGCTAATGCGTCTAGCTACACCATGGATGGTAAGCCAGCGGTAAATGGTCGACTAGACAAGAGTGGTGTCGAAAATATTGGTGCCTTGCTTTACTTCAATTACCCATCTACTTGGAACCACTTCTTAGGTGACCATGCGCTGAGTTTCCGTGTCTTACCGCTAGGCCCAGGTGAAACCATGGTTACTACCAAATGGTTGGTACACAAAGATGCAGTGGAAGGTGTGGATTACGATCTAACAAGACTGACTGAAGTGTGGATTGCTACCAATGATCAAGATCGCCGCTTAGTAGAAGGCACCCACGCTGGTGTTAGTTCTCCTGCATACCAAGCAGGCAATTATTCTGCCGTTGCAGAAAATGGCCCAAGCCAATTTGATGATTGGTACTGCAATACCATGAAGAGCCGTATCGCAGATTAAGCGATCTAGCAACGCCAAGATGCCGGATTTCAGACCGTCATCTTGGCGTGATTCTATCTGGTGTCTCATTTCTTTTCTGTCGCCACCTTTTGTGGGAGAGAGTCTCATGTCCCTTTATGAGTTTATCCAAGGGTTCCAATTTTCCGATGCACCAAAACACACCCAGCAACTAGTCCTCAATAGTTTACTAGATATTATTGGTGTCGCTGCTGGTGCAAGCAATAATGAAACAAGCCAACGTCTACGCACCTATGCGCATGAGCATTATCCGGCTGGCAAATTGGCTAGTCGACTATTGTTCGATGGTCGATCTGTACACCCGATGGGTGCCGCTTGGGCGGGTGGGTTTTGTGTGGATAGCCTTGATGCACACGAGGGGCATTTCACCTCTAAAGGCCATGCTGGCGCGACCGTTGTCCCAGCACTAATTGCCTTGGCCGATGCCTATCGAAAACAAGGACATGAGATTAGCGGCGAACAATTTTTAAGTGCGTTATTAATCGCTTACGAAACAGGGCTTCGGGCAGGTGTGGCCCTAATGGCGACTGCGCCAGAATATCACGCCTCGGGTTCTTTCTCTGGCATTGGTGTGGTGTGTGGTGGCGCCAAATTGCTGGGGCTAGATGAAATAACATTCCGTCACGCAATGGGGATTGCCGAATACTTTGGCCCACGTTGCCCCATGATGCGTTTGGTAGATTACCCATCTATGTTACGAGATGCGCATGGTGCAGGTGCATATGCGGGCATCAATGCGTTATTCATGGCAATGGCCGGCGTCACAGGGGCGCCAGCAGAAACGGTAGAAGAGGATCGTGTTGCCTCGTATTGGCAAGATTTAGGGCAGAGATGGGAAATAGATGCTCAGTATTTTAAACCTTGGCCAGTTTGCCGTTGGGCGCAACCCGCTTTAACGGCTGCAACGCAGTTGCGTAAAGCGCACCCATCATTAACACCAGACAATATCAAGCAGGTTAGGGTTGAGACCTTTCACGAATCTATGCGGCTGCAAGGCTATAACCCACAAAATGCAGATGAAGCGCAATATGGGCTAGCCTTTCCCTTAGCCGCTTATTTTTGTCGTGGGCAAGTTGGTCCATCCGAGGTAACGGGGGATGCCATCCATGCCGAGGATATTCGCCAATTTAGCCAGAAAATTGACATCGTCGAGGCGGATGATTTGTCAAAGCGCTTTCCTGAAGAAATCTTATCCCGCCTCATCATTACCTTAGAAAATGGCGATGTTATTCAGAGTGAAACGACAGCAGCAAAGGGAGACCCTGGCGTTCCATTTACACAAACCGAATTCATTGAGAAATTCCATCAAATGGCGGGGGTGAATTTATCACTTGCTCACCGCCAATCTATCGAGCAGCTAGTTGCTAACTTGCCATCTAGCCCATCGTGCGCCCCTCTTTTTAATCTGGTACTCAGCGAAGAAAATTCGTTTGATGAAGGGAAATAATCATGATTAGTCTAACGAGTGCAGAATACCTGAATCCCGTGAATACACAGACATGGACGAATGGCCGTCATGTGGTGAATTGCCGCAAGGTCATTCAAGAAACGCATGATGTGCGTACCTTTTGTTTTAGTATGCCGACACCGGTACTGTTCTTTTTTAAGCCAGGGCAGTTTGTCACGCTAGAGCTAAATATTGATGGTCAGCGCGTGATGCGCTCGTACACAATTTCTAGCGCACCCTCTATTCCATACAGCTTTTCGATTACCGTCAAACGGGTGCCGGGTGGGGTCGTGTCAAATTGGCTGCACGATAACCTAAAAGAAGGGGACGAACTCGCCGTTCATGGCTCTGTCGGGCAGTTTAATTGCATCGATTATCCCGCAAAGAAAGTTTTACTGTTATCGGGTGGGGTAGGGATTACGCCAGTAATGTCGATGGCGAGATGGTTCTTTGATACCAATTCAGATGTCGACATGGTATTTGCCCATAGTGCGAGAACCCCACGGGATATCATTTACCGTGCCGAACTAGATTACATGTCTACCCGCATCGAAAACTTCAAATTGCACCTCATTTGCGAGAAAAATGAAGTTGGGCAGGCTTGGAGCGGTTATCGTGGCTATTTATCAACCGCCATGTTGCAACTAATCGCGCCAGATTTTCTTGAGCGAGAAGTCTTCTGCTGCGGCCCAACGCCTTATATGCGTGCGGTAAAACAACTCTTACAAGCGGCAGGTTTTGACATGAGCCGCTATCATGAGGAATCCTTTGGTGCGACGCCTGCAGAAGACATTGCCGAAGCAGAAGCGCATGCCAATCGCCATGAAGAGGCCGGCGACCATACCGAGGTAGCAGGCTTTGTGGTGAATTTTCCTGAAAATGGGAAGTCGGTCACTGTCGCAGCAGAAACCACTGTCCATGTCGCGGCAAGCAAGGCGGGAATTAATATTCCTAAAGCCTGTGGCATGGGTATCTGTGGAACTTGTCGCGTAAAGGTACTCTGCGGAGAAGTGGAAATGAATGATAACGGCGGGCTAACAGAGGATGAAATTGCAGATGGCTATATTCTCAGCTGCTGCTCAAAAGTGAAAACCAATTTAGAGGTGGAGTTGTAAGCTTTCGCTCGCTTTAGAACACTTCTTTAACCCTTTCCTCTCCTGTGAAAGGGTTTTTTTTACCATTTTAAGGCGGCTGCAATTAACGACAAATGTGAGAAATTGTGTTAAAAATCAGAAAAAGAATACTAGCTAGTCAGTAAAGTATTCTTTCGCTAATTGATCTTTTTCTTTAGGACTCGCCATGTCGACCAAGCAACTCTCCACCGATAGATTGCTCGCTCAGATGCCATCACTTCGCGCACTGAAGTGTTTTGTCACCGCAGCTAGACATGAAAGTTTCACCAAAGCGGCTGAAATTTTATGCGTGACGCAAGCAGCAATTAGCCGACAAATCAAAGAGTTAGAAGATGTCCTAGAAGTGGAGTTATTTGATCGTACAGGCCGTACCATCAAATTAACCGAAGCAGGGCGCATCTTATATAACGCGTCTTATCTCTCAATTATGAACATCGCTTCTGCAGCCGATGTGGTGAGACGCTCTCAGCACCAATCCTTAAATTTGTGTGTGAGTTATTCATTTTCTGCTTTGTGGTTATCCCCTAGGCTGGCATCTTTTCGGAAAGCCTTTCCGTCTATCAAGCTAAACATCACGGTGACGGATAACTTCATGGCACTAGAGGGTTTGGTACAACCGGATGTAATTATTACCAAAAACCCACCTGTCACCGCAGCACAATACGAAGTAGAAAATCTATTTCACGATATTGTTTATCCTGTCTGTAGTCCGTCTTTTAACGAAAATAACATTCAGGGCGGCATCAAAAGGCCGCTGGATATCTTTAATTACCCCACTTTGCATCTCTCTATTATTGGCCGTGACCAAGTATGTGAGCATGTCGATTGGCGGGTATGGCGTAATTGGTTTCAAAATACCAGTGACGCAGGGCGTTTTAAACCCGAAGAGCCATTTGAAAGCAATGACTACCGCTTGTTGATCTCAATGGCAGAAGCTGGTGAGGGGATCGTGCTTGGCTGGCATCATTTGGTCCATCGGCAAATCGAAAAAGGGAGCTTAGTCCGCCCTGTTGATGCGGTATTAGAGTTTAAAGATCGTCACCATTATTTAGTCACAAACAAAAACTCAAAAGTCAGGGAAGATTTTCAAAACTTTAAATCATGGCTTACCGCAGAAGTCGGCGAGATGATGGTTGATTGGCCAAATGACGAAGCGTAAATATACGTCTTAACGGTTAAACAATAATAAGCACATCGATACAGATACAATCGATCCTACCGTGGTCTGTAAAATGGTGCTAGATACCGTGGTCGCATCTCTTACGTAGTGGCTTGCTAACATAAATGGGCCGGTGCCCGTTGGTAGCGCACTCAGTAAAATCGCTGAATTTGCCCATACAGGTGGCAAATGAAACACGTGATACACCAATACCCCGGTAATTAGCGGCTGGATAATTAATTTGGCCGACACCAGCAAATACGCATCCCGACTATTACCCCTTTGCTTGTGGGCTAAAAAGGCACCAAGAGACACCAGCGCACATGGCGTCGCTGCTTGTCCAAGTAAGGTAATCAAGGTCATTGCGGGCTCTGGTAAGGTAATGTGAAAGCCAGAAAGAAACATGCCGACAAATGGGCTAACGACCAGCGGGTTTTTAAGTAAAGATTGGCTCACATTTTTGAATGATGCAAACCAGTGTGTATGCGTTTGCGTACCCACTTCAATGCAGATAATCCCAATTGCAAACAATACGCAAGCAACGACTAAAGTTGCCAAAATGGCGGCAAGTACACCTGTATCTCCATAAATATGCATGCAGAGCGGAATACCAATAAACCCCGTGTTGGCGTATGACGCACATAGTCCATCAATGCTGGCATCGGCTAATTGTTTGTTTTTCTTTAGTCGATACACTAGCGTTGCAATAAACACTACGCCACTACTAATCGTCAGTGCTGCTAAAAAGCCAACGTTCCCAATCTCTGAAAGCGGCGTAGTTGCTGTGACTTTTAGTAATAAGGCCGGCAGCGCCAACCATACGACTAGCCGATTTAATTCGACAGAGGCATTCTCCCCCAAGCAGCCAAATCGCCGGCATGCATACCCAATCAATAAGAGAGCAAAAATAGGAAGCAAGGTGTTTATTAAAAGCAGCATAGTTAGTCAACTAATTATTACATTTGCGCAGTGTATTTTGCTAAGATAAATACCGTCCAATACTTATTTAATGATTAATTCATGCAGAAAAGGTATGAATGAAATTTGACCTAAGACAGCTTAATTACTTTGTTGTCCTTGCCGAAACCAAGCACTTTGGTTTGGCGGCAGCAAAGCTTCATATTTCTCAACCACCGCTATCAAGGCAGATTGCTTCGCTTGAATCTGCTTTAGGTGTTGTATTGCTAGAAAGGTCTACCCGGCATGTTGCGCTCACCCCAACTGGCGCACATTTTTACCAAGAGGCCAAACGCTTACTCAATCAATATCAGTCGCTTATCGATAGTACGCAAGCAGTAGCAAGAGGAGAAAAGGGTACGCTCACCATTGGATTTACCATGAGTGCGGCTTGGAGCGTGTTACCAGGGCTTATTCGCCAATTAAGCGAAGCATTTCCGCTGATAGATGTGAAGCTCATCGAATTACTACCAAGTGCCTTAAATCAATCTCTACTGGCTGGCGAAATAGACTGCGGTGTTGCTTACCCTTGGCAAAAACCTTCTGGTTTTTCCTATCACGCCTTGTTTAGAGAGCCCTTATGCGCCGTTGTCCCGGCTACGCATCCACTCGCAGCAGCAGGCCAAATAGAACCTCATCAACTTCGTGATGAAGTGTTTATTAGCTTTCCTTCTCGCACCGCGCCAGCTTTACATACGCTTGTGTGGCAATGCTGTTTAGAGGGCGGTTTCGAGCCAAATGTGAAGTTTGAAACACACCTTCAACAAACCATTGTAAATTTAGTAGCAGAAGGGTTGGGCGTTGCAATTGTGCCGCATTCCATGAGTAAAATGCAGTTGGCTGGTGCTGTATTCATCCCGCTCACGTCTAAACAAATGGTCGAACAAGGGGCGATTTGGCTGACAAGCAACGATAATCCAAGCCTCAATAGTGCCAAGCAATGTTTCCAAACATACCAGCCTATCTAGTGATCTACTGACAATTAGTTGGATTGCACCAAATTGATGACCCGCTTGTCATTTAAGTGCTGTTATGGTGCTTCACGCGCGAAAAATGACCATATATTGATTAAATATCAGGCATAACAATTGCTATTCACTTTGCTATTGCAAGCAAGGGGATCGTGATGGCGAACTACAAAGGTATCGATGTTCATTCCAACTTAAGACCTTATGTACCACACATGCCGATTGTGGAAGCGTATCGAGAGTCTTTGCAGTCATTACAAGCCGTATGGGATACGCTCAATCTTCTTGGGCAACTCTCCGGAACCACTTCTGAAGTCGCTAATACACGTGCAGCTTTCTCAGGGCTAACGAATGATTTACTCAATAGTTTAGCTGAACAGACTTTGCAAAAGACCATTCAGCAAATGGCTTCCACCTCACAAGTGGTGATCGATATTCTGGTCAGAAACTTGTTTGAAAGAACCGCAGATATTGGTTTTTTGGCTACCGATGAAGAACTAAAGAAGTATATTTCTGCACCATCATCTACCTCCATTGGCCAACGACTAACTGAATACGTTAAGAAATATTCTGTTTATGATGATGTAATATTGCTGGGTGCAGAAGGAGAGGTATTAACGCGTTTAAACGGTGCATTACCAGACTTACCTTGCGCAGAAGATTGGGTGATTCATGCCCAGCAAACTTCCGCTCCATATGTTGAATATTATGGACCATCAGAATTATTTCCTGATGAATCAGAAGTGCTCTTATACGCCTATCGCGTTTCTCAAGGTCGCTTTGCATCTCCTGGTGTATTAGCGCTTTCATTTCGAATTCACGATGAACTAGACAGAATTTTTTCTCAGTTACAAGACGAATCTTCTCATGTCGTATTGGGTTTATTAGATAGCGCAGGGCAGGTAATTGCAGCGAGTGATCCTTGGCAATTACCCAAAGGGGCCAAGCTAAAAGTCGAACAGGGAAAAATGCAGCTTATTCGATTTTCTGGTCAAGCCTACCTAGCATATGCCAGCCAAACACGAGGTTATCAGGGGTATCAAGGCCCCGGCTGGCAAGGGCTTGTCCTGATGCCGCTGACACTGGCATTTGATCAACAAGATGAAGAAAGCCAGTTGGCGCTTAGCCAAGAGATGCGTGCGGCCATCTTGGCCAACCCAAAGATTTTTTCGACCTTGTTGCAAGGCATTCCTAAAAAGGCAGAGGCTATTCAGCGCAATTTGAGCCGATCTATTTGGAACGGTACGATCAGACAAACCGAATCTTCCAATGCCGTTAATCCTGCATTCTCCAAAATATTGCTGTCAGAGATTAGCCGTAATGGGCAAAAAATGCGCGAAGTCTTTACAAGTTCGATTGGGAATCTTCAGCACACGGTGATTTCTTCTTTGATGCGGGATTGTCAGTTTCAGGCGAGTTTGGCAATCGACATCATGGATCGCAATTTATACGAGCGCGCCAATGATTGCCGCTGGTGGGCGTTAGACCCTGCGATTGGGCATGCGCTAGAGAAAGAAACTAGCCAACAAAAGCAGCGCGCTAGCTTAACGAGCGTACTGCAATATATTAATCAACTCTATACCGTTTATGAAAATCTACTGGTGTTTGATGTCACTGGTAAGGTGCTTGCAGTTTCTAAGCCCGCAGTAGATGAGCTAGTTGGGCAACACCTAGATGAAACATGGGTGAACGCGGCGCTATCTCTGAATGGCTCTCAGACCTATTGCGTCTCTGATTTTGTAGAAACGCCTTTGTATCAAGGTAGATCAACCTACATCTACGCTTCCAGCATCACAGATAGTGTCACCAAACAAGTCATCGGCGGAATTGGGATAGTGTTTGATAGCGAACCACAGTTTGCCTCTATGCTGTCAGATATCCTACCAAGAGATGAACACGGGCAAGTGCTAGATGGGGCATTTGCTTGCTATGTAGATGCAAATAGCAAAATTATTTCGTCTACCGATTGGCGTTATCAAGCGGGCGAAATCTTTCCTGTAGACGTTTCAATGTACACAGAAAACGTCCCCTCATCACATATTTTGACAATTGATGATGTCATGTACTCCATGGGTGTTAGCCTTTCAACGGGCTACAGAGAGTATAAAGGGGATCAAGACCCCTATCGAAATACAGTATATGCATTTTGCTGTGTCAGATTAGGTACTGCACCTAACCAACATAGTCATCCAACCAACTTGCTACCAGCAACGACACAAACTACGTCGGTACGAGCCTCTATTAAACAAGGCTTGGATGTGGCGTCCTTTTATTTAGGTACGCATTGGTTGGGTTTACCTGCTGTTGATATTATCGAAGCCATTGAATTACAAGATGCAACCAGATTGCCAAACACGCCAAAGCATATTTATGGCGCGTTGGTGTATCAAGATAAAACACTCCCATTGTTTAATTTGCACGCAGCATTAGGCATTTCTCAAGCGGATGATTTTGAAGAAACAGCACAAGTGGTCATTATTAAAGATGGAGTAGGGAAGTACTTTGGTATTTTGGTCGATGCGCTAGGAGACGTACCAACGGTGAGTCTAGAAGATGTCACAGATGTCACAAATATTTATGTTGGTGCCTCATCGGTATTGGCATCGATTGTAAAAATGGAAAACCAGCAGGGAATGATGTTAACCATGCTCTCGGTAGAGAGTATCGCCCAACAATTAGCCGGCGCCATGTTATCTTCAGAAAATGAAATCGCAAATGATTGTAAAAAAGATGTCTTGTTGTCATGAGCATCTAGACGAAGGGCGTATTCCTTCTGCATGCTTAAGATAACGTTAAGAATTGCCTTATATACTCGGTTCAACGATTTAACGAAGCAATTTTAATCTTCTGCACCCCAAAGGAGTTTCTGATGAAAAAAGGTTTAGCGATTTTATCTTCTGCTATCTTGTCTTGTGCTTTGTTCGCTAATGCCGCATTTGCTGCTAGCGAAATGGAAAGCACAATGAAAGACATGAAAAAGTCTTACAAAGCAGCGGCAGCGGATTCAGATACAACTGCGTTAGCTAAAAACTTAAAAGCATTCCGTACGGCGGTAGAAAAAGCAAAAACAACCAAACTACCAAGTAAGTACGATAAGAAAACGTTTGATGAAGGTATCACCAAACTACTAGCTGGCTTGGATAACGTTGATAAGTTAGTTGCAGCGAATAAAGTACCAGAAGCCAAAGCTGAGCTAGATAAACTACGTTCTTTAATGAAGGAATACCATAAAAAGCTGAAAGTTTAATTAATTTTAGCTTTTTTAGAGGACAGTGCTTGACGGCATAGGCATATCATTATAATATGCGTCCTCTTTCTGGAGGGGTTCCCGAGCGGTCAAAGGGATCAGACTGTAAATCTGACGGCTCTGCCTTCGAAGGTTCGAATCCTTCCCCCTCCACCAGAATTAAAAAAAGCCGAACAATGCAAATTGTTCGGCTTTTTTCTTTGTCTCTCTATCTGCCAATTATTTAACCATGTTGACGCCCTATATTTAGCGTGTGCCTCGTAATGGCGCCAATAGTGGTTTTAGTCCGTTGTGATCCATTTCTTGCATCAGCGCGAGTAATCTTCCAATTTCCCCCTCAGGAAATCCCTCTCTGGCAAACCAGTTAAGATAATGCCCCGGCAAATCGGCAATGATGCGGCCTTTGTATTTTCCAAACGGCATTTGCCAAGTAACGAGTTTTAATAGGTCTTCTGCTTGCATTGATGCATACCAAAAATATTTTTTGAAATTTTAACCCGAAAGTGAAATGGCTGTCGTTTAACTCTATGTAACCCACAAATTGCATAGGAGTCTAACCATGAAACCAACCTTCGCCCTTTCTGTCATCTCAATTTGCTTATTAAGCGCATGTACTTCCTCTAACGTAAGTACTGCCGTGAAAGAAACGCCAGTCAAAACGGCTCCACAAGTTTCAAACAAGAGCGAAGGCGAGTCTCAAATGGTGGTAGATGCCGCTGCTGATATTTCTGATAAAAAAGTCGCGGCAAGTGTCAGCGCACCAAAATACGCTATGTCTCCTATGCCTGTGATGCGGATGCAAGAGGTGCCAATGCCTAGTTTGGTTGAAAACACAGAAAAATATCAGCATCAAGAAAAGCATGGCGTGATGCGCGTGCAAGATCAACCGGTTTCAACTTTTAGTATTGATGTCGACACCGGTGCTTATAGCAATGTGAGGCGTTTTATTCAGCAAGGAGAATTGCCGCCTGCAGATGCCGTAAGAGTGGAAGAAATGGTGAACTACTTTCCCTACCAATATGCATTACCCGCTGCTACCTCAAAAGAACAGTTCGTTCCTTTTGGTGTTCAAACAGAAATTGCGCCTGCGCCATGGAATGCCAAGCATCAATTACTCAAAATTGGGATTAAAGCCTCCGATGTGGCAAAAGAAACCATGCCGCCAGTGAACTTGGTGTTTCTAGTCGATGTATCTGGCTCGATGGAGTCACCAGACAAACTACCGTTATTGAAAAAAGCGCTGAAGCTGCTAACGCACCAACTTCGCCCGCAAGATAGTATTTCCTTGGTTACCTATGCTAGCGGAACGAAAGTTGTATTGCGCCCAGGGCATACACCTGCAGAAGTAAACCAAGCGATTGATGAGTTGGTGGCTGGCGGTGGAACCAATGGTGCATCTGGCATCGATTTGGCTTATAGCTTGGCCGAGAGCGCGTTTAAGAAAGAGGGCATTAATCGCATTGTGTTAGCCACCGATGGAGACTTTAACGTGGGCGTGACCCGATTTGAAACACTAAAAGATAAAGTCGCAGAGAAAAGAAAAAGTGGCATTTCCTTAACCACGCTTGGTTTTGGGCAAGGCAACTATAACGATCAACTCATGGAACAATTGGCCGATGCAGGAGATGGCCAGTACGCCTATATCGATAACCTAAATGAAGCGCAAAAAGTTTTGGTCGACCAATTTACTTCGTCTATGGTGGTGGTCGCCAAAGATGTGAAATTGCAGTTAGAGTTTAATCCTTCTGTCGTCAAAGAGTATCGCCAAATTGGTTTTGAAAATCGGGCATTAAAAGCAGAAGACTTCAAAAATGATCAGGTAGATGCGGGTGAAATCGGTGCCGGACACACGGTAACGGCGCTTTATGAAATTACCTTGGCAGAGGAGGCGGGAGATCTTCCTGAGTATCGTTACGATGCCAATAAAAAAGGTGCGACAACAAACCGTGCACAAACCCCAAACGAGCTTGCCTATTTGAAACTTCGCTATAAATTACCGCAAGCATCTACTAGTAAAGAGGTTTCATTGCCGATAACACGTGCATCCATGAAATCTGCTAGTTCTGCATCGACAGATTTTCAGTTTGCTGCCGCTGTTGCTGCCTTTGGTGATTATTTAGGTAATCAAGGCAAATACCTCAATCAAATGACGCTAACAGATATCGAGCAACTAGCAAATCGATCAAAAGGGGCAGATCCTTTTGGCTATCGTGCTGAATTTGTTCGCCTCGTCCATCTAAGCAAAGAGTTGACTGCGCGGGTATCAAAGCAAGAAAAAGTTGCAAAAACAATGATGGCTGAATAAAAAAGTTCGTCTATACTTACCGCCTATGACGGATCGATTAGACACTATCTCAGACGAATCCCTGATGTTGCGTTTCGCATCAGGGGATTCTGCAGCATTCTCCGAGTTATATCAGCGACATCGGCAGGGGCTTTATGCCTTTTTGTCACGCCAAACCGGTAAAGTTTCTTGGTTAGACGACCTCTATCAAGATGTATGGATGGCGGTGACGAAAGCCAGATTTAGCTATAAGCCTGAAGCAATGTTTAAAACATGGCTTTACCAGATCGCCTACCATCGGATGATTGATTATCTTCGCCTGCACTTGCCATCGGGGCACTACACGTCTTTAGATGCCGATACCGAGGGAATGGCCATTGCCGAGCAATTGGCAGAGGATGATCATACCTCTCCAGATCAGCAGCTGACACAAAAGCAGATATCTGGACAGCTGCTAAAAGCAATAGATAATTTGCCAATGGATCAACGAGAGGCTTTCTTGTTACGCGAGCATGGCGAAATGTCGATAGAACAAATTGCAAAGATTACTGGTGTACTTCCAGAAACGGCCAAAAGCCGTTTACGTTATGCGGTCGCCAAATTGAAACAAGTGATGATCAGTAGTGTCAGAAGTAAAGAGGAGGATCGATGCCTATGAATAACGATACGGATTTTCGCCGTGACGAAGCATTGGTGTCTTCTGCTTATCACCAAATCGAATTGCCAAGTCCGCCAAATGCGTTGGATGAAAAAATTTTATTGGCAGTAAATACCGAATTACAAAAAAATCGGTTAATACCACCAAGAAACAAATTACCTAGTTTGATTGGATCTTTGTCCATTGCCGCTTCTTTGGTGTTGGCGGTTGGCGTTGGCCTCATGCTAAAAATGAACCAAGCAAATGAAGCGGCAGTATTAATGCCTGAGGAAGTACAGGCTATAAAAGATGCGGAAGCGAGAAAGCAGCAGGAAGAGGCCGCCAAGCACGCTAAAGCTCGGTTAGCCAAGCCGCAATCAATAGCCAATGCTGATTTTGCAGAAGCCTCTCCACAAGCTGAGCAAAGCCCGGTGCCTCCTTCAAAAGAAGCGAGCCAAGGGGCGCCAACGGCGGATGAACTAAATAAAGTAGCGAATCCATCCACGATGCAAATGGAGCCAAGATTGGCAAAGGTTCCGCCACCATCGGCCTCTACACCTAGTGTTGTCGCGAAAGCGGTCGTACCAAGCCCTGTATCTGAATCTGCGGTAGTCACAGCAGATGCGGCAACGCCCAAAGAAACAAAAGTAGATAACAGAAGTGCTGCAGCGTCAGCTGCTGTATTGGCAGACAAAGCCCCGGTTGATAAACCGCAGGCAGCAAATGCTTCTGATGCTGCGAAGAAAATGGCGGCCAAAAATGAAGTTGTGCCAGCAATAGAGGCTGCGCCTGTAGCTGCCGCCGCCCCTGCGCCTACAGTCGTAGCAAAAGAGGTGGCGAAGCCAAAGATGGAAATTAAAGCCAAAACCGCAACTGAGTGGTTAAGCGAAATTCGCCAACTCAAACGAAACGGGCAAGAGAAAAAAGCAGACCAAGAGCTAGGTAGATTCAAGGCATTTTATCCAGAAGAATCTATCCCGGCAGATCTTCAATAATGTTTTTATGCGCTTTACATTTCTTTGAACCAAACTTTGATGAGAATCAATATCAAGTAAGACCAATTGCTTTACAAAGCAAACTATTCGCACATTAACTTTTGCTGACGAGTGTTGATTGGTTCTGATTGGCAGGTAAGCGGTTGCTACTTCTTACTTGCCACTTATCATGTAACTAAAGTGGACGATCATCCATTCTCCAAACGCCGTTAGCAGCTAAGCATAGATGGGGTAGTTTGGTATGGCTTTCTTGGAATGGACATCAGAGTTAAACACCGGCATTGACGTCATTGATAACCAACACCGTAGAATCGTTGATTACATTAATCAACTAGATCAGGCAAAAGCGCAAAATGATAAAGCGCTCGTTGCCGAGGTGATCGACTCTACAATTGATTACACCATGTCCCACTTCGCATTTGAAGAAGCCTTAATTGAAGATGCAGGCTACCCTTTTGCAGGTCCTCACAAAAAAGTGCACGAACTCTTTATTAAGCGAGTAACCCGCCTACAAGAACGTTTCAATAAAGGTGAGGATATAGCTGAAGAGCTGCACAACTTGCTTTCTAGATGGTTATTTAGTCATATCCGTAGTGATGACTTTGCCTACGTCGATTCAGTTCGCAAAAGCATGCAAAATCTATTGTCCCAAACTCAGCCAGAAGGTTGGTTTACCAAAGCTGTTGGACGCTTTTTTAGAAAAGCCTACTAACCAACGGTTAAAAACGCGACATCCCTGAATGTGCTTCGGACATTCATCTTAGATATGACTGCACATCCTTACCATATTGTGGGAGGATGTGTTTTCTTTCTCATTTACGCTGGCATTTTTTCATGACGACCATTTTTACAAGACACCCTGCAGCCAATCTGTCTGGCTTTGAAATTACCTTCGTTAGCCGCGAAACGCCAAATGTGGAATTAGCGATGTCCCAGCACAATGCTTACGGAGAGACGCTAAAGCAGTTTGGACATGAAGTTGTCGTGCTACCTGCTTTAGAAGAATTGCCAGATAGTATTTTTGTAGAAGATGTCGCGGTTTTATTTCCAGAAGTGACTGTGCTCACACGTCCCGGCGCACTTAGCCGTCAACCGGAAGTTAAACATATTTCTGAATCCCTATCTGCTTTGAAGAAACCGATTGTTAGTATTGAGGCGCCAGGTACACTAGAAGGTGGAGATGTCTTACGAATTGATAAGCTTGTTTTTGTCGGTGTGACCTCTCGTACCAATGAAGAGGGAATCAATCAGTTATCAAATATTCTCGCAACCTATGAATACACGGTCATTCCTGTGGAGGTTACGGGTTGCCTGCATTTAAAAACAGGTGTCACCGCGTTAGATGATGAAACTGTATTGGTAAACCCAGAGTGGTTAGATACCTCTGCATTTGCAGGCTTCGATCAAATTGACGTCGAAGAAGACGAGCCTTGGGCGGCTAACGTACTAAAAGTAGGTGATCAGATTTTTATGAATGCAGCGAGCCCGAAGACGCAAGCAATCTTAAAAGAAGAGGGCTACAAAGTGCATAGTATCGATATTAGCGAATTCATGAAAATGGAAGCCGGTCTAACTTGCATGAGCTTAGTGCAGCCAATTCGCTAAAAGCCAATATCTAAGCAGGGTTATCTATCTACTTTACATAGTAATATTTGTTTTATCTCAAGATGCAAATCGGGTGATAATAGCTTTTTTTAGCTTGCAAACTACAAGACTCAAAGCGGAGATAGCTGCGAAGGGTCTTGAGAGACATTACTATGCCAATCTTTGATACCACACGCTTCAAATGGCCCTTTGATGGATTCATTTCTTCCATGCTCGGGGCCATTTTGCTCGCGCTATTTATTCCATCTGTTGGTGCTAGCCACGGACCTTTGCATTTAGATATCGTCACCGCTTGGGGTGTCGCGTTGGTCTTTTTTCTTAATGGTGCATTGTTACCAACAGAAAAGCTGAAAGCAGGCTTTAAGAACTACCGATTGCATCTATTGGTGCAAAGTAGTACGTATATCTTATTTCCAATTCTAGGGCTTCTAATTGGCTTCTTGCTAAAGAATTGGTTAGATACTAGTTTGGTATTGGGTATCGTTTATCTGTGTGCGTTATCGTCCACGGTATCGTCTTCTGTCACCATGACGACCATTGCAAAAGGCAATGTCACAGGGGCGATATTTAATGCCACATTGTCTACTTTGCTGGGTATGTTGCTAACCCCGTTATTGGTTAGCTTCTATGCTAGCAAAGGGGCTGCAGGTAGCTTTTCATTTGCCAATGCGATCATTGCCATTGCGATTCAATTGCTTTTACCTTTTATTGTTGGCCATCTACTGAGAAAGTGGCTATTACCCTTTTTGAAAAAGGGAATGAAAGTTGTTAATAAAGTAGATAAAACAGTGATTGTGCTGATTGTATTTAATGCCTTTTGTGACTCCACGCTTTCTGGCTTATGGCATCAGCAGGGCATTAGCTTACTGATTCAAGCGCTAGTCGTTGCTGCAATCCTGCTGCTGCTGGTGTTAACCATTACCGCAAAGCTCTCACGAGTAATGGGCTTCTCATTAGAAGATGAAATTGCAGCAGTGTTTTGTGGTTCTAAAAAGAGTGTGGCAAATGGTGTGCCGATGGCCAAAATGTTATTTGGCAGTAGCGTTCCATTAGGACCAATCGTATTGCCAATTATGATTTATCACCAATTGCAGCTTATTATTTGTGCAATTTTGGCAAGAAAGTATGCACAGAAAGTCGAATTATTAAATTCTTTAGAGAAATCTTAATAAAAGACTAGACAAGACTAGGGAGTGCTGACATAATTCCAAGTCTTGGGGCGACTGTGGTGAAATAGGTAGACACAAGGGACTTAAAATCCCTCGGCGCAAGCCGTGCCGGTTCGATTCCGGCCAGTCGCACCAAAAATATAAAATTAAGGACATAGAATATTCTCTAGTCCTTTTTTTTCGTCTGTAGTTTCCCTCTAGCTTCTTCCGACTTTCTTCTTGTTTTTGATGTGCACAGCACAATCCTTCAGTAATATAAATTATCGTATTTCAATCGTTCGTCCACTTCCTGCATTCGCTTTCATATTGGCTTGATAATTAAATAAGCAATTAATACTGATTGTGCTATACCTAAAGCATAAATAATTAATTGCCTTTCCTCTCTTGTGATTTTTGAGGAACAGGTTTGCAAAATGGGGGCTATGTGTGGCCAATCAACATCATGAATTAATTCGTGCGATCTTAAGTGCAGGGGCAACACTCGGTTTGGGTGTGGTTTGCCAGTCGCTAAATGGCGAATTACTTGGCACAAACTCATTAGCTAATGAATGGTTCAATCAGCATATCAATGCATTATGTGGAATATCTGAATGCGAAACAGGGCTGGTCATTACTGATGAGCTTGGGCGGTCATTAGATAAAAGCATACTGCCTAGTGTTAGGTGTCGCCGGCAATTGCAAGATCAACCCGGTAAATTGATTGCAATCATTGATGATGGCGCCACGCCATTTTGGTATGAGATTACGGCGAGCCTGAGAGAGCTTGCAGATGAAAAATGTTCTCGAATTGTTGTTTTAACGATTCGCCCAGTGACGCCGCTAGTAGCAGAAAATACTCGCTTACATGGCAGTCATTTGCTCGCGATGGCTTCTACAGATGCTGTTTTGTTGTTAGATGGTAATGGTATGGTGTGCATTGCCAATCCTGCATGCGATAGATTATTTTGGCAGCCATCCCCAACCATGCTTGGTATTCACCTTGCTGAGCTGTGGCCAGATAAGCAAGGCTGGCCTGCTGTCGAAAGTAGCATTCTGTTGACACTAGAAGGTACCCCTCAGCATCTAGTGACTTGGAGCGAAATAGGGCGTCTAGGTTGGCGCTGTATTGATATTCGAATGGCACCGTCTTTTAATATGCTGGGTGAAATAGATGGTGTGCTTATTTCGATTCGGGATATTAGTGAATCCACTCAAAAATTAAGAATGATGGCTCAGATTCAATCCATGACGAAAATAGGAACGTGGATGTTGTTCCCATCTCTTGATAATGGTTACTGGGATGAAATGTCCTATCAGCTTCATGGCTTAGATGCTGACAGTATCGTTCCTTCGTTGGTATGTGCCGATTTGTTTTATGAGAAATTGAATGCAGATGCATATTGCCAAGCGGTGAAAAGATGTTTTGCAGATGGCACGCCGTTTAGTTTAGATTTAAGACTAATCCAGCACGTGGTAGAGGGGCATTGGTTGCGTGTAACTGGCACCGCGGAATGGCGTGATGGCAAGGTTCAAAAGGTGATCGGCACTTTCCAAGAGATTACCGATCTTCGTTCACAGAATGAGCAATTATCACTGGCAGCTATTTTGTTTGAAACGATTAGTGATCCTGTTGCAATTGCCGATGCAGATCAAATGATTGTAGCGGTGAATCCTTGCTTTGAAAGGGAAACAGGGTTGAGTGCAGATGATATTTTGGGCCGAATGATTGAAGAAGTGTCACAAGCTATTGTGGCGAAAAAACCAATGTTGTCTAGACCGAAGATCCGGGCAGTAAATGATGCTAAAGGACGTTTAGCGCATCATATTGTGGTTTGGTAATAACGCCTGCTCTTTTTAGTAAAAACAAAAAGGGGATCGATATTCGATCCCCTTTTTTATTGCCATAGCATCTGAATAGATTATTCAGGAGTATTTGCTTGTGTTTCAACTTGTTGCAGCGATTCAACAGCCTCAGTTGTCGCTTTTGGCTTGCGACGACGGGTTGTCTTTGGTTTCTCTACTTCCGCTACAACGGTTTCAACAGGTGCATCTACTACTTTTTCTGCTGCCGTTTCCACCAATTGAAGTTGCTCTGGTGCTGCAACCTCAGGCTTGGTGGTTTTACGTCTTGTCTGGCGACGTGGTTTTGCAGGCGCTTCTTCTGCTACCTCAGTTGTCGTTACTCTGGTTTCAATTGCATGCAGTTCTTCTGCGGGCTCTGCTGCAACTGGTGCCTCTGGTACTTTATCTGCAACGACAGTTTCTACCACCGGTACAGCTACTTCAGTAGGCGCTACTGCAGGAGCCTCTTGTGGCACTACTGTGTTGGTTTCAACGGCCGTTGTGCTCTCAGAGGCGGGCGTAGTGATAGAGCTAACAATCGCTTCGACAGTTTCAGTTACCTTCACTTCTTCTTTTGAAGGAGTAACAACTTCAACTTGGCTTGCGGTATTGTTTTCAACCACTGTTTCGGCAACCTGAACAACAGAAGGCGCTGCTACAGCTTCTTCGACTTTTGCCTCTGCAATAGGTGCTGGCGCTGGTGTAATTTCTACAGGAGCGCTAACTACCTCTGATACAGCTGGTGCAGCATTGGACTCAGCGTTAACCAATACATCATTTGGTACAAATGCTGTGTTCTCTTCTGAGCTACGTTCTTTGCGCTCACCACGACGGTTGCGGCGGCGGCGATTGTTGCTCTTGTGTTCGCTTTCCGCAGCGTTCTCTGGCGCAGAAGAAACGACTTCGGTACTTACTCGGTTATTACTTTCAGCTGGCTGACGGCTTTCACGAGGTTCTTTTTCCTGGCGCTCAGTATTGCGTTCAGTACGCTCGTTTTTATCGCCACGATCATTGCGATTATTACGATTGTTACGCCCTGTGTTACCCGTTGTTGCTGCGGTTGCTGTTTCTTTGTCTGATGCAACTGCTTCGTTACGATTCTCTTTTTCTTTGCGTCGTTGATTGTTTTCTTCCTGACGCGGCTGACGAGTTTCATCGTTCTGATTGCGTTGACGATCGTTGCTGCGCTCGCCTCTGTCTTGGCGGTTGTTACGTTCGTTACGATTGTTGCGATCGTTTCGGTTGTTACGTCCACGACGAGGTGCTTCGCTAGATTTCTCAGCAGGTTTTTGCTCTTTAATCTGCTCGGTTTCACCCTTTAGCCAGTTAATGATGCGAGCAAAGAAACCTGGTTTTGCCGGTTGCGCTGCTTTTCTCTCTTCAACAATAGGAGCCGGTTGATCTGGCGTAAAGTGTTGAACTGCCGCTTGCTGGCGAACTTCTGTTTTTTGTTTCTGTGCAACAGGCACTTCCACGTCTTCAGAAGGTCTTTCCATCATTTTGTAACTTGGCATGTCATCTTCGTGATGATTCAAGTCGTCGTGGCGAAGACGGTTGATTTTGTAGTTAGGTGTTTCCAAGTGGATATTTGGAATAAGCACCACACTTACTTTTAAGCGTGCTTCAATGGCGTAAATTTCTGCGCGTTTTTCATTTAGCAAGTAGGTTGCAACATCAACCGGAACTTGTGCATGAACGGCGCCAGTATTTTCCTTCATTGCTTCTTCTTGCAAGATACGCAAGATATGAAGCGCAGAAGACTCTGTACCACGAATAAAGCCGGTACCATGACAGCGAGGGCATGGCATGTGCGCAGATTCGCCTAGGCTAGGCTGTAAACGCTGGCGTGATAGCTCTAATAAGCCAAAGCGAGAAATCTTGCCATACTGAACGCGTGCTCTATCGTGATGCAGTGCATCTTTTAGACGATTTTCCACTTCACGCTGATTCTTAGGGTTTTCCATGTCGATAAAATCGATCACGATCAAACCGCCTAAGTCACGTAGACGTAATTGACGAGCAATTTCGTCCGCTGCTTCTAAGTTGGTATTCAGTGCGGTCGTTTCAATATCGCCACCGCGGGTTGCACGCGCGGAGTTAACGTCAATAGAAACAAGCGCTTCTGTGTGGTCAATAACAATCGCACCACCAGAAGGTAGGCTTACCTCACGGCGATAAGCGGTTTCAATTTGATGCTCGATCTGGAAGCGAGAAAATAGCGGTACATCGTCTTTATAAAGCTTTACGCGATGCACATTGGCAGGCATCACATGGCTCATAAACTGGCGTGCTTGCTCGTATAAGCTCTCTGTATCAATCAGGATTTCGCCAATATCTGGCTGGAAATAGTCACGAATAGCACGAATCACAAGGCTAGATTCTTGATAAATCAAGAACGCACCTGTTTGAGAAGTGGCTGCGCCTTCAATTGCATTCCAAAGTTGCAATAGGTAGTTTAAGTCCCACTGCAATTCTTCAAGCGTTCTACCAATCGCAGCAGTACGTCCAATTACACTCATTCCATTTGGCGAGTCTAGTTGGTCTAGCAATGCACGTAATTCGTTACGCTCTTCGCCTTCAATACGACGAGAAACGCCACCACCACGTGGGTTGTTAGGCATTAACACCAAGTAACGACCAGCCAAGCTAATAAAGGTGGTTAGTGCTGCACCTTTATTGCCACGTTCGTCTTTGTCTACTTGGACAATGACTTCCATGCCTTCTTTTAAGGCGTCTTGAATACGTGCGCGGTGATCAGTTCCAGGAAGGAAGTATGAGCGGGCAACTTCTTTGAATGGTAAAAAGCCATGGCGTTCTTGGCCGTAATCTACAAATGCTGCCTCAAGACTAGGCTCGATGCGGGTAATAACACCTTTGTAGATATTGCTTTTACGTTGTTCTTTGCCAACGGTTTCAATGTCTAGGTCAATTAATTTCTGACCATCAACAATCGCGACGCGCAGTTCTTCAGACTGCGTCGCATTAAATAACATACGTTTCATATTTTTCCCCGCGCGCCATGAAAGCACGGGATTCACTGTACTGGCCGTTGCAGAGGCAATTGGCACTACCGACAACCAGTTTGTTACAGTTCAACGACTGTAGAACAGTGCATTTCGAACGAGCGAATGCTTTTCTTGCATGATTAAGAGAGGCTCAATAGCCCAAAGTTACATTGAGTCTCAAAAATGCTTGTTCCTTAATGTGATAGTAGATAAGGGCGAACCCTTTACAGGTGGTTTATTGTCTTGTACCGGTATTGATGCATGAGCTGGCAGTCAACAGGTGAATAAGAGGTCATCTTGCTTTTGATGTACCGGTTTTTCTATGAAAAACAGGCAGATATCTTTGCTTTTGATAATATTATTCTTCGTTTTCTGACATTTTCCAGTGTGTCTTTTCTCTATTATTTGGCAGGGCGCTAACCATCAGCATTCAACCTGCAGCGTCACCACCAAAGTGGCCGTCTTCGCATCCTGTCTGGTTACACTATATTTCAGCTTAAATGACCAATTTCAGTTTATGGGAGTCATTTGTTATCTCAACCACAATGAAATGGGCTTTCAAATAGTGTACTTGCTTGTTTGATGCGCCGATTATATTGGAAAAAACTTTAACAACCGAAAACCGTGCCAGCAGCTTTTTTCTATCATGCATCCGACGTTACGCCGGTATTCTAACTTCCTGTATTTGCGACGATCACAAAATGAAACAAAAAAACATTTGATGCTTTTCAGCGCGCAAAATTTTTAATGTATTGCGATCACTACTTATTAGCGTTAGGCGAGTGATATTAGCCTTGCATGCGTTAACCTTACGGTGACGTATAAACCACTTGTTGAGTGAGTTAAACGGTATCTGGTGCGCAGCAACCAGATGTCGGTGTCCGTCTTATCACGAATCCTTGGCTAGGGGGCAAGCGCAAATCTGACACGTATTGAATATAGAGGTTGGCATAACTTCGTGAGTCACACCAAAAATAACCTCTGCCAATAGGGGTTCAGCGGTATACTTGCACCTTTAATTAGCCAGAATTAGCTGTGTAATGGTGACTACCGGTAAAAAAATCAAAGAGCGGGGCAGCCGAGCTTCAAAAGAAAAGCCCACTACTGAACGTAGTATACGCAATGTTCCTGCTCCCCGTAAAGAAAACCTCGAAGTGGTTCGGGTAAAGATCGATGAAGACGAAGCAGGACAACGCTTAGACAACTTTTTGATGAAGCGCCTGAAAGGGGTGCCGAAATCTCGCATCTATCGCATCATTCGCGGCGGAGAGGTGCGCGTGAATGGAAAACGAGCGGAAGTGAGTGATCATATTCAAAAAGGGGATGAGATTCGAATTCCGCCCGTTCGTGTGGCGGAAAAACCTGCTTCACAAACAGATACCTCGACTATTCAGACGGTTGAGTTCGAGGTGCTATTTGAAGATGAAGCATTATTAGTGATTAATAAACCATCTGGTGTCGCGGTGCATGGCGGCAGTGGTATTTCACGAGGGGTGATTGAGCAATTACGCATTCAACGCCCAAAAGCGAAGTTTTTAGAGCTAGTACATCGCTTAGATCGAGAAACCTCGGGTGTGTTATTGGTGGCCAAAAAGCGGGCTGCGTTAGTCAAGCTTCACGAAATGATGCGTGCCAATCAAACTGATAAGCGTTACTTTGCGCTTGCCATTGGTGCGTGGACAAAGCAAAGCTTACATGTGAAAGCGCCATTGCATAAATTCTTGCTCCCAGATGGCGAGCGCCGCGTTCGCGTAGAGTCTGGTGGGCTGGCTTCACATACTATTTTCCGTTTACAGAAAAAATGGAAAGACTTCGCTTTATTGGAAGCAGAACTTAAAACGGGCCGTACTCACCAAATTCGTGTTCATTTGCAGCACGAAGGTCATCCAATTGCAGGGGATGATAAATATGGTGACTTTGCTCTCAATAAGCAATTGCAAAAGCAAGGTCTAAAACGCATGTTCCTTCATGCATGGCAAATGAAGTTGGCGCATCCTATCTCTGGTGAGCCACTGGTTTTGCAGGCCAAAATGCCGCCAGATCTACAGAAATTTATTGATCAGTTGCCAAAGAACGAAGGTTAAGAGCATGGCAAAATCACGCGCATATGATTTAGTGGTGTTTGACTGGGATGGCACGTTGATGGATTCGACAGCCAATATCGTGAATGCGCTTCAGTACGCATTTACAGAAATTGGCTTGCCCATTCCTTCTCGTGAAGATTGTGCGTATGTGATTGGTTTAAGCTTGCAAGATGCCATGAAGTACCTTGCTCCAACGATGAATGAATCTGACTACCAAGAAATCGTATTGAAGTACCGAGAGCACTATTTTGAGAATGCAAACCAAATGGTGCTCTATGACGGGGCAACTCAATTATTAGAGAAACTTGAAGCATCTGGTCATTTTTTGGCAGTAGCGACAGGAAAGTCCCGTTTAGGTCTAAATGATGCATTGAAAGCAACCGGTTTAGAGGGGGTTTTTCACACAACTAGATGTGCTGATGAGAGTTTTTCGAAACCAAATCCTGCGATGCTCTTCGAGGTGATGGATAGGGTGGGGATGACCGTTGAGCAAACGATCATGATTGGTGATACAACGCATGACTTGCAAATGGCTAAGTCGGCAGGTACGCATGCCATCGGTTTGACGCACGGCGCCCATGCGAAAGAGGCGCTAAGTAAGCTTCCCAATCGTGCAATTCTGAATAACTTGCATGAGCTTCTTGAGTGGTTTGAGGCTTAAAGAGTCAATTGCCAGTGGGGACGTTTGTGAGCGATTTACCTAAGAAGTATCTTATTTGCTCAGTCTCTGAGTTAATAGAAAAAGGATTAGCCTTTCGCTTTCAGGTTGAGCTGGATGGAAAAAGAAAGCCTGCCTTCATTCTGAAATATGAATCTCAGTATTTTGCGTATCTGAACGAATGTGCTCACATCCCCGTCGAAATGGACTGGCAACCGGGGGATTTCCTCGATATTGATAAAACCACCATCCTTTGTGCGATGCATGGCGCGGCCTACCTACCTGATACCGGCTTGTGTGTTCGAGGTCCATGTAAGGGGGCTAGGTTAAAAAAAATCCCGATCTATGAACAAGAAATGCAACTAGTGACGGATTTACCAGTCTTTCCTGACGAATAGCAGTTGTTGAGTGTTAATACGCTCATTTGAGCGTGGTTGACGACAATCGCCTAATGAATATAACAAAAGGGTTTTCTACACATGTCTGATTCATCTAATCAAACACCAAATACCGAACCAAACTGGGAGAGGAAGGTATTGGAAGGTTTAGTGAAAGATGTATTAAAAGAGCAACGGGTAAAACGCCGTTGGGGCATCTTTTTTAAATTGGTTTGGTTAGGCATTATCGGTCTTTCTATTCTGTTGATGATTGGGTTGTTTAGTGCGAACGAAGCGCCGGAAACCACTCGTCCGCATACGGCATTAATTCGGTTAGATGGTGTGATTGCTGCAAATGAAGAGGCGAATGCAGAAGCAATTATCAAGTCTCTACAAAAAGCCTTTGCCGCACCAAATACCAAAGGGGTTATTTTAAAAATTAACAGTCCTGGTGGTAGCCCTGTTCAAGCAGGGATGATTCATGATGAGATTTTGAGGCTCAGAAAGCTCAACCCAAGCATTCCTTTGTATGCTGTAGTGGAAGATATGTGTGCTTCCGGTGGTTACTATGTGGCAGTTGCTGCAGATAAAATTTATGTGGATAAAGCAAGCTTAGTCGGTTCAATTGGTGTTTTGATGGATGGTTTTGGCTTTACTGGGACGATGGAAAAACTAGGTGTTGAACGCAGACTAATCACGGCAGGTGAGAATAAAGGGTTTATGGATCCATTCTCCCCGTTGAATGATGCGCAACAAGGCTACGCGAAGCAAATGTTAGCCCAGATTCACCAACAGTTTATTGATGTGGTCAAAGAGGGTAGGGGAAATCGCCTAAAAGAAGATCCTCTCTTGTTTAGTGGCCTAGTCTGGAATGGTGCAAAAAGTATTGAGATGGGGTTGGCTGATGAATTGGGTTCTGTTGGTTCCGTCTCTAGAAATGTATTAAAAGCGGAATTCATTGTGGACTATAGTCCTAGAGACTCATTTGCTGCGCGATTGGCTAAACAAGCGGGCGTCCGTTTTGGTCAAGGTGTGGGAAGTTTGGCAACCCAGCAAACTTTACAATAAGGGTATTTGCATTCATTGCTAGTTTGTTCTAAGATCATATTACCGAGTAACCACCTTTGATAAGGAGGCAATCATGAGCACAATTACCGGAAGTGCTGGCAGTGTTCAGACTGCAGCCCAGATTTATGCCTTTAAACAAGCTGAGGCCGCGTCTGCTAATCAGGTAGGTACTTTGCTAGAAAACTTACCAGAAGTATCTGGTTCTGTTTCTCAGCAACAAGCACAAGCACCTAGTGAACCTACATCAGTGACTAATAACCCTGATAACTTGGGTCAAACCATTGATATCCGTGTTTAACCACTATTAAGTGTTTGATGTTTGCAAAAAAAGCCACCTTTTGGTGGCTTTTTTATTTGTGGCGTTGTTGTTCAAACAGCATTTACTTAATCTCTGCTAACAAACCATTCCTCATGTCTAAACTGGTTTGTTTTAGCGGAAGGGATTAGATAGTTTGCTAGTGTTATCTTCTGTAAATGCGCTGTGAGCACTTGTTTGAAACTTTCTACATCATCAATGCCTTGGTAGGTTTCCATTATCGTACTTGGGTTGTCCTGTTTTTGGGCATAGCCTATTTGTTGGCAATATCCACGCAAAGCATTTTGAAGTGCCCTTACTTCTTCATCCCACTTTTCAAGTTTTGTCAGGTCTACTTGATAGTAGATATATAAATCAACCGACATGATTAGGCGGTTTCATTTTCAAGAGAGTAGGGTGGTTCTTTGACTGTTACCGTTGCACCATTCAAGTCACCAATATGTAATGGCTTATCAATGCTGCTCGACTGAATCACAGCTAACCCTTGCCAACCTTCAGTCGTTTGCACTGCATTCACAATACGTCCACTGGCTTGGCCATTCATTTCTTCGCTATACAGTTGCTGTTCATTCGTGAATGCATCTGTGCTAGCAACACGGTAAGTTCTGCGTTTTAATTTACCTAGATATTGGGTTCTGGCAATAATTTCTTGGCCGGTATAGCATCCCTTGGTAAAACTGATGCCGCCATTCAGTTTGTCTAGATTAAGCATCTGTGCGACAAACTCATCTTGTGTCACGTCAGTTACCCATGGTGTTCCATTTTCAATCTCTGCCAATTCCCATTGTGAGGTCCCCGCTAATGTGGCGTCTTTGGCAAAAGCATCCCAGAGTGTTTGCGCTTGTTCGACTGGTGCAATCCACATAAATGCATTGGTTGAAATGGCAATGCAAGTTGCACGATCAACCTGTGCAGTTTGCATTGGAGCGAGAGTGACACCGAGTACTTTGTTTGACAGTTCTGCTGCTTTTTGTCCCACTAATCCAAAACAAACCAATTGGCTGGGCAGGTCGCTTGCTTTAGACTTGGCACGTAGAATGTACATGGATAGTCGTTTTTGAATTGTTGGCACCAATGTGCTTGGCAACTGCAACATATAACCGTCAGCTTGTCGCCAAATGCGGAAGTTCGCTAATACACGGCCTTTTGGTGTGGATTGTGCACTGTAAACACAGTCAGTTTCTGATATTTTTTTTATGTCGCTAGATAACTGACCTTGCAGGAAGGTGGCGGTGTCTTCACCGATAAAGTGAATAAGGCCAAAAGAAGATAAGTCACAAAGCCAAGTTGCTTGCGTATCTGTGCTCGCCAAGTGTGAGCTACCAAATCCAATGGTTTTGCCATTTTCGATAATCGCGTCTTGTTGTGCTAGAAATGCTTGCCAGTCTTGATTCATGTGCTTCAACCTTTTGTCTATCAAATCAAGCGATCAATGATGTGTCGATGCTTGATTATTGAATAACCGATTAATTGATTAATTTAGTAGGGTATTGTACCGGATGACATCTATTTTGTTAGTAGTTTCCGCAACTAAGTTTTGGTTTCGGATGTTAGTGCTTCAGTGGTTTGCTACAATCGTGGTCTTAACTATCGTTCTGTATGCTCAGCCGTTAGCTGTACAAGGTGTTGGGCTGCTTTTTGCGCTTGGTTTAATGTTTCGCCAGTGGCAGCAGTATCAGCAGCAGAATAAAGCATTACCCAAGCATCTTATTTTGCATGAGACCCATTTGGTTGTTGGCGAGTCGGACGAGCAAAATACGGAATGGTATGTTGGTAAAGGAAGTATTTGTTGGTTTTGGTTAGTTGCATTGAAGCTAGACAATGATGCGGGTGTCCATCGTCAGTTATTACTGCATAGATCACAGTTCTCTGCTGAGGATTGGTCGACTTTGCTGCGTACACTGAAGATGGGGTGGTCGCAAGGTGTTGCTTCAGCTGAATAAGCTTGTACCCACCTAATTAGATTGGCGTTTTAGCAGTACTTTAATCGCGCCGCTACCACCTTCATTAAATGCAGTTTCGCAGTAAGCTAGCACGCCAGGTAGCTGAGTCAGCCAGTGTCTGACTTGGTGTTTAAGTACCGATTGTCCATTGGGTGATCGGTAGCCTTTTCCATGAATGATACGAACACAACGAATACCTCGATTTCCTGCTTCTGCAAGAAATGCAAGGAGTACGCGCTGAGCCTCATCCCGCGTGATACCGTGAAGATCGATTTCTGATCCGATCGACCAGTTTCCGCGGCGTAGTTCATTGAGTTGGCGATGACTAATGCCCTGCTGACGATAATTAATTAATCCCTCAGCTGCATCAATATCTAACCATTCAGGTGCACTTAAGCCAAATGAAGAAAGTTCGTGAGATTGGTCAATCTCTTGGTGGTGAATTTTGCGGGGTGGTTTTTTTGCGAGATGCCGACGTTTCTCCGCTTGAATCGGGGAAACGTCAGACATTGCATGGCGAAAGGTTTCTATGTCCTCTTCTGTGAGCGTGTGTAAACGCTGGTAAGGGATGAACGCCGGTTTCGCCATGTTGGAACTAATTAACGCAAGCTTTGCAAGTAACGGTCTGCATCAAGTGCCGCTTGGCAACCAGACGCTGCACTTGTTACAGCTTGACGGTAAATGTGGTCTTGCACATCACCAGCAGCAAACACGCCTGGTGCGCTGGTTGCTGTTGCATTGCCATTACGACCACCTTTGGTAACGATATAACCGTTTTCTAGCTCTAGCTGACCAACAAATAGATCTGTGTTTGGCTTGTGACCAATCGCGATAAAGCAACCAGACACGTCTAGATCTTTGGTGCTGCCATCGGTATTTTTCACGCGAACGCCGGTCACACCGGTTGCATCGCCTAGAACTTCATCTAATGTGCTGTTTAATTCAAGGCTGATTTTGCCTTCAGCAACTTTTTCCATTAGATGATCAATCATGATACGTTCTGCACGGAACGTGTCACGGCGGTGAATAAGGGTGACGTGACTTGCGATGTTAGCAAGGTATAGCGCTTCTTCAACCGCTGTATTTCCACCGCCAACCACAGCAACTTTCTGATTGCGATAGAAGAAACCATCGCAAGTTGCACAACCAGAAACACCTTTACCCATAAAGGCTTCTTCAGATGCTAGACCTAGGTACTGCGCAGAAGCACCAGTGGCAATAATCAACGCGTCACATGTATATTCGCCTGCGTCGCCGACTAAACGAATTGGTTTTTCGTTTACTTTAGCAGTATGAATATGATCAAAAATCATTTCGGTGCCAAAACGTTCTGCATGTTGCAAGAAGCGCTGCATTAATTCTGGGCCTTGCACACCATTTGCATCTGCAGGCCAGTTGTCTACTTCCGTTGTGGTCATTAACTGACCACCTTGTGCAAGACCGGTAATCAATACTGGATTAAGGTTTGCACGAGCAGCATAAACAGCAGCAGTATAACCAGCAGGACCAGAACCAAGAATGAGCAAGGGAACGTGTTTAGCGTTAGACATGATATTTATTTCACCTTGTAAGCAGGTTGGTAGATTCAAACGCTGACAGATTGATGGGCGTCAGCTCAAATCTTTAGAAAAATTGTTCACTTAGCATTTTAGCAGGCTTCGTCATGATTGAAGATGGTGTGTGTACTTGTTTTTTCAATCATTCTGATTGATTGTTTTAATAGATGTAATAGCTTGTTACTATACCTAGGCATATTTTTATCATGTGATTGCTATTGTACTTGTCTGGCAAGGTGGTTTTGACAGACGAGGTGATGAAAACTGGACTATAATTTGCTAAATGAATATTTTGGTGCGCTGCAATAGTGTGCGCTAGGTGCTGATATGCCAAGAAGACATAAAGAAGAAGAACACGAAAATCACGAAAGATGGTTGGTGTCTTACGCTGACTTCATCACGCTGCTATTTGCTTTTTTTGTGGTCATGTATGCCATTTCTCAGGTCAATGAAGGTAAGTATCGCGTACTTTCTAATTCGCTGGAGAAAGCGTTTCAAAATAATGAAAATGGTGGTGGCAACAATATTATTGTTGTCGATCCCAATGCGAAGGTCCCTGCAACCGCTACCGCTGGTAAGCCTCAAATTATTGTAACTGCCACCCCAAAAGAAACACCGCAAGCGAAAGCCGCGAAAGAAAAAATGAGTGGTTTGGCTGGTAACCTTGAAAATGTCTTAAAGCCTTTAGTCGATGAGGGGCAAGTAAAAGTAAATCAGACAGCAAGAGGGATTGCTGTCGAAATTAACGCGAGCGTTTTGTTTGCGCCTGCTGATGCCAAGTTAAATCCAGGCTCCATGAAAGCGCTTGGTGCGGTGGCTGATTTGCTGGTGAATGAGAATAATGCCATTCAAATTGAAGGGCATACAGATAATTTGCCTATCAAATCAACGCAATATCCATCTAATTGGGAATTGTCCTCTGCTCGGGCGAGTAGTGTGGTGAGGTTATTCATTGATAGAGGAATATCGCCTGCCAGATTATCCGCCATTGGCTATGGTGAAAATCGCCCGTTAAGCAATAACACAAGCGAAGAGGGGCGTTCTAGAAATCGCCGGGTGCAAGTGACCATTTTGGCGGAGACGCCAGAGCAGGCGGCTTCAATGCCAGCTTTCTAGCAATAAAAAACGCCCTTGCAAGGGCGTTTTTTATTTAGATGACTAGTCTAGATTAAACAATATCTCTGTTTCTAATCAAGCCACTGTTTTCTTCCGTGGTGCCACTCGCCGTGTAAAGCTTAGTGATATTTGCTTGTGGAAGCAAAATATTGAGTTGTTTTTCCTGAAAGCGTAAAGAAGCATCGATGAGTTTGCCATTTTGCTCATTCAGCTTTTTGCTCTCAGCCGCCAAAGAATTCCATTTTCCCCAAAGCGCTGTCTCGCCAATGTTGGCTAGCAACCATTCTTTATGGGTAGCAATATCGGTACTGCCAGAAAGTTTGGAAAGTAAATCTGTCAGCGCTTTACTGGTTACCTGAAGTTCAGATACGGTTTCTTGCTTTTGCTGATTAATGCTTTCAATTGCATTGCCATCACGGCTTGCTAGTGCTTGTTTTTCGCTGTTTAATTGTTCAATCAACAACGAAAGCCCACTAATCTGCTGGTTAAGCAGGTGGGCTAACTGAGGGTCTAGTACATCTGACATAGTAAAGTCTTAACCGGTCGAGCGTTCAGCTAGCAAATCGCGAACGCTTTCAATCAAGCTATCGGCAATGGCTTCAGGGTTTACACTGAATTTCCCTTGCGCAATCGCTTCTTTAATCTCTTTAACCTTGTCTGCATTCACAACAGGTACGTTCGCCATGTTTTGACTGACGGACTGTAGTTGAGATGTCTGGCTCAAGCTAACGGTATCTTCAGGCACAACGCTAGAAGATGCGCTAGTGGTAGAGCTAGTATCTGAACTATCTGTCGTTCGCACGCGGGTATTGGTTTGCGTGTTAAGTTGACTATTTACTCTGCCCGAATTGTCAATTTTCATAATGATTCTCCGAAGCATCATCTTGCGCTAAAAGTTAACGCATGATCACTTGTAGTCTTTATCGGCTATTCTTTCTAAGACTTTAGCTTTTTTTGAAAAAAAATTCACTATAAATCTTAGAAAAAATGAAGGGTGAATGATGGGATGATCAATTTAAGTCAATTAGCACGGTACCATCCGCTTGGGCAACACCTTGAATCATTTGTCCACTTGTCGTTCTTACATTCACATTTTGTCCGGCAAGGGCGTTATTAAGCGATTTTCCCTGCGTTTCTATATGAAACTCGTTACTTTGCGCGATGACACGTACTATCTGATTTTGCGTAATTGCAAATGCGGCACGGAAGTGCTCATTTCTTAAAATATTTCCTGCTGGGATCGCAGAAACTAACATTCTTCCAATGGCTTGATCTGGCGAGGTGATCACTGTATTGGGCAAATCGGCGAGTTCTCTGGTGACAAGAGAGATATCTTCTGCAGAAAGCGTTTTTCCTTGCGGAAGTGGTCGACTGCTAACTACTACTTCAGATTGGATGGAGATGTAGGCCTGAAAAATTAAGCTCCATTTGGCTGGTGAATTGCATTTGACATTGACCGTTGTTCTGCCGATTAACTTTGACCCGTTCGGAAGGCTTGCTTCGGGGGCGTCGCACTTAGCAACGACAATTCTTTTGTCTAATGGAGAGACATCAATACTTACTTTGCCAGGTTTGTTTTGAAGCTGATTGCTCAGGTATTGAAAAACTTGCGAGTGTAATTGACTTAGGTCCTGTCTAGGCACGGCTAAGCAAGTGAATGGAATGAGGAGAAGTAATAGAAGGTAGCTCCTGATCTCATTTAACTTGATCATTCGCTATTTCCTGTTTTTTTCTTGCCCATTGTTTGGCCATTTTGCACGCGTCTGCGACGAATCTCTTTTGGATCTCCAACTAGCGGTCTCAAAATCTCTATTCTGTCCCCCTCGCGTAATGCTTGGCTTGGTTTTGCCAACTTGCCAAAGATACTGGCGTGAATGGGGGCGGTGAGTTGGTGCTGTATGACAATTTGCGATTGGGAGAGCGCTTCTGTCACCGTACAATCAGCATTGACTATTAATTGCTCATATTCTTGCAGATCAGGAAGGGCAAAAACGATTTCTACTTGAATAGACATTAAGTGGCACCTTTTCCTTACTGATTGGCTTTGTAGATGCTGTCGGCGCGTTCGACAAAGGCTTCAACTAAGTTGTGTGAAATACGATTAAATACTGGCCCAATCAGCTTTTCTAAAATAGTGCTAGAAAATTGATATTGTAATTTTAACTCTACTTTGCAGGCGTCCTCTCCAAGCGGAGTAAAGAACCATGATCCAGACAGCGTCTTAAATTGCCCATCTAGCAGCGCCATATCAATTTTTTGAAAAGGAATTTTCTTATTCTGGGTAGTGAAGTGGCTTTTTACCCCATGGTAATTCATATGAAGCGTGCCAACCGTTTCTTCATTTGACCGGCTCGTGACACTACTGCCGCTGCACCAAGGTAAAAAGTTTGGGTATTCTTCAATTTGTTCGACAAGTCGATACATTTGCTCGGCGGTATGTTCTACCAAAACCGACTGTTCTACTTTGATCATTGTTTTTACATATTAGATAAGAGAAACACATCGCTATTTTAACATTTATTTGCGCATCGTTAGTCTTTTAAGATAGCTAGTATGGCATTCAATTGCTCAGTAAATAATTGAATGGCTTGCATGCTCGTTTCTTTTGCAAAAATAAAGGCGATCAGCGAAGTTGTGTTTGTCGTTATTTGGTGGTGTTGCCAAGCTAGTTTGTCATTCGCTAATTGGAACAAGCTTGATTGCTCATCCGAAAATCGCAAAGCACCTTTGGCTCTCCATAGGTGTGTGGTATTACTTTCGATCAAATGGGTGATTTGGGATACGACCAAGTCTTGCTGAACAAAGGGAATGCATTGGCTGCTTTGGATGCTGGCCGTAATACCATGTGATTGTTCTTGTATCAGCCATTGGTTGCTTTTCGGCTCGGGCAATCTGGGTGATATTGGGCTAAGTGCTAGCTCCTCGATCCCGCATGAGTCATCGACGGTTAACGTAGGTAGTTGTTGCCAATATGCTTCTGCAAGCTGATCTAGTGATGCCAGTGTCGGTGCAAATTGTATTTGATTTGGATTTTGGGTTTTGGCAAATTTGTTGATGAGCAACTCGGTATTGGCTTCGCTCTCAATCCGTGTGATTAGCCAGTGCTTGGCGAAGGTTGCTTGTTCTTTGAATACGGGATGTTCCAAGTATCGCTGATCCGCTAACGATGCGGCGGAAATGACACAAATACTAGGCAAGACGGTTAGGTGATTTTTAAAACTTTGCTCGGTTATTAATCGATAGATGGCGCTTGGCTCACCAAGGCCAGATGGCTCAATTAAAATTATGTCTGGTTGTACATCTTTTAATATTCGGATAAGAGTGGTTCGAACGAGCGGACCGTTGGTGCAGCAGATGCACCCTCCAGCGATCTGCTTGATTTCAATTTGACCTGATGCTGATTCCGCCGACAATAGGCTACCATCCACCCCAATTGAAGCGACCTCATTGATGATGACTGCCACTTTTAATGTGTTAGGACGATGGTGAAGTAAAGCAGAGATGAAGGAGGTTTTTCCGGCGCCCAGAAACCCCGAAATGAGTTGAACGCTTGCTTTTGTCACGTTGAATTAAACAGTTGGAGGTGAGTTTGCGGACACAATCTCGCAAATTTCGCTGGTTAAATTCCTGAAGCGGTGCGGCTGGTTACTATCAAAATAATAAGCATCTCCCGCTTTTAAAACACGAGTTTCAGCACCCACTGTAATTTCAATTTCACCGCGAACAACGACACCACCTTCTTGTCCTTCATGCTGAAGCATATCTTTGCCAGTGTCAGAGAATGCTTGGTAATACTCTCGCATGATGCACATGTTACGGTCTTTTATGCCTGAGCCAACTAAACAAAGCTGGACTTCATCATTACCAAGGTTGGGTAGTTCTTCTGCATCAAAGAAAGGGGAGGGTTTGACTTCGCCTAGGTCAAAAGTAAAAAATTCTGCCAACGACATGGGAATGCCTTCAAGCACTTTTTTTAGTGAAGAAACAGAAGGGCTGACGCGATTTTGTTCAATTAAAGAAATGGTGCCATTTGTGACGCCCGCTCTTTTGGCTAACTCTCGCTGAGAGAGCCCGAATTTTTCACGGATAAATTTAAGGCGTGCACTAACTTCAATCGACATCGATATTCTCCTGATCTGTAGAATATTCTAAACAATAGAATCGGCAAAGTCGATGTTAAACGGGGAATTTTCGATATTAACTTTCGTCTTATTATCTAAATTGGTAAAGATGTCATAAGATGAATCAAGTGTTTAGTGAAAATTTGCAAAGAAAGCGGAGGTGTGCGTAGAGATCGATCGTTGTCTGTAAATCTTAAACGTCAGTGATAGGTTGTTTAGTAGGTTGAAGTTTCGTTGTCATATTGATTCAGCGCAAATGGCTACTGTATGTAAGGGCGTAGTCTGGTTCTTGCATGGTAGATAAAGAGGTGCTCACTAGCACTAAAAGAAGCGACATACTTTTTAGTGCAATTGTCAGAAATGGTTACGATGTATAGCCAGCGACAACAATAAAAATGGAGAACAAATCATGCTAATCGGTGTACCAAAGGAAATCAAAAATCATGAATATCGTGTGGGGCTAACGCCTTCTGGTGTAAAAGAGTTAACCCATCACGGACATCAAGTCTGGATTCAAAAAAATGCTGGTGCAGCAATCGGCTTTCCTGACGAAAGTTATATTGCAGCGGGCGCTTTAATGATTGATACCCCTGCAGAAATATTTGCCAAAGCAGATATGATTATTAAAGTGAAAGAGCCACAGCCTGGCGAATGCGCCATGTTAAGACCTGGACAAATTCTTTACACCTATCTGCACTTAGCACCAGATCCAGATCAAACTAAAGCCTTGGTTGCTAGTGGATGTATTGCGATCGCTTACGAAACTGTCACTGATGATCGGGGAGGTTTGCCTTTGTTAGCCCCAATGTCTGAAGTCGCTGGGCGTATGTCTATTCAGGCTGCGGCAAGAGCGCTTGAAAAGGCCGCTGGTGGTTCTGGCGTATTGCTTGGCGGTGTGCCGGGTGTTGCCCCAGGTAAAGTAACGGTGATTGGTGGTGGCGTGGTTGGCATTAATGCTGCACGGATGGCGTTAGGACTAGGAGCAGACGTCACGATTTTGGACCGTTCATTACCTAGACTGAAAGAAGTCGATAACGATTTTGCAGGGCGTATTAAAACACTCTATTCCACACGAGATGCCATAGAAAGTGAACTAAAACTAGCCGATGCAGTGATTGGCGCTGTGTTAATTCCCGGCGCCGCAGCCCCCAAGTTGGTGACGCGAGAGATGTTGAAGTGGATGAAACCCGGCTCTGTGTTAGTCGATGTGGCGATTGATCAAGGTGGGTGTTTTGAGACTAGTCATGCAACAACCCACCAAGACCCTACCTATGTCATAGAAGGGATCACCCATTACTGCGTGGCAAATATGCCGGGTGGGGTAGCAAGAACCTCTACTCAGGCGCTAACCAATGCAACGCTAGGACAAGCGGTGGCGCTGGCGGATAAGGGCTGGAAGCGTGCACTAAGAGAAGACCGTCATTTGCAAAATGGATTGAATGTTTGCGAAGGCAAGATTACTTATGAGGCGGTTGCTCGAGATTTGGGCTATGAATATGTACCAGCCGCACAGTTAATCACTTCTTAAACGCGTGATAAATTGCAATCAGGTGACATCGCCTGATTGCAATAAAAATGCCGATATATTCTGTATTGTTGTATATTTTGCAATATTCCATTCCCCAAATAAGCTCGCCAACGCTAAAATACTTCAGTAGTCTAGGCACATCTTAGAAACAACGCCGAGTAAGACTGCTATGCAAACAAAACCGATCATTGGATTATGTGCTGACAGAAAAATGTTGGGCATGCACCCATTTCATGCGGTTGGTGAAAAATACATTAATGCAGTGATTCACGGGGCGGAGTCTTTTGCGGTGGTGTTGCCTTCATTAGGCGATGCGCAAAGCATGGAACAAACGTTGGATATGGTGGATGGCTTGTTGTTTACCGGTAGCCCCTCCAATGTAGAGCCAAAGCATTATGCAGGAGCACCTAGCGAGCCGGGTACATTGCATGATCCTCATCGCGATGCAACGACCTTACCAATGATTAAGGCGGCTATCGAACGTGGTATTCCTGTGTTAGGCATTTGCCGTGGGTTTCAAGAAATGAATGTGGTATTCGGCGGTACACTTTTCCAGAAGGTACATGAAGTACCCGGAAAAATGGATCATCGTGAAAAAGGCGATGCCACATTAGACGAACAATATGGTCCTGTGCATGAAGTTCACATTCAATCACAGGGCTTGCTGCACAAATGGTTTGGCCAAGAAAAGGCGATGGTGAATTCTATCCATCAGCAAGGGGTCGATCGTTTGGGTGAAGGATTACAAATCGAAGCCACCGCACCCGATGGCTTGATTGAAGCTTTCAGTGTCAGGGAGTCCAAGACTTTTGCGTTTGCCGTACAGTGGCACCCTGAATGGAAACACGCTGAAAACCCGTTATCAACAGCGATATTTAAAGCTTTTGGAGCGGCATGTCGGCAACGCCAACAGCAACGATAAGTAAAATATAGCAAATGCCTGTCGGGTTTCCGGTGCAGACGTTTGAAAGTCATCTCCAGAATGACTATGCTAAATAAATGGAGCACTTCTTCATCGTTGCATAAAAAGAGTTGATTTCATCATGGACAGAATTACCGAATTTCTGAGAGAACATCGCATTACTGAAGTGGAATGTATCATTCCTGACACGACCGGCATTGCAAGGGGGAAAATTATCCCACGGAGCAAGTTTGAAACCGGGGAAAACATGCGGCTACCTCAGGTGGTCTTGGTGCAAACGGTAACTGGTGATTACCCTGAAAATGCGGTAACCGGTGCAACCGATCCAGACATGGTGTGTTTACCTGATCCGGATACTATCCGCTTGATTCCATGGGCAACCGATCCTACCGCGCAAGTGATTCATGACTGTGTGCATTTTGATGGTTCGCCAGTCGAGATCTCACCACGCTATGTGCTACGTCGCGTGTTAGAACTATATAAAGAAAAAGGCTGGAAACCCGTCATTGCTCCCGAACTAGAATTTTATCTAGTGGATGTAAACAAAGATCCAGACTTGCCATTGCAGCCACCAATTGGTCGTACAGGCCGTCCAGAAACGGGGCGTCAGGCATATTCAATTGATGCAGTAAACGAGTTTGATGCGCTATTTGAAGACATCTATGAATATTGCGAATTACAAGATCTAGAAATTGACACCTTGATTCATGAGGTGGGTGCGGCGCAGATGGAAATTAACTTCCTCCATGGCGACGCAATGGACTTAGCTGATCGCGTATTCTTATTTAAACGTACGGTGCGTGAAACCGCGCTACGCCACAATATGTATGCAACATTTATGGCTAAGCCAATGGAGAATGAACCAGGCAGCGCGATGCACATGCACCAAAGCGTGGTGGATGAGTCTGGTCAGAATATCTTTACTAAACCAGATGGCAGCGCGAGTGATTTATTCCTGAACTATATTGCTGGTTTGCAAGCGTATATGCCTTCAGTAATGCCGATTTTTGCGCCATTTGTTAACTCATATCGTCGCTTGTCTCGTTTTACTGCTGCCCCGATTAATGTGCAGTGGGGTTATGACAACCGTACCGTGGGTATCCGAGTACCCGCATCAAGCCCAGCTGCCCGTCGTGTCGAAAACCGTGTGGCCGGCGTGGATTGCAACCCATACCTAGCAATGGCTGCAACACTCGCATGTGGCTACTTAGGCATGGTGCAAGGCTTGCAACCAACTGAACCATTAGCAACAGATGCATACGACTTACCATTCGAGTTACCACGTAACTTGGAAGAGGCGATGACTCGTATGCAAGTATGCGAGCCAATGGCAGATATCTTGGGACGCAAGTTTGTGAATGCGTATTTGCAAACGAAGGAGCTAGAGTACGAAACGTTCTTCAAGGTAATCAGTTCTTGGGAACGTCGTCACTTGTTGCTACACGCATAAGATAAAAAGCATTTAGTTTTAAAAACATAATAACAATTTAATCTGGATTGCTGGCCTTGGCAGAGGCGAGGTCAGCCTAATCAGGAGTGAATACAAATGTCGAATGTAATTGATAACCGCCCAGGCGTTTACGCAGAAGCCTCACAATCAGGTAATTTTGCGCGCCGTACTACCGCTGAATGGCAAGCCCTGGATGCGGCACACCATATTCATCCGTTCTCAGACATGGGATCATTGAATAAGTCTGGCAGCCGTGTGATTACCAAAGCCGAAGGTGTTTACCTTTGGGATTCTGAAGGTAATAAAATTATTGATGGTATGGCCGGTCTGTGGTGTGTCAACGTGGGCTATGGCCGTAAAGAACTCGCAGAAGTTGCTTACAAGCAAATGCTAGAGTTGCCTTACTACAATACATTTTTCAAGACAACTCACCCACCTGTTATCGAATTATCTAACCTATTAGCAGAAGTATCTCCTAAAGGTTTTGAGCACTTCTTCTACTGTAACTCTGGTTCTGAAGGTAACGATACCGTCTTGCGTATTGTGCATCAGTATTGGGCTGCAGTGGGTAAGCCTGCTAAGAAATACGTGATCTCTCGTAAGAACGGCTACCACGGCTCGACGATTGCTGGTGGCTCGCTTGGTGGCATGGGTTATATGCACGAGCAAATGCCTTCACAGGTTGGCAATATTGTTCACATCAACCAACCATATTGGTTTGGTGAGGGCGAAGACCTTACACCTGAAGAGTTTGGTCTGAAGCGTGCACAAGAGTTAGAAGCGAAAATCCTAGAACTGGGAGCAGAAAATGTTGCTGCCTTCATTGGCGAGCCATTCCAAGGGGCGGGTGGGGTGATTTTCCCTCCATCAACCTATTGGCCAGAAATCCAACGTATTTGCCGCAAGTACGACATCTTGCTTTGTGCGGATGAAGTGATTGGTGGTTTTGGTCGTACCGGCGAATGGTTTGCTCACCAGCACTTCGGTTTCGAGCCAGACACTATCACGATGGCAAAAGGCTTGACCTCTGGATACGTACCGATGGGTGCAGTAGGCATTAATCGTAAAGTTGCTGATGCATTGATTGCTGCTGGTGATTTCAACCATGGTCTGACTTATTCTGGTCATCCAGTTGCTGCGGCTGTTGCCGTAGCAAACATCAAAATTTTGCGTGAAGGTGGCTTGATCGATAACGTGAAAAACGTGACTGGTCCTTACTTCCAAAAATCACTACGTGAAGCATTAGATGGCAATCCATTAGTCGGTGAAATTGCGGGTCAAGGTTTAGTTGCAGGTATGCAATTAACCGAAGACAAAGCGACTCGCAAACGCTTTGCTAACGGTGGCGATATTGGTTTGCAATGCCGCGATCATTGCTTTGGTAATAACTTAATTATGCGTGCGACAGGTGATCGTATGTTGCTTTCTCCGCCGCTTGTCATTACCAAATCTGAGATTGACGAATTGGTCAGCAAAGCCAAGTACTGCCTAGATCTAACGGCTAAAGAATTAGGCATGCTGTAAAAGTCAATGACAATTGGGCAAAAAATACCCTTTTTGCCCAATTTTAGCACTAGAACGCTTTACGACTGGGTTAAAGCAGCGCAAGATATGCCCGCAAATGTTTTGGAATGGATTGTTTGCAGACGAAATATAGGGTCTGTGAATTACTAACCAGATTTGTAAATGTCATATTTATATCTGGAATCCACTATCGTTTAACTTTCTTTTTTTGGTTCGGCAACAAATAGGAGAATTACGATGTACCCACAAAATTGGGCTAAAAAATTATCAATTCTTACGCTAGCTTTAGCAGCTAGTTCGGCTTTTGCTGCAGAAGAAAAAGTACTGAACGTTTACAACTGGAATGATTACGTTGCTAAAGACACGGTTGCTAATTTCGAAAAAGAAACTGGCATCAAAGTTAAATACGATGTGTACGATAGCAATGAAACATTACAAGCAAAACTATTAACTGGCAAAAGTGGCTACGACATTGTGGTGCCTTCTTTAGAATTTGCAGGCAAGCAAATTCAAACAGGTGTTCACAAAAAGTTAGATAAAAAGCAGCTTTCAAATTACGCCAATTTGGATGCTGGCATTTTATCCAAAATGACCGCAGCTGATCCAGGTAACCAGTACTTGATCCCATACATGTGGGGTACTACTGCAATTGGTATTAACGAAGAGAAAGTCAAAAAAGCTTTAGGTGGAAAACTACCGGCTGATATGTGGCAATTAGTGTTTGATCCAGCCATCACTAGTAAGCTGAAATCGTGTGGTATTTCCTATATGGATACACCAAGTGATGTTTACTCAATGGTAAACATTTACTTAGGCAAAAATGCAAATGACTTCAGTAAAGCGACGTTAGAAGCCGCAACTGCTCAGCTAATTAAAGTTCGTAAAGACGTTAAAGTATTTAACTCATCTCCAATTGATCTGCTAGCAAACGGTGATGTGTGTGTGGGTATCGCATTCTCTGGCGACGTATACATGGCTAAAAACCGTGCAATCGAAGCTAAAAATAACCAAAAAATCAGCTACGTCATTCCTGCAAAAGGAACGATTATGTGGGTAGATAACTTGGCTATTCCAAAGGATGCAAAACATCCAGAGAATGCACATAAGTTTATTAACTACATCTTAAAAGCGAAGGTTGCTGCAGATATTTCGAATACGGTTTTCTATGCAAACCCGAATACGAAAGCGACGCCGTTAGTAAGTAAAGAAATTGCTTCTGATCCAAATATCTATCCAACAGAAGCATTGAAGAAAAAGCTCGTAGCGAAAAAAGTGATTCCTGCAGAAGAGCAGCGTGCTCTGACACAGTTCTACACCAAATTCAAAACAGCTAAATAAGCAGTAACCAGATCTACCGGTAGTAGCGCGCTACCGGTAGATATAAAGATCAATACTCGTGCGCAGCTGGGTGGCGTAACAGGGATCTTGCTCTGGTGAATTTTGCAAATTGCAGAGGAACTAGGCTGTTTCTGGATTACCCCTTTTAAAGGGTAATCAAACAGGTATGAAGCATTTTTGACGTATGCTTGCCATTCAGGAGATTCAATTTTGAAGTTGTTTAAACGTTCATTCATGGGCGTAAGCCTAGCTTTTGCCGCGCTAACTGCTTTTGCTGCAGAAGAAAAAGTTCTAAATATCTACAACTGGAATGATTACATCGCCAAAGACACGATTGCCAAGTTTGAAAAAGAAACAGGCATTAAGGTCAAATACGATGTGTACGATAGTAACGAAACCCTTCAAGCAAAATTGCTGACTGGGCACACAGGATACGATATTGTTGTTCCTTCTCTTGAGTTTGCCGGAAAGCAAATTCAAAGTGGTGTCCACCGTCCATTAAACAAGGCGTTATTCAAGAACTACGGCAATTTAGACGCAACCATTATGCAAAAGCTAGCGGTTGCAGATCCTGGCAATAAGTTTTTAGTACCTTACATGTGGTTTACTGCTGGGCTTGGTATCAACGAAGCCAAAGTGAGTAAAGCATTAGGTGGCCAACTACCAACTGATATGTGGCGCCTTGTATTTGACCCTGTTTACACCAGTAAATTAAAATCTTGTGGCATTGCCTACATGGATACGCCAAGTGATATGTTCACCATGGCAAACATCTATTTCGGGAAAAGTGGCAATGATTTTAGTAAAGCCACTTTAGATGCTACAACCCAAGGGCTATTAAAAGTCCGTAAAGATATTAAAGTCTTTAACTCTTCGCCAATTGATCTATTGGCTAACGGTGATGTTTGCGTTGCAGTTGGATATTCGGGCGATGTGTATATGGCTAGAAATCGCGCTATTGAAGCGAATAATGGTCAGAAAATTCGTTATGTCATCCCGGGCAAAGGAACCATGCTGACCGTTGATAGTATGGTGATTCCAAAAGATGCCAAACACCCTGAAAATGCCCAGCGTTTCATGGACTTTATTATGCGTCCTGATATTGTTGCGGCCATTTCCAATGAAGTTTACTACGCCAATGCAAATACTAAAGCAACTGCGTTAGTGAAAAAGGACATTTCAACAGACCCTGGTATCTATCTACCAGAAGGCCTAAAGAAACAATTAGTTGCGAAAAAAGTGATCCCAGCGGAAGAGCAAAGATTACTAACACAGTATTTTACGAAGTTTAAAACCTCAAAATAATAAATGAAGCGCCTTCTCTCAATGGAGGTGCTTAACAAAACGGTTTGATTTAGTTTTGGGAGTAATGTACTGATTACTAGTAGGCTCTGGGACTATTTTCAGTATAAATGTATGTTTAACAAGGTTTTTCTAGTTAGTTTTTGCCTATTTAAATCGCAAAATTCAGCTAGAAAATTTCCCCGGGGCTCTGGGTACAAGGAGAGGCATTGTGTCGCAAGACAATAGCACAGTGAAGTCGGATTCATACTTGCAAATTCAGAATATCGTCAAGAAATTTGGCGATACCACTGCGGTGGATAATGTTAATTTAACCATTAAAAAGAATGAAATCTTCGCATTATTAGGAAGTTCTGGCTGCGGTAAGTCAACCTTGCTAAGGATGATGGCCGGGATGGAAAGCCCAACGTCAGGCAAAATTATTGTAGATGGGCAGGATGTAACCGCCTTACCACCATACAAACGCCCAATTAACATGATGTTCCAGTCTTATGCGTTATTCCCGCATATGACTGTAGAACAAAACATTGCGTTTGGTCTAAAGCAGGACAAACTACCATCAGATGAAATCGCTGATCGCGTGATTAAAATGTTGGATTTGGTGCAGATGCGTAAGTTCGCAAAGCGTAAGCCACACCAATTGTCTGGTGGCCAGCAGCAGCGTGTAGCATTGGCGCGCTCATTAGCTAAGCGCCCAAAATTGCTTCTACTAGATGAGCCACTTGGTGCGTTGGATAAAAAGCTACGTCAACAAACGCAATTAGAGTTGGTTAACGTGATTGAGAAGGTGGGTGTGACTTGTATCATGGTGACTCATGATCAAGAAGAAGCGATGACCATGGCCTCACGTATTGCCATCATGTCTGAAGGTAGCTTGTTGCAAGTCGGTTCACCAAACGAAATTTATGAACATCCAAATTGCCGCTTTACTGCTGAATTTATCGGTGAAACGAATATTTTTGATGGCAAGCTACTTGTAGATGAGCCGGGTTACATCATCGTTGAGTCTACCGATCTAAACCGTGGTATTTATATTAACCATGGAGTCACAGGCCCAGCGGGGATGGAATTAGCGGTATCTATTCGCCCAGAACGAATTCATGTGACGAAACAAGAACCAAGTGCCCAGTACAACTGGGCGCAAGGTGAAGTGAAAGAAATCGCCTACTTAGGTAGTTACTCTATCTATCACGTGCGCTTAGCTTCTGGCCGAGTGATTCATGCCAATGTGCCAGCGTCTGTATGGCGTGATGAAACACCGCCAACATGGGGTGACAAAGTGTTCGTTTCTTGGAGTGAACAAGCTGGGGTGGTATTAACATCATGATGAATAAACTCGCTCGTTTCCTGCCTAAAGGGCGGGCATGGGTGACGGCTGTGCCGTACACCTGGATGTTATTGTTCTTCCTGATTCCGTTTTTCTTTGTTTTGAAAATCAGCTTCGCGGAAGTCGATATTTCTCAACCTCCATACACTGACTTAGTTACCCGCACTGAAGATTTACTGCAAATCCACCTTAATCTGGGCAAATACATTGCTATTTTCTCAGACGGTTGGATGGGGCAGTACATTGTTGCTTATGGTACTTCCCTGAAAATGGCGTTTTACACCACGGTGTTTACGTTATTAATTGGTTACCCAATGGCGTATCACATCGCCAGAGCAAAAGAAGCCACCAGAAATACCTTGCTGATGTTGGTTATGTTGCCTTTCTGGACTTCCTTCCTACTGCGTGTTTACGCTTGGATTGGCATCCTGAAAGACAATGGTGTGCTCAATAATTTATTGATGTCACTGCATATCATCAATGAACCAATTGAAATGCTCTACACACCGTTCTCTATCATGGTGGGGATGGTTTATTCGTATCTTCCATTCATGATTTTGCCGCTCTATTCTCATTTAGTGAAACTAGATGGTCGTTTGCTGGAGGCTGCTGGTGATTTGGGTGCAAAACCTTGGCGAACTTTCTTATCTATCACGCTACCACTATCTAAAGGCGGCATCATCGCGGGTTCAATGATGGTATTTATCCCTGCCGTTGGTGAATACGTGATTCCAGAGTTGCTTGGTGGCGGTGATGCATTGATGATTGGTAAGAAGCTGATGGATGACTTTGGTCCAAACCTAGACTGGCCAATGGCATCAGCCGTAGCGGTCGTCATGATTATGCTACTGATTATCCCAATTATTTGGTTCCATCGTTTCGAAACACGTGAAATGAAAGGCAACGAATGAGTAACGGAAAAATGTCTTTCGGAGCCCGTTCTTATCTAGCAATTGGTTTCTTCTTTCTGTATGCACCAATTGTAAGTTTGATCGTGTTCTCTTTTAACCAGTCACGCCTAGTGACTGTTTGGGGCGGGTTTTCAACCCACTGGTATGGCGAACTGTTTAATGATGATGCATTAAAATCTGCTGTTGCATTATCTTTTAAAATCGCTTTCCTATCTGCGATTGCCGCCGTGTTGATTGGTACGATCGCGGGTTTGGTGCTTGCGAGGTTTGGGCGGTTTAAAGGCTCTTCACTATTTGCTGGTTTAATTACTGCACCAATGGTGATGCCAGAAGTGATCGTTGGTTTGTCTATGCTTCTGTTGTTTGTTGCGCTGTCATCCACAATGAATTGTGGAATAGACGTAGCAGAAATGACCGGCATTCAATCGCTTGCATGTAGTGCATTTGGTGAGCGAGGCATGACAACCATCTGGATTGGCCATACCACGCTGTGTATTGCCTATGTTGCCATCTTGATTCAATCAAGATTGCGAGAGATGGATAAATCACTGGAAGAAGCGGCAATGGACTTGGGCTGCCATCCATTTAAAGTGTTCTTTGTGATTACGATCCCAGTGATTGCACCTGCTTTAGTGTCTGGTTTCTTACTATCATTTACCTTATCGCTAGATGATTATGTATTAACCGCATTCTTGTCAGGGCCTGGTTCAACCACCTTGCCTCAGTGGATTTTCTCTTCGATCAAGCTTGGTTTAACACCAAAGGTGAACGCACTAGCAACGATTGTGGTAGCGATTGTGACAATCTTTGTTGTCCTTTCTAACCGCATGATGCTCAAAGCACAGAAGAGTAGAGAGGCTGCCATGCAAGCTGCAGCAGCCGGCGGACACTAATATAAATAGGTATCAAATTAAACCGCTTTGGAAAAACCATTATTTCAAAGCGGTTTTTTTATTACATTTTTATATTAAGAACTAATTGTCTGATCGGGGTCAAAAAATAGCTAAGTCTTTAGTTTTGCTAAAAAAACTGCTTGCCCCAATACCCCTTTTGGGTCAAAATCGCCCCTCTGCTAATTTACATTAGCTAACTAACTAGCTCATTAACACTTTCCGCCCTATCTCGCTGGTGAGACACGGCTGGTCCTTCGAAATTTGGGGGTCTTGGTTTATGTCCGACTTGGCGCATGCTGCGCAATTACAAGCATTTGGTACGCAGCTTCCCGTTTATACATACTTCGATGCTGAATTCTACCAACAAGAATTAACGCATTTATTTGCTAATGCACCGGTTTACTATGGACATCACTCCATGGTTCCAAACCCTGGTGACTATTACACATTGCCTTGGATGGATCACGGTAAAATGTTAGTCAGAAAAGATGAAACCAACGTTTCATTACTGTCTAACGTCTGCCGCCACAGACAAGCTGTAATGCTAAAAGGTCGTGGCAATGGCCCAAATATCGTTTGTCCTGTTCATCGTTGGACTTACGATAACGCAGGCGAACTGTTGGGCGCGCCACACTTCCCACAAAATCCTTGTATGAATTTAGGGAAGACCGATTTGCAAACATGGAATGGCTTATTGTTTGACGCCCGCCGTGATGTTGCAAAAGATTTAGCGCAATTAGGTTGTAAAGCTGAATTAGATTTATCTGATTTTCACTTTAATCGTGTTGAATTAACCGAATATAACTTCAATTGGAAAACCTTTATTGAAGTCTATTTGGAAGACTATCACGTTGATCCTTTCCATCCGGGTCTTGGCCAATTTGTAAATTGTGCAGACCTGAAATGGGAATTTGGTGAAAACTACAGTGTGCAGACCGTTGGTCCGAAAAATGGATTGGCTAAACCGGGTTCATCGGTGTATCAAAAATGGTCTGAGCAAGCACTAGCTGCAAATGGAGGTGAAGTACCTCCATATGGGGCAATTTGGTTAACGTATTACCCAAATATTATGGTCGAGTGGTATCCACATACATTGGTGGTGAGTACGGTTCTACCACGCGGTGCAGATAAATGTACGGTCTTGACCGAATTTTACTACCCGGAAGAAATTGCATTGTTCGAGCCAGAATTAATCGAAGCAGAACAAGCCGCCTATTTCGAAACCGCAGAAGAAGATGATGACATCTGCTACCGCATGCATGAAGGTCGTAAGGCACTATATTTGCGTGGGGACAATGAAGTAGGTCCGTACCAGTCTCCGACTGAGGATGGTATGCGTCACTTCCATGAGTGGATGCGCTGCAAAATGGGTGAGTTGATTAAAGACTAACCGATTAGCCGTTCAGAAATAAAAACACCAGCTTTGTGCTGGTGTTTTTATTTCTGGCCATTAAGCAAAACAGAAAGAAACAATATTGAACACAGATAAAGAACCATCAAGCGCACTTTTTAAAAATGGTGCACTGTGGATGTTGATCGCCGGTTTTTGTTTTGCATGCATGGGGGCACTGGTTAAATTAGGTAGTGAACATTTTTCTACTGCCGAGCTGGTTTTTTACCGCTCATTTATTAGCCTTGTGATTATTACAGTAACCATGCGCCTGAATGGGCACTCTTTTAAAACTCACTACTTAAAAAATCATCTGACAAGATCCATTTCAGGTACGATTTCACTGATGTTGTCATTTTATGCCGTGGCGAAATTACCATTAGCTACAGCGACTACGTTAACGTATACCTCATCCATTTTCTTGGCGATTCTTACTTTTTTCGTTGCAAAGCGCCGTCCCTCTCGTCATCTGTTTTTATCGATAGGTATCGGGTTTCTCGGCGTGGTTGTGCTTTTGCAGCCAACGATTGGTAACAACCATGTTGGCCCTTTTATCATTGGTTTGTTGTCTGGCTTTTTGGCTGCGATTGCCTACTTAAATGTGAAAGAGTTGGGCAAGCTCGGCGAACCTAGTTGGCGGGTGGTGTTTTACTTTACCCTGACGGCTAGTTTTGGTGCTTTTCTATTAATGCTAACTGACAAATTTCACTCAGTGACAGGCGTTGGGGGTCTTGAGTTAATTGGTATTGGTGCAAGCGCAACGATTGCTCAATTAGCGCTAACAAAAGCATATCGGCAAGGTCAGTCGTTAGTGGTCGCATCTCTTGCCTATAGTACCGTCGTTTTTTCTGTTATTTTTAGTGCGATTCTTTGGAATAATTCCATCAATTGGTTGTCTTACTTAGGAATTCTGCTGATTATTTGCAGTGGAGTGATTAGTGTTATTGCTTCATCAGGGAAATAATTGCAGTAAATCAAACGGCTTTAACCAGTATCTGCTAGAGTGGAAATGAATCTATCCGATAACGAAACCAGAAAGGGATACCATGCTATCAATTAAACAACAAGACGATATTCTGTTAGTTAATGTGATTGGGCAGTTTAGCTTAGACGATTACAAACAATTTGAAGATCATGTAAGGTATTTGGTAAAGCAGGGCGCTAATGTCAGCTTGCTATTTGATTTTCGAGACATGCTAGGCTATAGCATTGATGTTGCTTGGGAAGAGATTCGCTTTGCAAGAGAACAAATCGGTCATTTCCAGAGAGTAGCGATTGTCAGTGAAGGGCAGTGGGTCTCCTGGCTTGCTTGGATGCAAAGTTTATTTATGCCTCATGATTTCCAGATGTTTGAGGTTTATGACGATGCGATATTGTGGCTAGAGGGACAAGAATCCTGATACTATACAGGTTCAACTTTTACAGGGGTCGATCGCAATAGCGAAAATTAGCATGTGGGATAAATTCAAACAAATCTTCTCAGTGGACTCTGTACCGTTTGCCAGCATCGGTGGTGCTAAAAAATGGTTTTCAGGGATTGCTAATCTCGACCCTGCGGCAAAACTTGCTACTTACTTGCAAGCATATGCCGAAAATCATTCTCGGATCACTATCAGCCCAAACTATGTTGCAACCATGTTTGTGGTAGATGCCTCATTGTATGACTCTTTCTTCTTTTTGAGAGAGCACTATACACAAAATCCTAAAATGCCTAAGCAGATGGAAGAGGCAAGCTGGCAGCAGATCGTTCGTTATGCTGAACATCAGTCTAATGTGTGGTTACATATTGTCCAGAGTGATTTCTTCGATGATCTGAACGAAGAGGCTCGCGCCCGCTCGATGTCATTGGTACTGCGTTATATCAATGTGATCGCTAAATTTTATTATTTTAGATTTCAGCCTGTACCTGTTCACTTTTGGACGTTAGCGCATCAGGTTTTCCGCTCTGCTGAAATGAGTGAGTTAGAGGCTCAACCACTTATCTTGCATCCGGATGCCTCTGCAAAAGAAGGCCCAACTTCCTGTACAGATGAGTATCTGACACTAATTATGTTAAACACACTCAGCTCAAGTGGTTTAACCCTTCGCCAAATTGAAATGGTCGACCAGTGGCTCCATATTTGGAGCAAAGGCGTTACCTTAGATAAAGTGTTTAACCCTGATAAACACCACTATGCGATCGATTTTTCTCAGCAAAGTGGCCCTCAACGCATTGTCAGCCCACTCAATAGCCCTTCTGCAAGATATGTTGATTGTAATGATCTACTAGTTCAGATAGATGCCGCAAGACAACTGATTCGAAATGGTGGTGCAGATGTCAGTAAGCTTGGCTTGCCAGACACTATTCGGCACCCTAGTGCACCAGAACTGTTAAATTTCTTACATGCACATTGGTCAGATACAGATGTCTCGAAAAAACGCAGAGCGCCGAGAGTGATGGTCAACAAGTTGTTGGATGTAGCGCTTGGATTTAAGCATGCGGCAGCCTTAATTAAGGCAGATAACATTGCTCAAAGTGGTGGAGAGGGAAAAACGGATGTCGATTATGATGAAATGATTGATATGCGTTTGTACGGTTTTGTTTCTCAGCGCACGAAAGAACGACAAGCAGCGGCTGCAAAAGTGGTGGTTGAAGAAACGCGTGAACAAGTGCCATTTGAAACTTGGTTAATGCAAGATGAAAGCGAAGGTGGTTTTGGCGTTGTCTTACCGTTTACGCGCAGTGGTGATGATCTAAAACTAGGTGAGCTATTAGCCATTCGCTTGGGCGAAGAAGAAAACTGGCACGTAGCCACGATGCGGCGTGTGAAACAACAAGAAAATAAGCATTATTTTGTAGGTGTGCAGTTACTCGGTGTTGATCCAATGATTGCGATGTACCGGGAAACAACAACTAAAGCCATGCACTATGCGGCGACACCATCCTCAGTGGCAGTAAACTTCTTGCTACCTAAGACGGCTATTTTTATTCCGCATGGCTTCCAACAAAGACATAGTCGTACCTTGCTATTGCAAGCAGAAGATTTTGCAACTGGCAAAATCTTAGAGCTAATGGTAGACGGCAAAATGCACGCAATGGAGTTGGTGAAAGTAATCGAGAAAGGTATTGGTTGGGTATGGTGTGAGGTAAGCGTTCTACCTATGGCTTCAGCTTAAACTGTCTATCTATTTCCTACACAATAAAATGTGAATAAAAAAATGGCAGCTATTTAGCTGCCATTTTTTATACGGTCTCACGCTGATTAGCTAAGCGTAGCCTTCGCGAATTTACGTTTACCAACTTGTAAGATCAATGTCTCACCTTGTTTTAATACTAGCGACTTATCGGCTACCTTCTCGCTATTTACTTTCACACCACCTTGTTCAATTTGGCGGAAAGCTTCGGAAGTGCTGTTTACTAGCCCCGCTTGTTTTAACGCATGAGCAATGGCAATGCCGCCATCGGTGGTTTGCAAGTTTACTTCTGGGATATCATCAGGTAACGCACCATCACGGAAGCGATTTAGGAAAGATTCAATCGCTGCATCACCAGCTGCAGCACCGTGGAAGCGGCTAACAATTTCTTTGCCTAGTTCAAACTTTACATCCCGAGGGTTGCGTCCATTTGCTACTTCCTCTTTTAAGGTGGCGATGTCGCTCAGTGGACGGAAAGATAGCAAATCAAAGTAACGCCACATCAAATCATCAGAAATCGACATCAGCTTACCAAACATTTCGTTTGGCGCTTCAGTGATACCAATGTAGTTACCAAGAGACTTAGACATTTTATTGACGCCATCTAAACCTTCTAGCAATGGCATGGTTAATATGCACTGCGGCTTTTGGCCATATTCCTGCTGCAATTGACGACCGACTAATAAATTAAACTTTTGATCGGTACCGCCTAGTTCCACATCTGATTCTAGTGCAACAGAATCATAGCCTTGCATGAGTGGATATAGAAATTCATGAATTGCAATTGGTTGGTTATTATTAAAGCGCTTTTTAAAATCATCACGTTCTAGCATGCGAGCAACAGTGTGCTTACTGGCCAAACGGATCATGCCTGCGGCACCTAAAGCATCAGACCAAGTAGAGTTAAAGCGAATCTCTGTTTTGTTTGGATCAAGAATTTTGAAAACCTGATCAGAGTAGGTCTTTGCGTTTTCTTGAATCTGCTCACGTGACAATGGTGGCCTAGTTGCATTTTTGCCACTTGGGTCACCAATCATGCCGGTAAAATCACCAATCAAGAAAATGGCGGTATGCCCCAACTCTTGAAAACGGCGCATTTTATTAATTACAACAGTATGGCCTAAGTGCAAGTCTGGTGCAGTAGGGTCCATGCCTAGTTTAATTTTTAGGGGACGGTTTTCTTTTAATTTTTCGATCAGTTCCGCTTCAGGCAATACTTCATCCGTACCACGTTTAATTTCTAGTAATGCTGTTTGTAAATCGGTGGACATGCTTAACCTCGTGTTGGCAGATTGCCTTGTTGCAGTAGCCTATGCCCAATAGGCAGACAGGCGGATATTCTCAAGAGGAGAGTTTTCTGATAACCTCAACCGGTTATCAATGTAGACAAACTCATCCTAACTACATGACTAAAAAAACTATTTTAACTGAAAAATCCGGAAAAAAGCGTATTCGTTGGACGATTGTCTTAACGAGTTTGCCAGTTTTGGTAGGTGCAGGTGCATTTGCAATCGTTCAACCAAGCGAAACGACCGCTCCGATTGAGCAGCGTTGGGTGACCAATGATGTAGAAATGCCTGTGGTTGCTAATGATGAAACGCTGGTCTTAAATAAAGAAGAGCGAATTCAGTCTGGCGATAGCTTAGCTGCTGTTTTGGCAAGAATGGGTATTAGTGACCCTGCTGCTTTAAAGTTTTTGCGTGAACAAGGTAGTCTCCAGGGATTGCAACAGATTCGTGCTGGCAAAGTTCTACAAGCGACAACCGATCTTGACGGCTCTTTAATTAAGCTAAGCTTTACTGACTCGGACGGCAAAGAAGTTCGCGTAGAGCAAAAGGGAAATAGTTTTCAGGTTATTCGTGGCGACTTAACGCTTGATTACAATGTCGCGATGACTGCAGGCACCATTACGAATTCCTTGTTTGGTGCGACGGATGCCGCCGGTTTACCCGACGATATTGCCACTGAATTGGCCGATATGTTCGGCTCGGAAATTAACTTTCACAAAGGGCTGAAAAAAGGGGATCGTTTTAAAGTCGTTTATGAAACCTTCAGCTACCAAGGCCGAGTAGTGAAAACCGGAAAATTATTGGCTGCTGAATTTGTGAATGGCAGCAAAACTTACCGTGCAGTTAGTTTTACAGCGCCAAATGGGCGTACAGAATTCTACACCCCAGAAGGTGAAAATCTAAGAAAAGCATTCTTGCAATCTCCAATGGAGTTTACTCGCGTGACTTCTGGGTTCGCGATGAGACTACATCCTGTGCTTGGTCAGTGGAAACAGCATAAAGGGGTGGATTACGGCGCGCCAACAGGTACAAAAGTAAAAGTGACTGCCGATGGTGTGGTTTCTTTTGCAGGTGTTAAAAATGGCTATGGCAATGTGGTTGAAGTAAAGCACTTTGGTGATTACAGTACGCTTTATGCTCATTTGTCTGGTTTTGCTCCAGGTCTAAAAGTGGGTACAAAGGTTCAACAAGGGGATTTAATCGCTTTTGTTGGCCAGACAGGTTGGGCGACAGGGCCTCATTTGCACTATGAATTCAAAGTGGCAGGAGAAGCAAAAGACCCGCTTTCAACGGTTGTGCCTTTGGCAATGCCACTAGATCCAAAGCTTAAACCATTGTTTACTAAGCAAACAGGTGAGTTGATGGCCAAGTTTGATCTGATGGAACATGCTTGGGGTAAAAGTCTCGACTAAGCCCCTGCTAAATGGTTATTCCAAAATACCGGCGAATGCCGGTATTTTCTTTTGGAGTATTTTACGTTGATTGATTTATCCAAAAAGTATGTAATAGGCTTGATGTCTGGTACGAGCTTAGATGGTGTGGACGCTGTGTTGGCAACATTTGATCCATCCCCTTGTATTCATGGTTCTGCCTATATTCCTTTTCCTGCTGCAATCAAAGAACGGCTGTTTAGACTAAATAGCCCTGCTCATGATGAATTACACGAATCTAATCTGATCGCTAATGAACTCGCTGTATTTTATGCCGAAGCGGTAGGCTTATTGCTGGAGAAAACCGGCGTGAATAAATCGCAGGTGCTGGCGATTGGTAATCATGGCCAAACGATCCGCCATCGTCCTGAATGTGGCTATACCGTTCAGATTGGAAATCATGCAAAACTAGCAGAACTCACTGAAATTGCTGTGATTGGTGATTTTCGTGCAAGAGATATTGCCGCTGGTGGGCAAGGTGCGCCATTGGTACCCGCATTTCATCAGCAAATCTTTCAAGATCAAGAGCATGCTGTTGCTGTATTTAATATTGGTGGGATCGCCAATGTTACTTGGCTGGGACGTGCCGGATCTACTGTTTATGGTTTTGATAGCGGCCCAGGAAATGCGCTACTCGATTATTGGTGCAAGCAGCATTTAAATAAAGATTATGATGAGTCAGGCAACTGGGCCAGAACGGGTGTGGTGATTCCTGAATTATTAGAAGAGTGGTTAGCGACAGACTTTTTTCATCTGCCCCCACCTAAAAGCACTGGACGAGACTTGTTCAATCCTACTTGGTTGGCTGGATATGACTTGTCAAAATATGCACCAGAAGATGTACAAGCAACATTAACCAAACTAACTGCTGTGACGATTGTGGATGCGTTAGAGCGCTATGCCGCGATCCCAGAGATGCTATATCTTTGTGGTGGTGGTGTCAGAAATAACTATTTGGTGGAATTAATCGCAGCAGATTTGCCCAATACGGTAGTGAAGTCTACGGATGAGATTGGAGTGCCATCTGATACATTAGAGGCTTTTGCATTCGCTTGGTTGGCATGGCGGTTTTGTCATGGTTTAGCGGGAAATCTGCCAGAGGTAACAGGGGCAGACGGGCCAAGAGTCTTGGGTGTGCTCCACCCCGCTTAAAGCGAGGGTTTGTTGCAACAAAAAAGCAGGCTCTGCCTGCTTTTTTATTTTTCTGAGTAAAAGCTAAGCTTATACAGAGAATGAAGAACCGCAGCCACAAGTTGAGGTAGCATTTGGATTCTTAATTACAAATTGAGAGCCTTCGATGCCATCGGTGTAGTCGATTTCTGCGCCGACTAAGTATTGATAGCTCATTGGGTCAATTAATAACGTCACGCCATTCTTTACCACTTCTGTGTCATCTTCATTGACTACTTCGTCAAAAGTGAAACCGTATTGGAAGCCAGAACAACCACCACCTGTCACGAAAACGCGAAGTTTCAAGTCAGGATTGCCTTCTTCATCAATCAGTTCACGTACTTTATTGGAAGCATTGTCAGTAAAATTTAAAAATTCTGCTACTTCAGCCATTTCGCTCATGGATTGCTCCTTAAAACCTAGTAAATTACTTGGGTATTATTATCCGCCTCTCGATGACAAACGTCAATTCGATCCATTAAGGCATTAGCGGCACAATTTGTAATCCCGTTGTTTCAGGCAGACCAAAAATAATGTTCATGTTTTGTACGGCTTGGCCTGCGGCACCTTTTACCAAATTATCTTCAACAGCCAAAATAACCGCTGTATCGCCGCCTTGTGGGCGATGAACTGCGATGCGGCAAATATTAGCACCGCGTACAGAGCGGGTTTCTGGGTGTGAACCTGCAGGAAGAACATCAACAAATGTTTCGTTTGCATAGCGATTTTCAAATAAAGCCTGCAAATCGACATCTTTTGTTAGTTTTGCATAAAGGGTTGCATGAATGCCGCGAATCATTGGTAGAAGGTGAGGCGTAAATGTTAGTCCTACTTCGCTGCCATTTGCAATGGAAAGACCTTGGCGAATCTCTGGTAGATGTCTATGGCCAGCAACGCCGTAAGCTTTAAAGTTATCGCCAGCTTCTGCTAATAGCGTGTGAACTTCTGCTTTTCTTCCTGCACCTGATACACCAGATTTGCAATCTGCAATTAAATTACTTGTATCAACGACACCAGCTTCAATTAAAGGCAAAAAGCCTAGTTGAACGGCGGTAGGGTAGCAGCCTGGGTTCGCAATTAAACGCGCACCTTTGATTTTCTCGCGATTAATTTCTGGCAGGCCATATACCGCCTCTTCAAGCAAATGTGGTGCTGCATGTGTCATACCATACCACTTTTCCCAAGTGGCCTGGTCTTTAATACGGAAATCTGCAGCTAAATCAATGACTTTAATACCGGCATTGAGTAATGCTTCTGCTTGTTGCATTGCAATGCCGTTTGGCGTAGCAAAAAATACCACATCACATTGCTGAAGTTCGCCGGCATCAGGGTCGGAAAACTTTACATCAACAAATCCGCGTAGGCTGGTATACATATCGGCAACAGGCATGCCAGATTCTTTGCGAGAAGTCACCGCCTGAATTTTTACATTTGGGTGTACAGAAAGAATGCGAAGAAGTTCAACGCCTGTATATCCCGTGCCACCAACAATACCTACCTTGATCATGCTGAGTTTCCCTTTAGCTGAATGGGTGCATAAATGATTGATAATGCTTGATCATACGAATATTTGATCGACTCGAGCAAGCAAGAAATGAGCGAGTTATTAATTTGTATGTGTAACATATGCAAAAAGCCACCCGGAGGTGGCTTTTTGTAGAACGTATAACAGTCCAGATTAACGCTTGGAGAACTGTTTGCGGCGACGTGCACCACGTAGACCAACTTTTTTACGTTCAACTTCACGTGCGTCACGAGTAACGAAGCCAGCAGCTGAAAGAGCTGATTTCAATGCTGCATCGTACTCAACTAATGCACGAGTAATACCGTGACGAACTGCGCCAGCTTGGCCGTTCTCACCGCCACCGTTTACGTTCACTTTGATGTCGAAAGTGCTTAGGTGGTTAGTAAGTTCCAATGGTTGACGAACAACCATACGACCAGTTTCGCGAGAGAAGTATACGTCAAGTGGCTTGCCGTTTACTTCGATCTTGCCAGAACCAGCTGCTAGGAAAACGCGAGCTACTGCGCTTTTGCGGCGGCCGGTGCCATAGTAGTATTTACCGATCATGATTCAATATCCCTGAATTACAGTTCCAGCACTTTAGGCTGTTGTGCTGTGTGTGGATGGCTTTCACCAGAGTATACTTTCAGCTTTTTCAGCATCGCGTAACCCAATGGGCCTTTTGGCAGCATGCCTTTAACAGCCTTTTCGATCAGACGCTCAGGGAACTGATTTTTCATCTCGGTAAAGGTACGCTGATAGATACCGCCTGGGTAACCACTGTGACGGTAGTAAACTTTATCTTCAGCTTTATTACCAGTTACGCGGACTTTGTCTGCGTTAACTACGACGATGAAGTCGCCTGTGTCCATGTGCGGGGTGTAAATAGCTTTGTGTTTGCCGCGCAGACGGTGGGCAATGGCGGCTGCCAGACGACCCAGCACCAGGTCTGAGGCGTCCACCACAAACCACTCGCGCTGGATGTCTTGCGGCTTGGCAGAGTAGGTTTTCATCTTGTGTATTCCAAGTAAACAAGTCGATTCGAGAAAGTGCAAGATTCTTGCAGAATATTCTTTAGATGTCAAATCAAGAATTTGCATCGAGCCAAGAATTTTATCTGAACTCGCCCAATAATGGGAGTCTCCTGTTAGAATATTTTCATTATTTCTTCATTTTTGTTGTATCTCACGCATGTGAACTCAGCATTTTCGCTGTTTTGCTGTGAGTTTATCTATGTATTTGGAGGGTGGAGCAGTGAAAGCGCGTGTGAAGTGGGTGGAAAATCGTAGTTTTTTAGCAATGAGCGAAAGTGGGCACTCTGTATTGATGGATGGTCCGCCTGATGCGGGCGGTAGAAATTTAGGTCCTCGCCCAATGGAAATGTTGTTGATGGGTGCGGGCGGGTGCTCTGCTTTTGATGTGGTGATGATTCTTGAAAAAGGTCGTCAGGCAGTGGTTGATTGTGAAGTAGAGGTAACAGCCGAGCGTGCAGTGACTGATCCAAAAGTATTTACTAAGATTCACCTGCAATTCAAGGTAACCGGAAAGTCGCTAAAGCCTGAAGTGGTGGAGCGTGCTGTAGCGTTGTCTGCTGAGAAATATTGTTCTGCAACCATTATGCTTGGCAAGATGGCTGAGGTAACGCATTCGGTTGAAATCGTGGATGTAGCCTAAGCGCGCTTATTTGAATGCGTTCTAGCCTTGTTTAAAGCGCTTTAGAACGAAAAAAGCGATGCACTTTATAAAGTGGCATCGCTTTTTTTATTGATTAGATAGCAATTGGGGTAAATGCTTAAATCCAGTAGCTAGATTTTGTCATGACTTTTGAAGTGAGTTGCATCATTGCTTTAACAGGTAGAGGTAAATTAGCCGCGCCGTGCTCAATTGCTTGATCCGCATGTTCTAGTTCATCGGTTTTCATCTGATCCAAGATGGCGTAGCTTTTTTGATCTTGTGGAGGCAGTTTCTCCATGTGTTCATCCAGATGCTTAGCAACTTGATGTTCTGTTTCGGCCAGAAAGCCCAAATTCCATTTGTCGCCGATTAAACCTGCTGTAATGCCGATGGCGAGTGAGCCTGTATACCAAATAGGGTTTAACAGGCTTTTATGGCCACCTAGCTCGTCTATACGCTTTGCTGTCCATGCTAGGTGTTCGGTCTCTTGCCAAGCTGCCTCTGTGAATGCTTCTTTGTTTTTTGGGTCACGCGCGGTTAGTGCTTGTCCTTGGTAGAGTGCTTGGGCGCATATTTCGCCGCAGTGATTGATCCGCATTAGCCTAGCTGCGTGCTTTTTTTCTTCTTCTGATAGTTCCGCATCTGGCGTTTGCACATCCGGGTGGGGGCGTCTGCTGCTTGCTTCGGCAAAAAGGGTGCGTAGCCCTTTATCGAACTCAACAATTAGTTTGTCTAGTGACGGTAACATAATCTATTGCTCTATTAAGGTGTGGCTTATTTATTTGTCTGAGTTGAGTTTGTTTACTCTTCTCTGGCTGGTACTAAGACGGTTCGGTTGCCATTAGTTTCCATTGGGCTGACTAAACCTGCTGCTTCCATTTGCTCAATTAACCGTGCGGCACGGTTGTATCCAATACGTAGTTGTCTTTGAACGGCAGAAATGGATGCTTTTCGCGTTTTTAAGACAATGCCCACTGCTTCGTCGTAAAGTGGGTCGCTTTCATTGCTGCCTTCTAAAATGCTGCCTTTAAAAGGATCACCTCCTGCGCCATCACCACCGATGCTTCCTTCTAGGATGCCTTCGATGTAGTTCGGTTCCCCGTGTTGTTTTAGATAGCTAACGACATGGTGAACCTCATCATCTGCCACAAAGGCACCGTGGATACGCTGTGGGTAGCCGGTTCCCGGTGGAAGATACAGCATGTCCCCCATCCCTAAAAGGGTTTCTGCGCCCATTTGATCAAGAATGGTACGAGAATCGACCTTGCTTGAAACTTGGAAGGCAACCCGGGTTGGGATGTTGGCTTTAATGAGGCCGGTAATCACATCGACGGATGGTCTTTGGGTCGCTAGCACTAAATGAATGCCTGCCGCACGCGCCTTTTGTGCCAAACGCGCAATGAGTTCTTCAATTTTCTTGCCGGCTACCATCATTAAGTCGGCCAATTCATCAATGACCACAACAATGGTTGGTAGTTGTTCTAGCGGTTCTGGATTATCCGGCGTGAGGCTAAATGGGTTGGTTGCTTTTTGCCCTTGCTTTTCCATCTCCTGCATTTTTTGGTTGAAACCAGCCAGGTTTCTTACGCCCATATGCGACATGAGACGATAGCGTTTCTCCATCTCGGCGACGCACCAGTTTAACGCGTTCGCAGCTTGTTTCATGTCGGTTACAACTGGTGCTAGTAAATGCGGAATACCTTCGTAGACAGACATTTCTAGCATTTTTGGATCAACCAAGATAAGCCTAACTTGCTGCGGTGTCGCTTTGTAAAGTAGCGAGAGCAGCATCGCGTTAATCGCAACTGACTTACCCGAACCAGTCGTACCTGCAACGAGTAAGTGTGGCATTTTGGTTAAATCCGCAACAATCGGTTGCCCAGAAATGTCTTTACCCATTGCAAGCGTGAGGGGGGACGGTGAGTTGCCATAAACACTTGCGCTTAGTACTTCAGAAAGTCTGACTGTTTGTCTTCTTGGGTTCGGAAGTTCTAACGCCATATAGGTTTTGCCTGGAATGGTTTCTACAACACGAATCGCGGCTAAACCTAATGCACGGGCAAGGTCTTTTGCTAGGTTAACAATCTGGGCCCCTTTAACGCCGCTAGCAGGGTCAATTTCATAACGGGTAATGACGGGGCCAGGGTAGGCGGCAACCACTTGTACTTGGACGCCAAAATCCGCCAGTTTCCGTTCGATTAAACGAGAGGTATATTCAAGCGTGCTTGCTGCCACGGTTTCTGTTTCGAGCGGCGGCATGGCCAGAAGTGAGAGTGGTGGTATTGGTGAGTCTGGAAGATCGGTAAATAATGGCGCTTGTTTTTCTTTGATAGCCTGTTTTGAAGGTTCAATTTTTACGGATGGAATGGTTTGGGGTGCCTTGTTGCTAGCAGCTAAGCCTGCAGGGCTAGTGTCTTGCGCTTTTTCTTCTGCTTCCCACGGTAATTCGTCTTTAACCGGTGGGAGATCTTCATTGAAATGATCTTCTTCAGAAAAATCCAAAATGGATGGTTCTTCGATTTCATTTAGCGGATGAGCCAATGAGGGTTCTTTGGTGCGCAGTAACGGTTCGACCTTTTCTCCTGGCACAACTACTTCTACAGGTGGTAAATCTTGCTGTCTTTTCTTTTCATCTGCGAGATGCTGTTCGCGAACTGCTGCAGCCACTTCGCCAGCTTTGCGGTCTTGATGAGTGTGCCAGCTGCCGATGCCTAGTTCATATAGTCGTTCTAGTCCTGCGCCAAATTTTTCGATGGCACTTAACCATGAAAGACCCGTAAAGAGTGAAATGCCAATGCCAAAACTGACAAACAACACGAGTGTGGCCCCTGTGAAGCCAAGTGTTTTTGCTAGTGGGGCACTAATTGCTTCGCCTAACATGCCTCCGTGCGCATCGGGGAGTTGCACTTTTAGTGTGTATAGGCGTAATGATTCAATGCCACAGCTAGAAATGAGAATCAGCAAAAAGCCGATGATTGCAATCGCAATGACGGGTTTATTGGGGTTGGCTAATACTTCTATGCGGCGGTATCCCCATAAAATAGCGGATAGACATAAGATCACCCACCACCAAGCAGAGAATCCAAACAGGTAAAGGAGTAAGTCTGCAAACCACGCACCGAACTGCCCGCCGTGATTATGGACATTGGTGTGGGTGGCGCTATGGGACCAACCAGGATCTCCACGGTCAAAGCTAGTCAAAATGAGGACTAGATAAATTGCAGAAGCGACAAGTGCAAGCCACCAAGATTCTCTTAAAAGTGAGAACATTTGAGGTGTCATGGAGGTTTGCGCCATGTTACGTGTTGGTTTTTTATTCGAAAGCATGCTCATTTGATAATAGGATGAGTCCGTTAATCTCGTGATTATAGCCGGAAGGCATGGCTATGACGTAAAATACACGATTAGGTTTTATTCATATTCTATAAATTGAGTGTAAGAAATGTCTGATTTGCCACTGAACAGTGCTGTCCGTACCCGTTTTGCGCCTAGTCCAACTGGGTTTCTTCATATTGGTGGTGCCCGTACGGCACTGTTTTCTTATGCGTACGCTCGCCATCATGGTGGCAAATTTGTGTTACGGATTGAAGATACCGACTTGGAACGTTCAACGCCTGAGTCTGTGAAAGCAATTTTTGATGCGATGGTTTGGTTGGATCTGGATTATGACGAAGGTCCTTTTTACCAAATGCAACGGATGGACCGTTATAAAGTGGTGTTGGCTAGCATGTTGGAAGCTGGAACGGCTTACAAATGTTACTGCTCAAAAGAAGAATTAGAGACGATGCGTGCCGAGCAAGAAGCTCGCGGAGAGAAGCCTCGTTATGATCGCCGCTGGCGTCCTGAGCCTGGCAAAGTATTGCCAGAGCCTCCTGTCGGTGTTGACCCTGTTATCCGCTTTCGCACACCATTGACTGGTGTGGTGGGTTGGGATGATATGGTGAAAGGCCGTATCGAGTTCAGTAATGAAGAGTTAGATGATCTGATTATTGCTCGTCCTGACGGTACGCCCACCTATAACTTCTGCGTGGTCGTAGATGATTGGGATATGGGCATTACGCAAGTGATTCGTGGTGATGATCACGTGAACAATACGCCACGCCAAATTAATATTTTGCTCGCGTTGAACGCTCCTTTACCGCAGTACGGCCATGTGCCGATGATTCTGCGTGAAGATGGCCAGAAAATGAGTAAGCGCTACGATGCCGTATCTGTTATGCAGTATGAAGAAATGGGCATCTTGCCAGAGGCGCTTCTAAACTATCTTGCTCGCTTAGGTTGGGGGCATGGCGATGATGAGTTGTTTACTCGCGAACAATTTGTCGAATGGTTTGATACCCGTAATGTAAGTGGTTCGCCATCCCGTTTTGATTTGGGTAAATTGAAGTGGGTGAATGCGCACTACATCAAGCAATCATCGGTTGAGCGCTTGGCTGGTTTGGTGAAACCGTTCTTGGTGGCTAGCGAAGTAAATGTAGCAGATGAAGCAATGTTGCTTGCCGCTGTGGCTTTGTATAAAGATCGAGTCGAAACCATCAAAGACTTGGCTGAACAAGTGAAGTTTTTCTTCGTCACTGTTGCTGCGCCGCAAGAGTTGCTGGATCAGCATTTAACTGATGCTGCTAAGCCTTGGGTTGCTGTATTGGCTAGCAAATTAAGCGATACCGAATGGACGAAAGAGGCGATTGCTGCACTAATGAAGGCGGTGGTTGCTGAAAGTGGCTTGAAGTTCCCTCAGTTAGCCATGCCTGTGCGTGCATTGGTGTGTGGCACAACGCAAACACCAAGTATTGATGCGGTGTTAGCTGCATTGCCTAAAACGGTTGTACTAGCTCGTTTAGCCAGTTAAGTATTTGCCAAGGGGGATGTCATCCCCCTTGGTGGTAGTGCGTTGTCACAAAGTAAACATAAATAATAATTACATCACTATTTTATAAATGGGTGCATTAGCACCCTTTAATAGAGAAAATTCCATGAAGCAAGAATTGCTAAACCGTATTGCTAGTAAAGAAGCAAAAATCGGTATTGTCGGCTTAGGATATGTTGGTTTGCCGCTTATGCTACGTTTTGCCGAAGTAGGTTACAAAGTGCTGGGTTTTGATATTGATACCAGCAAAGTAGATGCATTGATGGCTGGCAAGTCATATATCGAACATATCTCTGCCGATGCAATTGCGACCGCGCGAGCTGGTGGGTTTGAAGCAACGACGGATTTTAGCCGCGCAGATGAGGCGGATACGCTGATTCTATGTGTGCCAACACCATTGAATAAATACCGTGAACCAGATCTGTCTTATGTGTTAAATACCACCGATGCATTAGTGCCGTATTTGCGCAAAGGCCATCTGGTTTCACTAGAGTCTACGACTTATCCTGGTACGACTGACGAAGAGTTGTTGCCTCGTATGGAATCCCGTGGCTTTAAAGTGGGTGAGGATGTCTTCTTGGTATTCTCTCCAGAGCGTGAAGATCCGGGTAATCCTAATTTCACTACCCGTACGATTCCTAAGGTATGTGGCGGTGTGACTGAGGCGTGTCTAGAAGTCGGTGTGGCCTTGTATAGTGCAGTGATTGACCGAGTGGTGCCTGTCAGCAGCACCCGTGCAGCAGAAATGACCAAGTTGCTAGAGAACATTCACCGAGCGGTGAATATTGGTCTTGTGAACGAGATGAAAATCGTTGCAGACAAGATGGATATCGATATTTTCGAAGTGATCCGTGCGGCAGCGACTAAACCATTTGGCTTTGTGCCATATTTCCCTGGGCCGGGCCTGGGCGGCCATTGTATTCCAATTGATCCGTTCTATCTGACATGGAAAGCGCGTGAATATGGACTGCATACTCGCTTTATCGAGTTGGCTGGTGAAGTGAACTCCAGCATGCCTGATTGGGTGGTGAGTAAAGTGGCTGCGGCGCTTAATACACGTAAGCAAGCTATTAATGGAAGTCGTGTATTGGTGCTTGGTATTGCCTATAAGAAGAACGTTGACGATATGCGAGAGTCTCCATCTGTATTCTTGATGGAAAAATTGCGTGATTTGGGCGCGGAAGTGGCCTATAGCGATCCGCATGTGCCGGTATTCCCGAAAATGCGTGAGCATCATTTTGAGTTGTCTAGTGTGGAGTTAACTGCTGAAGCACTTGCTTCTTACGATTGCGTCTTGTTGGCCACCGATCATGATCGTTTTGACTATGACCTCATCAAGGTAAATGCCAAATTGATCGTTGATAGTCGTGGCCGTTATCAAACGCCATTTGATCATCTAGTGAAAGCGTAAGGAAAAAGGCTTCATGAGACATTATCCCCCTGCAATTACCGATCGTAAAATTCGCTTTGCGCTAGTTGGCTGTGGCCGTATTGCACAGAACCATTTTGCGGCAATGGAAAAGCACGCAGATTACATTGAGATTGTCGATGTTTGTGATATCGACCCAGCTGCACTAGCTGCTGCTGTTGAGCGTACCGGTGCGAAAGGTCATGTTTCATTGGATGATCTTTTGGCAACGACGACGGCAGATATTGTGGTGTTAACGACACCAAGTGGTTTACATCCGAATCAGGCGATTCAAATTGCTGAAGCTGGCTTGCATGTGATGACTGAAAAGCCAATGGCTACTCGCTGGCATGATGGTTTACGCATGGTTGAGGCTTGCGATAAAGCGAATGTTCGATTGTTTGTTGTAAAGCAAAATCGTCGCAATGCGACATTGCAGTTGTTAAAGCAAGCGGTTGAACAAAAACGCTTTGGCCGTATTTACATGGTAAACGTCAACGTGTTCTGGACGCGACCACAATCGTATTACGATACCGCAGCATGGCGTGGTACTTGGGAGTTTGATGGTGGAGCCTTTATGAATCAGGCAAGCCATTATGTGGACTTACTAGACTGGTTAATTGGCCCAGTGGAGAGTGTTCAAGCTTACACTGCTACGTTAGAGCGTGATATCGAAGTAGAGGATACTGGTGTCATTAGCATTAAGTGGCGTAGTGGTGCACTAGGCTCGATGAACGTTACTATGCTGACATACCCGAAGAACTTGGAAGGTTCGATTACCATTATTGGTGAAAAAGGGACGGTTCGTGTAGGTGGTGTGGCGGTGAACGAGATTCAGCATTGGGAGTTTGAAGATAAACGCCCTGAGGATGAATCCGTAAAAGAAGCGAGTTACCAAACAACTAGCGTTTATGGATTTGGGCACCCGCTCTATTACCACAATGTGATTGAAGTGCTAAAAGGCAATGCAGAACCAGAGACAGATGGTAGAGAAGGTCTGAAATCATTAGAACTATTGATTGCGACATACTTATCTGCCCGTGATGGCAAGCGTGTTAGCCTACCTCTAGACTATTAATAACAATCTTGTTTTTTTAGTAAGAAGGTAATTCTGATGAACCAGCCTGCAGGCCAAGTAAAGCATGATCCAGTGGCATTTGCTCACTTGTTACGTGGCCTGTCGGCGCTGGCTGTATTGATATTTCACTATGTGTTGATGTTTTGGCAACGGCCAGCAAGAGTTGCCGACCTGACAGGAATGCCTGTGTTGGCAACCGGTTCAGAAGCATTTGTCGGACATCAGGCATTGATTGCATGGTTGCCCATTAATTTAGGGGCAATTGCAGTTGGTGCGTTGTTCCTCTTAAGTGGCTTTGTTCTGCCATTTTCATTCCGACCAGATACGACGCGGACTGGGTTTCTGATTGCGCGTTGCTTCCGTATTTTACCGACTTACTGGGGCGGTTTCTTGGTGTCGTGTGGATTAGTCGCCATTGTTGCTGCTCTTTATGCGCATCCATTTCCATACACGATGAAAGATGTGTTGCTTCATTTATTTCCTGGCCCTAGAGATTTGTTGGGCGGGGCGAATATTGATGGCATCGTGTGGACGCTAGATGTTGAAATGAAGTTTTATGCACTAGCGCTGTTATTTGCTCCGCTTATTAAACGTGCAAGTCGGTGGGTATTGCTAATGCCGTTTGGTTTGTTTGCTACTGGAGTGGTATTAGATCTTCTTGCTAAACCGGTTTATCCCACTTTGTCTTACTTGTTGTTTGCTTCGATTGGGATTGTGTTTCATTGGCATTATCGCGGACAGATGAAATTAGCTGAAGCGGCGATCTGGATGATGACTGGTGTGGCAATGTTTTTCTGGATGGCTGTTAAATGGTTTGCCTGGCCTGGATTATTATCGTTTAGTTATGTCTTAGCGCTGGTGGTGTTTGTAGCAGCCTATGCGTCTAGAGAAAAAATTAACTTACATCCCGTCACCCGTTGGCTGGCAGATGTCAGTTATCCACTTTACTGCGTGCATGCAGTATCGGGATATATATTGATTCGATGCCTATTAATGTGGGGTGTTCCTGCTGTGGTGGCTATTTTGCTTGCCGCGGCAAATGCATTGATTCTGGCGACCTTATTGCATCGTTACCTTGAAGTGCCTAGCCCACAATGGGGTAGGTCGTTGATCAAAAAATTACAAAAAAATACTGGCTGAAATAGCTACATAGTGAAATGGACAATACATGACAGTCAAAATTCACCCCACCGCCATTGTTGATGATGGCGCGCAAATTGGCGATGGCACTGCTGTATGGCATTGGGTGCATGTATGTGCAGATGCCAAAATTGGCGAGCGCTGTTCATTTGGACAAAATGTATTTGTTGGCAATGATGTAGTTATTGGTAACAACGTCAAAGTACAAAATAATGTCTCGATTTATGATGCAGTGACATTAGAAGATGATGTATTTTGTGGGCCAAGCATGGTGTTTACCAATGTACATAACCCTCGCAGTCATGTATCTCGCAAGCACGAATATCGCCGTACCGTTGTGAAAAAGGGTGCGACAATCGGTGCGAATGCAACGGTGGTTTGTGGCAACCAAATTGGGGAGTATGCCTTTATTGGGGCTGGTGCGGTGGTGACGAAAGATGTCATTCCCTACGCCCTGATGGTGGGAACGCCAGCTAAACGAATTGGCTGGATGTGTCAGTGCGGAGAAAAATTACCCGCAAGTACTGGTGCAGTGCAATGCCCTCATTGCCAAACAACGTTCCAGATTACTGATTCGACCTGCGAACCACTAACAACTAACTAGTGTGGATTCTGTTTTTTAGAATCAAACAAAATGAATTATTCGCTATTGCCTTTGGGTGATAGACCACCAAAATTAATGGATTGATGCAATGGATTTTATTGATCTTAAAAGCCAATATAAACACAGTAAGTCAGCAATTGATGCGCGTATTCATGCCGTCTTGGATCACGGTCAATACATCATGGGACCTGAAGTCGCTGAGTTAGAGTCAAAACTAGCTGACTATACCGGTGCAAAACATGCGATTGGTGTTGCAGATGGCACCACTGCGCTTATGATTGCGCTGATGGCCTTAGGTATTGGCGCAGGCGATGAGGTCATCACTACACCATTTACCTTTATCGCGACCGGTGAAATGATTGCATTGGTTGGCGCTACTCCGGTGTTTGTTGATGTCGACCCAACGAGCTATAACTTAGATCCCGCCTTAATTGAAGCGGCAATTACCCCAAAGACGAAGGCAATTATGCCCGTTAGTTTGTATGGGATGTGTGCTGATTTTGATCGCATCAATGCGATTGCTGAAAAGCATGGTCTAGCAGTGATTGAAGATGGTGCACAGAGTTTTGGTGCAAGCTATCACGGAAAGCGCTCTGGCGCATTGTCTACGATTGCAACGACCAGCTTTTTTCCGTCTAAACCATTGGGTTGTTACGGCGATGGAGGTGCTTGTTTTACAAACGATGACGCATTAGCAAAAAAAATGCGAGAAATTCGTATTCATGGGCAAGATCGTCGTTACCATCATCCAATCATTGGTCTTAATGGGCGTCTGGATACCATTCAAGCCGCTGTGCTTTTGGCAAAGTTGGAAACGTTTGACGATGAAGTAACTGCTCGTCATCGTATTGGAGCACGTTATAGTGAATTGCTAAAAGATAAAGTGCGTACGCCAGTGCTACCTGCTGGTTATACCAGTGTCTATGCACAATATACGGTAGAAGTGGATGACAGAGAAGCTGTTCAGGCCAAACTTAAAGCGGCTGGTGTGCCGACTGCGGTACATTATCCAATCCCGTTACATTTACAGCCTGCATTTTCTTCCTTAGGTTTAGGGGAAGGAGCATTCCCTCACGCAGAAGCGGCTGGAAAACGAGTAATGAGTCTGCCGATGCATCCTTTCTTGGATAATGCCACGCAAGATAAAATAGTCGCTGCACTTTTAGAAGCGATTGCGTAATTTCTGTGTCTGCTGATCGCCATTTCTTTAAAAGTATTTTAACGTTATTAACCGGGGCAACGCTTGCACAAGCGTTGCCTTTGTTAGCTGCGCCATTATTAACACGCATGTACGCGCCGGATGATTTTGGCCTATTTGCGTTTTACAGTGGACTGATGAGCAACCTTGCCGTGGTTGCAACCGCAAGATACGAGCTAGCCATTGTTTTGCCTAAAGAAGAAAATGATGCCGCCCATCTATTAGGGCTATCACTCATCGTCTCGATTTTATGGGCATTTGTCTTACTTCCAATTTCCTTACTATTTGGAAATCAGATAGCCCATGTACTTGGGCACCCCGAAATTAGCATGTGGTTGCCATTGCTTGCGTTATCTGTGATGTTGGCAGGCTTTAGCCAAGCATTTACTAATTGGGCTAATCGGCAAAGGCAAGACCGACTCTTGGCCAGTTCTCGTTTTGTCCAGAGTGGCGGCATGGTCGGTGTGCAAGTCACCGGTGGCTTATTAAAGTTTGGTGAAGAAGGCTTAATTTTAGGTCAAGTTGCTGGCCAAGTATTATCGACCTTTATGCTGGGTTGGAAGCATTTAATTACTGGTTTTGCTAGCTTGCGCCATTTGTCGTGGCATCGGATGAAGCAGTTGGCACTTGAATACAAAGCATTCCCAACCATTAACTCGATGCACGCTTTTGTGACGGCAGGACAGGAAACAGGCGCGTTATGGCTGCTGGCGCATTATGGCAATCACGCCGCATTAGGTTTTTATGGGCTGACAATCCGTGTGTTGAAAACGCCTGTTGGCTTAGTCGGTAGCGTGGTTGGCCAAGTGTTGTATCAACGAATGGCAGAAACCAAACATCAACAGAAACCATTATTACCGTTGTTTCGTAAAATCCTGTTGCTATTGACGGGCGTCGCCATTATCCCAACCCTAATTTTGTTAATTGGTGGGGAGTGGTTATTTATCAAGGTATTTGGGGTTCGCTGGGCTGAAGCGGGGCGGTATGCGCAGTGGTTGTCTCCTTACATGCTTCTTTATTTTGTTGCTTCACCACTTGCATCGCTGCCATTGGTGATTGGTAAACAGAAATCCTCTTTTTCTTTTGCTGTCGTAGGCATTTTTTCTTATTTATTTGGTATGTGGTTGGGTGTTGCTGTACTGCCATCTGTCGAGAGTGGATTGGCAGTTGTCTCAATCGCTATGTGCATTTATTTCTTTATTTACTTGGCTTGGATGTGGCGCGCGATTGCCACTTCAGATAAGCAATTGGAGATGGGGCATCATGACTAAGCCTGAACCATCGCTTTCCGTATGGCATCAAATAGTGTGGTTTGCATTAAAGGTTGTGTGGCGGCTTCGCCAGCGAGTTTCCAATCTAAAATGGCAATTGTTAGGTTGCAAAATTGCACAAAATGCGCAAGTCGAACCCGGTGTTAATTTGCTTGCGCCAATGTCTGTTACGTTAGATGAACGAGCGATTTTATATCGTAACTCACAAGTAATGACTTTGCCTGGCGGCGAATTCTATCTTGGACGGCGCAGCCATATAGCTCCTGGCGCGTACTTATTAGTTGAACGCCAGCAGTTATGGATTGGCCATCATGTGGCGATTGGTCCTGGTTGTAGTTTTTTCTGCGTAAGTAATGTCCCGGTTAGCGAAGGATTAATGGTCGATGCTCGGGTTGGTAGCGATATACGTGTTGGTAGTAATGTATTTATTGGTGCGAATTGTGTGATTTTACCCGGCGCACTGATTGAAGATAATGTCTGTGTCGCGGCAAACTCGGTAGTGAAAGGGACTTTATCTTCTGGTTGGGTATATGCAGGTAGCCCTGCTAAGGCGGTAAAACCAATTGGTGGTGCAGAAAGGGTGGAGAATGTCGCTGGTTTGTAGTGCGCTCAATTGGTCGATGTGGTGCCGGACGTTCATTAGCTATCCTTTTCATCACAGCACTTACTGGATTGTACAATTTAGAACTGCATTGGCGGCAACCTTAGGTTGTAGTGCATCTATGCTTTGGGTGTTTGGTGCAGGACGCGTTGGATTGTACCGTTTTGCTAGTTCGCTGAAATTTCAACCAGATGAACATGTGATTTTGCCTGGCTATACCTGCGTGGTGGTACCGAATGCAGTGCATTTTGCTGGTGCAGCTATACGGTATGTCGATATTTCTCCTGACACATTAAATTACACCGCAGAAGGTTTGATTGGTGCGTGTAACGACAAGACTCGTCTGCTTGTGTTGCCTGCCAATTTTGGCATGGAACATGGGCATGAAGTTTTACTTCGTACCCTTAATGATTTAAAACAGAAATTTCCACGATTAGTTGTCATTGCAGACATGGCGCATGCCTTATCTGACTCGACATCTGGCAGTATTGCGCAATCTGTGGATGCGGCTTTTTACAGTTTTGAATTTTCAAAGTGCCTGACAACCGGCATGGGTGGGGCTTTGCGCATTAATAATGCGCAACTGGCTAAAACCTTTGAGGCAAACGAATCGGATAAGCCGCTTGAAAGACCATCTGCATTATTGGTTATTAGACAAATGCTTACGGTAAAAACCCATTTGTTAGCTGCTAGTGGTTGGTCCCGTGTAGGGCGATGGTCTCAGGGGATATTGCGACGCTTGAAATTATTATATGCAACACCAGCAGAAGAGCTAAGTGGGACACAGCCAAATGCTTACCCTATGCAGATGAGTGCCTTGGGTGCATGTTTAGGTCTGCAGCAGCTAAAAGCATATAAAGAAACCACGAGACTAAGAAAACAGCAGTCTGCTGAGTATCAAACCCTGTTGCAAAATCATTCGGCGATTGAAATCCCAACTATTCATGCCGATGACTCCTTATTACGTTTCCCTGTTCTAATGTCGCCGGTACTCTTTGAAAAGGGGTGGACGCGCAGTTCGTTAATTGAGCATATCAAAAAGCGGACAGGCTTATCTGTTGGCGTTTGGTTTAACGATGTGATTCACCCTGCAGGTAGTTTTCGCCATGGCTATCAAATCGGCAACTGTCCGATCGGAGAAGAGGTGGCTGAACGAATGATCAACCTGCCACTTGGCAGACATGCGGATGTGAGTCCGTACGTATTAGTAAAATTAAAACGGGCGTTAGATGAGGTAATCGCATGAGCCAAGTCTGCCAACGCCTCCTACTAATTGGAACGGACTCGATCCACACACGCCGTTACTTAAAGGGCATTGCACCGTATTGTGGATCGGTGGTGTTGATTACCAATCAAGCCATTCCGAAAGAAGAACTGCCCGAGAATTTACTGGCTCAGCATGTCACTAATTTTTCATTACGAGCATTTGGCACGGCAAAAGCGATTCGAGCTTTGATAAAACAATATCAGCCAGATATTGCTCATGTTCAGCAAGCAAATAGCGTGGCCTGGCATGCAGCAAATGCCCTCAAAGCAAGTGGTATACCTTGGGTATTGTCTTGTTGGGGATCTGATGTTTTATTGCTGCCCAAAAAGAATTGGCTAATGAAGCAAATGGTAAAATTTAATTTGCTGTGTGCGAATGCGGTCACTGCAGACTCGCAACACTTATTAAACACTGCTAATGCCGTTGCCGGTAAACCGTTAAACGCACACATGCTGGTATTTGGGTTAGAACAACTGCCATCAGAAGCTGTACTGACGCAAGATAGGCCAAAACGTATTTTATCTTGTCGCTTGCATAAGCCGCTATATAGGATTGATGCCATCATTCATGCGTTTGCTGAATTGGTAAAGCACCAATTAATTGATGCGGATTGGCAACTGGAAATTGCCGCACGTGGCGAGCAAACGGACGAACTTAAAGCATTGGTGGATTCGTTAGGGTTAAATGAACAAGTTTTCTTTTCTGGCTTTTTACCGCACGCTGAATTGCTTGACCATTACCTAGACGCGCGCGTATTTGTGAGCGTGCCAGAAAGTGATAGCACGCCGGTTAGCTTATTAGAGGCGATGGGGAGTGGGTGTTACCCGGTGCTATCTGATTTGCCCGCCAATCGAGAGTGGGTTGTCGATGGTGAAACAGGTGAAGTCTGCCGTGAAATGAGTGCGCTTGCAAACAAACTACAGCAGGCAATAGCGGTTTCGACAACTCCAAGTATTCAGCCCATTTTAAAGAAAAACTACTTACTCATTAAAGAAAAAGCGATGTTTGCTAGTAATATGGCAGCCTTTGCACAGATTTATTTTACACTGCTAGCAAAATCAAATTAATTCGGAATTCGTAATGCACATCGCCGTTCTTACCTCTGCTCATCCCCGGTTTGATATCCGGATTTTTATCAAAGAATGCAAATCGCTAGTGGCTACCGGACATCGCGTCACCCTAGTGGTGGCTGATGGATTAGGTAACACGGTTCGTGATGGTGTAGACGTACTGGACGTGGGTAAGGCAACGGGGCGCGCCGGTAGGATGACTAAAAGCGTGTATCGGGTTTATCGTGCTGCAATGCGCCTGAATGCCGATGTTTACCATTTTCACGATCCTGAATTGCTGGTGGCTGGTTTATTGCTACGTTTGGCTGATAAAAAAGTGGTCTACGATGTGCATGAAGACGTGCCGCGCCAGATTTTATCTAAACCTTGGATTCGTCCACTCATCCGTAAAGTCATTTCTCGTACATTCGAACTATTCGAAAATGCAGCGGTATCTACCTTTAGCGCGGTCGTTGCGGCGACCCCTACTATTCGTGATCGATTCTTGCCCCATAATGCCAAGACTGTAGATGTAAATAATTTCCCGATCCTTGAAGAATTGACGCCTGCGGCGGATTGGTCGCAAAAGCAGCATGCTGTTTGTTATATCGGTGGTATTACCCGGGTGCGAGGCATTATGGAGGCCTTGGCTGCTGTAGCGGACACAGATGCGACGCTACTCTTGGCTGGTGCGTTTAATGAGTCTTCGCTAGAGCAGGCCGCTCGTCAGCATTCTGGCTGGCAGCGTACAGACTTTGCTGGCATGTTGGATCGTCATGGCGTAGCACAGCTATTATCTAAATCAAAAGTTGGTTTAGTTACCCTGCATCCTATCCCGAATTACCTTGATGCCTTGCCGATTAAACTGTTTGAATACATGGCCGCTGGGATTCCTGTGATTTCGTCCGATTTTCCTTTGTGGCGCGAGATTGTTGACGATGCTGGATGCGGGTTATGCGTGGATCCTCTCGATCCACAAGCCACAGCAGAAGCGATTCGTACGCTGTTATCAAATGATGAAGCAGCAAAAGCGATGGGGGCTTCTGGGCGCCGTGCAGTAGAAGGCAAATATCAGTGGGCAAATGAGGCTCGTAAATTAGTGGCGCTATATGCTGGTTTTGAGGGCGCGCATTAATGAAGATTTTGTATATTAACCACTATGCGGGTTCCCCAAAGCATGGCATGGAGTTTCGCCCATATTATTTGGCGAGAGAGTGGATTCGTGCAGGGCACGAAGTACACATGCTTGCAGCAGATTATTCTCATCTGAGACAAATTAACCCAACGATCCACTCGAAAGTGGCTGACGAACTCGTGGATGGGATTACCTATACGTGGTGCAAAACGCCGCCATATGAAGGGAATGGCGTTTCTCGCGTAAAGAATATCTTCACTTTCTTGTGGCGTGCCTGGCGACAATCCGGGCGCTATCAAAATGACTATCGTCCTGATGTGGTCATCGCTTCTTCTACTTACCCGTTAGATACGTTGTTAGCAGCGAGAATCGCCAAAAAGACCGGCGCGAAGTTTCTTTACGAAGTACATGATCTATGGCCGTTAACGCCAGTAGAAGTTGGTGGGATGTCACCAAAGCACCCGTTTATTCGCCTACTGCAATGGGCTGAGGACTATGGTTACCGTACTGCGGATAAAGTTGTCTCGATGCTGCCTTGCGCCAAAGCCTATATGATGGAGCATGGCATGGCTGCAGACAAATACGTGGTAATTCCGAACGGGGTAGTGGTGTCCGAATGGACATCGCAAACCCAAACCATCCCCGCATTGCATGATCTACAGATTATCGCTTTACGTGAGCAAGGGCATTTTTTGATCGGATATGCTGGTGGGCATGGCCTCGCTAATGCGCTGGATGTACTACTAGACGCAATGGTGGCACTAAAAGATTTACCCGTGAGTGTGGTCTTGGTGGGAGAAGGGCCGGACAAAGCTAAACTTATCGAGGAAGCCAAAGCAAAAGGGTTGCGAAATGTACATTTCCTTTCTGGTATTCCCAAAGGTGCAGTGCCGAATTTCCTATCTAAACTAGATGCACTTTATATTGGCTGGCGTCAGTTGCCGATTTATCGGTTTGGGATTAACCCAAATAAATTATTTGATTACATGATGTCGGCAAAACCCGTGATTCACTCTGTCACGGCGGGCAATGACATGGTGGCAGAGGCGGAGTGTGGCATTAGCGTCCCGGCAGAGGATGTTCCTGCCATTGCAAATGCAATTCGCCAAATGATGAATACCCCACCAGCGCAGCGCGAGCGTATGGGTGCTGCAGGTAAACGTTTTGTGCTAGAAAAGCACGATTATGAAATTCTCGCAGCCCGCTTTGTGGCTGCAATGAAATAGGTGAAAAAATGACTGAACAAAAGTTCTTACCATTTGCCTTGCCAGAGATCGGCGAAGAAGAAATTAACGAGGTAGTAGACGCATTACGCTCTGGCTGGGTGACTACTGGTCCAAAGACAAAACAATTCGAGGCAAATTTTGCGGCATTTATTGGTGACGATGTGGAAGCAATTGCCGTTAACTCTGCAACCGCGGGTCTGCATCTAGCATTAGAGGCGGTAGGTGTCTCTGCCGGTGATGAAGTGATCGTTCCAACGTATACGTTCACTGCGACTGCCGAAGTGGTGCGATATTTAGGTGCGCACCCTGTGTGTGTGGATATTGATCCTGTCACGATGAATATTTCGCCGGCCGCTATTCGTGCGGCAGTGACGGAAAAAACCAAAGCAATTGTGCCTGTTCACTTCGCTGGTTTAGCATGCGATATGGAAGCTATCTTGGCGATTGCCAAAGAGTTTGGTCTAAAAGTGGTGGAAGATGCAGCACATGCGTTACCAACGACTTACCAAGGCCAAATGGTGGGTACGCTCGGTTCAGACATCACGGTATTTAGTTTTTACGCCAACAAAACCATGACAACCGGAGAAGGTGGAATGGTGGTATCACGCCATAAAGACCTAATCGCACGTTGTAAAGTGATGCGTTTGCATGGCATCAGCCGAGATGCGTTTGATCGTTACGTATCAAAAACACCCGCTTGGTTTTACGAAGTTGTTGCTCCAGGCTTTAAATACAATATGCCAGATATCGCCGCGGCAGTAGGGATTCATCAGCTTAAACGCTTGCCAGACTTTCAGGTAAAGCGCGAGCAAATGGCCGCAAGGTATGACCGCGAGCTTGCGGGGTTACCACTGATTTTACCTGCACGCCCAACCGCATCTGGTGATGTGCATGCATGGCATTTGTACCCGGTACGTTTAACGGCCGAAGCGGGTATTGCAAGAGATGATTTCATTGTCAAAATGGCGGAAGCAGGAATTGGTACTTCGGTGCATTTTATTCCGCTACATTTACACCCTGTCTGGCGTGATGGTTATCAATTGTCGCCTGCGCAATTCCCTGTTGCGCAAGCCGCATTTGAAGCAGAAGTGACGCTGCCACTCTACACTCGCATGACAGATGATGATCAAACACGCGTTATTCAGACGGTAAAATCGATCTTAGGCCATTCGAATGCTTAAGCGGTGTTTCGATTTTCTGGCTGCGGTATTTGGATTGCTAGTGCTGTCACCTGTCTTTATTGTGGTGGCGCTATGGATACGTGCAGACTCACCAGGCCCTATTTTCTTTAGACAAGAACGGGTAGGGCGATTTGGTGAGACATTTCGTATTCATAAATTTCGTACGATGCGAGTAGATGCCGAACGTGCTGGCTTACAAATTACGGTTGGCCAAGATAATCGTATCACCAAAAGTGGTGAATTTTTGCGTCACTACAAGCTAGATGAACTTCCACAGTTAATTGATGTACTGGTTGGGAGTATGAGTTTAGTCGGCCCTCGCCCTGAAGTGCCAAGGTATGTCGCGGTATATCCTGAAGACGTACGCAAGATCGTGTTGTCTGTGCGACCAGGTATTACCGATTTGGCCAGTATCGAATATCGCCATGAAAATGCACTATTAGGTGCGTCTAGCAACCCAGAAAAAACGTATATTGAAGAGGTTATGCCTGCGAAATTGGCATTGAACTGCCAGTACGTTAAAACGCAGAGTTTGTGGCTAGATATCCGTCTGATTCTAAAAACATTGCAAGCGATATTGCACTAACCTCAAATTGGATTAGGATCCTACATGCATCCGATGATCGATAGTCTAAGTCGTTCACAAAGACTTTGGATATTAGTAGCGATGGATGCGCTACTACTACCGCTCGCCTTATTATCTGCCATTATCTTGCGTTTTGGCGGTTGGCCGAATGATTTACACCAATATTGGCCGCTATTACCAATTGCTCCAATGGTCGCGATCCCTGTGTTTATCAAGATGGGACTCTACCGTGCAGTTGTCCGCTATATGGATGAGAAGGTGATGATTACCGTATTTAGTGGCGTATCGTTATCGGTATTGCTGCTTGTCGCGGTAGTGGCATTTGGGCGTTTTGTTCATATGCCACGTAGTGCCATAGTTATTTATTGGATTTTAGCCATGGCCTATATTGGGGCGACTCGTTATCTCGCACGTGGTTTATTACGCACTTTAGAAAATCAGAAATTGGATCGTGTGCCAGTGGCTATTTTTGGCGCAGGACGTGCGGGTTCTCAATTAGCAATGGCATTAGAGGCCGATAGACATTATCAACCAGTGATCTTTTTTGATCATGACAGACAATTGCATGGGCACATTATTGCCGGTGTTCGTGTTTGTGATCCTGAAAATGCAGCCTCTTTGATTGCTGAGTTAAAAGTTCAGCAGGTATTGCTCGCTATCCCATCCTTATCGCGTTCTAGAAAGCGTGAAATCTTGAATCTGTTTGAACCCCTTCATGTGCAAATGAAGACGGTACCAGATATGAAAGATTTAGTAGAAGGTAAAGTAGGCCTATCTGATATTCGCGAAGTTACCATCGAAGAATTGCTGGGTAGGGAAGTGGTCGAGCCAATTGCCGCGCTTATGCAATCGAATCTAACAAATAAAGTAGTAATGGTGACCGGCGCAGGGGGGTCTATTGGCTCGGAGTTGTGTCGCCAAATTTTGATGCAACGACCAAAGCAGCTCATCTTACTAGAAGTCACTGAATTTGCTTTATATCAGATTGATCAAGAGCTAAGACGCTTAGAGCAGCATCGTTCACAACCAGTGGAAATTCACGGCCTATTGGGGTCTGTGGTGGATAGTGAGCGAGTGCGTTCTATTTGCCAAAGCTATGGCGTTCAAACTCTTTTCCATGCAGCAGCATATAAACATGTCCCTATTGTAGAAGCGAACCCATTTGAAGGGCTTAGAAACAATTTCTTTGGTACTTATCACACAGCAAAAGCCGCTAGCGAAAGTGGGGTTGAGCGCTTTATTTTGATTTCTACCGATAAAGCGGTTCGACCAACCAACATCATGGGGGCAACGAAACGACTAGCGGAGTTATCCCTACAAGCATTAGCAAGCAAGCAACCGAATACGGTTTTCAGTATGGTGCGATTCGGCAACGTATTAGGCTCCAGCGGATCGGTCGTACCGTTATTTAAAGAGCAGATCCGTAAAGGCGGTCCGATTACGCTAACGCATGCAGATATTACACGCTACTTTATGACCATCCCTGAGGCTGCTCAGCTTGTTATTCAGGCGGGTGCAATGGCTGATGGTGGGGAAGTCTTTTTGCTAGACATGGGTGAGCCAGTCAAGATTATCGACTTGGCCAGAAAAATGGTTCACTTATCTGGTCTAGAAGTAAAAGATGCGGCGCACCCAACCGGGGACATTGAAATCTTGCTGACTGGATTACGTCCCGGAGAAAAGCTCTATGAGGAGTTATTGGTAGACGATGACGCGACTGCAACCGCTCATCCTCGTATTATGAAAGCCAATGAGCCTGCATGGACCGAAGAAGATTTGCATCAAGTATCCGTAGCGCTTGAAGAAATTATTCGAGCGAAGGATGTTGAGGGGCTGAAAAACGTCCTGAAAAAGCACGTTTCTGGATTTAATTCATAAAAATGCATCTTTTTTCAAAAAAACACTTGCAAGACTAGAATGGTTGTGGAATAATTCGAATCTCTGCTGCTGAGCAAGAAAACAAAAGCAGCAAGACAGTTTACCGGGGGGTTGGCGGAATTGGTAGACGCACTGGATTTAGGTTCCAGCGCCGCGAGGTGTGAGAGTTCGAGTCTCTCATCCCCCACCAGACAAAAGCCGTGTGATGATTCACACGGCTTTTTTCATTTCAGCTTGCTACATAATAGCGATTCAGTAACAATTCCATTCCAGATAATTTAATTAAACCTTTCTTGGATGCAAATATGCGTTTGTTCCTTGCAGAAGATGATTTAATTCTTGCCGACGCACTAAAAAGCGGTTTAACAAAAAGTGGTTTTGAAGTCAGTTGGGAGACGGATGGCGGGGTGGCAGAACGTCGTTTGGTCAACGGTGACTTTGATGTGGCCATTTTAGATATTGGATTGCCAACCGTAGATGGCTTAACGCTACTACGCCGTGTTCGTATGCTTAAGCCGGCTATTCCTATCGTCTTATTAACTGCACTTGATGGTCTTGATAATCGGGTGGCAGGTTTGGATGCTGGTGCTGACGATTATTTGACTAAGCCATTCGAGTTTCAAGAGTTGGAAGCTAGATTGCGGGCGTTGTTGAGAAGAAGTCAGATTCTGCCTCCATCTGTGCAGCAATTGGGAAAGTTAAAGCTAGATCGATCTGCGCAGCGTGTTTGGTATGATAATCAGCCATTAGATTTGTCCGCTAGAGAGTTGGCGGTGTTAGATATCCTCATTTCTCAAAAAGATAAGGTAGTGACCAAAGAGCAAATTGCATCTGAGCTCAGCGATGATCAATCTACTGATATGGGCTTAAATGCGGTTGAGGTCTATATTCACCGTCTAAGAAAGAAATTAGAGCCCTTCAGAGTAACGATTAGAACGGTTCGTGGGCTTGGGTATTTGCTGGAATACCAGGATGCCCTGTAATGCGTAATCACGTCCTGCCTAAGCCAAAACAAAAGCAGTCTCATTTATCACTCCGCCGGCAGCTTCTATTGTGGTTGTTGCTGCCGCAATTGGTTTTGTGGTTCGCGGCGGCGGGTGTTTCCTACCATGTGGCATTAAGATTTGCTAACTCAGCGATTGATCATAGTCTTTGGCAATCAACCAAAGCCTTGGCTAGGCAGGTGAAGCCGCTTGGTGGTGGTTTGTTTATCGATTTTCCAAAAGCTGCGCAACAAATTTTAGAAGAAGATCCGGACGATATGGTGTTCTATATGGTGAGCACGCCGCCGGGTAAGTTTATTTTGGGTAACCGAAACCTGCCTGCCGTACCAAAAGGGCAGGTGATTATTAAAAATCAGCCGTTTTTCTATGATGGTTTATTGGCTGGAAAAACGCCGGTTCGTGTTGCTGCTTTATTTGTGGATTATGGAACCCCAGAGCGAGTGCAGTTACTCTTGGTGCAAGTTGCTAAAGGGGTGAATGCAAGGGAGCAACTTGCACGCGAGATTCTCTATGCGACAGCATTGCCATTGTCATTGTTGATGGTGGCTACCAGTGTCTTAGTTTGGTGGGGGGTTAGTCGTGGATTGAGTCCATTGAGACGGTTGCGTCGATTGGTTGAAAACCGTAGTGGCAAAGATCTTGCGCCCATTGAATTGGATAGCGCGCCTTCGGAGGTGCGCTCCTTAGCAGAGGCTTTGAATACGTTGTTGGATGAAGTTAACCATAGTATTGCTTCTCAAAGACGCTTTATTGGCGATGCAGCTCATCAATTACGTACTCCGCTAGCGGGATTGAAGTCGCAAACCGAACTTGCAATGGATGAGGATAGTATTGATAAGCTTCGCGAGCGGCTAAGGCTTGTGCATACGAGTGCGACGAGATGTATTCACTTGGTTAACCAGTTGCTTACATTGGCTAGATCAGAACCCGATCAGGAAAAAGCATTATTACGTGCACCGGTTGATCTAACTCGATTGGTTAAAGAAACAACTGCCGAGGTCGTTCCACGGGCGATTCATGCCGGCGTAGATTTGGGTTGTGAGGCAGATATACCTCCGCTAAGAATTGCAGGTAACTCTGCTTTGCTACGGGAAATGTTGGTTAACCTAATCGACAATGCGATTACCTATACAGGCAAGGATGGTGCAGTGACGGTTAGATTGCATTCGACAGCCAGGTTTGCGAAGTTAGAAGTTGAGGATAATGGCCCGGGCATTACCGATGAAGATAAAGAGCGTGTATTTGAACGATTTTATCGCGTCTCACAAGCTGGTGCAGGATGTGGGTTAGGGTTGGCGATTGTCAGAGAGATTGCGGGGCGTCATGGGGCGTCTGTCGATTTGCTAGATGTTGAGCCACATGGCTTGAGGGTGATGATTCAATTGCCGTTAGAAATTGAATAGTTGTGTGTAGACTGAAACAATAAAAAAACCAGCTTTGTGCTGGTTTTTTTATTGTGATTCTTCTCTGCTTAGGTGGTTGGCTGCAAGATCTTGCCTTGTGCCACAGCAGAACGGTGTAAGTTGCCAGGATGGCTTTCTAGCCATTTTTTCACGCGTTGAGCATCACCAACTCGTGTCATTTTCCCTTGTGAGTCTAGTAAAACAATCACAACGGGTTCTCTATCAATTCTGGCTTTCATTACTAAGCATTTACCCGCTTCATTGGTAAAGCCTGTTTTAGACAGGTCAATATCCCAGTCGCCATTTTTTACTAGTGGGTTTGTATTACCAAACTGACGTTGATTTCCGCCTGCTAATGGGGTGAAGGTGTATTTATCCGTTGTACTAAATTGGCGGATAAGTGGGTATTTTGATGCTGCAGCCACTAATTTGGCTAAGTCTTCAGCAGTAGAGTAATTGCCATTACTCAAGCCGCTTGAATCGGCATAATGAGTATGGGTCATCCCTAGGCTCATCGCTTTACGATTCATGCGTGCAACAAATGCTGCAGTGCCACCAGGGTAAGTTCTTGCCAATGCTGCTGCCGCTCGGTTTTCAGACGCCATTAGTGCTAAGCGTAAAAAATCTTCACGTGTGCCTGTTACCCCAACAGGCATGTGAGAGGTGCTGTGACGAAGGTAGTCAACGTCTGCATCTTCAATCGTCAATGGCATATCTAATGCGAGTTTTGCATCTAACAGTACCGTAGCGGTCATTAACTTGGTTAGTGATGCGATAGGTACTGGCATTTGTGCATTTTTTGCAAAAATAACATCACCAGTTTCAGCATGTTGAACCATTACCGCATTGGATTTGATGTCGTCTAATGCAACATCTCCAATTGAAGCTACTGGTTTTACATTATGAATGCTTGTTGGTAATGTATTTTCAGGTAAAGCGGCAGAACGAATGGTGACGTTTTTCTTCGTTATGATCGTGCTGGCAGGTTTTTTCAATGGCTGTTTCACGCGCTGCACTTCTGCGGGGCGTGTTTTGCTGGTTTTCTTATGTGGGTCAGTTTTCTCAACTGTTTTTTCTTTGGCGATTGAGGCTGAGCTCAAGCCAATACCTAAGAAAACAACGCTAAGCGTGCTAACAATGGTCTTCAGCGTAGGGATCCGCATTTTCTTATTCACTATCTTTGTTACTGGTCAGTTGCACCATATGCCGACATATCGGCAGCGCTATGTTAAATATTAGGGTGCTTTTGAAAAAATTTAAACAAAATTAGAGATTTACACAAGCATTGTGATGTAAATCTTTAACTTAAATCAGTATTTTTGTTTTCCTGTTGCAATGCCCACATCCGAGCATAGACGCCTTGGCTCGAAAGTAGTTGTTGATGATTGCCTCTTTCGATGATTTTGCCGTGATCCATTACCAAAATTTCATCTGCATGAATGATGGTTGATAAGCGGTGGGCAATGATCAATGTCGTTCTATTGGTTGTAATTTGTCTTAATTCTTGTTGAATGGCTTGTTCTGTTCTAGTGTCTAGTGCAGATGTTGCTTCATCCAAAATCAAGATTGGTGGATTTTTCAGAATGGTTCTTGCTATTGCAACCCTTTGTTTTTCGCCACCAGATAATTTTAAGCCTCGCTCACCAACGGTGGTTTGATACCCATCAGGAAGTGATAATACAAACTCATGAATATGGGCCGCTTTTGCCGCCTCAATTACTTCGCTTTCGGTTGCATCCGGGCGTCCATAAGCGATGTTGTAATAGATGCTGTCATTAAATAGCACGGTATCTTGTGGGACGATACCAATATGCTTTCTAAGGCTCTCTTGAGATAACGAGCGAATATCTTTGCCGTTGACTTGAATTTCGCCATTTGTCACATCGTAGAAGCGATAAAGTAGGCGAGCTAGCGTCGATTTGCCTGCGCCACTCGTGCCAACAACTGCTACGGTGTGGCCAGCAGGGATCGCAAATTCAATTTTATCTAAGATGGGGCGTTTGCTATCGTAGTGAAAATCTACATTTGTGAACGCGACTGACGCGGTTTGAGTGGCCAGTGTTTCTGCGCTTGCTTTGTCTTTGATCTCTGGTTGAAGTTTGAGTAAATCAAACATCTTTTCCATGTCTGCCAGCGAGTGCTTAATTTCTCTATATACAAAGCCTAGGAAGTTAAGCGGTATATAAAGCTGCAACATGAAAGCGTTAACCAACACTAAATCGCCTACCGTCATTTTTTGAGTGGCTACGCCATTGGCCGCGAGCCACATTAGTGCGGTCACCCCTGCGGCAATAATGCCTGCTTGGCCTGCATTTAACATCGCAAGAGAGGTTTGATTTTTAACCGCTGCAGTTTCCCAAGTAGTTAGGTTTTTGTCGTAACGGCCGGATTCGTAACGCTCGTTGCCAAAATACTTAACGGTTTCGTAATTAATGAGCGAATCGATAGCTTTGTTGTTGGCTTGCGAGTCCATGTCATTCATGGTTCTTCTAAAGACCATGCGCCATTCGGTCACGGCGAGCGTAAATGCAATATAAATGCCTAAAGAGACAAATGTCACAATCGCAAACCATGCATCATACTTTTTCAGTAGCACACCGGCCACGAGCACAATTTCTACTAAGGTAGGAATGATATTAAAGAGCATGAAATTTAAGAGGAAGGAGATTCCTTTGGTTCCTCTTTCGATATCACGACTCATCCCTCCTGTTTGTCTTTCTAGGTGAAAGCGAAGGCTTAAGCGATGGAGGTGTTCAAAAACTTGTAGGGCGACTCTTCTGATGGCCCCTTGCGTTACTTTTGCAAAAATGGCATCACGCAATTCGCCCATGCTACTCGCCGCAAAGCGAAGTAAGCCATACAGTGCAATCAAGCTAAGAGGAACGGCTAATTGCGCAGCTGTATTGGTTTGGCCATTATCAAAGTAGTCCACCACTTCTTTTAAGACGAGCGGAACAGCTACGTTCGCTACTTTTGCCAAGATCAAAAATAGCAGAGCAAAGATGACGCGCCCACGATATTGCCAAACGTACGGTAATAGCGCTTTGATGGTTGCCCAATCATCACGACGTGAAGGGGCGGGGCCGGTGTGGCGAATTCTCATGGTGGCGGTCTAACTTAAAATGATCAGTGCAGGGTGCGGGGGATGCTAAGGGTAAACACAGGGATGCGCGCATCAAATTGATGGCCGTCATCTGCATGCATTTGATAGCTGCCTTCCATGGTGCCGACTTCCGTTTCTAGCACACAGCCACTGTTGTATTCGAACTTTTGACCTGGCAAAAGATGCGGTTGCTCGCCAACAACGCCAAGTCCTTTGACTTCTTCCACTTTTCTATTGCTATCAGTGATGATCCAGTGTCTAGAGATGAGTTTGGCCGCGACGGTACCTTTGTTTTCGATCGAAATAAAGTAAGCGAAAACATAGCGCTGGCTGTCTGGGTCGGATTGTTCTTCAATGTACACCGGTTTCGCGGTGACTTCGATGTCGTAATCCTTTTCCATTGTAGGGTCTTTTATGGTCATGGGAATTCTGAAAAGAGAATCAAAATCAATCGGTTATTATGCCATATTTCATGCGGCTTCTGCTGTTAAAAACAATGAAAAACCTGATGGATTTACCGTTGTTTTTCGGGGGGCTTTTTTTGTCTCATGTTGGGTCGAAGTGCTAGAATGTCGATTCTCGTAGATTTTATTCGGAAGACAGATTCTCATGCCCCCGTTTCGTATTGCTCCCAGTATTTTATCTGCCAACCTAGCGCGTTTAGGTGAAGAGGTTGTGAATGTCGTAGACGCTGGCGCGGATATTATTCACTTTGATGTAATGGACAACCATTATGTGCCGAATCTGACCTTTGGCCCTGTCGTCTGTGAAGCGATTCGTCCATTAACGAGCGCAATCATTGATGTGCATTTAATGGTTAAGCCGGTGGATGCGTTGATCCCTGCCTTTGCAAAAGCGGGTGCCAATATTATTACCTTTCATCCAGAGTCGAGCGAGCATATTGATCGTTCTTTGGCATTAATTCGTGAGCATGGCTGTAAGGCTGGTTTGGTGTTTAACCCTGCAACCCCATTACATTTAATGGATCATGTGATGGATAAGCTCGACATGGTCTTGTTAATGAGCGTGAACCCAGGGTTTGGTGGTCAGAAATTTATCCCTGAAGCTCTCAATAAACTGCGTACCGCTCGCCACAAAATTGATGAATATACAGCCAAAACAGGTAAAGAAATTTGGCTGGAAATTGATGGCGGTGTGAAGGTAGATAACATTGCAGAAATTGCAGCGGCTGGTGCGGATACTTTTGTTGCTGGTTCGGCTATTTATGGTACGCCTGACTACAAAGCAACGATTGATGCGATGCGTGCCGAATTGGCTAAGGTTAAACGCTAATTCTTAGGCGGCTAAACTGATTATTTTGACTACTTCAAAGAGCTAACCATGATTCGATGCTTGTTGACCGGAGATTCAAAAGGGCTTGGGTACGCATTGGCAACAGTCATGGTTAGCCAACACATTGAAGTAATCGGGTGTGCAAGGCACGCGCCCCCCGTTTCTGATTGGGTGCATTGGCCAATCGACTTGTCTGATCCTGCCCAGTCTGCAGCCACTTTTCAGCAGCGTTTGGCCGAATTATCTTGGGATGATGTGACTGAAGTCTGGCTAATTCATAATGCCGGGACGGTGCAGCCTATTGATTGTGTTAATCGATTGCCCATTCATGAAACGATAGCTGCTTTTCAAATTAACCTCGTTACACCAGTTGTACTGACAACTGTTTTCTTGCAGGTGGTAGAGAAGCTTTCTATTCCAATCAAAGTACTAAATATTACCTCGGGTGCGGCGCAAAAGGCCTATCCCGGTTGGTCTGTATATGGGGCGACTAAGGCCGGGTTAGACCATTTTGTTCGGGTGGCGGGGGTAGAGGATAGACCAAACGTCAAAGTGGCAGCGGTTGCCCCTGGCGTATTAGATACCAATATGCAGTCGGAAATTAGAGCGACTTCAAAAGAAGCCTTCCCTTTGCTAGACCGCTTTATTCAACTGCATGAATCGGGCGAACTGACGGACCCCAACGTTGTTGCTAAACAGCTAGTGGAATACTTACAAACAGATACGATTCAACACGGTGAAATTACCGATGTGAGAAATTGGGTTTGATACAGACTAAGATAATCGTTTTTTTATAGAGGATGTTTGATGGCATTTCCATACAAAGCAGTCGCTTTTGATTTGGATGGTACCTTGGTTGATTCAATTGCGGATTTGGCCGCTGCAGCAAATGCAGTTCGTCTGGCATTAAATTTACCTGTATTGCCGCAAGATACCGTTGAGAGCTTTGTTGGGGATGGTGCCGCATCCTTAGTGGCAAGAGTGCTGGCAGGAAGTAAAGCCGCAGAGCCGGATGAAGCTTCTGTATTGCAAAAAGAAGGAATGGCGCTGTTTAATCGTTTTTATCTAGAAAAATTAACGATTAAAACCAAGCCGTATACAACCGTTGTTGATACCTTGCGCACATTCAAATCAGGAAAAATTGGCCTTGCCTGTGTGACCAACAAACCCGCTCGCTTTACCTTGCCACTGCTTGAGCAATTGGGATTGGCTGAATTCTTTGATGTGGTGATTGCGGGTGACTCACTACCGCAAAAGAAACCGCATGCCTTACCATTGACACACACAGCTGAGGTGCTCAATGTAAAACCCGCTGAAATGTTGATGGTGGGGGATTCGGAGAATGATGTGTTATCTGCCAAAGCGGCTGGTTGTCCAGTTGCCGCTGTTAGCTATGGTTATGCAGCAGATGCAAATGCATTGGGTGCAGATTTAATCATTCATCAGATGGATGCGTTGTTAGCACTTTCTTCTTAATCTTTATCTGGATTGATGAGGATTCTCGTAATAATCTCAATTTAGACTTGTGCAGGGCGAAAAAATCGGCAAGAATAGTCATCGTTGCATGAAATTTCTTTTTTTAAAGATTTTTTCGCAGAATATTTCAATATTACTCAAGGTATTTCAATTCATCATGGCTTTCTTCTCTAGTGAAATGTGGCTCGAATGGCGATGGCGGCACGCGTAAGCGCTTCCCCATTGTTTTGATTCAACCTTTTTCTTACTGGAGAGAAATATGCTCAGTCGTGATGCATTTCAGGCGCTTGCTCGCCAAGGCTACAACCGTATCCCTGTTACCGTCGATCTACTTGCCGATCTAGACACCCCACTATCTGTTTATCTAAAACTAGCGAATAAGCCGTATTCTTACTTATTAGAGTCTGTCGTAGGTGGCGAGCGTTTTGGACGCTATTCCTTCATCGGTTTGCCGTGCGAAACCAGATTGGTGGTTAAACTCAATCAAGTGGAGGTTCATCGTGGGGTGGATGTGGTGGAAACCTTCGAGGGTGATCCCCTCGAATTTGTGCAAGCTTACCAGCAACGCTTTAATGCGGCGCCTTTACCGGAACTACCACGCTTTAATGGTGGTTTAGTCGGCTATTTTGGTTATGAAACTATTCGCTACTGCGAAAAACGACTCGCGGAATTAAATAAGCCGGGTCATCTCGGCACGCCAGATATCTTATTGCTTCAGTCTGAGCAGCTCGCTGTTGTAGACAATCTAACGGGTAAACTTCACTTAGTGGTCTATGCAGACCCGAACATCCCAAATAGCTACGACATGGCCTTGGTTCGCTTAACTGAGCTCGCTCTGATGTTAAGAGAGCCTGCTGCACTGCCGTTGCAAGGTAAAACAACCGTTCAACAAGCGATATCTGCTTTTGGTGAGTCTGCTTTTAAAGAAGCGGTTAATGCGGCGAAAGAATACATCTTTGATGGCGATGCTATGCAGGTGGTATTGGCACAGCGCATGGATATGCCATTCCCTGAAAACCCACTTTCTCTTTATCGTGCATTGCGCTCGTTAAACCCTTCTCCGTATATGTTCTATTACGATATGGGTGATTTCCATATTGTTGGCGCATCGCCAGAAATTTTAGTTCGCAGAGAAGGTGATAATGTTTTGGTGAGACCAATTGCGGGCACTCGTCCACGTGGCAAAAACCATGAACACGATATTGCATTAGAAAAAGAACTGCTAGCCGACCCGAAAGAATGCGCTGAACACCTCATGCTAATTGATTTGGGGCGTAACGATGTGGGTCGTATCGCTGAAGTTGGGTCGGTTGCATTGACTGACAAAATGGTTGTCGAGCGTTATTCGCATGTGATGCATATTGTGTCTAGTGTGGAAGGTAAACTCAAAGACGGCATTGGTAATATGGACGTCTTAAGAGCAACTTTCCCTGCGGGAACTGTTTCGGGGGCACCAAAAGTTCGCGCACTTGAAATTATTAATGAATTAGAACCAACTGCACGTGGCATATATTCTGGTGCCGTTGGTTATTTGGGTTTTTCTGGCGATATGGATTTAGCCATTGCGTTAAGGACGGCCATTATTAAAGACAAAACCTTATATGTTCAGGCGGGGGCCGGCATTGTTGCCGATTCTAATCCGGATTCTGAATGGCAAGAAACCTTAAATAAAGCGCGTGCAGTGCTAAGAGCTGCAGAGATGGTCCAACAAGGATTAGATGTGGAACGTTTAAATCTGTGGGGACGTCAGCCCAACTAACTGTGGTTAGGCATGATGCAAAACGCTATTTAAACGAATCCAAAAAGGACACTTACCATGCTGTTGATGATTGATAACTACGATAGTTTTACCTACAACATTGTTCAGTACTTTGGCGAACTTGGCCAAGAGGTGAAAGTATTTCGTAATGACGAAATTACCTTAGAAGAAATTGCTGCGCTAAAGCCAGATCACTTAGTGATTTCCCCTGGCCCATGTACGCCAAATGAAGCCGGTGTTTCGGTTGCTGCCATTAAACAATTTGCCGGTGTTATTCCTATTCTTGGTGTTTGCTTGGGGCATCAGTCTATTGGGCAAGCATTTGGCGGCAATATTATTCATGCAAAACAATTAATGCATGGAAAAACCTCTCCTGTTATGCACAACAGTAATAGCGTGTTTACTGGCTTACCTAACCCGGTGACATGTACTCGCTATCATTCTCTGGTGATTGAGCGCGAAACAATTCCGGATTGCCTAGAGATTACGGCGTGGACCGAAGATGGTGAAATTATGGGAGTGCGCCATAAAACCCTGAATATTCACGGCGTGCAATTTCACCCTGAGTCGATATTGACGGAATGTGGTCATGCAATGTTAAAGAATTTCTTGGATGGTGCAGCGTAATTTATTGCGGATTACCGAATATTTTTAGCATCTAACTATTCATCGGAGTACCTAATGATTACGCCACAAGAAGCCCTAGTAAGAGTAATTGAGAATCGTGAAATTTTTCATGATGAAATGCTGCATTTGATGCGCATGATTATGCAAGGTGAAATGTCGCCTACCGTGATGGCAGGGTTAATTGTAGGCTTGCGTGTCAAAAAAGAAACCGTGGGTGAGATTACCGCTGCTGCTGAAGTGATGCGTGAGTTTGCGACAAAGGTAACGGTCGCGAATCATGATCGATTGGTCGATATTGTGGGCACGGGTGGCGATGCTTCACATACCTTTAATATTTCTACTAGTAGCATGTTTGTAGCGGCAGCTGCAGGAGCGCGAGTCGCTAAGCACGGCGGGCGTTCGGTTTCATCTAGTTCTGGTAGTGCGGACGTTTTAGAAGCACTCGGCGTCAATTTAGCATTGACGCCAGCGCAAGTGGCGGAGTGTATTGATAAAACCGGTATTGGTTTTATGTTTGCACCGAATCATCACAGTGCAATGAAACATGCCGCTCCTGTGCGTAAAGAATTAGGTGTGCGTACCTTATTTAATATTTTAGGCCCACTCACTAACCCAGCGGGCGCCAAAAACCAATTGCTAGGCGTGTTTCACCCTGATTTGGTGGGTATTTTGGTTCGTGTATTACAGCGTTTAGGCAGTGATCATGTGCTGGTTGTACATGGCAAACCGCAAGATGGCGGTACGATTGGCCTAGATGAAATTACCTTAACTGGCGAATCGCTAGTGGGCGAACTAGTGAATGGGCAAGTGAAAGAATATACCTTGCACCCAGAAATGCTGGGACTACCTGTATATAAACTAGAACAGTTTAGAGTAGGTAACCCTGCTGAATCTCAAGCTCGGCTATTGGCTGCGCTAGAAGGTACAGACATTCCTGCGAGAGATATCGTGCTAGCCAATGCGGGGGCCGCGCTGGTATCTGCAGGTGTTGCAGATAGCTTGGTGGCGGGTGTGGCGTTGGCTAGAGAAGCCATTGCGAGTGGTGCTGCAAGAGCAAAACTAGATGAGTTTGTTCAATTTACCAAGCAGTTTGCTTAATTATTTGAATGTAAATTTGAAGGCACAGAAAGTATTTCTTATGTCTTCAAGCGGAGTTGCATGATGTCTTCTGATATTTTAAAGAAAATCTTGGCAGTGAAAGTAGAAGAGGTAGCGGCTAGCAAATTGGCTACTTCAGTTGAAGAAATGGCCGCTAACATTGCTGCGGCACCTGCACCTCGTGACTTTGTTGCCGCCATTCGGGCAAAGCATCAGGCAAAGCAGTCTGCTGTCATTGCAGAAATTAAGAAGGCTAGTCCAAGTAAAGGGCTAATCCGAGAAGATTTTCAACCGGCTGAAATCGCGGCTCAATATGAAAAAGGTGGTGCTGCATGCTTGTCTGTACTGACCGATAAACAGTTTTTTCAAGGCGATGAAGCGTATTTAAAAGCAGCGCGTGCTGCTTGCCAACTTCCTGTGTTACGTAAAGACTTTATGATTGACACATGGCAGGTAGATGAGGCACGTGCAATGGGCGCGGATTGTATTTTGCTGATTGCTGCAGCCTTGTCTCTGGAAGAAATGCAAACCTTAGAAACACGTGCATTTGAATTCGGCTTGTCTGTTTTAGTAGAAGTTCATAATGGTGATGAACTAACTGAAGCCTTAAAACTCAAAACCCCTTTGATTGGCATTAATAATCGCGATCTACGATCGTTTAATGTCACCTTGGATACAACGCTAGGTTTATTGGATCGCATCCCTTCTGATCGTATTGTGGTGACTGAAAGTGGTATTTTAAAGCCTGAAGACGTTACGTTGATGAGATCAAACCAAGTACATACTTTCTTGGTGGGTGAGGCGTTTATGCGTCAGCCTGATCCTGGTTTAGCGCTGTCTGAATTTTTTGCTTAATATTTGATTGAAGGTTGGATGAAGTTTTTCTCTATTAAATCTACCTACCCAATAATGTTAGCAAGCTGCCTGAGTTTCTTGATGGCAGCTTGTTCAACACCGAGTGTACCTCCGTCTGTTACACCAGTCCCTGAAACACCAGCTTCAAAACCTGCCCCTGCTATCAAAAAGCCTAGTGTCGTTTGGACGAAAATAAGCGACAACCAATTGCCAACCGATTGGCAAATGGAATCAACGCTACAAGCTTGGCAATTGGGTTGTAAGTCATTGTCGCTCCAGGAAAAGTGGAAAGCACTATGCGCTGTTAATGTGGCAGAGCTAGAGAAACCGGATTGGTGGAAAGCAAATTTTGATATTTTCCAAGTGAGTGATGGAGAGGGTAAAGATAGTGGCATGCTGACAGGCTATTACGAGCCTTTTCTAAATGGTGCTACGCAACGCTCTGCAAAATTTGCCTATCCAGTTTACGGTGTGCCAACTGATCTGCTCACCTTAGATATGGCTACTGTGTATCCAGATTTAAAAGGTGCCCGTATTCGTGCGCGGCTTGATGGACGAAAAGTTGTCCCATACTGGTCTAGGGAAGAGATTGAACTTGGAAAATTACCCGCGAATACACCTGTGTTGGCATGGGTAGATGACCCTGTTGCGCTCTTTTTCTTGCAAGTGCAAGGCTCTGGGCGGATTAAGTTAGCAGATGGCAAACAATTACGACTAGGTTATGCCGATCAAAATGGCTACACCTATCAGTCTATCGGTCGTGAGTTAATTAAAAGAGGCGAGCTTACGCTAGATCAGGCATCGATGCAGGGGATTCAAGCTTGGGCAAAGCGCAATCCCGATAAGCTGCAAGAGCTCTTAAATACAAACCCTAGCTATGTCTTCTTTCGGCAACTGCCGACTAGTAATGAAGGGCCGATTGGTAGTTTAAACGTGCCCCTCACTGCTGGTTATAGTATTGCGGTGGATGTACGCAGTGTGCCATTAGGGACACCTGTTTTGATCGATACCGTCATTCCGAATGAAAAAGCACCGGTGAAGCGCTTGGTCATGGCGCAAGATACTGGCGGGGCAATTAAAGGTGCTGTCCGTGCAGATCTGTTCACCGGGCTTGGCGATGCTGCAGGACAAGTGGCGGGCAAAATGCGTCAACCACTGAAATACTGGGTGTTTTGGCCAAAATCTGCTGCCCTACCGGATGGCGTCGTTACGACTCCTGCAAATTAAGTAATTCCGTTTGGTAAGTGGCTGCTTGACTAAGTAGCCACTGACTAAATGCCTGCAAGGCGGGGTAATCTTTTTTATTCTCTGGGTAGACAAGGTAATAGCCAAGCTCACTTTTTAGTGGGCGGTTGCAAGGAATGGCTAAGGTGCCGCTATTTAGCTCTTCTTGAATTAAAAATCTTGGCACCAATGCCATGCCTAATTTTGCCTTCGCGGCTTCCACTAACATCGAAAATAATTCGAATCTAGGTCCTGCCATCGAATGTTGACGGTGGAGACCCATCGTACTAAACCATTTTCGCCAAGCATCATGTCTTGAAGATTGGTGTAGTAACGGTAGCGTGCATACCGCGTCGTCCTCTGTTAATCCTGATAGCAAATCTGGGTGACAGACGGGAACGGTTTCTTCTCCAAATAAATACTCTGCTTTTGCCCCTGGCCAAATATCGCTGCCAAAGTGAATCGCTGCATCAAATGGTGTATCTGTGAATAAGAATGGTTCAGCTCTCGTGGTGATGTTTAATGTGATGTCAGGGTAGTTTTGATTAAATGCGGAAAGCCTAGGGATTAACCATCTAGTCGTGAACGTTGGTATGGCGGCTAACTCGATTACACTGCCTCTACCTTCATGCGCCATCACAGATAGGGTCTGCTGCTCTAAACTTTCTAGACTTTCTTGCACTTGTGCGGCGTAACTCTTACCTGCATCGGTTAACTCTACATGTCGTTTTACCCGACGAAATAATTTAATTTCTAAGAACTGTTCTAATGAGGCGATTTGTTTGCAAATCGCACTCTGAGTAAGACTCAGTTCTTCTGCTGCACGCGTAAAGCTCTGGTATTTTGCTGCCGCTTCAAATGCGAGTAAGGATTCAATCGAGGGGATTTTTCTTCTCATGGCCTGTGCTTTATTAATTGTTCCATTTGCTCACAATGTACTGAATTTTTATCTCTTGAGCTTGGCGTTGAAAGTCTTAAAATCAGCAACCTATACACGTTGCTCCACTATTTATAACAAGATTATTAATTAACATCGGAAATATTGGAATAACTAAATTGAGACTAGTTGCGTAAGAAGGATAAAGAGGGGAATATGGAAGTGCTTGAGCAAATGTTAGAGCAAGGTACGAAAGACACAACGGCTTTGCTACAAATGGACTCACTAAATGGTGCAAGTTTATTTTCTGTAAGCGAGCCATCATCGTTTGTTGCTGCAGCGAGTGGGCCGGTAGATCACCCAGAAACGCGTGATGTAGCAATTTTAGGTTATGATTAAATTAGTGGTAAATCGGTAAGATCGAGGAATCGTTGTGAAGCGTGCAACAAGAATAGTTTGTCATGCTATCTTATTGATTTAACGCTTGAAAATTTTCTCTGGAGCAGATATTGTCTGCGACCAGAATCAAAAAAGTTTCATCGTGTAGGTACGCGCCCCACCAATATGGACTGCAACCATCGTGGGGCGTTTTTTTTGGGGATAGCGTAAGCTAGCTTATTCACCAAGCTCTAGTTTTTGAGGCGCAAACAAACGTGAAAGTTCGTTTGTTGGTGCGATTTCTTCTTCATCAAATAGCATGTCGCCACCTTCTGGCAAGATTCCATCTGATTTCAGATCTTTAAAGTTAAACAAGTTGTGATCGTTCAAGTGTGAAGGAATCACATTAGATAGCGCACTGAACATGGTTTCAATACGGCCAGGATGCTTTTTATCCCAATCTCTTAACATGTCACCAACAACTTGACGCTGCAAGTTGGGTTGAGATCCACATAAGTTACATGGAATGATAGGGAATTGTTTTAACTTTGCGTAACGAATCAAATCTTTCTCGCGTACATAAGCGAGTGGACGAATGACCATGTGCTCGCCATTGTCTGAAACCAGTTTAGGCGGCATGCCTTTTAGTTTTGCACCGTAAAAGAAGTTCAAGAAGAACGTCGCAAGGATGTCATCACGGTGATGGCCTAAGGCAATTTTTGTACAGCCTTCTTCTGATGCCACGCGATAAAGAATACCGCGACGTAGGCGAGAGCAAAGGCTACAGGTGGTTTTTCCTTCTGGTACCACGCGTTTTACAATGCTGTAGGTGTCTTGTTCGATGATACGGTATGGTACACCGACTGACTTTAAGTAGGCCGGTAGAACATCTTCAGGGAAACCTGGTTGTTTCTGATCTAGGTTGACCGCGAGTAATTCAAACTTCACCGGTGCAACACGTTGTAGGCTCATCAGAATATCTAGCATGCCGTAGCTATCTTTTCCGCCTGATAAGCACACCATGATCTTGTCGCCTTCTTCGATCATGTTGTAATCATTAATCGCATCACCAACGGCATGGCGCAAACGCTTGGTCAGTTTGTTCATCTCATAGCGTTCTTTTTTGGACATTTCGTCCTCAAGTGCCTCTGATGAAGTTGGGTTGCTATCTGTAATGATTTGATCTGCGGAAGACATGTTTCGCTAAACCTAGGTATAAAACGAGTAAGGTCGCGGATTATCTCATATTGAGTTTGAAAAATACAGCAAGGCTTTGATTTGAATAGTATTTGTGGTGATAGGGTTATGTGCTGCCATCAGGAGAGAGGAGATGGCAGCCAACGATTGTAATGCTTACTGAACTGCTTTTAGTAAACCGTACAATTTGTCTTTCAGTTGAAGACGTTCTTTTTTCAGATCTTCTAAAGCCACTTCAGATAAAGCGTCTAGACCATCTTCCGCACGACAGACCGATTTATCTACTGATTCATATTCTTCAAACAATTTCGCAAAATGCGCATTGCTTGTTTTCAATACATGAATTTGATCACGTAGTTCTGGGAATTCACTAGTCAATGGATGATGTTCAACGTGCATTTATATTTTCCTTGTTTTGTTTAACTACGCTTTCAGTCTAGGCATTTGCGGATTTTCGCGATTTGATGTTGATCAATTTGTAAAGAGTTAACTGCTATGCATTCGTAATGAAACGTTAAGATTATTGCAGATGGTGATATGCTGTCGTGCGTTTTTCGTAACAATTGTTTGGTATGTTTGCGAAGCCAAAAATTAATTAGCAGGCAAAAAAATAAAAACGTAGTTCATTCTATGCAGGGAGGCTCTAATGCTGAAACGGTTGCGGTTACAAACACGTATTTTATGCGTGTTGGTGTTGATGAATTTGCTAACGATTATTGCTTTTGGAAGCTATGCACTGTTTGCAAAATTCAACGATCTTCGAAGTGAAATGAATGCAAGGTTAGTGGCGGCGGCACATGCTGTGCCTCTAATTCTTGGCGATGATTTTTTGCATCGTGTGCGCGATCCAAAAGGGGTGCCGCAAGCTGAGTATTTGCAGGTAGTAAACAAGCTAGGCAACTATGCGCGAGATGTTGGTTTGAAATTTGCATACACCATGGAAGTGAAAGACGGGAAGGTCTATTACTTAAATGATGGCGCAACGAAAGAAGACACGGACAAAGACAACTATGCAAAGCATTTAGAAGCGTATGAGGATGCTAGCCCAATGGTCGTTGAGGCAGATAAATCTGGTGCCGCACAGTTTGATGAGTACACCGATAAGTTTGGTACATTTCGCTCTGTTTTCTTACCGATGAAGACGAGTGCGGGTGAAGGGTATGTGGTCGGGATCGATGTAACCGTCGATCATATTCATGGCATTTTGATGAGTAGCCTTTGGAAAATCCTAGGTATGGGGGCGGTTTTGCTCTGCTTGGCAGGATTATTCTCACTTTGGTTCTCCAAAGTATTGGCTGCTACGGTCAATCATTTAACCGCTGAAATTGGATTAATTGCTACTCAGCGAGATTTAACCCAGCCACTGACAGTGAAGGCCGAAGATGAAATTGGGTTGATGGCCAAAGGTTTGTCTAGTCTGATTCTACAAATTCGCCAAACCTTACAGCATGTAAAAGCGAGTGCGCAGCAAAATGCGAGTACCGCCGGTTCATTTGCGAGTGCTGCAGACTCGATGAAGCATCAGGTTCAGGCTGGGGCAGCTAGGCTTCAGGATGTATCTGGATATGCGAGTACCATTCGCGACCGGTCTGAAATGGCGGTTAGCCAAGCAGATGCTGCGGTGAAAGAGATTCAAGATGCCAATTCACGCCTACAAGGGGTGAGCACGACATTAGATGAAATGGCGAATGCGGTTGCGTCTAGCGCATCTTCTAGTGATCAGTTAGTGGCTGAACTTCATCGCCTAACCGGAGAGACCACGAACATTAGTAGTGTGCTTGCGGATATCAGCCGTATTTCTAAACAGACGAACTTGTTAGCATTAAATGCGGCAATTGAATCGGCTAGAGCCGGTGAACAGGGTAGAGGATTTGCCGTAGTCGCTGATGAGGTACGTAAATTAGCCCTGCAAACAGATGAGGCGTTAGAGCAAACCAACGCAGTGATTGAACGAATTGTTCAATCCATTGATATGGTTTCTTCCCGCATCAATGCGGCAGCCTCTGATAGCCAATCACTTGTAGATAGAAGCAAAGGCGCTAAGGTTGCTATGGAAGAAATGTCTTCCTTAATGTTGAGTGCTGGTGTAGTGGTGAATCAAACACGTTCTGGTTCGCAAGATATTCATGAGGCCGTGCATGCGATTAGCGTGCAGTTAAATGAGTTACAGAGTGTGTTGTCTGGTGGTGAGCAGGATGCTACCAATATTCAGCAAAAGGCAAGAGAACTTGGTGTGACGTCAGACGCGCTGATTGTGCAGGTGAATGAGTTTAAAGCCTAACCTAGTTGGTTAAACGTGAGCGTTCCAAGACAAATTGCCCCGCACTTGCGGGGCAATTTTATTGATGACTAGTGTTAAGCGGTGATTTGTTTTTGTTTGTTGATTTGTAATACGGCTAGTGCTGCAACTAATCCTAAAGCCCCTGCCAGCATGGTGGCTAAGGTGTATGTCCCAAGACTATTGCGTAACACGCCACCCATTAGCGCTGAAAATGCTGCACCTAACTGATGTCCAGCGACAATCCAGCCAAATACCACAGGTGCTTTTTCTTTGCCAAAGACATCGGTAGTTAAGCGGACGGTTGGCGGTACGGTTGCTACCCAGTCTAATCCATAGAAAAAGGCAAAAATAGGCAGTCCAAAGTATTCAATACCGAAGGCGGTGGGCAAGAAAATCAGTGCTAAGCCGCGTAAGCCATAATACCAAAATAGTAGTACACGATTATTCCACCGATCAGATAACCAGCCAGAGAGTGTGGTGCCGATTAAATCTAGCGCGCCCATAGCCGCTAAGATGGAAGCCGCTTTTACTTCAGAAAAGCCATAATCGCCACACATCGCAATAAAGTGTGTGCCAATATAACCATTGGTGGTGGCGCCACAAACAAAGAAGCTAAAGAATAGTAACCAGAAGTCTTTGCTATGAGAGGCCATCTTTAAGGTGGCTAAAGCATTTTGAATTGGATTGAGCTTTGGCTTGCCATCATCCTTTTTAAGTTCTTCATCGCCATAAAGTGGCAAATCTAGCGACAATGGTTTTTCTGGTAAGAAGAAATAGACTAGCGGCAATAAAATGGCCGCCCCAATAGCGATAGTTAGTACCACAGGGCGCCAACCATAATGCGTCACAATGCTGGCTAATAAAGGTAAGAAAATTAATTGCCCTGTGGCTGAGCTAGCGGTTAATAAGCCCATTGCAAATCCACGACGCTGGCTAAACCACTGACTAACAATGGTCGCCCCCAAGGTGGTAGAGGTAACCCCTGTTGCGCAGCCAACAATAAAGCCCCAAATCAGCCACATTTGCCAGGCAGCATTCATGAAAGACGATACCCCAACGGATATGGCTAACAGCATTAGCGCAAAGATGACCGTTTTGCGAATGCCAAAATGTTGCATTGCTGCAGCAGAGAATGGGCCAATGAGTCCAAATAAGGCGAGGTTAATCGCTAATGCAGTTGAAATTGTGGTGCGTGACCAACCAAAGGTTTGCTCTAAGGGGATCATCATCACACTTGGGGCTGCCCGAGTGCCTGCGGTAATTAGCATAACGAGAAACGTGATGCCTAATACTATCCATGCGTAATGGAATCTGGGTTTGGCCCAGTTTGAGAGCGATCGCATATGAATCCCTGATTGATTGTATGGGTATTGGTCTTTTTATTTTTGAATGTTACTATCTGGTAACATTTGCTTATATTATGTGACTGGTTAGTAACATGTCAAACGCTATTTCTGATATTTCTCTCAATGAATCCGCACCCAAAAAAGCCAGAAGGCCGGTAGTAAAGGCGGAAGAGGCGCAAGATAGAATCTTAAAAGCTGTGGATGAGCTTTTTTATCTGGAAGGGGCTAGATCGGTTAGTGTGGACGCCGTTGTAAAACGGGCTGACCTGAACAAAATGACGGTGTATCGCCAATTTGAAGGAAAAGAATCGCTACTCACCTTTTTTCTGCAGCGCAGAGAAAAGCTCTTCTGGGGCTATATTGACAAAGCTGTTGCCAAAGCAGACCTTCCTGGTGCGCAGTTGCTACAAATCTTTAAAGACCTTGCCGTTCGCGTGGTGAGATCGGGTTATCGAGGATGTCCATTTGTGAATATCGCTGTGGAGTTTCCTGACCGTCATTCGTTTGCACGTGTGTTTGTCGAGCAAAATAAAAAGGCTGTTTTTCAACGTTTTCTTGCGTTGGCCACGGCGGCCAATGCGGCACAACCTAAACGCTTGGCAACCAGTTTATCTATTATGCTAGAAGGGGTGTACGCCGCTAGTCAGACATACTCAGAAGAGCATGAAGTGTTTGATTGCTTGATAGATTCGGTCACGTTGTTACTGCAAGCTGAGAAGGTGGTGCTAGCCTAAAGGTAATCCTTAATCGCTAACCATGCAGCTAACTTTTCTTTAAATGGTAGCGTGTAAGCAGGGCTGGTCGAAGGTAAGACTAAATGGGCTAACCCCTCAGGTAATTGGCTTGCTGCTTTTCCAGCCGTTTTGCCATTAAATACAACTAGTTTAAGTGCTGGAAGTGTTTCAATGAGTCCACCGAGGGAGTTATGTGTCGCCTCCCGAATGTCATTATCTAAGCTGCCTTTACGTTGCGCCTTCGCGACGACATCCCATAGCCCAATTTGTGCAGATAATAGAGCGGAAAGTCTTTCTGGATAATTAGTCGGTAAGATTTCAGGGAGAATGATTTCAGCGATGATCGGCCAAAAATGATTCCTAGGGTGGGCGTAATATTGTTGCTGGGAAAGGGAAATGGCGCCGGGTAGGCTACCCAGCACAAGTACTTTAGTATTGCGCTGGGTGACGGGTGGAAAGCATTCACTAAACTCAGTCATAAAGCCGTTAATCTAGCTTATTGCTGTTCGCTATCTTCTTCTTTCTCTTCTTCTAATTCTGGCTCTGGTGGGGTTGCTAACATTTCTTCCACTTCAGCAAGTGTTTCTAGAGAAATTTTGCCTAAGGTGCCACTGCGATAATCGGTTAGCAGCGTCATGGCGGCTTTTTCGATATCTAACTCGCCGCCTTTAATACGGAAAGCACGACGCTTAGCAATGTGCTCGAGCAACCCTACACCATCTTCGACGCCATCAATCCCCTTATAGCGGGCTACGAGCAAGTCTGAATAATGTAGTAACAGATAATCCCCGAGGTAAGCCGCTACTTCGTCTTCATAGTAGGCGTTACGACCAATCGTATGGCTGGCCGCTAGTTTAAAACCATCAATTGCGTAGCTAATCTTTGGCCATAACATTCCCGGCGTATCGGTAATCATCATCCGTTCATTGATGTCTAGGCGCTGCTGTGATTTGGTTACCGCCGGTTCATCGCCTACTGCTGCGACTTTTTTCTTTAGTAGGGCGTTCATCAACGTAGATTTACCCACGTTAGGGATGCCCATAATCATCATGCGTAGCGGTTTTTCAAAGGTGCCACGATGTGGGGCTACTTTGACACATAAATCGGGAATACGAGCGACGTCGGCTGGTTTTTTACAAGAGATGGCCACCGCTTTGGTTTGCGGTTGCTTGTTATAAAAGTCTAACCATTCTTTTGTTACTTTAGGGTCTGCGACATCTGCTTTATTTAGTAAGAGTAAAGCAGGGCGTTGGCGATGCCTTCTGATTTCTTCCAGCATTGGGTTACGGCTAGCATGCGGCATTCTGGCATCGACTACCTCAATCACCATATCTGTTTTTTCCATGGTTTCGGCCGCTTTTTTGCGCGCCGCATTCATGTGACCGGGGAACCATTGGATTGCCATGCTTGGTACTCTTTGCTTGAAATATTGAAGAACAATTAAAAACGATTACCGCTATTGTACCTTATTCAATCAGGTTTCGATGATTTCGCGTATTTTCACGGGTTGAGTGTTGGCATATTCATGAGCAATTTCAATTGCTTTGGCTAAATCTGGCTGCACATTTTGTGCTGATAACAAATCGACTAACCCTGCATCTTCTAATAATTTGTGCATAGCTGAGTTTGCGCCACATAGCATTAGCCTCTGATGTTTGGCTGCTAACTTATGGTGTAATAATTCCAGTGTTAGAAGCCCCGTGGTATCTAATAAAACAATCCGATGCAGTTGCAAAATAATGGTATGGACTTCCTCTGGTGCTAGATGCAGCAGTTCGTCTAATTTATCTGCAGAACCAAAAAATAGCGCTCCTTCTACTCTGTACGCATTGACTCCTTGCGGCAGTGTTTTGCCTGCTATCGACTGGCTTTCAAATAACTTGGCATGTGCCGGTGTTAATTGATTAAGCGAGGTTTGGGCTGACATACGCGTAACAAAGAATAACCCAGCTAGTAAAAGCCCAATTTGTACTGCCACTGTTAAATCAAATAAAACAGTTAAAGCAAACGTTAGTGCTAAAACGGCGGTGTCTCGTTTCGGATAGTGTTTTGCTTTTCTGATATCCCAATCGCCCATTTTAATCGCGACAGAGACGAGAATCGCAGCTAAACCTGCCATGGGGATGTAACTTGCCAATGGTGCGGCGACCAATAGCACAAGTAATAAAGCCAAGGCATGAATTATCCCTGCAAAAGGGGTTTTGCCCCCGTTTTGGATATTCGTGGCTGTCCGGGCGATAGCGCCCGTTGCCGCAATGCCACCAAAAAACGGGACAACCATATTCGCAATGCCTTGAGCGATTAACTCTTGATTGGCATCGTGTTTTTCGTTGGTTAAATTATCCGCCACGACGGCGCACAGTAACGATTCAATTGCGCCTAATAATGCAATCGTCAGGGCGGGAGACAGCAGATCGGAAAGATGATCCCAATCGATCGCAAGCCCGCTAGGCATTGGCATTTGCTGAGGAATACCGCCAAACTTACTGCCAATCGTTTCAAAGTGGGCAATGCCTTGCTGATTCAGAAACAAGGTGGCAATCGCACTGAGTACCAAGGCGACAAACGGCGCGGGTAATATGCGCCCCCATTTTTTAGGCCAAAGCAAAATAAGACATAGGCAACCTGTCGCAAGTAACATGGTTGGGGTGTGAATGGTGTATCGAGACTCCCAAAGCGTTTGAATCGCCGGAAAGAAATGAGAAGGCATTTTCTCGATGGATAGCCCAAAAAAATCTTTTAGTTGAGTCAGGAAAATTAAAACAGCGATGCCATTGGTAAACCCCGTGATTAATGGCATGGGGAAAAATTTAATCACTTGCCCTAAATGTAGTAATCCCATTAGGACTAATAACACCCCCGCCATGACTGTGCATATGAGTAGGTTGGTGATGCCGTATTTCGCCCCAATGGTCGCCAAAATCACAATATAAGCGCCCGTAGGGCCGCCAATACAGAGCTTTGTCCCGCCAAGGGCCGAAATGATAAATCCAGCAAAGATCGCGGTGATTAAACCCGATTGAGGAGGGACACCACTCGCAATCGCAAATGCCATTGCTAAGGGGAGAGCAACAATCCCGACGGTAAGCCCAGCAAATAGATCCGCAGAAAATAGGCTGGTGTTGTAGTCCTTTAGAGAATCTAACAGCTTAGGATGGAAGCGAAAGTGGTAGTGGTATTGCACAATTGCCCCCATCTAATGAGGTAACAGTCATGCTTTTATTATGGATGATCTAAAAAAATTTGCAGATCGTGATGCCATTTTCCTTGTGCAAAGGAGTTCATGGCATCACTAAATCGATTGCTTCGTGATGCGACAGATTTAGGCTTTGCCTGTGCTGCCAAATCCACCTTCGCCACGGTCGCTACTATCAAATTCTTCTACGATATTAAAGCCAACTTGCACCACTGGCACGATGATTAACTGTGCTAAACGGTCTAGCGGGTTTAGGGTGAAAGCCGTTTTGCCACGGTTCCAAGTAGAAATGAATAACTGACCTTGGTAATCAGAATCGATTAATCCAACTAAGTTACCTAACACAATTCCACTTTTGTGGCCAAGACCGGAGCGAGGCAAAATCATCGCCGCCAAACTTGGGTCCGCAATATGGATCGCAATCCCCGTTGGGATTAACTCTGTTTGGCCGGGTTCGATAACCAAAGGCTTTTCAATCGCCGCACGTAGATCTAAGCCCGCTGCGCCAGGTGTCGCATATTCAGGCAGGTTATCTCTTAATCGTTCGTCTAAGATTTTTAGGTCAATTTGGCGATTCATGCCGGATCCTTGCTATGTGATTCAGTCAAATAACGTTTAATGGTTGTTTCAAGCCCCAAATAGAGTGCATCGCAAATTAGTGCGTGCCCAATAGAGACTTCTAATAATTGAGGAATGCGCTGCTGGAAAAAGCGAAGGTTATCTAGGTTCAAATCATGTCCAGCATTTAAACCTAGGCCACACTTCTCTGCAGCCACTGCGGCTGCGTAGTAGGGAGCAATCGCCGCTTCTTTGTCTTCAGAAAATTGGCTTGCATAGGCTTCTGTATAGAGTTCAATTCTATCTGTGCCCGTTGCTTTTGCCCCTTCAACCATGTCGATAATGGGATCAACAAAAATGGAGGTGCGAATGCCTGCCGCTTTAAATTTAGCGATGACTTCTTTTAAAAAGTCAGCATGTTTAATCGTATCCCAACCAGCGTTCGATGTTAGTGCTTCAGGTGCATCTGGGACGAGGGTCACTTGGGCTGGTTTTACAGCCAACACCACCTCTATAAAGTCTGGTGTCGGGTTGCCTTCAATATTCAGTTCTGTCGCAATATTCTCTTTTAAGATGGCGAGATCATCATAACGAACATGGCGCTGATCCGGTCTTGGGTGAACAGTAATACCTTGCGCACCAAAGCGTTCGCAATCTAGTGCGACTTGCAATAAGTTTGGTTGATTGTGTCCACGTGAGTTACGCACTAGCGCAACTTTATTTAGGTTGACTGACAAATGGGTAGTCATAACTAGCTTTCTATTTTTCTTTGCAATTGCAATTCAAGCAAATACTACTTAGGCGTTTTGATCTATATGTTTAATCACCGGTGTAGGCGGCTCTGCACGCATCATTTTGCCAATGTGTTGAACTAGCAAACGTGCTTGAGATAACTTGTCTGATTTTGGAAGCGGGTGCCGTCCTTTGTCATCTAATAAGATCAGTTCATTACTATCGCTATTAAATGCGGTTTGTACTAAGTTGGCGGCTAATAGCGGCAAACGTTTCTTCCTGCGTTTCTGCTCTGCAAAATCCAGTAGATTTTGGCTTTCTGCGGCAAAACCGACGCAGAATGGCGGTCTTGGCAAGCTTGCTACATTGGCTAAAATATCTGGGTTCGGTGCCAAATCTACCTGAAGGATGTTTGCATCTTTTTTGAGCTTATGCTCAAACTGTTGCAGCGGATGGTAATCGGCAACCGCTGCTACACCAATGAATACATCTTGCACGCTGATCGAGCCATTCACTGCGTTTAACATATCATTTGCACTTTCTACATCGATACGTTTCACGCCATAAGGTGTTGGGAGTGATACTGGCCCTGCAATTAACGTTACTTCTGCGCCCGCATCACGCGCTGCTCTGGCCAGTGAAAAGCCCATTTTTCCAGAGCTTTGATTAGTAATGCCTCTCACGGCATCAATCCGTTCAAACGTTGGGCCTGCAGTAATCATCACCTTCATGCCACGTAGTGGCTTTGGCTGGAAATGCCCGTCTAGGACTTCCATTAATACTTCTGGCTCCAGCATGCGTCCCATACCGGTTTCGCCACAGGCTTGCTCGCCACTATCTGGGCCTAGAATAATGACGCCATCTTGGCGCAATTGTTTGACGTTACGTTGTGTAGCTGGGTTTTCCCACATTTGGCGATTCATTGCAGGCGCAATAATGAGCGGACATTCTCTCGCTAAGCACAGTGTAGAGAGTAGATCGTCTGCGCTACCGTTTACTAGTTTCGCCATGAAGTCTGCGGTTGCAGGGGCAACCAAAATGGCATCTGCTTCACGGGATAAATCAATGTGTGCCATCCCATTGGGTACGCGGGTGTCCCACAAATCTGTAAATACATGTCTGCCGGAAAGCGCCTGAAACGTATGTGGCGTCACAAACTGGCTACCGCCTTCGGTCAAGACGACCCTCACGCCGACATTCGCTTTGACTAATAGTCGAGTTAATTCAGCTGCTTTATAAGCTGCCACACCGCCGGTGACACCTAGCACCAAATGTTTAATTGCAAAAGCCATTCAATAAATCCAAGTGTTAGCAGAGAAGACGGTGCAAAAAATAGATGCGTCACGCTTCTTTACTAAGTATGAGTTGAGCACTGCTGCATTATGACATTTTTCGAGAAATCATGCGGAACGCGCAATCAAAAAAGCTAGTTTGATGCAGTTTGCATAAAGAGGTTAAAATAGTTATTTGTCATTATGATTGAGTGGCACATATGCGCATTACAGATTGGCCAGTAGAAGATCGGCCGCGTGAAAAATTATTACAAAAAGGTGCCACTTCGCTCTCGGATGCTGAACTCTTGGCTATTTTCCTTCGTGTCGGCATCCAAGGGGTGAGTGCGGTGGATTTGGCTAGACAATTACTCAGCCATTTTAAAACGCTACACGGGCTTTTCTCTGCTTCTAAAGATGACCTAAGTCAGATCAAAGGAATGGGGTTAGCTAAGTATGCACAGCTACAGTCTATTTTAGAAATGGCTAAACGGGCTCTTGCAGAAGAGATTCAAGCAAAACCAGCAATTAGTTCACCAGCAGATGCTAAGCAATATTTAGTGATGCGCTTGGGGGCCTTAAGGTATGAATCGATTGTTGGTATTTTTCTAGATACACAAAATCGCGTGATAGAAATAGATGAACTCGCGAGAGGCACCATTAACCAAAGCCATTTATATCCAAGAGAAGTGGTAAAAAGAGCACTATCTTTAGAAGCATCGGGTTTAATTTTGGCCCATAATCATCCATCTGGTGAGCTTACTGCTAGCCAAGCAGACCATGATTTGACCAAATCTCTGCATAAAACCCTGTCTTCACTAGAGATTCGACTCTTAGATCACATCATTGTTGGCGCAAACCGCACACTTTCTTTCGCAGAATCGGGTTGGTTGTAAATAACCCGATGAAATATTTTCAAAAGTAGCGTACAATCTCGTTTTTGCTTTTCTGCGGCTTGAGCTAAACGAACAAGTATGGTATAAATCTTGTTTTTGCAAATCCGCTGTTTATTATTAAGTTTTTTGACTGGAGTCAGGCCATGGCGCGTGTATGTCAGGTCACCGGCAAAGCGCCGATGACAGGGAACAATGTTTCCCATGCCAATAACAAAACAAAACGTCGTTTTCTTCCTAACCTGCAATATCGTCGTTTCTGGGTAGAAAGCGAGAATCGCTGGGTGCGTCTGCGTGTTTCTAATGCAGGTTTGCGTCTGATCGATAAAAAAGGTATCGAAGTTGTTTTAGCTGATCTGCGTGCAGCAGGCGCTCTGTAAGCAACTTTAGAGATGTGCGAAGTGGCAGGTTTTTCCCGCCGGTCGCCAAGATTGAAAGGTTAAATCATGCGTGAAAAAATCAAGCTAGAGTCCTCAGCAGGGACTGGCCATTTCTACACCACTACAAAGAACAAACGTACCATGCCAGAAAAAATGGAGATCAAAAAATTTGATCCTGTTGTTCGTAAGCATGTTATGTACAAAGAAACCAAACTGAAATAATCAGTTAGTTTTCTTGTTCGGAAAAAAGCCTTCCTAGTGAAGGCTTTTTTTACGCCTGTATTTCATGCAGTCGTATTTTAAATTTTCCAATTATTTTGCTAATTAGCGTCAATTTGAAATAATTGGCTGTCATTCTTTGCTTGTAAACTACTTTGTAAACATCTATAACAAAGTATCTAATCAATCAATTGAGGACAAAAGATGAGAGAGTTAACTCAACAAGAGGATGGCTTTCTCGCTTCTTTAATTGATTTATTTCCTATCGGTATTGCGGTGTTAGACCGTGATCTACGCTTGGTCTATATCAACCAACGTCAAGCAAACATCAATAAACTCCCTTTAAATCAGCAAATTGGCCACTTAATTGAGGAATTTATTCCTTTACTCGCACCAGTGATTCGTCCCTTGCTTTCTCAAGTAGTTGAAACAGGCGTTCCGATTGTTGATCAAGAGGTAATTGGACAAACTGACGCAACTGGCTATCAGCCGCATAGAATTGTTTCTTATTATCCATGGCAAGATGAGACGGGGGTTCGCGGTGTCATTGCATTTGTTCGAGACAGTGAAACCGACCCACTCGTTGAGCATGTCTTAAGGGCTGGGGAGCAGCGCTTACTAAATGTGCTCAATAATTTGGCAATTTTTGTCGGTGTAATGAGTATTGATGGCACATTGCTAGATGTCAATCGTGCACCACTCCAATCAGCTGGTGTAGATGCATCTGAAGTGTGCGGGCGTAAATTGTGGGACTGTTATTGGTGGCAACATGATCCATTGCTTGTGAAGCGAATTGAATCTCATTGTAATGAGGTGGCAAAGGGGAGATCTTTCCGCTTTGATGTAGAAGTTAGAAAAAAGTCTGGCCAATTGGTGTGGATAGACTTTATGTTGGCACCGCTAATAAATTCAGATGGGGTGATTACTCATATTATTCCATCTGCCATCGATATTGATCAGCGGCATCGGTCTGAATTGGCATTAAAGGAATCTGAAGAGCGTTATCGTTCTCTGGTGGATTCTTCTGATGATGCGATTATTAGTAAATCTTTACAAAGTCTAATTACTAGCTGGAATCCTGCAGCTGAGCGCTTGTTTGGATATGCTGCAGAGGAAGTAATTGGAAAGCACATTACTTGTCTTTTTCCGCCTGATAAGGTGGATGAAGAGAAAGATATTATGGCTAGGCTGGTTTCGGGTGAGCGGGTACGGCATTACGAGACCGAGCGTATTCATAAAAATGGAACAAAGCTTTATTTATCGGTAACAGTATCTCCTATTTTTAACGCGAATGGGGCGGTTGTCGGTGCTTGTAAAATTGCCCGAGATATCTCGCTCGAAAAGGCGCATAGAGAAGCGAGGGAAGCTGCTTTAGCTGAGAAGACCGCGTTACTTCATGAAGTGCATCATCGCGTTAAAAATAATCTGCAGATTGTTTCTAGTCTGTTAAACCTTCAAGCACGTAAGTCTCCTCCTCATATCAAATCTGCACTGGCGGAGAGCCAGGGCCGAATAAAGGCGATGGCCTTAGTTCACCAGTTGCTATACGAAGCCAATAATATGGCCGAGATTGACTTAAATGATTATTTGCGCCGATTAGTGAGTTTAATGAGCGGGACGTATAGTGCCAGCGAGAATGGTATTCATATTCGGTTTAATGCCTCTCGTGAACCTGTGGTGCTTGAATTGCAAAGAACAATTCCCTGCGCATTAGTCGTGAACGAAATGATTTTAAATGCCATTAAACATGCATTTATTAATCATCCCAAACCCGAAATTATTATTGATTTACGTTGTCTAGATAACGGTAAGACACAATTAGACATTATAGATAACGGCATTGGGTTACCTGAACATTTTGCACTGAGTTCGGGCGACACATTAGGTATTCAGTTAATCCCTATGTTTGTGCAGCAACTAGGTGGGGAAATTCAAATTCCAAAAGTAGAAAAGGGAACGTGTTTTCGAATTGAGTTTGAACAAGATGGAGTAAGCTCGTGAGCAAACGAACAGAGACGATCCTGATTGTAGAAGATGAACCGGTGGTTGCATTGGATCTTCGCATGACGCTAGAGGAATTAGGGTATAGCGTTTGTGGCATCTATGCAAGTGCGGATGCAGCCATCATGGCGGTTGAAAGAATGAGTCCATCTATGGTGTTGATGGATATTCATATTCAGGGGGATAAGGACGGTGTAGAAGCGGCTCAGATTATTTATGAGCGATGGCATTTACCGATTGTGTTCTTAACTGCCTTTGCTGATGAAGAAACGATTGGACGTGCGGCGGCGATAAAACCATTTGGATACTTACTAAAACCATTCGAGCGAAAAGAATTGTCTGCCATTATCCAAGTGGCTAGACATCGCCACGAGGCAGAAACGGCACTTGCAGAATCTGAAGAACGTTTAGCGATTGCGCTAGAGGCGGCAGAACTAGCCTCTTGGGATTGGAATACAACGAATCAACGTTTGCGTGGTGATGAACGCTTTTGGAAAGTATGGGGGCTGACTTTTTCTTCGGTAAATCTGACCTTAGATGATTTACTGAAGAGAGTGCATCCGGACGATATTTCTAGTCTGCAAAGCTTAATGCGTTTGCCTGGCTTTTTTAGTTGTATTTTCCGGGTGGCGAAAAACGAAACGGAATATGCTTGGGTAGAAATGCATGGGCGTTTGCGTCAATTATCTAGTAATGAAGTACAGATTATTGGTGCTGTGCGCGATGTGACCCTCAGAAAGCAAATGGAAGATCGTCTTCGTCAAGCAAGTGTGGTGTTTAATTCGACGCCGGAAGGTATTTTGATTCTGAATGAAGAGGGAAAGGTGGTTAGCCTTAACCCTGCATTTAGTCAGTTAACCGGATTTCAAGAGGACGATGTCATCGGAAAATGTCCTGACAATTTCCTCATTTTCCGTCGCAATGAAGATTTGACCTATCACGCGTTGGCGAATTCAGCAGAGGGCTTTATCTCTCAAGAACTTCCGTGCCGTCGTAAAGATGGCAGCATGTTCCCGACGTTACAACATATTTGCGTCGTCAAAGATGAGTCTGGTAGCACGCAACAGTTTGTACATCTTATTTCTGATATTAGTGCCATTCGTGAAGCAGAAAGCCGTTTGGCTCATTTGGCATTCCATGACCCATTAACCGGGTTAGGTAATCGCTACATGCTGATGGAGCGACTAGAAGAGGAAATTCATAAGGCAAAATTGCATGATGCGAAGATCGCCGTATTATTTTTAGACTTAGATGGCTTTAAATTAATTAACGATACTTTGGGGCATCATGTGGGCGATCGGGTCATTCAGATGGTGGCGACACGTATCACCAACCAGCTAAGACGTCATGATGAGGTGATTCGTTTAGGTGGAGATGAGTTTGTCGTCATTCTGCCTGGCGTGGCCGGTTTAGAGGATGCTGAAAAAATTGCGACAAAATTGCTGGCTGATTTAATTGAAGCCCCGTTTGAGATTGAAAACCATAAATACCGACTGGGTGCGAGTGTTGGTGTGGCGTTATATCCGGATCATGGTACTTCGGTTGCTCAATTACTGAGTGCTTCAGATAGTGCTATGTATGAGGCAAAGCGTGTCGGTAAAGGCAGAGTGTGTCTTTATACCGAAAACTTGATCGAGCAGGTTCGTTCGAGAATGTACATCGAACAATGTTTGCTTGATGCGCTATCTGATGGGCAATTTGAAATTTATTACCAGCCCGTAGTGAATTTATTAATAGGGCAACTCACCGGATTCGAAGCATTAATTCGCTGGAATCATCCAACGCTAGGTGTCGTGTCTCCAGATTATTTTATTGGAATAGCCGAAGAAAATGGCTTGATTGATAAGATTGGCGCTTGGGTGATGCAAACGGCGGTCGCGCAACTAAAGCGCTGGCAAGCTGTTATGCCAGAGAAAATTTTTATGGCGGTGAATGTATCGCCAAGACAACTGAATGATCTTACCTTTGTTAGCAAGGTTCAAGAACTAGTAGAGGTGAATGGACTTGAACCTGGGCAACTGGAGCTAGAAGTGACTGAGTCGATGATTCAGGACTTCAATAAAAGTAAACAGGTCATTGAGGACTTACGGCATTTAGGCGTAAATGTCGCGATTGATGATTTTGGCACAGGCTATTCGTCCTTATCGTTGCTGAAGCATGTGCCAATCACCCGTGTGAAAATTGATAAATCGTTTATTTCTGCCTTGCCTGGGTCTTCAAAAGATTTGGGAATGATTTATGCCATGCTGCAAATGAGTGGTTGCTTGGGGCTGCATATTACAGCAGAAGGCATTGAAACTGTTGAGCAGGCTAGACTATTACGTGAGATGGGTTGCACCGCTGTGCAAGGTTATTGGTTTGGACGGCCGCAGCCCGCAACTAAATACGATGAGGATTGGTTGAAAAAGGCCTGCTTAGTCGGTGGAGTGGAAGTACCGAAGGTCTATATTGCTTGATGTATATATTGCTTGAGGTGAAAACGGGCGGTACATGGAGGTATCGCCCATTCTGCGGCTAATTCGACGAATTATTTTCCACTATATCTAAAATGCGCACGTTTCACGTTGCACAAGATTTCATAAGGGATAGTGCCAGCAGATTCCGCCACGGTACTCACTGGAATGAGATCTCCCCATAGTTCTACGCGGCTGCCAATCCCTGCATTGGGTACGTTGGTTAAGTCTACCGTTAGCATATCCATGGATACGCGGCCAATTAGCCTACTCATATGGCCATCAATCATTACCGGTGTGCCTGTTTTGGCGAGTCTCGGGTAGCCATCTGCATAACCGCAAGAAACAACCCCGACTTTCGTTGGTGTTTCGGTAATGAATCTTGCGCCATAACCTATAGGTTCACCAGCAGGCAGTTCTCTCACACCAATCACCCCTGCCGTTAATTGCATCACCGGTTTTAGTTGTGCCGCGAGTGGTTGTGGCTCTGAGAATGGCGTTGCGCCATACAGCATAATACCCGGACGAGCCCATTGGCGATAAGCGTCAGACCATGCCAAGATGGCAGGGGAGTTACAAATACTGCTGTCGCCTTCAAGCCCTTCTGTATTGAGCTCGAATGTGCGGATCTGCTTGGTGGTTGCATCTACATTCGGTTCATCCGCACGCGCAAAGTGGGTCATTTTTGTTAGCTTGCTGACTTTGCCCGATGCCTCGAGTGCTTGCCAAACGGCTCGGTATTCCGATGGGTGAATACCAACGCGATGCATGCCGGAATCCATTTTCAACCAGACATTAATCGGGGCTTTTAAGTTGCTTGCATTCAAAATGGCATCTACTTGCCAGCGGTGATGAACAGCCGTCCAGAAATCATATTGGTTAATGAGCGCTAGTTCGGCTGGTTCAAAAAAGCCTTCCAGTAACAAAATGGGCTTGGTGATGCCTGCTTGTCTTAGCTGAATGGCTTCTTCAATTGCTGCTACTGCAAAGCCATCTGCTTCTTCGTGTAGCGCTTCTGCACAAGCAATCGCACCATGGCCATACGCATTGGCTTTGATGGTGGCTAGTGCATTCCCACCATGATGAGATTTAGCTAAGCGATAGTTGTGGACTAAATGATCGAGACGAATGTCTGCAAAGGTTGGTCTGCTCATAGATAGCTCTTGAATAACCGTTCTGGAAAATGAAACCGCTAGGATTGGGCGTCAGATTGCAAGTGTTGGTGAGAGTTGAACCGACCCGCACCAGCTCCCCCCCAGGATGCTGGTGCGGTGGTGCAAGATGATCAGCCTTTGGCTGTAATCAACGCGGTACGGGCACGGGCTGGTTTTACTTCAGCGCCGTACCTGGCCATTGTTAGGCCGTCTGTCCGGATATCGGTTGCTTTCATTGCCAACATATCTGCCAGCAGTTTTCCAGAACCACAACCCATTGTCCAGCCAAGTGTACCATGACCTGTGTTTAATGAGAGATTCGCGTAACGCGTACCTCCGATAATTGGCGTGCCATCTGGTGTCATCGGACGTAGGCCAGTCCAGAAGGTGGCGGCTGGAATATCGCCGCCTTTTGGATATAAGCTGCCTACTACTAATTCTAGTGTTTCACGGCGGCGTGGATTCAAGGTTAAATCAAAACCTGCCAATTCTGCCATACCACCTACACGGATGCGGTCATCAAAACGAGTCACCGCAACTTTATAGGTCTCGTCCAAGATGGTTGAAACAGGGGATGCGTCTGCATTTGTGATAGGGATGGTGAGTGAGTAACCTTTTAATGGATACACTGGAATCGCCATATCAATTTGTTTCAAGAATGGGCGAGAGTAACTACCTAGCGCAACCACGTAGTGATCGGCGGTGAGTGTCTCATTGCCACATTTTACTCCTTTGATTTCGTCACCTTCGGTGATAAGTGCATCAATAGCGGTGTTGTAGCGGAATTTAACGCCAAGTTTTTCTGCTTCTTTAGCAAGTTCAGTCGTAAAGATTTGGCAATCGCCGGTTTCATCATTTGGTAAACGTAGGCCACCAACTACTTGGTCTTTTGCTAGTGCAGGTTCGATGCGCGCACAACCTTCACGATCGAGTAATTCGTAGGCAACACCGCAACGCTCAAGTACTGCAACATCTTTGCCTACAGCATCCATTTGATACTGATGGCGGAATAACTGCAGTGTACCTTTACTGCGACCTTCATATTGAATGCCAATATCCTTGCGTAGATCACGGATGACATCGCGGCTATATTCAGATAAACGCATCATGCGTTCTTTGTTGATGTCGTAGCTTTCTGCATTGCAGTTTTTCAGCATGTCGATCATCCACTTCCATTGGTAAAGTGAACCATCGGGTTTGATTGCCAGTGGTGCATGGCGCTGAAATAGCCATTTGAGTGCTTTAAGCGGAATACCTGGGGCTGCCCATGGCGTAGAGTAGCCTGGAGAAATTTGACCTGCATTACCGAAGCTGGTTTCTAATCCCGGGCCTTCTTGACGATCGACAACGGTAACTTCCATCCCGTTTTTAGCCAAGAAATATGCGGTACTAACACCGATAACGCCACTACCTAGTACGAGGACTTTCATTGCTCTCTCCAGCGCTGACATGCAGCAAAAACTTCGAATGCGTCGCTTGCGAGGAATGGTTGCAATCTAAGCTTTGCAGAATTTGAAGAATCTGCCAACCATTCCGAACCCTTATCTTTCTGAAAAAGTTTGATCATTTTTCTAAAAAGATTTTTTACGAAGTATATTTAATAAAAAGCAGTTTTTTTAACTATTTAATTGAATCTATTTAGTGTAGATTTATAAAAAATTATCATTTTTTAGTGATGGAAATATTGTGCGTACTAAACATCAGACGATTAGAGAGTTAGATCGCTTAGACCGGAAGATTCTGCGTGTCTTGCAGCAAGATGGCCGGATTGCGATGACAGATCTTGCGGAAAAGGTGGGTTTATCGACCACACCTTGTAATGAGCGAGTGAAGCGCATGGAGAGAGATGGCGTTATTGAAGGATATTTTGCGAGGCTGAACCCTAAGGCACTAGGGGCAAATTTGCTAGTCTTTGTGGAAATCCGTTTGGCGTCTAAATCTGGTGATTTGTTTGAAGAGTTTAAACGTGAAGTCTTGAAGTTGCCGAATGTAATGGAATGCCATTTAGTGTCGGGTGACTTTGACTACCTGATTAAGGCGCGCATTGGGGAGATGACCCAATACCGTAAACTATTGGGTGATATTTTGTTAAAGCTCCCCGGTGCGACGGAATCTAAGAGTTATGTCGTGATGGAAGAGGTGAAAGAAAGCCTCGCCCTGCCTATTATGGATTAAGTAGGTTTTTTCTCTGTTTTTTGGTTCAATCTTGTTTCTTGCATGGATTTTGCTTTATCTCTAATAAGGAGATGGATGCGTGAAACCCAGCATATTGATTGTAAATGACACCAATCGGCCGATGGATGCAGCAAGACATGCATTAGAAGCGGCCGGTTATGAGGTGATTGATGAAGTCGACTCTGCAAAAGCGTTATTGCATGCAGTGTCTATTCGCATGCCTGATGTGGTGATCATTGATACGAACTCTCCCTCTCGCGATACCCTCGAACAATTGTCGGTGATGCATACAGAAGCGCCACGACCAGTCGTGATGTTTTCTAATGAAGCAGATCGCGACACTATTCGCAAAGCCGTTGCAGCAGGCGTGTCTGCTTATATTGTAGATGGATTATCTACTGAGCGGCTTGCACCCATTTTAGAAGTGGCGAAAGCACAATTTGAGCAAAAACATGAGATGGCCGTTCGGCTTGCTAACGCTGAACAGCAATTAGCTGATCGAAAGTTAATTGAAAAGGCAAAGGGTATTCTCATGGCGAGAAAAGGGCTGAGTGAGCAAGAGGCCTTTGAACAATTGCGCAGTTTGTCGATGAAGCAGGGACAAAAATTAGTCGATTTGGCGCGTCAGTTGGTATCGATGGCGGATTTGTTATGAGTGAATGGATCTGCTTTTTTGCACAATTGCAGTGCGCGCTATGTCGTTTATGCACTATACCGAGTCGTAATTTACTAGTGGTCATACGTATTTATGCGGTTTCTGGCTTGGCACGGGAATTGCTTTTAATCTCTTCAGACAGGAGAGAGTCTCGGACAAGCTCTGCACCATGGCTTCCCCCCATGGTGCATGAGCAGTCTGGTTTTGCTAGCAGTGCAATGAGGTGCTGCGCATGGATGTTTACATTCACAATGAATACCAAAGAAGGTGATAAGTGCCGTGAGCGCTTGTCACCTTTTTTTATGCCGGAAAGGCGTGGTGAGCCATGGTAGATAATGTTTCTGTGATGCGAAGTAAATCGAACCTAGAATTAGAAAAAACGGAATTGGTGATTGGCTATATTCCGTTAACCGATTGTGCACCATTGGTCACTGCTGTGAAGTTGGGGCTTGATCAAAAGCATGGATTGAAGATTCGATTGCAATCTGGCTCTTCATGGGCATCCATCAGAGATCGTTTAATTATTGGTGAATTGGATGCCGCACATATTCTGTATGGCATGGTCTATGGCATTCACCTAGGCATTGGCGGTATTCAGCAAAAAATGTCTGTCTTAATGACGCTGAATCAAAATGGGCAGGGGATTACGCTTTCTAAGCAATTGCTTGGTTTAGGCATTCATGACGGCGCTAGCTTGGCTGAGTATATCCATGCGCATCCTCGCGAGTTACGTTTTGCGCAAACATTCCCAACCGGTACCCACGCGATGTGGTTGTATACCTGGCTAGCCAGTTTAGGTGTCGATCCACTCAATGAGGTGGAGTTAGTGGTTTTACCACCGCCTGAAATGGGGAATCACATGCTGTCGGGCCAAATCCATGGTTTTTGCGCGGGAGAACCGTGGAATGCCAGAGCCATACGAGACGGTGTTGGTTTTTCGGTGGTGGCGTCACAAGATATTTGGCCAAACCATCCTGAAAAGGTGCTGGGTACGACAAAAGAGTTTGTGAGTAAATTTCCAAATACCGCTCAGGCCTTAGTCGAGTGCATTTTAGAGGCGTGTCGATATATTGACGAACCCGCGCACTGTGAAGAGGTGGTGCGTTGGATGGTGGAAGATGGTTATGTTAACGCCACAATGGCGGATATTCTGCCGCGCTTTTTAGGTGTTTATGAAAATGGTTTAGGTGGATGTACGGTGACAAAGCATCCGATTCGTTTTCATGATGAAGGTAGTGTGAATTTTCCGTATTTATCGGATGGCGCTTGGTTTGTAGATCAATTTAAGCGCTGGGGAATGTTTAGTAAGAATAAAGATGCCTTAGCGGTTGCCGCTGAAGTGAGTGAAATTGCGCTTTATAAAAGAGCGGCGCAATCCATGGGGGTTGCGTTACCGGACTCTGAAATGAGATCGGTGAATGTGGTAAATGGCAGTTAAGACCGCTGCTATTAGTTGTATTGCACCATGAATATGCACCAGCTTTGTCGAGAATGCACAAATTCGGAGCGGATTTAGTCAGTTAGTTAAATGCATGTTTCTGAGTGTTTTGTATAAAAGTTAATTAATTCAATAAGTTAGGTGTTTTTATAAAAGCTGGCACAGTTAATGCTTAAGTAAAAGTACTGACGACTTCGAGAGAAGTTTGTTAGCGCCAACGACGGCAACAATTTGAATTTGAAAGTCTGATTGATCAATGAAGATCAATTAAGACAATAAGGACAAAGGCGTCCATTTGTTTCAGGAGGAGAGAACTGAAGCGAATGGACGCCTTTTTTATTTGGCTTCTTTTTCGTGCAGTTTCAACTAAAGGATGGACGAACATGGATAAAAGATTCTGGCAGGCTGGACATACACCCACCTTACTGATGGCTTTTCTATATTTCGATTTAAGCTTTATGGTTTGGTATCTACTAGGTCCATTACAGCTTCAAATTGCTGCAGATCTTCATCTAAACCCACAGCAGCGTGGTTTGATGGTGGCAACACCGATTTTGGCGGGTGCTGTCCTACGCTTATTTATGGGTGTTTTGGTTGACCGAATCAAGCCAAAAATGGCGGGTGCCGTAGGCCAAGTCATTGTGATTGCTGCGTTACTAGGTGCTTGGATTCTAGGTATTCACTCCCTTCAACAGGCTTTGATTTTAGGGGTGTTTCTAGGTGTAGCAGGCGCGTCTTTTGCAGTTGCATTGCCGCTAGCATCTCGCTGGTATCCTGCTGAACACCAAGGCACTGCAATGGGTATTGCTGGTGCGGGTAACTCTGGCACGGTATTGGCGGCGCTGTTTGCACCTGCTTTGGCAATGTTGGCTGGCTGGGGCAATGTGTTTGGTTTTGCGGTGATTCCGTTGGCAATTACCTTTGTGCTTTATATGGTGTTTGCGAAGGATGCGCCTGGTGAAGCACCGAAGAAAACCCTGAATGACTACCTAAAAGTACTTGGTGACAAAGATTCATGGTGGTTCATGTTCTTCTATCTGATTACTTTCGGTGGTTTCTCTGGTTTCGCTAGTGGCTTGCCTGCTTACTTCCACGACCAATTTGGTTTCGATCCGAAAACTGCCGGCTTATATACCGCTGCTTGTGTGTTTGCTGGTTCTGTGATGCGTCCTTTAGGTGGCACATTAGCAGACCGCATTGGTGGTGTGAAAGCGCTACTGATTGTTTATACCGCTGCTTCTCTTTTAATTGCTGCCGCTGGTTTTGGTTTTGGTGGCGCAGGTACCGCTGTGACCTTGTTCGTACTAGCGATGTTGTTCCTAGGCATGGGTAACGGTTCTGTTTTCCAACTTGTTCCTCAACGTTTCCGCAAAGACATTGGTGTGATGACTGGCCTGATTGGTATGGCAGGCGGTGTGGGTGGCTTCTTGTTGGCTGCAGGCCTAGGCGCGGTGAAGCAAGCAACTGGTGGTTACTCGGTTGGTTTGTGGTTATTCGCAAGTTTGGGACTAATTGCCTGGATTGGATTAAGCAGCGTGAAACAACGTTGGAGAACCACATGGGGTTCTGCAGCAGTGACTACTGCTAAGGTCTAAGACCATGCTACCGGTCATCCAGTGGTTTGCTGAAAGTCGTGCGGGTTTAAAAGACCGCAACGAAGATGCCTGGATGGTAGTGGAGCCTGAGGCGCCACTACCAAAAGATAAAGGTGTTCTTGTCTTGCTTGCTGATGGTGTCAGTGATTGTGCCGATGGTGCAGAAGCTGCAACCAGTACAGTGAGACAAATGGCCGCTGATTACTACGCGTTGCCAGACACTTTAGATGTAGTGCCAGCGCTAGAGAGACTAATTAATGCGCAAAACCAGCGCTTAAGAATGTCTCCTATCAAACCACTGATGACCACTTTGTGCGGTGTCATCTTAAGAGGACAACGGTTGACCGTTGTGAACTTGGGAGACACCCGTTGTTACCGTATCCGTAATGGTGCGATTACCCAGTTATCGGTGGATCACAGTTGGGATCAGCCAGGTTTACAGCATGTGTTAAAGCGTGCACTGGGATTGGACTCTCAAGTTATTCCTGATTTTGTTGAGTCAGAGTTGTTAGTTGGTGATCGCTACGTATTGGTTTGCGATGGGGTATGGGAGCCGTTAGGCGATGCTCGCATGCAAGAAATCTTAAGCCACTTTCCCGATGCGAAAGGGGCTGCCCAATCGCTAGTGCGTAACGCCTTGCAGATGGGGTCTACCGACAACGTTTCTGCGATTGTGGTGGATGTAGAAGGCTTACCGGCTAGATCTCTTGGTGATGAGTTGGTTGGCTTAGGTGGTTTACCTGTCCCTGCACGATTGAATGCGGGTGAAAAAATTGATGGCCTGACAGTGAAATCACTGTGGCGTGAATCGCGTAACTGCCTGTTGTACCGCGTAGAAGACGAAACGGGTCAGCCTTGGTTGATGAAAACCTTGCCTCCCATTTCTGCTGGTGATGTGCAAGCAGAACGTGCGTTGCTGACAGAAGAATGGATTCTACGGCGTTTGGGAAGCCATTACTTCCCTGAGTTGTGCGTAAGAACTGAACGTCGTCACTTGTATTTGTTGATGAAAGAGTATCAGGGGAGCTCCTTGGCGGAATCTCCTGAAAACCAGCAGGGCTGGAGTATTCCTGATGTGATCCAACAAGGGATCCGGATGGGGAAGGCGCTTGGTATCTTGCATCGTCGCAATATTTTGCATCGCGATGTCAAACCAGAGAATCTGCATTGGGGCGTAGATAAGCGTTTACGGTTGCTCGATTTTGGTGCGGCGTGTTGCCCTGGTGTGACGGAAGATCGCCCTGACAATATGCCGGGGACCCCTAGTTTTATGGCGCCAGAGTTATTGGCTGGTGAATTAGCTACCGCACAGTCTGATTTGTACGCAGCCGGTGTAACGCTTTACTGGTTATTAACTCACCATTACCCATATGGCGAAATTGAACCGTTTCAAAAGCCAGTGTTTGGAGAGCCAGTGTCACCAGCGCGATACCGTCCAGATACACCTGCATGGTTAGAAAGTGTGTTGCTAAAAGCGGTGGCAACCACCCCAGAAAGACGTTTCGAAACCGCAGAAGAATTTGTCATTGCATTAGAAAGAGGTGAAAGCCTTTCTCTGATGCCAAAACGGTTGCCGCTTATGCAGCGACAACCATTAAGAGTTTGGCAGTCCATCGCATTGGGATCACTTTTACTGAACCTCTTGCTTTTATACACCTTGTTTTTGCAGTAATTGCCGTAGTTAGAACAGAGTCAAAGGAACCGAGATGAGCAAATCTAAACTGGTACTAGTTGGTAACGGGATGGCGGGGGTGAGAACCCTTGAAGAGTTATTTGCTTTAGCGCCAAACCAATTTGAAGTCACTGTATTTGGTAGCGAACCCCACCCAAACTACAACCGCATTTTGCTTTCCCCTGTGTTGGCTGGTGAACAAACCATTGAACAAATCATTTTAAATGAAGTGTCTTGGTATGAAGAAAACGGTATTACGCTACACATGAACAAGACAGTGACAGATATCGACCGTGAGAATAAGCGCGTGATCGCGTCTGATGGTACGGTTGCTGACTATGATTATCTGATTCTTGCTACGGGTTCTAATCCATTTATCTTGCCTGTGCCAGGAAAAGAACTAGCAGGCGTGATTAGCTATCGTGATATCAAAGATACGCACGAGATGATTGATGCAGCAACTAAATACAAGGATGCTGTCGTGATTGGTGGCGGCCTGCTTGGGTTGGAAGCAGCAAACGGCCTAAAACTTCGCGGCATGAACGTTACCGTTATTCACCTAGGCGATTGGCTTCTAGAGCGTCAGCTAGATAAAACTGCCGGTAAATTACTAGAAGCATCATTAGTCGATCGTGGCCTTAATTTCCGTCTTGGTGCACAAACTCAGGCGCTAATTGGTGATGAATCTGGCCGTGTGAAAGCGCTTCAACTAGCGTCTGGCGAAGAAATTCCAGCGCAGTTAGTGGTGATGGCGGTGGGTATTCGCCCTAACTTCGAATTAGCAGCCAAAGCAGGTCTTGAGTGTGATCGTGGCGTGAAAGTCGATGATGCACTTCGTACATCTGACCCAGCCATTTTCGCGATTGGTGAATGCGCAAACCACCGTGGTATTGCTTATGGTTTGGTTGCACCGCTGTATGAAATGGCAAAAGTAGCTGCGAACCATCTATCAGGGATTGGCGAAGCGGCGTATCAAGGTTCGGTGCTGTCTACCAAGCTAAAAGTCACCGGTATTGATCTATTCTCTGCTGGTAATTTCTCTGGTGGGGAAGGCACGGAAGACATCATCTTGTCTGATCCTGCTGCCGGTGTTTATAAGCGCCTAGTCATTCAAAATGAAAAACTAGTCGGTGCTTGCCTATATGGCGATACAGCGGATGGTAGCTGGTACTTCAAGCTACTGCGTGAAGGCCGTGAAATTGCCGATATTCGTGATCATTTGATGTTTGGTGAGCAAAGCAATCTAGGTGATACCGGTCACCAAGGGCAAAACCGTGCGATGGCCATGCAAGATAGCGATGAAGTTTGCGGCTGTAATGGCGTTTGCAAAGGCACCATTGTGAAGGCGATCAAAGAAAAAGGTCTGTTCACGCTGGATGATGTGAAGAAAAACACCAAAGCAGCTAGCTCATGCGGTTCTTGCTCCGGCTTAGTTGAGCAAATCCTAATGAACACTTTGGGTTCTGATTTCCAAGAAACACCAAAAACCAAAGCAGTTTGCGGCTGTACAGATCATTCTCATGCAGAAGTCCGCCAAGCGATTCGTGATCAGCATCTGATTACCATTCCATCGGCAATGAAAGCCATGGGATGGAGAACATCAAACGGTTGTAGCACTTGCCGTCCAGCGCTGAACTACTACCTCATTTCCACTTGGCCAAAAGAGGCGGTGGATGATCCGCAATCTCGTTTCATTAATGAACGTGCGCACGCCAACATCCAAAAAGATGGCACTTTCTCGGTGATCCCTCAAATGAAGGGTGGGGTAACCAATCCTTCTGAACTGCGCAAAATTGCAGATGTGGCAGATAAATACCATATCCCAATGGTGAAAGTGACTGGTGGTCAGCGTATCGATTTACTAGGTGTGAAAAAAGAAGATCTAGTAAGCGTTTGGAAAGATCTGGGTATGAATTCAGGCCATGCTTACGGTAAATCTATCCGTACCGTTAAAACATGTGTGGGGTCTGAATTCTGCCGTTTTGGTACCCAAAACAGTACGCAAATGGGGATCGATCTCGAAACCATGTTGGCCAATATGTGGAGCCCTCACAAGGTGAAACTGGCGGTATCTGGTTGCCCACGTAACTGTGCAGAAGCGGGTATTAAAGACGTTGGTGTGATTGCGGTGGATTCTGGCTGGGAGCTTTACATTGGCGGTAACGGCGGTATCAAAACCGAAGTGGCGCAATTCTTGTGCAAAGTAAAAACTGCAGAAGAGGTGAAAGAGTTTAGCGGTGCTTTCTTGCAGCTTTACCGTGAAGAGGCATTCTATCTAGACCGCACGGTTCACTATCTACATCGCGTGGGCATGGACTACATCAAAGAACGCGTGGTGGACGATAGCGAAAACCGTAAAGCCCTGTACGACCGGTTGTTATTCGCACTAGACGGTTTGCAAGATCCTTGGAAAGCGCGGATTGAAGGGGCACGTAAGGAAGAATATACCCCGATTATCCCAATGCCTGCCTAAGCAAGTATTGAAAAGCAATTTCACCAAAATAAGCATACAACCCTCTATCTGATTCGATAGAGGGAAGGAGTAAAAAAATGAGCGAATGGTTCAAAATTTGTTTGGTAACAGAAATCCCGGTGTTGGGCGCACGCGTGGTGCAAATCAATGGTCATGACGATATTGCAGTGTTTAGAACAGAGAACGATAAAGTCTTTGCCTTAACAGACAAATGCCCGCATAAAGGCGGCCCGTTGTCTCAAGGCATTGTGTATGGCGAAAACGTTGCCTGCCCACTTCATAACTGGCATATCCAGTTAGAAACAGGTGAAGCATGTAAGCCAGACGAAGGTTGTACCGGTAAGCACCCTCTAAAAGTAGAGGGTGGCATGGTGTACTTGAAGTCTCCTTTGTCTCGTTAAGCGTTTGCTGGGGTGAGTCGTATGAATCAACGCACAGAATTTGAAACCCGTTCAACCTGTTGCTACTGCGGTGTGGGTTGCGGCATGGTGATCCGTTCGGATGGTGAGAAAATCATCAGTGTAGAGGGAGATGCGTCTCATCCTGCTAACCTTGGCAGGTTATGTACCAAAGGCCGCACGCTGCCATTAACCATGGCCAATGATGGTCGTGCGCTTTACCCAGCGCTTCGAGCCTCTCGCGACGAAGCTCGCCAGCGCGTTAGCTGGGATGTTGCGCTAGATACCGCGGTAAATCGTTTTGCCGATATTATCGAAGCACACGGTCCTGACAGCGTTGCTTTTTACTTGTCTGGTCAATTGCTGACCGAAGACTATTACGTCTTCAATAAATTGGCTAAAGGCTTAATTGGTACAGCGAATATCGATACCAATTCTCGTCTCTGTATGTCGAGTGCGGTGATGGGCTATAAAAAAGCCTTTGGTGCCGATGCTCCTCCAGGCAACTACGAAGACCTGGAATTAGCCGATTTGCTCATTATTGCCGGTAGCAATATGGCTTACGCGCACCCAGTGCTTTTCCGCCGTATCGAAGCCGCAAAACAAGCCCATCCAGAAAAACGCTGGATTGTGATTGACCCAAGACGTACCGACACTGCCGCAATGGCCGATTTGCACCTTGCGATTAACCCAGGTACGGATGTGGCACTGTTTAACGGTATGCTGCATCTACTGTTATGGGATGGTTACGCAGATCGTCGGTATATCGATGCTAGCACCACCGGTTTTGACGACGTAAAAGCATTGGTTCGCGACTACACACCAAAGCTGGTAGCGGATATTTGTGGCATTGCCGAACAAGATTTAATTCTTGCCGCGAAGTGGTTTGGCGAATCAAAAAATGTCACTTCTTTGTACTGCATGGGGTTAAATCAGTCTGTTCAAGGCACAGATAAAAATCTTGCCTTAATCAACCTACATTTGGCGACTGCTCAAATTGGACGACCAGGCGCAGGCCCATTCTCCTTAACTGGCCAACCAAACGCGATGGGCGGGCGGGAGGTTGGCGGTATGGCAACGATGCTGGCAGCGCATCGTGATTTACAAAATCCCGAGCACCGTGCAGAGATGGCCAAGTTCTGGGCATCTGATGTTATTCCTTCCCAACCAGGGCTTTCTGCAGTTGGTTTATTTGATGCGGTGAAATCCGGCAAGGTCAAAGCGGTTTGGATTGCCTGTACCAACCCGGTTCACTCTATGCCTGATCAACAGTTAGTCGAAGCCGCCCTAAAGAATGCTGAGTTTGTTGTTCTACAAGAAGCCTTTACGACTACCGATACTGCACCATTTGCTGATTTGTTATTGCCAGCCACCAGCTGGGGAGAAAAAGAAGGATCGGTTACTAATTCAGAGCGACGCATTTCTCGTGTACGTCCAGCCATTGCGGCACCAGGAGAAACTAAAGGAGATTGGTGGATTGCCACTCAATTTGCCAAACGCCTAGAAGCTAGACTTAGCCCGCTTTCCACTGGTCGCTTTGAATATGAAAACACAGAAGCAATCTTTGCTGAACATTGCCTGACTACCGAAGGTAGAGATCTTGATATCTCTGGTCTTTCATACGAAATTTTGGAAGCAAAAGGCCCGCAACTGTGGCCATTCCCTAAAGGGGCGACAGAAGGACTGGCCAGAAGATATACCGACGGTCAATTTGAAACTGCAGACGGTAAAGCCAAATTCCATGCAGTAAGACACTTGGGTACCGCAGACAAAACTAGCGCCCGTTTCCCATTTCACCTGCTAACTGGCCGTTTGCGTGATCAATGGCACGGAATGAGTAGGACGGGGCGTGTTAGCCAATTGCTGGAACACGTTGCATCCGCCGCTGTTAGCATGAATCCAAGCGATATGGAACGCCGTGGTATTAAAGCTGGCCAGTTATTAAAAGTATCCAATACGCGTGGTGCGATTCTTTTGCCGGTTGAAGCATCTGATGAACTGGCTTCAGGCTCAATATTTATCCCTATGCACTGGAATACTCGCTTTTGGAGCGAAGCAGGGGTAAATCGCTTAACAACAGCCAAAGTGGATCCTATTTCCTTTCAGCCAGAATTAAAGCACGCAGCCGTTCGTGTGGAAGTTGTGGATCTACCATGGCAATGTGTTGCTGCCAGAATGGGGCCAACAGAAATCTATCTCGATAACCTTGGGCCTTTACTAAAAAAAGTAAAGTTTGCCACCGTTACACTCATTGGCCGTGAAACGCCTGCAGTGCTGGTGCAGTTTGCTGATGAAAAAGCGCCAGAAGGGTTCATCGAAGCGTTAGATGCCGCCTTGTCATTAGAGGCATCAGAAGCAACGCAAGACTATGTTGACCAGGCAAAGCAAATTTATAAACGTGGACGTTGGGAAAATAGCCAGCTGACAGGCTTCCGCCTTGCGGGGGAAACCAAAGCAGCCGGTTGGTTAGGCGAGTGTGTGAAACAAGGCGGGGGATGGAGTTGGCCAAGATTGCAAGCATTTGCGCCTCGCGCTACTCCGCCAAATGGCGCTTTAACTGTCTCTAAGACCATTTGTAATTGCGTTGGTGTAACAGACACTGCAATCAAAGCGGCTATTGAAGGTGGTGCAGATTTCCAAACGCTGCAAAAAGAATTGAAGTGCGGTACGCAATGTGGCTCTTGTGTGCCAGAAATTAAACGCATGTTTTTGACTCAGCCAGCTACACCTGTTGTGGTTTGACTTCACGTAAAGGACAAAAAATGAATCAAGGTTCCGTCGTATTAATTGGTGCTGGTCCTGGTGATTTAGACTTACTAACGCTAAAAGCAGTCAAAGCCCTCGCGAAAGCAGATATTGTGATGTTAGATGATTTAGTGAATCCAGAAATCATCCAGTTCGCACCACAGGCGAAAGTCATCAAAGTGGGTAAGCGCGGTGGTTGCCGTTCTACACCACAGCCTTTTATTTTGCGACTCATGCGCCGCTATGCAAAGCAAGGTAAACAAGTCGCACGTGTCAAAGGCGGCGACCCGATGATTTTTGGTCGTGCCGGTGAAGAGATCCAATATCTTCAAGTCGAGGGCATTGCCGTTAGCGTGATTAATGGCATTTCATCTGCCTTGGCTGCTTCTGCTAGCTTAAATACATCGCTTACACAGCGTGGCATGGCAAATGGCGTGACCTTCATCACCGCACATTTACAAGACGATAGCGAACCAGATTGGCAGGCATTGGCTAGGTCTGGCTGTACCTTGGCTATTTATATGGGCTTACAGCGTGTAGCCAGTATTTGTGCAGAACTCAGCCAACACTTACCAAAAGATACGCCGGCTGTGGCCGTTTCATCTGTGAGCACCGCCAAACAACAGCAACTGGTTAGTTCTATTTCTAACTTACCCCAGTTAATTCAAGAAACTGGTTTTCCTGGGCCTGCGATCATTTTAGTCGGCGAAGCAATGGGGCTGGTGAATGCAAGCTTTGCAGAAATGGAAACCCTTCACCAAGCGGCTATGTAATTTCCCAATACGATGTTGCCCACATCGTTGTCTTTAGCGGGGTTCTCCCCGCTATTTTTTTGTTCAAATCATCAAGCTTTGATCTATAACAAAATTTAAACATCAAAAATAGTAATAACACTAATCATCAAAGCAGATCGACCTGATAGACTAATCGCTTGTGATTTATCGAGCTTGCGTAGTAGGTCTTTGCATTTATCTAAGTCACATTAGTTGTCCTTTTTTTAGGAAACAATTCTTATTCACGAAATTCTGGCATAGGATCAACAGGAACGCGCAGATGAAGCAACAGGTCAGAGACCGATTTATTTATTTAGTCATTACTAGTTATCTAGTCTTGGCGCTTGGCTGGATTTTATTATCCGATGCTGTGTTACTCGTGTTTACTGATCCTCAATCATTGATGCAATTTTCGACCGTAAAAGGCATCTTTTTTGTTGTCGTTTCTGCTGCCTCTTTTTATCTTGCTTTAAGGGCTGTGCCCAATACGGGGACTGCCGCAGGCATTTCAGATGAAACACGGGGCTGGCAAGCGCTTTTACTCAACGCAGTCACACCGACCTATCTATCACGTTTTCGTGTCTACGCCTTATCTATCTTGCTAACCCTCATTATGTATTGGGTTCGGCTTTTGTTGCCCGGGGATGTGCATAGTCATCCAATGCTGATTCTCTATATGCTTCCCATTATTCTAGCGGCCATTTTTGGTGGCTTTGGACCGGGGATAGCATCTACATCCGTTGCTGTTGGATTGCTCATTGTGCCAATGCTCATGCACATGAAACCTTCAGAGTTACCTCCACAATACAGCCTCCAAATTGCCTTTTTATTAGTCAATGGCACGGCGATTAGTGCCTTAACGGGCTTGCTTCGTGAAGCTCTTAAAAGGCTTGAAATTAATCGTCACATTTTAGAATCAATCGTTGCGGGTTCAAAAGACGCCATCCTAGTGAAGAATAAGGAAGGTAAGTATGCGCTGGTGAATCAGGCTGCAGCAACAACGATTGGAAAACCCTCCGCCGATATTATTGGCAAGTTCGATTTTGAAATATTTGATCAAGATACCGCTGCCAGAATGGGCCGGAATGATGCAGAAATGTATGCCCTAGGACAGGTAATCTTAAAAGAAGAAATCGTACGCACGCTTAGTGGCAACATGGCTCATTTTTCATCTGTGATTGGCCCTTTAAAAGATGATCAGGGGAATGTGACCGGCTTATTTGGCATTTGTAGAGATGTCACAAAAGAAAAAGCGGCAGAAAAATTATTGCAAGAACGCGAGCAACGTTTATCTCGGGTGATTGACGGCTCAGAGCAAGGCTACTGGGAGTGGAATATACAGAGTGGCGAAATTGAAGTTAGCACCCGCTGGATGGCCATGCTTGGTTATACTCCCAATGCCTTAGTGATTGATCAACAAATGTGGTTAGACCTTATCCATCCAGATGATGCATCCATGGTTAAGAAGGCTTTTTCAGATCATCTTAATGGCTACTCTCAAGGGGTATTAACTGAGTATCGAATCAGAAAAGTGGATGATTCGTGGCTCTGGATAGTCACAAGAGGCAAGGTCGTAGAGTTTGATGAACTAGGCAAACCGCTATTAATGTCAGGTACAAATGCCGACATTACGCAGCGAAAAGCCGCAGAACAAGCCTTAAGAGAAGTAGCAGTCGTCTTTGATAGTAGCCATGAAGGTATTTTGGTAACGAACCAAGATCGCATCATTACCAAAGTAAACCAAGCTTTTACACGTATTACGGGTTATCAACCAGGCGAGGTCATCGGTCAAAAGCCAAAGCTGCTAGCCTCCGGCCGCCAAAATGCACTTTTCTACCGAGAACTTTGGGAGTCTCTTAAAAAAAATGGGTTCTGGCGCGGTGAACTATGGAACCGCCGTAAATCTGGAGAGATTTATCCAGAGTTACTTTCCATTTCTGTGGTCAAAGACGAAGAAGGAAAGATTAAAAACTACGTGGGTTTCTTCATTGATATTTCAGAACGGAAAATGCATGAAGAAGAACTCGAGCGGGTGGCAAAATACGATAAATTAACGGGTGTGCCAAACCGCCAACTGTTATCTGATCGTTTTACCGACTCTGTCTTACGATCAGCAAAACAAGGGCATACATGCGCGGTTTGTTTCTTGGATTTAGATGACTTCCGACAAATTAACGAATGTTATGGCAACCAAGTTGGTGATCATTTACTTGTTGGTGTCACTGCCAATCTAAATAAGGTATTACGTGCAAATGATACGCTGGCACGTTTGGGTGGCGATGAGTTTGTGCTAGTGCTCTCTGATATTAGCTCGCAAAAAGAATGTGCCTGGATGCTAGAACGCATTCAATCAGCCATTGCGCAACCCGTGATTATCGGTGATTTAGTATTAACTATTACAGCAAGCATTGGCGTGAGTCTATATCCTGAAGATAATGTCGATCCGGACACTTTACTAAGGCATGCCGACCAAGCCATGTTTATGGCAAAAGAGGCAGGTAAGAATCGCTACCAATTGTTTGATCCAGAAAGCGACCGCAAGGCCCAAGCGCAAAAACTCATTCAGCAGCAAATGTTAGAAGCGCTAAATAATGAAGAGTTTGAGTTGTTTTACCAGCCAAAAGTAAACCTTCAATCAAAAGCGATTATTGGCATGGAAGCATTAATTCGTTGGCGCCATCCACTAAAAGGGATTATAAGTCCCGCTGAATTTTTGCCGCACATTCAAGGACATGATTTAGAGGTGACGTTTGGTAATTGGGTGTTAAAAACCGCTGTCAATCAAATGGCTAGTTGGCGCTTAATCGGGCTAGATTTACAAGTGAGTGTCAATATTAGTGCAAGACACTTACTCTACCCCGGGTTTCACGACAAACTAATGAGCCTACTTACCCAATATGGAGATATCCTCCCCCAACGTTTGGAGCTTGAAATTCTAGAATCAGCTGCGATTGAAGATATGGAACAAGCAATTGTTGTTGTTGGAGATTGTCGTCGATTGGGCGTTCGATTTGCGCTAGATGATTTTGGCACCGGCTACTCGTCATTGTCTTACCTACGTCGTCTGCCCGTAGATATTCTAAAAATCGACCAAAGCTTCGTTCGCGATATGCTAACAGATCCCGATGATATGCGGATTGTCGAAGGAGTTATTCAGCTCGCTTCTGTTTTCCATAAAGAGGTGATCGCAGAAGGGGTAGAAACCGTCGCTCATGGTAATTTACTAGAGAGAATGGGTTGTCACCTTGCTCAAGGCTATGGCATCGCAAAACCAATGCCAACTGAAATGGTTGCCGAGTGGTGTCAAGATTGGAATCAACGCTACATGATGTTTAGCTAAGCAACACCGCTACATTTCATGTTAGTTGTTAATCTAGGTAAAACCGCAGTCAGTTTCTTTTTGCTTCGCTAAGCTATCTACATTTCTTGTATTTGATGTGTAGATAGCCCGTGATTAACCAGTTAATTCAACAGGCACAGCAATTTGTGAAAGAAGAGGCTTGGACACAAGCTTCAGCGGCTTTGCAAAAACTGATCCTGTTTTTCCCCAATGAAATTAGCCTGCAGGTAGAGTTAGCATGGGTAGCAGAACAACTCAATGATCTAACACTAGCAAAGGCGGCTTATCTTGCCGCGCTTAAATTACAATCATCCGCTGAGTTATGGATTAATCTGGGTCGTATTTATCTTCAAGAGGCAAACACGGCAGAAGCTACTACGGCCTATCTTTCAGCGATTCAGCACACGCCAGATTCTGCCTTGGCATGGACACATTTAGGGGCTGCTTATCAATACTCAGGGCAATCTCAAAAAGCAGAAGAAGCCTTAAGTAAAGCAATTAAGCTTTCCCCATCACCATCTGCTGCAGAATACAACTTAGGGTATTTATATTTGCAAATGGGGGCGTGGGAAAAAGGATGGCCCTTATTAGAAGCAAGAGACTGGTATAAGCCGTTTGAACAGCATTTTACATTTCCTAAATGGCAGCAATGCTCACTAGAGGGGAAACGTTTACTGATTGTGCCAGAAGCTGGGCATGGCGATCTAATTCAATTCATTCGGTTTATACAGCAAGCAGATGCGCTTGGCGTTAAGCAAATCGATATCTTATGTCATCCAGCATTAGTGACATTATTCCGTATTTGCTTTCCATCTTCTAACATCCTAGATCTTTCATTACCCGTACCGAAAGAAGGTTGGGACTACTGGGTGCCTGCAATTAGCCTAGCAAAGCATTTCAATATATTGCCGGATACTCCCAATTTAAATCGTCCCTATCTATTTCCCATTGCCTCTAAACAAGCTATCCCACATGCACCACTGAAAAAGAATGAAAAGCGAAAAGTAGGCTTAGCATGGCGTGGTAACCCATTATTTGAAAATGATCGCTTCCGTTCGATTCATGATTTTCAGCAAATGAAACAACTTGCCGAGCTTAAAAATGTCACATGGTGCTGTCTACAGCATGATGTCCGTGAAGAAGAGAAACAATGCTTTCACGCGTTAGGGTTGGATATTGACTATCCCATGATTCATGATTTCTTGGATATGGCTAATCAAATGGTGGGATTAGATGTGGTTGTGTCTGTCGATACGGCTGCGGCACATTTGGCTGGGGCAATGGGAAAGCAGACGTACTTGATGCTACCTGCTTATAAAACCGATTGGCGGTGGTTGTTAGGGCGAGAAAGCACGCCCTGGTATCAACAGATGCATCTAATTCGACAATCAAGCGTGGGAGATTGGGAAGGGGTGATACAGGTATTAAGAAATAAACTCTTTTCGATACCCTAAAAAGACAAAAAGGGGCTGATTCTTCATCAGTCCCTCGTCTTCTCAATACAGGGCCATCGGTGCCCGATCTTCTCTTTGGTGTAACTCTACTACATTATATATTGCTTAAATATTATGCATCATCAAGTTGGAAGATGATGTTGACAACAGTGGGTATTGCTTAGAAATTGCTGTACTGGCTATCCCATTTTTTCATGCGATATTCTAGTTCATAAATGTCTTCAGCCTTTGCTAGATAAGCATCACGCGCTTCTCTTTCAGAAACTTCATCAGATTTTAAGATCCAGTTAATAAATGCGATTACTTGTAACATGATTGGCTCCTTGCCTTGTTTGTTGTGCGTTGCATCAATTATTTTACTACAGCGATTTTTAGTCAATATATATTTTGCAGGCTAATAGTTTGTTGGGTAAATGTAACACTTGGTTGAGTTGTTGAGCGCTGAATAATTGAAAACTGAAATTTCTTTTTATAAATGCTGTTTTGACATCCTTTTTTACAAAAAGACCTGAACCACATTGGCATACACGAGTCATAATTAACAATGAAAAAGATGTATGTCTTCGAGCCGTTAGTTGTTACGCCAAAGGGAGTTTAAATAATGAATCGACGCGATTTTATTGCCGCCACCGCGGTGACAGGCTTTGCCGCAGCCGTTACCCCAATTTCAGCCGCTAGCTTAGTGACGACGCCTTCTGATGGTTTAGATGCTGCGTGGACAAATATTTCAGTGGATGGTTTTTCATTGCCTGTATATGTCGCTAAGCCAGCTGGTAAATCGAATTTGCCAATTATCTTAGTGACATCAGAAATCTTTGGTGTGCATGAGCACATTGCAGACGTTGCAAGACGCTTTGCGAAGCAAGGCTATCTAGCCCTTGCGCCTGAGCTGTTTATCCGTCAGGGCGATGTCAAAACCATTAGCGACATTCCAACGCTGATGAGCACTGTGATTACTAAGGTGCCAGATAATCAAGTGATGCGAGATTTGGATGTCTGCGTGGAATGGGCGCAAGCAAATGGCGGCGACAGCAACCGCTTGGCGATTACTGGTTTCTGCTGGGGTGGTCGTATTACTTGGCTTTATAGTGCACACAACCCAAAAGTAAAAGCGGGTGTGGCATGGTATGGCAAACTAGTTGGGCAAATTAGCGAGCTTAACCCTAAGCAGCCAGTAGACATTGCAGCGCAACTCACCGTTCCAGTGCTAGGGCTTTATGGTGGGAAAGACACTGGTATTCCATTAGATACCGTTGAACAAATGCAAGGCTTATTAAAAGAAGGAAAGAGTGGTTCCGAGTTTGTGATTTATCCAGATGCCGGCCATGCTTTCCATGCAGACTATCGTCCAAGTTATTTAGAAAGTGCAGCAAAAGACGGTTGGACACGATGCTTGGCATGGCTAAAAGCACATGGAGCGGCATAAGGCGAATGCAAGCTTATGAATATATGATCGAGATGTGGAGAGACGGCCTAGTTACAGAGGCCGTTTTTTCTGAATGGTTAGCGGCATACCTTAAAGTAAATGAAGCGAACGCGCCATTATTAAAGCATCTGCAAATCACACTAAATGAGCATGGCCATTTTAATGGTCCGCTATTAAGTAAAGCCTTAGCCGATTTTGCCATTCAACCAGTGTCATTTTTTGATCGCTTAGCCATACAAATGTATTGCGTGCCATCAGACGCAATTGAAAATGAGTTATTAGCTTGGATCATCCAGCATGCGGGTGATGCGAGTTGCCCACCTGATATCCGAAGTGCAGCGCTAAGAGCGGAGCATTATTGGCTAGATAATCTAGATCGGCATAAGGCCATTTTAGAAATCCAATCTGCCTTAGCTAATCACCAGCTACATTTAAAAGCAAAATTAGCCGTAATGAAAGAGGCGTTGGGTGCTGGCATCGCTTTTGATCAGCGTGAAGCGGTGTTTAGAGAACCGATGCAAACAAAAGAATGCCTATCCCATCGGATTGGTTGGGAAGGTTAAGCAACATGGCGCGTTGATCACACGCCATGTTTCGCTTGATTAATTCAAGACTAATTCAAGACTTTAAGCAGTTCAACTTCAAATGTCAGTGTGGCATTTGGCGGAATTACATTACCGGCACCTGCCGCACCATAAGCAATCGATGGTGGGCAAACAAGCTTCGCTTTTCCGCCTTCTTTCATCTTGCCTACGCCTTCAGTCCAGCAAGGAATCACTTGGTCTAAAGGAAAGCTGGCGGCTTCCCCACGCTTGTAAGAGCTATCAAACTCGACGCCATTGGCTAATACACCACGATATTGCACTTTGACCATCGAATTAGCTTTTGGCTGTTTGCCAGAACCATCTTTCAGCGATTGGTAAATCAAGCCAGAAGGAAACTTCTGTGCAGGTGCGGCAATAGAAAGCAGTGGGAGAGCCAATAGGGTAAGCGCTAAAACACGTTTCATACGAATTTCCTTAAATTACAAAATAAAAGCCAGCACAATGAAAACACTGTACTGGCTTTGGTCAAGCTATTGGGCAAAAGCTTATTCTACTTTTGCACCTTTCTTCACATCTTCCAAGAATTTTTGAATTTGTTCTTGTTGAAGTTGTTGTTGAATCTGGCCTTTTGTCTCTTCATAAGAAGGGATTGGTTGTGCTTTGATGTCATCTACCTGAATCAAGTGCCAGCCGAATTGGGTCTTGATTGGTGCATCGCTAATTTTGCCTTTTGGCATTTTACGCAATGCATCTGCAAATTCTTTTACATAATTGCCTGGTGCTGCATAGTCAAGTTGACCACCATTAACAGCAGAACCTTTATCAATTGAGTATTTCTTCGCTAGCTCAGCAAAGTTAGCGCCTTTTTTCAACTGAGCAACTAGGTCTTTCGCTTCTTTTTCTGATTTCACCAAAATATGGCGTGCTTTGTAAAGCTTTTCTGCACCAGCAGCTTCTTTTTCCCACTCTGGTTTTAGCTTGTCGTATTGTGCTTTAACCGCTACTTCAGTAATTGGGTTTTTACCTAGGTAATCTTGAACATAGGCTTGTGCCAATAGATTGATTTTTGCAACTTCCATTTGTTCAATGAACGCTGGTTGTTTGTCAAAGCCTGCTTCCGTTGCTTTCTGAGATAGGGCAACAGTCATTACCAAGCGGTCTTTAATTGATGCACGTAGCTCAGGGGTATCTTGCTGACCACGAGCAACAGCTTCTTTTACCATTGCTTCTAAACGAGCTTCAGGTACAACAACACCGTTTACTTTCACGTCTGCAGCGTTGGCAACCGACAAAATGCCTGCTGATAGTGCGACTGCCAATAGGGTTTTACGCATTATTATTCCACTCCAGGGAAGTTAATTGTTCATCTGACTTTTATGAAGCGAGTTCAGATATTTCAAACATCAAAAAGCTAAGATTTTCACACCGCAGTTATAGTTCCGTCGGTGTATAAGCTGTAATGCTAAGAGCATGTATTGTAGCTGGAATTAAGTCCTTAAAACAATCTAACACCATACGGTGTCTAGCCAATCTACTTTTTCCTTCAAAAGCAGCAGAGACCACTGTCAGAAAATAATGCCCACCACCATTACTACCTGCATGACCAATATGTGAGCCGCTATCATCCGTTAAGGTAAAACTCTCTGGCGATAAAACAGCTAATCGATCTTTAAATAATGTTTCTACTTGATCACTCAAGGAAGTACTTTCTTGAACGGTTTAACAGTTACTTTGGCATACACGCCAGCTTCAATATATGGGTCAGTATCCGCCCAAGCTTGTGCGTCTGCTAAAGAAGCAAATTCAGCAATCACAACACTCCCTGTAAAGCCAGCTGCACCAGGATCATTGCTATCAATTGCAGGGTTAGGGCCTGCAACTAATAGGCGATTTTCATCTGCTAATGCTTGTAAACGGGCTAGGTGAGCAGGGCGCACAGATAGTCTTTTTTCAAGACTGTTTTCAATATCTTCGCCAACAATGCTATATAACATGAGGTCTTCTTTCTCAAAATTCAATGTTTCAAAACACTAGTAATAGAAATTTTTACTTTTTTATATCACTAGTTAACGTAGCCTTTTATGCACTTGGCGGTTCTGTTGGCTTCGCTTCTTGAATGTATTTAGCAAGATATAAGCCCTGTGCAATCATAAATACCAGCGTTAATCCTAGTACGCCAAATAACTTGAAGTTCACCCAAAAAGACTCCGGATAGTTAGATGCCACATACAAATTGGCACCACCCATCACCACAAAGAAAATCGCCCAAACCAGATTCAGCGATCCCCATACTTTTTCTGGCAGGGAAATCTGCTGCTTCATCATGAGTTCAATGAGGTTTCTGTGGAAAAGATATTTCGCAACAAGAAGGGCTGCCGCGAATCCCCAGTAAAGAATACTAGGCTTCCACATGATGAAAGATTTGTTATGAAAAAGCAGTGTGGCACCACCCATGACAGTCACTAGGCCTGTACTAAACCACAGTGCACCGTCTACTTTTTTCTTGCGAAGTGTTAGCCAAATGATTTGCGCAATGGAGGCGGCGATAGTGACACCAGTTGCGATATAAATATTTTGGTTCGTAAATTTATAGGCAACAAAAAACAGAATAACCGGAAATAAATCAAAAAGAATTTTCATTGTATGTATCAGTATGACGAATTAACTATCAGCTGTATCTTTAGCAAGGCTGGATTGGGCATAGGGTTCTGCCGCACTGATTGTCCATGGTTCTTTTAATGCGTCAGCTACCCATTCTTGCATACTTGGGTGAGACAACAAGGTATTTAAATAAGTTTCCGCTTCAGTAGGGAGTTTCACGCCGTAAGTTTTAAACCGGAAAGCAATTGGTGCGTACATCGCATCCGCAATCGAAAACTGGCCGAATAGCCATGGGCCAGCAGCCCCGTGCTTTTGACGGCAATCCTGCCAGATTGTCACAATACGGTCGATATCTTTTTGGACATCGTTTGATAAACCTTCGCCCGGATAGCTGCCTTTTACATTCATGGGCATGTGTTGACGCACGGACATAAATCCAGAATGCATTTCTGCACTAACAGATCGTGCAACTGCGCGTGCAGCACTGTCTTTTGGCCATAAACCTAAAGTTGGAAATTGCTCGGCTAGATATTCGCAAATAGCCAATGAATCATTTACTAATAATGAGTCATCTTTTAGGAGTGGCACTTTTCCGCTTGGTGACACATTGCGTAGGCTCACCGTACCTTCAGGCGTGTATAACGGAATCATCTGTTCTTTAAAAGGAATGCCAAAATGCGCCATGACTAGCCATGGGCGTAATGACCAAGAAGAATAGTTTTTGTTTCCGATATAAAGTGTCAGCATGTAATGGCCTAATTGTGCAATCGTCGTATCATTTGTGTTAGCAAAATACTATAACATGCTTAATCGCTTTGCATAACAAAATGGCCTGCATATCGCAGGCCATTTTGTATCTCACTTAGTCAAAAAATTGACGGGTGAATTAGATGCCACGTAGTAATTCGTTAATACCTACTTTACCGCGTGTTTTTGCATCTACTTTCTTCACAATCACTGCGCAGTATAGGCTGTATGAACCATCTGCAGATGGAAGGTTGCCACTCACTACGACAGAACCTGCTGGCACACGGCCGTAAGTCACTTCACCCGTTTCACGATCGTAAATTTTGGTGCTTTGACCAATGTATACGCCCATAGAAATCACTGCACCTTCTTCAACAATCACGCCTTCAACGATTTCAGAACGTGCGCCAATGAAGCAGTTGTCTTCAATAATGGTTGGGTTTGCTTGTAGCGGCTCCAAAACACCACCGATACCAACGCCACCAGACAAGTGAACGTTTTTACCGATCTGAGCGCAACTACCAACGGTTGCCCATGTGTCTACCATGGTGCCTTCATCCACATAAGCACCGATGTTAACGTAAGAAGGCATCAATACAGCGTTTTTCGCAATGAAAGAACCTTTACGCGCTACTGCTGGTGGCACTACACGGTAGCCACCTTGTTTGAAGTCTGCTGTAGAGTAGTCTGCAAACTTGTTATCTACTTTATCGAAATAGCGGTTATAGCCATCTGACATGACTTCATTGTCGCGAATACGGAATGAAAGTAGCACCGCTTTTTTAACCCACTGATTAACAACCCATTCGCCAGTTGTTTTTTCTGCTACACGCAAGCTGCCACGGTCTAATTCGCCAACAACTTGTTCAATTGCGCTTTTCAATTCAGGGCTAACAGTCGCTGGGGTGATATTTGCGCGATCTTCGAAAGCGGCTTCAATCACTGCTTGCAATGGATGTTGGTGGCTAGGTGTGATTTTTACATCAACAGACATGGTTAACTCCAAAAATAATATTGCGCCATTCTATTTGGCAAAGTGCTTGTTCACTCGCTTGAACTAACGACATCGTTTCTCAAGCGTGCATGATTAATCGTGGGGGCTTTGTCTTCAAAGAAGTTAATTTAAGCTAACCCTAGTCGTCTTCACATAAAAGCTGGGGGCAAATCTTTTGTAGACTGACATCGCCCAAACAACACATGAAAACGAGTACTACAGAATAATCCAAGATTATATGTGTCTTTTGCGATTTTGCTAAATACATTTATTTAGAGATCACTATCCGTGAGTCGCAATTGGAATAATTGCGTGCGAAAATCCGCACGGGCAAGATGAGGCATAAAAACAAGGTGATAAGAATGAATGCACGGTCAAACCGTCAAATTGGAATACTTGGCTTGCTATTTGCAGCAGCCCTATGGGGGGCTATGTGGTACCCGTATCGATGGTTGCATACGCAAGGTTTAACCATGGACCTTGCCCAGATTGCAAATTACGTGATTGCTATCTTGATTGGCGGAGTACTTCTTTTTGGCGTACTTAAACGTCCATGGGAGTTTAACTGGCGCGTTGCCTTAATGGGGCTTTCTGCCGGCTGGTCTAATGTGAGCTATGTATTTGCCGTGCTTCACGGTGAAGTCATGAGAATAAGTCTCCTTTTTTACTTGGCACCAGTATGGACGCTTATCTTGGCTTGGATTTTTCTAGGTGAAAAGCCGAATAAGTTCGGCTGGCTAGTGTTTGCATTTTCATTTGCTGGTGCTGCATGCATGCTATGGCAACCATCCCTTGGTTTACCGTTGCCGCAAACTGAATATGAGTGGGCGGCTTTATCAGGCGGTGTATGTTTTGCTTTAAATAACGTGCAATCTAGGCAAATTCCGCATATCGACCCTGCGGTTAAATCGTTTAGTGTGTGGTGTGGTTGCCTGCTAATGGCTGTTGGCGCCATGTTTCTGTTTGATGGGCAACCCGCAAAATTGCTGGATCTAAGTGCCTCTGTTTGGCTAGTCCTGCTCTTAATTGGCGGCGCTTTGGTAATTGCGAGTTTGGGAATGCAGTTTGCACTCCGCTACATTGGCGCAACAGAGGCAATGGTGATTATGTTGTTTGAACTGGTGGTGGCTGCAGTATCTGCCTGGTGGTTGGCAGGGGAGGTGTTGTCACTGAGAGAATGGACTGGTGGCGCAATGATCCTCGCGGGTAGTTTGTTCTCCGGACAATTGGCGCACACAGAAGAAGAGCATGCTTAAGCTATTTAGATTGCTGATCTCGCAACTGTTTTCTGTGCTCTTTAAAGAGTAACTGACCAAGCCAGTGATCTTCATCATCTGTTAGTGGGGCAAATTGAATAAACTGAGTTCCTTGCTCATGTTGTCCGAACTGTCCTTGGAATGTAATAGGAAGCGGGATAGAAGGGGCTAGAAAAAGTGAAATCTGGCAGGTGCCTTCCGTCGGTTGAGGGGCTGGTATCCAAATCCCCGACCTTCCTAAGCGGATGTTTTCGGCGATTGGCAGCGGGGATTGCTGCAGGCTAATTTGGCCCAGTAGCAAAAGAATTAAATCTAGTTTGCCTTCAATGCGGGTTTCTTCATCTTTATTTGACTCATAATGATCTTTAATTTCATTGCTGAGTTGAGCAAATGCTTTTAACAGCTGCAGGTTATTAGATGATTGCAGTGTTTTCAGTGTAGGAGCGGAGACAACATAAGAGCATCTCAGCGGAATGAATAAGTCATTGTTTTGCATGGTGAGAGATTATAGCGAAATCTTCTAAATCTGTTTCAATAAACTGTTTGTCATTTCTTTGAAATAGCATAGTCTATCGGTGTTTATTATCAATTAAGTAGCACGTCGTACGAAGATTATTGTGCATCTAAAGCAAATCAAACTCGCTGGTTTTAAATCGTTTGTTGATCCTATGCAGATTCATTTGCAAGGACAACTCGTTGCCGTGGTGGGGCCGAACGGTTGTGGCAAGTCGAATATTATGGATGCTGTTCGTTGGGTCTTGGGCGAATCCTCTGCGAAGCAATTACGCGGGGAGTCCATGCAAGATGTGATTTTCAATGGCAGTAATACCCGTAAACCTTTATCACGTGCGAGTGTTGAATTAGTTTTTGATAACACCCTTCAACGTGTCACGGGCCCTTGGTCTCCTTATACCGAAATCTCCATCAAACGCACTTTGCTGCGAGATGGCACTTCCTCTTATTACATTAATCAGCAAGCGGTTAGACGGCGTGATATTACTGATTTGTTTTTAGGAACAGGTGTTGGTGCTCGTGGATATGCGGTGATCGAACAGGGAATGATCTCTCGGATTATCGATGCAAGGCCTGAAGAGTTGCGTGGCTACCTAGAAGAGGCTGCTGGGATTTCGAAGTATCGGGAGCGTCGAAAAGAAACCACCAGCCGCTTACACGATTCGAATGAAAATTTACTTCGGCTAAATGATATTAGGCACGAACTGCATCAACAAATCGAACGGCTAGAAAAACAGGCAGAAGCAGCAAAGGCCTATCGACAGATACAAACAGAAATTCACCAAACAGAACGTTTGTATTCCTTATCGATGTACCAACAATTACGAGCCAAGATCCAACAAAACAAAGCGATGTTGGCGAGCCTGTTGATGCAAAAAACGAAGTTGGATTCCGAACTCACTCGGCTAGATGGCATTTTACTTCAGGGCAAACAGCAGGAGTTCGAGTTAAACCAAGCACAGCACGAGCAGCAATCCGAATTGTTCCGGATCAACAACGCATTATCCCTGCTAGAACAAGAAAAGCAGCTGTCACAACAATTGCTGACGCAATTGCAAGAAAGACTGACGCAGGCGGAAACTCAAATTGCTAACTTAAATCAAAAATTACAGCAGTGGAAAGAAGAGAAAGAGGCTGTTTTACAGCAAATACATGATGAAAAACAAACCCTGCAAGACGAAGAAATGTCTTATGCAGCGGTTCAATTGCAACTGTCCGCGCTGACCCAAGCCCTGCAGCAATTATCTGAAGAGAAGCAGGCGTTGACGATGGCCCTAAATCAGCGCCAATCTACCTTAGCGGCAAATAACAACCAGCTGCAACGATTAAAGAACAAACAAGAAACGCTTGCTAGCCAACTTCTCAAAGTGAATGAGGTTTTAGAAAAACAACCTCCAGCAAATGACGAGATGCTAGTGCTAAGCCAGCAACGTAATCACAATCAGGATGAAATACGGTTAGTAGATATAGCGTTAGAAGATATACATGCGAACTTGGCTAACCTTGAGCGAGAAAAGCAGCAAGCACAAACGAATTATCTGGAGGCCAAGCATCAGTTATCTACCTTGCAGGCCAAAAAAGAGAGTCTAGACTCCTTAAAACAAATGGTCGCAGGTGGAAGCCAAATTCATGGGTGGTGGTCTGATAACTATCCTGATGCGCCTGCTTTATGGTCAGTTTTAGCGGTGGAAGAGGGGTATTCGACGGCTGTTAATGCCGTTTTAAATGATTGGTTATATGCTCGCCCCTTGTTGTCCAATTGGAAAATCCCAGACCAAATCCCGCCTGGTTTGACGAAGTGGGTACGTGAGTTAGATGCAGATATAGTTAGTGAAGTAGAAACTAATATTCCCTTTCCTATCATGCCGCTCGCTAGTGTTATTCGCTGTGAGCATCTCCTTTTTCATCCTTTTGTTTCTGCTATGGTGCGTGATGTGTTTTTGGCAGCTTTGCAAGACGCACAGATTGGCTATGCGCAATTGCCTCCTCATGTCCGGTTAGTGACAAAAGAAGGGTGGATTTTTTCGAGCACGACGATTCAATATTTTCCAGAGCAAGCAGAAACCAAGCTCATTGATTATCCAAGGTTAATAAGCGCCTTGGAAAAAGAAATGCCTATTTTGCAAGCACAAGTCGATCAACATCATCTGGACCTTCAAGCGCTAGATGCACGTATTCAATCTGCGAGAGAGAGTGAGCAATCCTTTCGAACAAAACGACGAGACATCCAAGCGAAAATTATTAAACTGGATGGGCAAATCGAGCGCATGACAGCGGAAGAGAAGAAAGCAGAATTTGCAAAACAACAAATGCTGCATGAAAAAATCGAATTAACTTCTTCTATCGAATGGACTTTGCAAGAAATAGCGCAACTCAATATAGAAGCAGGTGCGTTTGAGCATTTGGATGCTGAACGTACGTTAGTGCAGCAGGCAACTGAGAAGTACCAGCAATTATTAGCGCAGGTAGAAGCACTGAAAAAAACGGACCGTCAACAGCAGCAGGATGTGATGCAACGCAAAGGTCAGATCGACCGTTTAACCATGCGTTTAGCACATATTGAAGAAAGACTAGTCGAATCCTCGCAATCCCTCGAATTACTTGCCGATACGAAGATCGAATTGTTAGAAGAAAAACTGTCTGTTGAAGGAAGTGATAATCGAACAAAGGTTGAAGAAACCCTAGCAGAACAAGGAAATGCAGAGAGCGGATTGGCCGTGATTCGACAATCTATTGTAGTGTTGCATGAATCCTTACTGTTAGCGGAAAAGGATAAGGCTGTATTTGTAGAGCAATTAAAGCCAATTGACGCCCAAATAAAGCAGATCGAAATTCAGTTAACAGCAGATGAGCAAAGGGTTGCGGAATTAACCGCCCAAAATGAAGTTGAGGTTAGCCAATTAAATGAAGAAGCACTGCAATTAGTTGGATCGTTGTCTGCCGAGCAATTGGCAGCTAAGTTGCCTAAGTTACAGAGGTCGCTACTGCAACTCGGCGCAGTCAATCTTGCTGCTTTAGATGAGTTGGCCGATACCATTGCAAGGCAGGGCTATTTAGATGCGCAAGTGAATGATATCAATCAAGCAATTGATACGCTTGAAGCAGCCATTCGTAAAATTGATCGTGAAACAAGAGCACTATTAAAGGAAACTTTTGAGCAGGTGAACCAGTCTTTGAGTGCGTTATTCCCCTTACTCTTTGGCGGCGGTGTCGCACGGCTTAGCTTTTCAGGTGATGAAATTTTAGACGCAGGCATTCTATTTACCGCGCAACCACCAGGAAAGAAAAATAGCTCTATTCAATTACTTTCCGGTGGCGAGAAGGCCTTAACTGCGTTAGCGCTCGTTTTTGCACTCTTCCAGCTGAATCCTGCTCCATTTTGCTTATTGGATGAAGTGGATGCACCATTAGATGATGCAAATACTGGACGATTTGCAGAAATGGTCAAACATATGTCTAAAGCAACCCAGTTTTTGTTTATCAGTCATAACCGAATTACCATGGAAATGGCAAATCAACTAGTGGGGGTGACAATGCAAGAGCAAGGGGTTTCTCGAATTGTGACGGTGGATATGGAAAAAGCGCTTACATTTAGCGAAGAAGGTGCATGACGATTGATTTTGTGACTGTGCAATTTAGCGGTGGTTAGGCTAAAATGCAGTAAAAATCCGTAAAGTGACTTGGCAAGTGATCAACAAAACGTTATTTGCTTAAGCAAAAGTTATATCGACAAACAAAAATCAACAAGAAAGCCCGTGAGGACTTTACATGACAGATTTGCAACTGGTTTTGCTTGGTGTGGGCGCAATTGTCATCCTGCTAGTAGTGTTATACAACTGGTGGGATCAACAACGTTATAAAAAACGAGCACAGGCAGCGTTTGCCAGTTACCAACAAGATGTGCTGCTTGATCCATCCATGACCCCAATGGATGCAGATACTCGTATGGCTGGTGAAGACGACCTGCCAGATGATGACGCGCTGGCGACTGCACGCCGTCAAACGAGTACGAATGATGAAATGACGTATGGCCGTCCGACGATCAAAATCCAAGATGATCGCACCGAACCGGTAATCGCCAGAAAAGAACCTGTCATTCAGCCAAAAGTTGAACCAGCTAAGGCAGAAAATAATCTGTTTTCGCCTAATGCGGCTAGTGCGGCAGCACCAACGAATACACTAAAAACAGCGCGTGAAGTATTAACGTACCCAAGCCAGCAAGATGAAAAAGCGGACATGTTGCTAGAGGTACTCTCACATACTGCACTCGATGTCGATTTGATCCGCTCTTTGCATCGTCAGCTAAACCGAAGTGGAAAACGAATCTCATGGTTAGCTTTAATGAGTAGCGGTGAGTGGTATCCTCTTGATGTTGATGCAAACTTAGCCATTATGGGGCTAAAAATTGGTGTGCAAATGGCAGACCGTCGTGGTCCGCTAGATGAGCCTTCGCTTCGTCAAATGGTTGGCGCATTAGAGACATTTGCTGCTGAAACTGGCTCGGAGTTACGCTTGCCTTCGCTTGCCCATGTGTTGGCGAATGCACAAAAACTAGATACTTTCTGTGCAGATGTCGATGTAACAATCGGCCTGAATGTCTTTGCCGATAGCATGCCGTTTTCGATGATGACCTTGCGTGATCATATGGAACGTAATGGCCTAAGACTAATGGCAGACGGTGCATATCATATGGTGAACGATAAAGGGGTACACCTCTTTAGCGTCATTAACTTTGATAACTCTCCATTCCCTGCTCATCCAAGTCCAAAAGACACCAGTGAAGGCGTCACCTTCTTGTTTGATGTGCCCCGTGTGGCTGATGGTATCAATGTGTTTGGTTTGTTATCCGATTTGGCGTTTGAACTCAGTAGCCAATTAGGCGCAAGGCTAGTGGATGATAACCGTCGTCCGCTTACCGATCATGGTATTGCTAGCATTCGTCAGCAATTACGCGCCATTTATGGCACCATGAATCTGAAGGGTATTGAACCCGGCGGCCAAACAGCACTACGCTTATTCTCCTGATCTCCTCTTTTAGTTTCCTATCCCCATGACTCAAGCTGATTTGTTTGATACTCCACCGAGTGATTCTTCACCGGTGGAGGAAGTGGCTTTGCTAAAGCAAACGCTACAACGTTACGCCCATGCCTATTATGTGTTAGATGCGCCGCTGGTGCCTGATGCAGAGTATGACCGCCTATATCAGCAGCTTGAGCGTTTAGAAGCGGAATATCCCGAGCTAAAAACACCAGATTCTCCTACCCAGCGGGTGATAGGCACTGTGTTAGATGGTTTCCAACCAGTCAAGCATGTGATTCCGATGTTGAGTATTCGAACAGAAACCGATACAGAGGCAACCGGTGCGATTGCCTTTGATAATCGGATTCGAAAAGAGTTGGAATTAACCGATTTACTCTCGGAAGTCGAATACGCTGCAGAACTAAAATTTGATGGTTTAGCCATTAGCTTACGCTATGAAAATGGAGTGCTTGTGCAAGCAGCAACCCGTGGCGATGGCGAAACAGGCGAAAACGTTACCCATAACATCCGTACGATTGGACAAATACCGCTTAAGTTAATGGGCTCTGCGCCTACCGTACTAGAAGTGCGTGGCGAAGTGTATATGCGACGTGATGATTTTGAGGCATTAAACGAAAAACAACGCGAACAGCATGATAAAACGTTTGTTAATCCTCGGAATGCGGCGGCTGGTGCGGTTAGGCAGTTAGATTCTGGTATTGCAGCAACTCGTCCACTTAGTTTTTTTGCCTACGGCTTAGGTGAAACGGTAGATTGGGATGTGCCAACGACACATAGTGGCGTGCTAGATGCGCTAGCAGACTATGGCTTTCCGGTCTGCAAACATCGAGAAGTTGTACGCGGCGCCACTGGATTAGCCGAGTTTCATCAAAAAGTAGGGGCATTGCGCGACCAACTGCCATACGATATTGATGGCGTTGTCTACAAAGTCAATCGCCGAGATTTGCAAGCTAGGCTAGGATTTGTCTCACGTGAACCGCGTTGGGCTGTCGCTCATAAGTATCCCGCCCAAGAGCAAATGACTACCGTGCTCGCTATTGATGTTCAAGTAGGCCGTACAGGGAAACTCACTCCGGTTGCCAAATTGGAACCCGTTTTTGTGGGGGGAGTCACGGTTTCTAATGCCACGCTTCATAATGAAGAGGAAACCCAACGCAAAGACGTACGAGTAGGCGATACAGTCATCGTTCGCCGCGCAGGGGATGTGATTCCTGAAGTAGTATCCGTGGTGCTAGAAAAACGCCCTAGCCATGTGGGTGGCGTTTTTAAAATGGATGAGTGGCTGTACCATGCTTGTCCTGTTTGCGGTAGTGAAATTGCAAAAGAAGAAACAGAGGCAGACTGGCGCTGCACAGGGGGCTTATTTTGCTCTGCTCAGCGTAAACAAGCCTTACTTCACTTTGCACAACGTCGTGCAATGGATATCGAAGGTCTTGGCGATAAACTAGTCGATCAATTGGTAGAAGAGGGAATTATCCGGGTTCTGCCAGATCTATATAAATTAGGTATTTTGAAACTCAGTGCACTAGCGCGTATGGGTGAGAAAAGTGCTCAGAACTTAGTCGATGCCATCGAAAAGAGCAAACAGACCACGCTGCCAAGATTCCTCTTCTCGCTTGGTATTCGCCATGTAGGGGAAGCAACCGCTAAAGATTTGGCAAAGCATTTTGGCAATATCGATAGATTGATGGATGCTACGGAAGAAGAGCTGCTAAGTGTAAATGATGTAGGTCCTGTAGTGGCAAGTAGCATTCGCACCTTCTTTGCTCAATCACACAATAAAGAAGTGGTTGAGCAATTAAGAGTCGCAGGCGTCACTTGGCCGGAAAGCAATGGCCAAGATGACAACTCACCTAAGCCATTTGCAGGCAAAACGATTGTACTCACAGGTACACTGCCTACCCTTGGCAGAGATGATGCAAAAGCGCTTATTGAGAATGCTGGTGGCAAAGTAAGTGGTTCTGTTTCGAAGAAAACGTCGTTTGTCGTTGCTGGTGAGGCGGCTGGAAGTAAACTAGATAAAGCAAATGAATTAGGAGTGACAGTGATTGATGAGGCTGGTTTGCTTGCCTTGTTAGCCACGCCAGAGACTGAATAGCCGGCAAATCCATAGTGCTTCTGCTATGGTGAAAAGAGGAGCATGCTCCACAGAGATCCACAACAATAACGAGAGAAAAAGGACACGAACATGTTAGCGATTATTGGCGGAAGTGGGCTAAGTGAATTACCAAATGTCAGTATTACTCGTCGGCAAGTGGTTAGAACCCCTTATGGAGAACCATCGTGCGGGCTAACATTTGGCGAAATTAATGGACTAGAAGTCGTATTCTTAGCCCGTCACGGTTATGCCCATACATTGCAACCCCATGAAATTAACTACCGTGCCAATATCTGGGCGCTAGCCGAACAAAAAGTTTCTCGAATTATCGCCGTTGCTTCCGTTGGTGGTATTCGCACAGATCTCACGCCAGGCACGCTAGTTGTTCCTGATCAGTTGATCGACTATACCTACGGTCGATCTAACACCTATTTTGAAGGTGCGATGGAAACCATCCGCCATATCGATTTTACCGACCCATACAGTCCTGATGCCCGCGCCTGCATTTTGTTGGCAGCAAAAAGACAGAATATTACTGTTGTCGATGGCGGAACCTATGCATGTACTCAAGGGCCAAGACTGGAAACTGCCGCTGAGATTCGACGGTTAGAAGGCGATGGAGCAGATATGGTCGGCATGACAGGAATGCCAGAAGCCGTCTTGGCGCGAGAACTAGGTGTTCCGTACGCTAGCCTATGCTTGGTCGGAAACTATGCGGCAGGAAAAGGGAATAACCAACACCGGATCGATGTTTCTGCCGCTAGCCAAGTGTTATCAAGCAATATGGAAAAATTACTTTCGATTTTGGGTTCTATTTGTGCAGATGAGTTCTGCTCTCTTGGTGGTACCGCGCCAGCCGTAGAATAAATTAGGACGTGATATGCGATCAGGGCTTCTTCAATCGTTAGCCATATTTTTTACGCTAGCTGTTTGCTTAACATTATCAGCAAGAGATTTGCCCAAGTCAGATCCTGATCGCAAAGCCATCCTAGATGCAATTCGGTCTGAACCAGATGAAAAGATCGTTGTAAAAGATCTCTTTCGGGCAGGCGATTTTGCTTGGACGTGTACATTAAAAACTACTGACACCGGTGAGTATTACCGAACAGATGAATCCATTGAAGTCTATTTTTCAGTATTACTAAAGCAAAATGGTAAATGGTTAAATCAATCTGTTGGTGGTAGTTTTACCGAATCAGCGGCCAAAGTAGACTGTAGTTGGCCACAGGGGAAAATCGCATCTGGAAATGCCATCCCTCAATCCCAAGAGAATATTCAATCCATTTGGAAAAAAACATTACAAGCTGAATGGCTAGATGGGCTTCATTGGGGCAAGCTTCCCAAAATGACAGCGGAAATGCAATCACTCGCCAAATATGGATTGATTGAAGACATTTCTGCGGAAACGCCAAAAGAAGGGTTAGATCATACGCAGATTAGCATTATGCTAGATCGCTGTAAGAAGAATAGCAGTTGTATTACACAAACGAAGCAAGCTATCCAACAACTCGCCATCCTCCAAAAAGATAAAAGTGTCAGTTCCGTTATTTGGAATAACTGTAACTACGGACTTAGACTGTTTAATCCAATATTGATTGCGCAATGCGTTTCAAAACAATCAACCCGCCCAGAATGTAAGCCAGGGCAAATGGTTCTGAAACATCAAACGACGCTGTCTCAATGTATTGATGGCATTCATAAGCAATGTAAAGAAGATGTAAGAGATGCGCAGACAAGTAAGTTGGCTTGTTCTTGGTAAGAAACGTCCTCACATCTGTTTTGATAAATATCCTACTATTTATTCCAAATTAAAGGATGCTGTCCTAATTTTTTTGCAGCGGCGCTCACATAATCATTCCTAATTGTTGGATTGTAAACACGATTATCTGTTAATTCGCACCAAAAGAATTCAGAACTATTGTCCACAATACCTAATCGATTCTGGCTAAACATGTAGTCGACTAACTCATGGTCGATGGACTCGAATGGACTATACCTAATATCACCATGCATTACACTGATCATGTCAGGCGAACCATGAAAACAAAGAGGTGGTGGTTCTTTAAAATAGGTTACATAGTTCGAGGCATTTTCAAGAGCGTGCCAATAATTCTCTTGATTTTTTAATCCATGTTGTACCATGGGATGTGGATGTAGTGACATGGCAAACTTCACTAGTTCTTCGTTTGATGCAAAGTAGGGAAGTTTAGAATATTCGCTTGCAATTGACTGCATATCTACTCTTGGATGTCCACAAACGATGTAATCGTAAGGGTTCATCCTATCAATAGTATTCTTAAGCCCTAATCCGAAAATATGATCCGGTTGAGCAACTACAACAATTGACCCGTCTTCATAAGAGCGAATAATTGATTCTTCAACAGGGATATTTAAATATTTTTTACTAGTAGAGTCTGCATTGTTTAAGATTTTTGTGTCTACCTCTATTTCAATACCTAAAGATGCATAGGTTTTAAGCGCATTTTGAAGGTGGGGATAGTCAGCGTCTTTGCAATAAACAAAATGGCAAACTCTTCTTTCATTTTGAATGGTTGGAATGTTTGCCTTATTCATTAAGCTAGGAAGGAGATATTTTTCAAATAAATTGCAGTAGTTTTTTCCATAAAAGAAAGAAATTAAATGAATCTCTCTTCCAAACTTCTCTTGTGTAGGTAAAAAAATTTGAAAATTGCGTAGATTTGTTTTTATGTTCCATTTAGATGGAATGTTTTTAAACCCATTCTTATATATGTGACTTCCTGAGAATATAAAACCTTCATCTAGAGTAATGTCTAGAATTACTTCGCTATTTAAACTAAGTATCAGTGAATGTTGCTTACGTTCAATTTTGAGATTGTACTCGACAGAATATTTTAAAATATGTGAACACGCTAATTGTTCTAAATGACACCAAGTTGTTCCGTCCCCAATCCAGAAAGCTAACTCTAAATTTTCGTTTACACCAATGCACCAAGTAAAATCTAGACCTCCAGTGAGAATATAAGCATGATTACTAAGCTGAAAATTAGCGTTTTCAATCAAGAAGGTTGCTTCAATCAGAAAGTCATTTGAACTAGGTGCAAAATATTCACTCATTGAAAGAGTTCTTTCTTGTAATCTGGTATTCTCAGAAAGATAGCAAATCTTCAATAGATATAAAAGTCTTGAAATCTTTCACAAGCTTGAGATGATTGTTACGACTGTTTTCAGTCATTTGTTCAAGTTATACTTGATTTTGCCGATACTAGAACAGGGTCTTTGCTTAGTTTGAAATGGAAGAAAGGAAATTCATGAGAGTGCTGGTTACAGGTGGGGCGGGGTTTATAGGAAGTCATCTCACTGAATTGCTTGTCGCCAATGGGCATCATGTAACCGTGATAGACGATCTCTCATGCGGGAAACGGGAAAATATTCTGCATCTTTTATCAACTGGTTTGGTTGATTTTCATCATCTAGATATTCGTCAAAAAGAAGCGATTTTTCCACTATTTCAAGAAGTTGACTGGGTTTTTCATCTCGCAGGAAAAGCTGATATTGTCCCTTCAATCGAGCAGCCTGAAGATTACTATTCAGTTAATGTAACTGGGACATTTAATGTGTTGCAGGCGGCAAGAGCTGCCGGGGTTAAAAGATTCGTTTATGCCGCATCATCGTCGTGTTACGGACTTGCGACTAAGTTTCCAACTCCAGAGACTGCACCTATTCAGCCGCAATACCCATATGCTTTAACCAAAGAAATGGGAGAAGAGCTGGTCCTTCATTGGTCAAAGGTCTATCAATTGCCATGTGTTTCACTCAGGCTCTTTAATGTATATGGTCCAAGAGCAAGAACATCTGGAGCATACGGTGCCGTATTTGGCGTGTTCCTCGCCCAGTTAAGTCAAGGTCTTCCTTTAACTGTGGTTGGTGACGGTTCTCAAACACGTGACTTCACGTTTGTTGCTGATGTGGCAAATGCTTTCTTCACTGCAGCAAAATCCGATATTTCAGGTGAAATTATGAACGTGGGTAGTGGTGGTCATTATTCAGTGAATTACTTAGTGCAATTGTTAGGCGCTGAATATTGCTACATCCCTAAGAGACCAGGTGAGCCAGATTGCACGTTTGCCGATACGACTAAAATTTCTCAACTTCTCGGCTGGAAGCCAAAGGTTTCTTTTGAACAGGGGGTAGAGATTATGAAAACCTGTGCAAAAGACTGGCAAGACGCACCTCTCTGGACGCCAGATTCAATCTCTCAGGCGACTGCAAGTTGGTTTAAGTATCTTGGAGATTAGCATGATCAATTCAACGCTTCAGGAGGCGCTCGCTTCCTTTTCCAATGTGATTGAACGGGTTGCTTTTTCAGATGCAGCAGGCGAGTCAATTTCTGAATCACATACGTTTTCTCAACTTCGAGAACTGTTTTCGAAAGTCAAACAAGAGCGTAAAACGATATACTTTATTGGAAATGGCGGCAGTGCGGCTATCGTTGCCCATGTTCAGAATGACTTAGTGAATAAATGCAAGCTAAAGTGTCATGTACTGCAAGATGCTTCACTATTAACCTGTATGAGTAATGACTACGGATATCAGGTTGCTTATTCAACTATTTTGGATACATGCTTTGATGAGGGCGATGTTCTTGTCGCCGTGAGTAGTTCAGGCAACTCTGCAAATATGCTTGAAGCAAGTAAAGTGGTAAAACATAAAAAAGGATTTTTGCTTACCTTAACCGGGTTTTCTGAAGATAATCATTTAAGAAAATTGGGCAATATCAATATTTGGTTACCTTCAAAAGACTACGGTGAAGTAGAGGTCGGACATCAGTTTATTCTTCATCTTTTAACTGATCGACTAGCATTAGAACTAAATTAACTAACCGAGGTAAAGTGATGTCAAAAGAAAAAATTATCACCTTGGATGAAATTTCTGCACTCCTAGCTGCTCCTGAATTTGTTGGTAAAAAAATTATCCACTGCCATGGCACATTTGACCTAATGCATGCCGGGCACATTAGACATTTGCAAAAGGCAAAGTCTTTAGGTGACGTTTTGGTTGTCACCGTCACGTCAGATCGTTATGTGAGAAAAGGTCCTGGTCGTCCTGTATTTAGCCAGCAACTTCGAGCTGAGTATTTATCTGCTCTTGCCGCTGTTGATTATGTCTGTATTAGTGATTATGAAACTGCGAATGCTGCGATTGAAAGTGTAAAGCCTTCTTTATATGTAAAAGGCAGTGACTACGTCGATGAGTCAAAAGATGTTACCGGAAACATTAGTAAAGAAATTGATGCGGTTCGACAGTTTGGTGGTGATGTTTACTTTACCGATGAAATTACTTTTAGCTCTACCAAACTATTAAATGAGCATTTTGACGTGTTTTCTCTGGAAACACGTGAGTTTCTAAATAGTTTTAAAGAGAAGTGCAACTTATCGGACTTTTTAAATAACATTAAGCGATTGAAGTCACTAAACGTATTAGTCATTGGTGATGCAATACTTGATGAATATCATTATGTGTCTGTACTGGGGCAAACGGGCAAAGGGAATACACTCGCTGTTAAATATGGTTCTGAAGAACAGTTTTTAGGTGGATCAATTGCAGTTGCAAAACATGTGGCAGGTTTTGCTGGAAACGTAACGCTACTAGCAGCATTAGGCAATGAAGCCGGTACGGCTGAAAAGATTCAACATAAGCTTCCAGAGAATATAACGACAAAATTTGTTCACTATAAGTCAGCGCAAACACTACTTAAACGTCGTTTTGTTGATCAAGAGATGCAAAGGCTTTTTGAAGTTTATTATGGCGGAGAAGAGTCAGACAGAGAGTTGTTAGATGCTGAGTTAAATACTTGGATTACTGCGCATGCAGCTGAATTTGATGTGGTCATTGTTCCCGATTTTGGTAATGGAATGATCTCAAAATCCGTAGCAGAAACCATCTCTAAAGAATCTAAATTCTTAGCCGTCAACACGCAAATTAATAGCGGAAATCGCGGCTACCATGTCATTACACGTTATCCGCACGCAGATTTTCTTTGTTTAAATGAGCCGGAAGCTAGGCTTGCTGCACATGATAAGCAGTCTGCAATCGAAGAAATTGCAGAAGAGCTTCGGACAAGACTAAATGGAAAGTCGATTGCCATTACTCGTGGCGTAAAAGGTGCGTTGTTGGTTGATAAAGATGCGGCGTGGTCTGTTCCTGCGCTTTCATCGAAAGTGATTGATCGAGTGGGTGCTGGCGATGCCTTTCTTTCTGTTGCTGCCTTGGCAGCATTTGCTGAATTCTCCCCTGAAGAGGTGATTTTGGCTGGCAGTATCGCTGCTGCACTCGATGTACAGATTGTATGTAACAGGGAATCTGTGGATCCTGTATTGTTCGCAAAATATGCGACCACGTTATTGAAGTGATGAGATAAATGGACAAATTCCTGATTGATAGTCACAAGCTGATTTATCACCCACGCCGTGTCGCAGATCTGACGGAGTCAATTAATAATTGGGAACTTGCCAAATCGGTATATCCCATTTACTTAGAAATGTCTCCTGTTGGCGCCTGTAATCATCGCTGTACATTTTGTGCCGTAGATTACATCGGTTATAAAGCGGTGATGTTAGATGCCGATTTGTTAGCCACGCGTCTGCAAGAGATGGGACAGTTAGGTGTAAAAAGTATTATGTATGCGGGCGAAGGTGAGCCACTTTTACATAAAAAGATCAACAAGATTGTTGCGGATACCAAGGCGGCAGGCATTGACGTTTCTTTTACGACAAACGGCGTGCTTCTAAATCAGAAGTTCGTTGAGGAGTCTCTCGATAAGGTTTCGTGGATCAAAGTATCTCTGAACGCGGGTTCAGCAGAGTCATATGAGAAAATCCATCGAACCAAAGCATCTGACTTTGATAAAGTCATTCAAAACTTGCGCAAAGCGACAGAATATAAGCAACAGCATCATATCAACTGCACCATAGGGGTGCAGTCATTACTGTTACCAGAAAATAGTCATGAAATGGTTACTTTGGCAAAAATCTGCCGTGATGAAATTGGTGCAGACTATTTGGTGATTAAACCATACTCACAGCACATGTATAGCGAAACACGCATGTATGAAGGGATCGATTACAACCCGTACTTGCAGATGTCAGAAGAATTAAAAGCAATTTCTAATGAATCATTCCAGGTGATTTTTAGAACTCACACGATAGAAAAGTATCTGGAATCATCTGAATCACGTTACAAAAAGTGTTATGCAACGCCATATCTTTGGGGATATGTGATGGCAGATGGCCGTGTGTACGGTTGCAGTGCTTACTTGTTGGATGACAAATTTGAATATGGAAATTTAAACGAGAAGACCTTCAAAGAAATCTGGGAAGGTGAAAAGCGCAAGGCAAATTTTGCGTATATCCAAAATGAACTGGATATTAGCAACTGTCGTAGAAATTGTCGTATGGATGAGGTGAATCGTTATTTAGATAAATTGGTTCATCAAAATATCCCTCATATTAATTTCATTTAAGTGATAGTTTAGTATGCTGGCATTCAACGTCACAGATAACTTGCTAAGGCGAATGCTTTTTATTCGTCTTCTAGAGCAAAGAATTGCAAAAAAATACCCAGAGCAGAAAATGCGATGCCCTGTGCATCTATCTATCGGCCAAGAGGCTGCTGCAGTTGGAATTTGCTCTGCACTTGAAGTAACAGATCAAGCAGTGAGTACCCATCGCTCCCATGCTCATTACTTGGCCAAAGGAGGAGATCCTAGGGCGTTTATTGCCGAGTTATTTGGCAAGGTTACTGGTTGTGCCAAAGGTCGAGGAGGGTCAATGCATTTAATTGATCGCTCGGTTGGCTTTCTGGCCAGTACCGCGATTGTTGGGAATAGCATTCCAGTTGGTGTTGGGATGGCCCTTTCTCAGTCGATGCAGCCCAGTAACACTGCATTGACGACAGTATTCCTGGGGGATGGAGCGCTAGAAGAAGGTGTTTTCTACGAGGCGGCGAACTTTGCGCTTGTCAGAAACCTACCTGTATTGTTTGCTTGTGAGAATAACCTTTATTCCGTTTACGCAGGTTTAGAAAAGCGCCAGCCAGTAGGACGAACAATTCAGCAATTAGTAGAAGGCATTGGCCTTACTTATATGTATGCTGATGGCAACAACGTAACAGAGGTATCTAGTATTGCAGCAAAGGCAGTAGCTCATATTAGAGCAGGCAATGGTCCTGTATTTATAGAAATGCCTACTTATAGGTGGTTAGAGCATTGCGGCCCTTTTGATGACGATCACCTAGGGTATCGTCCCAAAGGTGAGTTAGCAGATTGGATGCAAAAAGATCCAATTACGCTTGAAATTAAGCAATCAGGTATTTCTGAGTCTGAGCTTAATAAGCTAACTTTAGAACTGTCGAGATTGGTCGATAATATATTTGAAACGGCTGAATCAGACCCCTTTCCTGATGCTGCCACCGTGTTTGATGGCGTATATAGCGACGCCCTAGTCAAGGAGGCACGATGACTAGGGAGATGATAAATAGTGCCGAAGCAATCAATGAAGCCATGCATATTGCAATGGACCTAGATGCGTCGGTCATTGCATATGGCTTAGGCATTGATGACCCCAAAACCATTTTCGGTACAACCAAAGGTTTAAAAGAGCGCTTTGGACCTAATCGAGTATTCGATACACCAACGTCGGAAAATGCCATGACAGGTATTGGTGTTGGTGCCGCATTAGGTGGACTAAAGCCCGTGATGTGCCATCAGCGTTTAGATTTTTTTCTATTGGCATTAGATCAGTTAGTAAACAATGCGGCAAAATGGCATTACACCTTCGGCAGTGGAAACAATGTTCCAATTACGATTCGATTAATTTTAGGTCGTGGTTGGGGGCAGGGGCCCACGCATTCTCAAAACTTACAAGCATGGTTTGCCCATATTCCAGGCTTAAAAGTGGTGATGCCATCGAATCCCATTGATGCAAAGGGATTACTGCTCAGCGCTATTTTTGATCCGGATCCAGTTATTTTCCTAGAGCATAGATGGATACATCATGCATTAGGTGATGTGCCAGAAGGCGATATTAGAACGCCAATTGGTAAGGCAAGAGTTGCACGTGCAGGGAGTGCGATTACTATTGTCGCTATGTCTTATTTAGTGGCGGAGGCACATCATGCATGTGCCGCCTTATCTAAAATTGGAATTGAGTGCGAATTGATCGATTTAGTTTCGATTAAACCACTAGATGTTGAAACAATCAGATGTTCACTTGAAAAAACTGGACGGCTACTTGTCTTGGATACAGGTCCTGAGATGTGCTCCGTCTCCAGTGAAATCATTGCGCATTTTGCGATGAACCACTTGAGTTTGTTAAAAGTATCTCCGCAGCGATTAGCTTCTCCTGATTGCCCAGAACCAACGAGTTATGGGCTAAGTAAGGCATTCTATATCGATGCAAAGAAAATTATGTCGAAAGTATGTGACGTGCTAAAGGTAGCAGAAGCACCGTATCACTTACTTCCAGCTGAGCGGCCATATCATGATGTTCCAGGCGACTGGTTTACTGGGCCATTTTAAGTAAAGGAACCAAAATGAGTGACAACGAAAAAGATAAACAAATGAACCGTTTTGGTCATGAAGCTAAGACAATGATTCCAGATGATGCCCCGCTAGCAAGGAATCCTGGTCATAAACTACGTACCTCAAATGTCATTGTTAACCGCAAGGCGTTAACAGATGAACAAGCACTTTTAGATAGTTATAAGCTAGATAAGCCTACAGGGCAAAAAATTCAGTTTTATAGTGAAGGAAACCAAACAGGTGTAATCAGGCTCGGAGAAGTTGAAGAGCATGATGTACCCAATCAATTTACTGGGCCTAGCTACAGAAACCCACCTCAGCGCTTTCGATTTGATGGTCACAAAATGATGCATCATCTAGATCGAATTCAAGCTTGGCAAAATGGTGAGCGTTTTGCTCCTATCCATATTGATATGGGATTAACCAAGTTTTGTAATACCGCCTGTATTTATTGTTACGCGGTCGTCCAAAACATGACCAAAGGTACAATGATTGGGCGTGATGCATTATTAAACTACATTCGTGATTGCGGCAAATTAGGGGTGCGGTCATTAGGCTTTATTGGTGATGGAGAGCCAACACTCAACCCTGCTTTATATGATGCAACAGTGTTAGCGGCAGAGGTGGGGGTAGATACATCGATGGCAACTAACGGTTTGCTAATCGATATGGACCGTGCACATGATCTACTCAAAAATATGAGCTGGATCCGATTCAATCTTTCTGCAGGAACCAGAGAGGGCTTTCGTCGTGTCCATCAATCTAAAGAAGAGAATTTCGATCTATTAGTAGAGAAGATCAAAGCACTTGTAAAAATCAAAAAAGAATATGGTTATAAATGTACATTAGGGCTTCAGATGGTGTTAGTGCCAGAATGCTTTGATGAGGTGATTCCAGAGGCTAAGCTGGGTGCCGAACTAGGGGTTGATTACTTTGTGATCAAACACTGTTCAGATTCCGAGTATAAAGAAATCGGTATCAATTATGATGAATATCTCAAAGTTGGTGATATTTTGAAAGAAGCAGAGTCTTATTCTAATGATAGCTATGTTGTCCAAGCTAAATGGAATAAGATCAATGCAGCTAGCGAATCTTCTTTATATAAGAATGGTTTTAGAAAGTACGATGTCTGCCATGGCACACCATTTCTATTGCAAATTTCGGGGAACGGTAAAGTTTATCCTTGCGGTCCATTCTTTAATAAAGAACGTTTCTACATTGGTGATTTGCATGAAACCTCATTCTTTGACATGGTGATGAGTGATCGATACTGGGCTGTGCACCAAGACATTGCAAATTCAGTTGATGTGCATAAGGATTGTGCTATTGGTTGTCGCCAAGATTATGTGAACAAGTTTTTGTGGGATCTGAAAAATCCTCCTGAGCATATCAATTTTATCTAAAAGATTTTAATCGCGAGAATATATTCTAAATAATGGCAACCTTTGGTTGCCATTATCAATTGGGCGTAATAATGAATAAAAGAAAATACATTACATTTACGTATGTGTATGGTGAAAAATTTTGGATGTTAATGTGCCAGATACTCTTGAAGTCACTGCTATGCCCTGATTTTGTTAGTTTTATAAGGCAAGGTCGATGTGAAATTTATATATTTACATCTGATGCTGATATACCCGAAACCGCTCGCCCGCTAATTGAGCAATATAATAAGATATTTAATTTCAAGGTGTTATCTGCAAAAAATCAAACAGAGGCTTTATTGTTAGCAATTAAGCACTGTTCAGAGAATAATACAAGTTTAATTATGCTTCCACCTGATACGTATTTTGCATCAGGCTCTATAACAAGACTAGTTGACCTAAATGACCTCACACAAGCGGAGCACTGCTATGCAGCCCCTCACATTAGAGTTGATAGTGAAAAATTTATAAATGGGTTATCTTATTTTAATGGAGTTCTAGACTCAGCATCATTGGTTGAGTTGGGCTTAAAAACACTTCATTCAAGTTGGGATAAATGTATTCTTGATGAGACTAGTACACCTGAAAAATCCTACTTAACCGGTGCTATGCTGTTAAATGTTGGTAAAAAATATTATATTCAACACAGATTACCAACCTACTGGTTGGTGAATTTTAGAAAAAGTGATTTTGATCATTTCTTTAGAGGTGATTTTTACCACTGGGATTGCTATTGGCCAAATAAAATAATGGCTGAAAATAGGCATAAAGCAGTCGGATCTTCATCCGTTTTTTGTGCAGTTGAATTGACAAGCGAAGATACGCATGAGCCACTCGCATTTTCTGATCAGGAGGAGCGTTATGATGATTATGTTCATCGTTCTCACTCTACAGATATCAGTGGTATGTTTATTTACGAACTTAAATAATAATGAAGATAGATAAAATATGATCTCTGTAATTATTCCTGCATTTAACTACGCACATTTCCTTCCTGACGCAATTAATAGTGTATTGTCGCAAGGAGTGAGTGATATAGAGATCATTGTCTGTGATGATTGCTCCTCAGACAATACTGAATTTGTAGTAAAAGAACTACAATCAAATCATCCAGATAAGATTCGATATATTCGCCATTCGGAAAATATGGGGGCAATTCCTAATATTAATTTTGGAATAAGGCAAGGTAGTGGAGAATATATTTTATTACTAGGTGCCGATGATTTACTCTGCACGGATGTGCTTAAAGACTTACTGTTCGTGCTAGATAGTAAGAAAGAAATTGATTTTGTATATGGGAAATATAATTTTTTAGATGCAAATGGGATTGTTCATCCATTGCAACATCCGGGGTGGTTCACTGAAAGCTACTTTGGTACAAGGGACGAATTTCCCGACTTATTGTCATCTGATTGTTATATCAATATTGGCACAACATTATTTAGACGTTCTTTATTTTTATACTCAGATTTTTTTGATGTCTCACTTAATGTTGTATCTGAAGAGAAGTTCTTTAGGGCGACAGATTGGGATTTAGAGTTAAGACTGAGTCTCGAAGGTAAAAAATCGGCTTTCTTAAACAAAACAATCTCATTGTTCCGCGTTCATTCAAGCCAAGCTTCATCCGGTGATAAATATTTTCTTTCTGGGCTTGCAATATTAGAACATGGAAAACTAATTGAGCGATATGTAGTAGAAGAAAATTTCAATCGTCTGCAAGGCCATATAGAAAGAATTAAAAAACTTTTTATATCAAAGTATGAAGGCTTTAAGTTACATCATAAAACTGATCAATCAAGATATGAAATGGTTGAGAATTTTGCTGGTTGTATCATCTCTAAACTTGATGAGGCTCATGAAGCAATACTGTCAAAATATAAAGATTTTTCAGTTTCTGGGCATTTAGATGTTTCTGTAATTATCCCTACTAAAAATAGACCTGGCTTATTGGCTAACGCACTTGAAAGCTTGCTATTTCAGAATTTTAAAAACTTTGAAGTAGTCATTCATAACGATGGTGGTTGTGATATATCTGATCTAATAAATTTTTATGGCCAAAAACTAAAAATAGTTTATATCAAGTCTAACGAGTCTGGTGGTGCTGCATCCTCTAGAAATAAAGCACTAAAAGTAGCACACGGTGACATCATTACCTATCTTGATGATGATGATATTTATTTGGATAACCATCTAGAATTAGTCGTTAACGCATTTAAAAAGACCGATGCACTTTTTGTTTATACTGGTGCTGAATATTCAATACAAGAGCGAAAACAAGGTAGATTAGTAGAATTAGCACGTGAAAATATCTTTGAAAATTTTGAATTTTCTAGAGATCGTCTGCTTGCTAATAATTTTATACCTACGCCAACTTGGGCACATAAAAAGTCATTATTGCAGTATGTAAGCGGATTTAACGAGTCTCTTCCAATTCTAGAAGATTGGGATTTCCTGCTAAATGCCTCTAAGTTTACAGAGTTTAAATCAATAAGAGAGGTTTCGGTCGAAATTCGAAGTGACCGTTCTAGAGATGACCATACGTTAAGAAGTTATGATGATAAGTTTATTCAATATCATGAAGAGATTTATCGACTACACCCAACCTCTAATCCAGAAGTGTTGAAAGCGAGAAAACGCTTCCTTGCAGATTTAGAAAGAAAACAAAAAGGGTTATCTCCTGTTTCTTATGATTATGAGCAATGGGTGGAAGCACTTTGTACTACCGAATTAACCGCCCAAATTCATGCAGAACGAATGATGTTGAGATGGCCATCGCGCTATCAATTTAATCTTTTGATGGTTGTCGGTGAAGATGATTTCGATTTACTTTCAAAGACAATCGACTCTCTATGCGAGCAACTCTATAAACATTGGCGACTCATTGTGGTATCGGATCAACCGATCCCAGATGCTAGTTTTGAGGACAATGAAACCTTAGGATGGCTAACCATTGATTCGTTAGATGCAATGGATGTGGCGAATGCCTTAAATGGAATCATAGAGGCAATTCCAGCGGATTGGGCAACTCTAATTGAACCTGGGACTAAATTAGATTCTACTACTTTGCTAAAAGTGGGCGATCGCTTGCTGCTAAATCCAACAGCCTGCATCATTTATACGGATCATGATGAATACACCCCTGAAGATGTTCGGGTAAATCCTGCGTTTAAACCAGACTTCAATTACGATTTGTTGCGATCTGAAGACTACATTGGAAATAGTATTTTCTTTAGAACCGAACAACTCGCACTTGCCGGAGGTTTTCAACCCTATCAAGGGGCTCAAAATTATGAGGCAACCTTCCGAGTAGTAGAAATGTTTGGCAAGGACAGTGTTAGCCATGTTCCATTTCCTTTGATGACGTTACCAATTTCATCAACAAAAGATCATACAAGGATTGCTGCATCTCAAGTGGCGATCGAATCGCATCTAGCTCGGTTAGGTATCAAAGCAGAAGTAGCAAGTGGTTACATTGACGGTACATATCAAGTGTTCTACCGGCACGAATTGAAGCCAATGGTTTCAATTATTATCCCTAACAAAAATAAGCTTGAATTCCTTGCGCCATGTATAGATTCTCTTTTTGAAAAAACAGATTACACAAACTTTGAAGTTATTATTGTAGATAACCGGTCAACCGATCCTGATCTTTTTGAGTATTACGATGCGCTATTGAAGCGGTATCCAGGACAAGTACAGATTATTAACTACGATGCGCCATTTAATTTTGCTCATCAATGCAATATTGGTGCAGACCTAGCAAAAGGTGAATACCTATTAATGCTGAATAATGATATGGAAATTATTCAGCCTCAGTGGTTAGATCGCATGCTAGAACACGCCTTGCGTGAAGAAGTTGGCGTAGTTGGGGCAAAGCTAATGTACCCAGAAACGGCTAAATTGCAGCATGCTGGCGTTGTTCTAGGTTGTGGGCATCCAGAGGGTTTGGCACACCATATGCATCTTAAAATTCCAATGGAAAAAGATGTAATGTTAAATCGTACGAAAGTGGTTCAAAACTACTGTGCGGTGACGGCAGCATGCTTAATGATTCAGAAAGGGCTTTACTCCAGTATTGGTGGTATGGATGCTGAGAACTTTAGCATTCTATTTAATGATGTTGACCTGTGCTTAAGAGTCTCTCAACTCGGGAAGTCCGTTGTCTGGACACCGTTTGCCTCCTTAATTCATCATGCGCATAAATCATTAGATACCAAACATGATGATGAAACTTACTTGTACCTACAGAAGAAAACAAATCAGGAAAGAAAAAACTTTTCAAACAAGTGGCTATCTCTGATTGCTAACGATCCTAACTATCATCCATTACTTTCAAAAGTAAATGTAGGGGACCAATGGGATACTGCATTTGTTGTTCCTTGGGATAACATTCCAGATTCTCGACCTAAAATGATGGCATTACCGCTATCTGGTGGAAGTGGTGAATATCGTATTCAAATGCCACTACGTGTATTAGAGAAAGCTGCATTGGCTCAACATCAAGCGTACGTTTCAAATAGTCATCCAAGACTGCCAATGTTGTCAGAAATGGCCAGAAACAATCCAGATGTATTTATCATACAAAATGCATTGGCATCAGATTACGAGAAGATGCTGGCTATTTACGGTGAATATCTTCCTTCTCTATTTAGAGTGCAAATGTTAGATGATCTTTTGAGTGACATTCCAAAAGACAGTAGTATGCATCGGCATTTCCAAAAGCATTGGAAAGATGCAAAAAGCCGTTTAAGAAATACACTCAAACATTGCGATCGATTAATTGTATCTACCCAACCGCTAAAAGATTTTGCAAAGGACATGATTGAAGACATTATCGTCATGCCGAATATGCTTGAAAAATCGGTGTGGGGGACACTCGTCTCTAAAAGAAAAACATCGAAGAAACCACGCGTAGGTTGGGTGGGGGCTCAGCAGCATGGTGGAGATCTGGCGCTTATCTTTGATGTAGTGAAGGCAACCGCGAGTGAGGTAGATTGGGTGTTTCAAGGGATGTGCCCGGAAGAGATCCGTCCTTATGTCAAAGAGTGGAATACAGATTGGCTACCTATCAACAAGTATCCTGAAGCAATTGCAAAGCTCAACCTAGATTTAGCGATTGCCCCATTGGAAGTGAATCCGTTCAATGAAGCGAAAAGTAACCTTAGGTTGTTAGAGTATGGCGCGCTAGGTTGGCCTGTAATTTGTACAGATATTTATCCATACCAAGAAAATAATGCGCCAGTTTGCCGTGTGCCAAATGAAGTTGACGCATGGATAAGCGCCATCAAGGAACACATTGCCGATTTAACAGCAACAGCTAAGAAAGGTGATCAACTGAAGGTATGGGTTCATAAGCATTACATGATTGAAGACCATGCCCAAGAATGGTTAGCCGCACTGACCCCTAGAACGAAAAAAAAGTGTTAAGGGCAAGCTAATTGCAAGACTTAAATCGACTATTTAAACAGGCAGTTTCTGCTCACAACGCTCGGCCTGAAGAGGCTGAGCGTTGTTATTTAGCCATCTTACAGCGTGTGCCAACACATTCAGATTCTTGGCATAACTTGGCAATGCTTTACAAGCAGCAAAGAAAACACGAATCAATTATTCACTTGATAGAAAATGCTTCCGCCCATGTGAATGTCTCATCGTTAGTACTGGTTTTAGCCGAGTCATTGCTAGAGGATGATCTTTGGGCCGAAGCCGCCGCAATGTTTGGTGAATATCACCAATTAGCAGGTTTGCAATTAAACACTTTATCATTACAAGGTAAGTGCTACACCGAGCTAGAACAATACGACAAAGCGTTTGATTGCTATCAACAGGCGCTTTCTTCCTTTCCTGACTCTCCAATTCCATATGCACGCCTGGCGTCGCTATGTATTGAATTAGGCGAGTATGCCCAATCTAATCAATTAATCGAGCAAGCGCTGTCTATCCAAAAAGATGATCCTGAATTTTCAATGATCAAAGCGATGAATTATCGCTATCAAGATCGTTGGTTCGAAGCTGAACAATTACTAGAAAAAGCATTGGCTAAGGCGCCTAACGAAGCGGGTATCTGGTGTGATTATGGGATTGTATTGCAGGGGCAACAAAAACTTCATGCTGCAATCAACGCATTTGAGAAGGCACTTTCTTTGTCCCCCAAACATGCCTTGGCGCATTGGAACAGAGGCCTCGTCCTTTTGCAATTGGGTAAGTTTAAAGAGGGATGGATCGAATATGAATGGCGTTGGAGAGCTGGTATCAATGGTTATTTACCAGAGCTTAGCATCCCGAGATGGAAAGGTGAAAATCTGAATGGTAAACAGGTAGTTATTACAGATGAACAAGGGTTGGGAGATTGCCTTCAGTTTGTTCGTTATGTAGCACAATTAATTCACTCTGGCGCATCTGTGACGGTATGTATGCCGGCGCCAATGCAAAGCCTTGTAAAAATGAGTTGGCCAATTGTCAATTTGATTAATAAGCCCGATTTGAAATTACAGGGTACTTCAAAATTTGATTATTATTGCCCTGTCATGGATTTGCCAAGATGGCTTGATGAGGATAGACCTGCCCCGTTTAGCCCTTACTTAACGGTAGATGAAGTTCAGTTAAGAAAGTGGACAGAAAGGTTTAGCGCTATCGTTTCAATGGCTAATTTACAGATCGGTTTGGTCTGGCAAGGAAGTCGACGTAAAGGATATGCCCGCTCAGAATGGCTAGACAATCGTAGAAGCTTAAAGCTTCAAAATTTTGCAGAACTGTTTGAGATCGAAGGTGTAGAGTGGCATTCCTTACAGAAAGGTGCTGCCAGCGAGATTGTCCACGTATTTAATAAAGTTCAATTACATCACTTGGCGGATGAATTTGATAGTTTTGCAGATACTGCTGCGTACATTTTGCAGCTTGATGTAGTGGTCGCAGTAGATACCGCTGTAGCGCATTTAGCCGCTGCGCTAGGGAAAAAGGTCTTTCTACTCAATAGATTAGATACAGATTGGCGCTGGGGAGAACACCCTGGTGAAACGTGCTGGTACAGCACAATCACCGAGTTTAGGCAAAGCAAAATGGGGGATTGGAGTCTTCCTCTTTCAATGCTTAAAACGGCAATCCAAAAAGAAATTAAAAAATTTTAAAAAAAGACTAAAGTTTTTTCTGGCTGGTCCGATAAATGAATCAAAGAGTAGGGCAAACCACCCTAACACGAGTCAGCTAAGTTCGGTAGTTACCGACAAATTAGGAGAAAGATCATGGCCTTAACCGTAAACTCAAACATTGCATCGATGAATGCTCAACGCAACTTGAACAAATCATCTTCTGCATTGAATACTTCATTGCAACGCTTGTCATCTGGTTTGCGTATTAACAGTGCAAAAGATGATGCAGCAGGTCTAGCGGTTAGCCAAGGTATGACTTCTGCAATCCGTGGTGACCAACAAGCGGTTAAAAATGCAAACGACGGTATCTCTTTAGCGCAAACAGCTGAAGGTGCATTGGGTCAAGTTAGTGATAACTTACAACGTATTCGTGAGATTTCTGTACAGGCTGCTAACGGCTCAATTAGTGATACTAACCGTTCACAACTTCAAAAAGAGGTCGACCAGTTAACACAAGAAATTTCACGTATTGTGACCACAACAGAGTTTAACGGTACAACTCTATTGTCAGGTAATAGCTCTTTAACATTCCAAGTGGGTTCTGAAGGCTCTGCTTCCAACCAAGTATCAATCGCTTCATCTTCATTGAACTTGGCAAGTGGATTGGCAAATGCCTCGGGTATCGGTTCTACTGCTTCAGGTTCAACTGGCCTGAATACATTCAACACTAATTTGACTGCAGTACAAACAATCAGTGTTTTAACATCAGCAGCAGCCTCTGCAAACATTGAAGCGTTGGATGCAGATATTTCAACCGTAACAAACTCACGTGCGACTTTCGGTGCAGTACAAAACCGTTTCGAAGCAGTGATTGCTAACTTGCAAAACTACGTAGAGAACTTAGATTCAGCACGTAGCCGTATTCAAGATACTGACTTTGCTGCAGAAACTGCGGCTTTAACTAAGAACCAGATCTTGCAACAAGCAGGTACATCAATCTTGTCTCAAGCAAACAAACTGCCACAACAAGCATTGACGCTGCTACAATAAAATTGAGTGGCTAGTCATTAGCAAGTGAGAAAAAGGACATGGCCACGGGTCATGTCCTTTTACGCTAATACTGGAGAGAGATGATGGATATCCGTAAAGCAGCGACAAATGTGCAGTTGCAAAATACAATCCAAGCTGAGTCGGTTAAAAACCAACTGGCCCCATCAACAAATAATGGATCAAATCTAACCGTTAATGCGGTGAGTGGTGTTGATTCATCTAATGACGTCAAAAATGCTGAAGAAAATAAGCAAAAGTCACCATTGGATAAAGATGTCTTAAAGCAATCAGTAGAAGACACTAATAAAGCATTGGCAATGATGTCTACTTCACTAGAGTTATCCATTGATGATCAAAGCGATGAAGTAGTAACAAAAGTCATTGATAAAGATACAAATAAAGTGATTCGGCAAATTCCATCTGAAGAGATGATTGAATTGGCAAAACGGGTAGAAGAGTTTAAAAGCATACTGACTAGCCAAAAAGCATAGTCTTTAGCGAAGCGTTGGTTGTAAGGAGATTGTCATGGGCGTTAGTTCTAGTACTGGCTTAATTAGTGGTATTGATACCGCAACCCTTATTTCAGGGTTAATGGCTGTCGAAAAAGTTCCATTGACGACGCTTCAGACAAAGCTATCCAGTTACTCAACCAAAATTTCTGCATTTGGCACAATCAAGAGTAACTTATCTACCATCCAAACAGCTGCAGCCGCTTTAAAAGATTCTAGCAGTCTCGCGTTAAGCGCTGTTTCTAGTAGTGATACAGCAGTAGCGACAGCTACGACATCGGGTGGTGCGTCGGTCGGAAACTATAGTTTGTCCGTTAGTAAATTGGCGCAAGCAAATAAGATTATCACGAATAGCTCTACGGTATTTTCAGATACTTCTACCGCTATTTCTAATACAGCAGGTTCATTGCACCTATCTTCTGGTGATAATAGTTTTGATGTGAATTTGTCAGCAGACTCATCTCTAGAAGAAATTAAGAATGCCATAAATTCAAACAACGATAATACATCTATCGTTGCTTCTATTATTAATGATGGTACAAGCTATCGCCTTACGCTGACAGCCAAAGATTCTGGTGCAGATTCTACAATAGCCGTTACCAATACGAGTACTAGTGGTGGTGCTGGGCTTGATGTATTTGATACAACAAAAAGTGCATATTCGACAGTACAAGAAGCTCAAGATGCCTCTTTCAAAGTTGATGGTATTTCATTTACCCGCTCAAGTAATACGTTTTCAGATGTGATTGACGGTGTGACGCTTACCTTAAAAGCTGCAGACTCAACTACGCCTAAAACTTCGAGTATTTCCGTTACAACGGATATGGATTCAATTAAAGCAAAGGTAAATACGCTAATCGATGCCTACAATGCCATGAAAAGTAACGTTGATACTTTACGTGCGAAAGATGGGCGTTTGGAGGCTGACAATACATCATTGGAAATTGAAGAGCAGCTCAAGTCTCTATTTGCATCAAGCACAAGTGCGAGTGGAAGTTCTTATTCATATCTTTCCGAAATTGGTATTTCATTTCAAAAAGACGGCACCTTGTCATTAGACAGCACTAAGTTTGAAGAGGCTGTTAACTCAGATCCATCGTCAGTTCAGAATTTATTTTCTGATGCAGATAATGGGTTTGCCTATAAGATATATAATGCGTCTTATGATATGACCAAAACAGGTGGCTTATTGGCAAACAAAACCAAGAGTCTAACAACCTTGCAAACAACCACCCAAGATCGTATTGATAGCATGACGACGCGATTAACCAAGTACCAAGCAAGGCTAGAAGCGCAATTTGCTGCAATGGAAACAGCTCTGTCTAAATTAAATACGATGTCTAGTTATATTTCTGGATTGTCAACTACCACATCGTCATAAGATATGTTTTGATAGGTAAAATAATATGTCTAAAGCTTTAAATGCCTACCAATCTGTCAATGTAAATGCTGCTGTTTTAGGGGCGTCCCCGGCTGAGTTGATTGTTATGCTCTATGAAGGAGCGATGAGTGCAATACAGCGAGCGAAATGGGGTATTGAAAACAAAAATTACTCCTTGAAGTCAGCAATGATTACCAAAGCAAATAATATTGTCATGGCTTTGCGTGCAGCACTTAATCATGAAGTTGGTGGTGAGTTGACTCAAAATTTGCAGGATTTGTATCTATATATCGAAAAGTTATTATTAGATGCCAACCTCAAAAATGATGTTGAGTTATTAGAGCAATCTTATAAGTTACTTGCTGAACTACATAGTGCTTGGGCTGAGCTTGCTAAATCTGGTGTGGGTGCAGAAATGCCTGATGCATCTCAATCAGCGGTGTTGAAAGTATAGAAAATATATGTCTGCAAATTGGGCGCAACTGATTGCGATAATTGAAAATATTCAATCCACAAAATCGCAGGAAGATTTGCAGAATTTCTGCGATTTGCTTCCAGAGCTTGAGTCCATCATGCAAGCTATCCAGTCTGAAAAACTCGCAGCACCTGATCAGGCGATTTTAGAGCAAGTGCAATCAGGATTAGATGATTTAAGTGAATTTATAAAGTCTACCTTGCCTCAAATACAAGTTGGCATTCAATCCACTCAAACTTCCGCAAAACTTAATAAATTTTACGGTAGTTAAAAAGCCAGCATAGCGCTGGCTTTTTAACTATGGCTTCAAAATTGTATTTTTTGCTTTCGCGTTCATTTCTGGGTAGTCCCTACTAAAGTGGAGTCCTCGACTTTCTTTTCTAGTCAACGCACTTCTTACGATAAGCTCGGCCGTATCTACAAGGTTCCGCAATTCCAATAAGTCATTTGAGACCTTGAAGTGTCTGTAGTATTCCTGAATCTCTTGCTTTAGTAGATGAATTCGATTTAACGCACGCTCGAGTCTTTTCGTTGTTCTAACAATGCCCACATAGTCCCACATAGCATGGCGAAGTTCATTCCAGTTATGAGAAATGACAACTTCTTCATCAGCATCCGTTACTCTGCTTTCATCCCAATCTTTAACAGTCGGAAGAACTTGCTTTTGTTTATTGAGAATATCTTTCGCAGCGCTATCAGCAATCACAAGACATTCTAATAGTGAATTGCTAGCTAAGCGGTTTGCACCATGTAAACCAGTAAATGAAACTTCACCCGCGGCATATAGGTTGTTGACGGAAGTCTTGCCATTTAAATCTACAACTAAACCACCGCATGTATAGTGAGCGGCAGGCACAACTGGAATTGGCTCTTTGGTAATATCAATACCAAGCGAGAGGCATTTTGCTTGGATGTTCGGAAAGTGATGGGTAATAAATTCGGGTGATTGATGCGAGATGTCTAAATAGACACAATCAATACCATGTTTTTTCATTTCCGCATCAATCGATCTCGCCACTGTATCGCGAGGGGCTAACTCTGCTCTTTCATCGTATTCAGGCATAAATCGATGACCATTTGGCAATTTTAATATGCCGCCTTCACCGCGTACCGCTTCAGAGATGAGAAACGATTTAGCATTTGGATGATATAAGCAGGTAGGGTGAAATTGAATAAATTCCATGTTGCCTACTGAGCAACCAGCTCGCCATCCCAGCGCAATACCATCACCAGTAGAGGTGTCCGGGTTTGTGGTGTATAAGTAGACCTTCCCAGCGCCACCGGTCGCTAATACGGTAGAGCCTGCCGTGACCGTTTCAACTTTCCCCGTTTCATTATTTAAAATATAAGCCCCATAAACACTAGGGGCAGTCTCATTTGCTTGTTGGCTTTTGATCAGCTCAACGGCGATATGATTTTCGAAAATCGAAATATTTGGATGTTTTGCTACTTTGTCACTCAGTGTTGCCTGAACAGCAGCGCCAGTTGCATCTGCTGCATGAATAATTCGACGGTGGCTGTGCCCACCTTCACGTGTTAAATGAAATCCAAACTCGCTGTCATCTTTGGTAAATGGGACGCCTTGGTCAATTAGCCATTGAATGCTTTTCGCCGAGTTTTCAATAATAAACTTGGTAGATTCGGGGTTACAGAGTCCTCCCCCTGCGATGAATGTGTCTTGTACATGATCTTCCACAGAATCTTCATCCGCTAAAACAGCTGCGATGCCACCTTGTGCCCAGTTGCTAGCGCCATCGGTTAAGTGTTTCTTCGTGAAAAGCCCAACTTTCAAGTGGTCTGCTAATTTGAGTGCTAGTGTTTGCCCTGCTAAACCACTACCAAGAATCAATACATCAAAGTGCATGAACTTTACCTGCAACGGTTGTCTGAATGTAAATGTGATTTTATCAGAGCTTGGTAGGAAACTTCTTGTATTCTTCTTAGTCCTAATTAGCACAAAGCACGAAAATGTGAATAAAATCGTAGCTTAGAAAAAAATTACACCCGAAAACGGGAATCAGGGATGAAAACATGAGCGATCGCGAAGTCGATCAGCAATTGGTAGAGCGTGTTCAAAAAGGAGATAAACGCGCATTTGATTTGCTTGTTAGCAAATATCAAAGAAAGTTATCTCGTTTGTTGTCACGCTTCGTAAGAGACCAAGATGAAATTGATGATGTTGCACAAGAGGCATTTATTAAAGCCTACCGTGCCCTACCATCCTTTCGTGGTGAAAGTGCGTTTTACACTTGGTTATATCGAATTGCGATCAATACTGCTAAGAATTACTTAGTTTCGGCTGGACGTAGGGTATCCACATCTTCTGTGACTGAAATCGATGAAGATGAATCCTTGGATATGGCAGAGCAAGTACCTGATCTGAATACACCAGAAACTGATTTAGCGAACAGACAAATTATTAGTACGGTTAACGAAGCAGTTGAAAGACTGCCGGAAGAGCTAAGGACAGCCATTACACTTCGTGAAATGGAGGGCCTTAGTTATGAAGAAATTGCTGAAGCAATGGGATGTCCAATCGGAACAGTACGTTCTAGGATTTTTCGGGCACGAGAAGCGATTGCAAACGATTTAAAACCGCTAATCGAGCAGAAGCAAAATAGAAGATGGTGATGAATATGATGAACGAAAGAATTTCTGCATTAATGGACGGTGAGTTATCAGGTGAAGAAGCTGCCGCTGTTCTTGAATGGATAAAACATAATCCAGAAGCAGCAGAGGTTTGGGCTTCTTACCATGTCATTGGTGAGTCATTGAAACATCACGACTTCTTGGCTAGCAATATACGCTCTCGTGTAGCGAGTCGATTGGAACAGGAGCCAACGATTCTTTCCCCTGCGAGTTATTCCAAGCCGGTGAAAAGAACGTGGATTGCACTTTCTGCGGCCGCATCTATCGCTGCGGTCGCTGTATTGGGTGTGGTTAGTTTTCAACGTACACATCAAGCAGAACAGCAAACGGTGGTTGTTGCTCAAAAAACGAATAACTTAGATTTAAACCCTTACTTAGCAGCGCACCAACAATATGCCGCGCAAGCGGGGGGGCGACCGCAAGTTCGTCCTGTGTCAATGGACAATCCGGAGGGATTGTCTAAATGAGAGTGAGTAATATCGCTATTGGGGTTGCCTGTGTTATTGCTGGTTCTGTTGCTTATGCCGGTCAGTCGTTAACGCCACAAGAAGCGATCCAACTGCTGACAAAAGTAAATAATGCATCAAGGCAAATGACTTTTTCAGGTCTATATGTCTATCAGCGTGGCGGAATGGTCGAAACGTCTCGAATCAGCCATGCAGTAATTGGTGGGACCCATTTTGAAAAAATTGAAACTGTAGATGGTCCGCCGCAAGAGTTAATTGTTCAAAATGATGCAATGTCTTGCTATGTGCCTAGTCAACATGATGCGCCGATTGATTTGCGCGCAAGTGATCATTTTTTTCCAAGCGTATTGCCGGCAGATATCAAGCAGTTATTAACCAATTATCAAGCAATGAAGCAAGATGTAGAGCGTGTGGCAGAAAATGATTGCCAAATGATTCTATTGGTTCCAAAAGATAACTTAAGAAATCCTTTTAGATTTTGCTACGAGCCTTCTACCGGAGTGATTCTTAAATCTCAACGATTTAATGACAACAAAGAGCTTTCTGAGCAAATGGCATTTTCTCAGATTAAGCTAGGTGGTGAGTTAGATCGTTCGGCTTTTAAACCAAAATTTCCGAAAAAAATTGGCACTTGGCAGCGACAAAGTAAAGTACCGCAACCAGATGATATCTTGGTTAACTATAAGAACTTACCTGCTGGTTTTAAGTTAGTGCATGGTGGTAAACGGCAGTTTCCTGGTAAATCAAAACCGATTTCACATTACCTCTTTTCAGATGGTCTATCCTCTGTTTCCGTTTTTGTGGATAAGTCAGCAGAAGATGCATCTGTACAGAATGGTTTGACAAGAAAAGGCGCTACAAATGTCTATGTTGAGTCAGAAGGTAATGTGGTGATGATGATTTTGGGAGAGGTGCCTCCTTCGTCTGTGCAACTTTTTGGTCTTGGACTTGAAATCAAGAAATAACATGCGATAACTAAAGTAGATCGCAATTCAATTTGTTAACTGGTAGTCAATTCAATGTTTGCTTGGGCAGAAAAGAAAAAATTAATCAATCAGACAATCGGTGTTTTTGTTTTAACTTTTTCTTTTCAAGTCCAAGCGTTAGATTTGCCTGATATCACAGATTTGGTTGAACGCCAGTCTCAAGTTGTTGTTAACATCAATACAACACAACCACTCTCAGACCTTAAGAGGTCGACGTTAGAAAGTGACTTAGCTACCGAGTACGTTAAAAAGAATTTCCCTCAGGTTTTAAAAGAGGTGAAAAACCAGTCCTTAGGTTCTGGCTTATTAATCAGTTCAGATGGGTATGTCGTTTCTTCTTCTCGTAATATTGAAGGTGTGGATGATATAACTGTAAAACTTGCGGATAAACGTGAGTTTAAAGCACGATTGATTGGTGTTGATAGAAGGCTTGATTTAGCATTGCTAAAAATACCTGCTACCAATGTTCCTAAAGCAAATATAGCAGATGTAGATCGCATAAAGTTGGGTGAGTGGGTTGTTGCTATTGGTGCGCCGTTCGCTGGGGATAGTGCAGTTTCCTTAGGTGTTGTCTCGTCAAAAGGTCGCTCTATTTCAGAAGATCTTTATATTCCATTTATTCAATCTGATTTATCCACTTCTTCAGGTAGTGCATTGTTCAATAGCAGGGGCGAAGTGGTCGGTGTAAATGCACAGATTGGTTCAAGCAATATCAACAATCGAAGTGCATCATTTTTTATTCCCATCGATATGGTGCTTGACGTTGTCACCCAATTAAAAGCAAATGCTAAGCTAACATCTGGAAAATTAGGATTGGTCATCCAGAATCTAGTAAGGGATCCGGCAGATGCAACGACAACGGAAAAAAACACCGGCGTTTTAGTCGTCTCTGTAGATAAGAACTCGTTGTTAGATAAAGCCGGTTTAAAGGCTGGCGACATTATCCTTAGCCTCAATGGTAAGCCGGTTATATCAGCGATAGAGTTCCAAAAAACGATTGGTTTATTAAAGACGGGTGCACGGGGAAGTCTATCTATTCAGCGTGCTACAGCAACTAAAGAGATTTCATTTGCTATTGCAGAGCCTGTTGATGAAAAGTCTGTGCAGATCGAGCGCAACAAGGCAGTCAACAAGCCAGACTACTCGGGGCGATTGGGGGTCTCATTAACTGAACTCAATGCCAATCAAAAGAGAGTGTTAGATATTCCATTTGGGCTTGTTGTCTCTGATGTTCAGCCTGTTGCGCAAAAGGCTGGAATGCAGGAGGGGGATGTGGTGATTGGCATCAATAATGAGTCTATTAAATCGTTAGTACAGTTTAATCAGTACCTCGATCGTGCAGTCAAAGGAACGGTCATTGCGCTTTTGGTAAAGCGCGAAGATAGTACATTGTTTATTCCTGTTAAAATCCAGAATTAAGACTTTACGAGTTGTTACAACAATGAATAAACCCACGCTTACCCTCTATGTAAAAGAGTACTGCTCTCTATGCCAAGAGATGTTCCAACAGTTACAAAGCTATTCAGATAGAATAACTTTGACTGTGGTTGATATAGATGATGATGATGAACTAGAGGAAAAGTATGCTCAACTCATTCCTGTGTTGATGTCCGCAGAGGGTGAAATTTGCCATTATCATCTACACGTACAACGTCTTGATGCTTATTTGTCCAAGATTGGTTAAAATAGCAAGTTGAATGCTTAAGTAACATAAGGGCACTTTTGTGCCTTTTGTTTTATCTACCAAGAGAGTCTGCTCTCTTTAATAACAATGATTGGCTGTTTTCATCAATGGAACATATTCGTAACTTTTCTATCATTGCTCACATCGATCACGGTAAATCGACGCTAGCCGATCGTTTTATCCAATTCTGCGGTGGACTAGAAGCGCGAGAGATGTCATCGCAAGTGCTGGATTCAATGGATATTGAAAAGGAGCGCGGTATTACGATTAAAGCCCAAACTGCGGCGTTATCGTATAAAGCATTAGATGGAAATGTGTACAATCTAAACCTAATTGATACTCCTGGACACGTTGACTTTTCTTACGAAGTTAGCCGGTCTTTAGCTGCTTGCGAAGGGGCATTGTTGGTTGTTGATGCTTCTCAGGGTGTGGAAGCACAAACCGTAGCAAACTGTTATACCGCGATTGAGCAAAATGTAGAGGTTGTACCAGTACTTAACAAAATTGATTTGCCTGCCGCAGAGCCAGAGCGTGTTAGTGAAGAAATTGAAGATATTATTGGTATCGATGCGACTGATGCGGTAAGAGCTTCTGCAAAAAGTGGCATCGGTATTCAAGACATCCTTGAGACAGTTGTAGCTAAAATCCCACCTCCTAAAGGCGATTTAACCGCACCACTAAAAGCACTGATTATTGATAGTTGGTTTGACAACTATGTAGGCGTTGTGATGTTGGTCAGAGTGGTTGATGGTGAGCTGAAACCAAAAGATAAAATTTTGTTCATGAGCTCAAAGGCTCAGTATCTTTGCGAACAAGTTGGTGTGTTCACGCCAAAATCTGTGCAACGGACTTCGCTAAAAGCAGGTGAAGTAGGGTTCGTGATTGCAGGCATTAAAGAACTAAAAAATGCAAAGGTCGGTGATACTATTACGATCGCAAACAAGCCAGCTTCTGAAGCTTTACCTGGTTTTAAAGAAATCAAATCTCAAGTGTTTGCCGGTTTATATCCTGTTGAAAGTCATGATTATGAGAACTTACGTGACTCATTGGAAAAGCTGCAACTAAACGATGCGAGTTTGCATTTTGAACCCGAGGTGTCACAAGCCTTAGGGTTTGGTTTCCGTTGCGGCTTTTTAGGCCTACTTCACATGGAGATTGTGCAAGAGCGTCTAGAGCGTGAGTTTGATATGGATTTGATTACAACCGCGCCGACAGTGGTTTATCAAGTTCAAATGAAAGATGGCGAATTGCTTGAAGTAGAGAACCCTTCAAAACTTCCTGACTTAGCCAAGGTCGAAGAGATCCGTGAACCGATTATTACTGCTCATATTCTAGTTCCTCCAGATTATCTAGGGGCGGTAATGACCTTGTGTAATAACAAGCGTGGCGTTCAAAAGAATATGCAGTATTTAGGTCGACAAGTAATGTTGACTTATGATTTGCCAATGAATGAAGTCGTGATGGATTTCTTCGATAAACTGAAATCCGTTAGCCGTGGCTATGCTTCTCTAGACTATGATTTTAAAGAGTTTTTGCCTGCAGATTTGGTTAAGCTAGATATCTTGGTAAACGGTGATAAGGTTGATGCGTTGTCGTTAATTGTGCACCGTGCCAACAGTGTGTACAGAGGTCGTGAGTTAGTTAGCAAAATGCGTGAACTGATTCCTCGCCAAATGTATGACGTGGCGGTTCAGGCGGCGATTGGTGCAAACATTATTGCACGTGAAAACGTTAAGGCGATGCGTAAAGACGTTTTGGCAAAATGTTATGGTGGTGATATTACGCGTAAGAAGAAACTGCTAGAAAAGCAAAAAGCTGGTAAGAAACGTATGAAGCAAGTGGGTAATGTGGAGATTCCACAAGAAGCCTTCTTGGCAATTTTGCAAGTTAGTGACAAATAAGCCTTACAACAATTAAAAAAGGAATATAGATGAATTGGATGGCCATGTGGTCGATTGCCGCTGTTGTCGGGATCGTTTTGGTTGTTGTTGGTTCAAAATCACCAAGATCTGAAACCGGAGAGGCACCAGCAGCTTTACAATTTGGCTATATGGCCTTAGTTGTTGGGCTTTTTGGTTTGGTGGGTTATCAAACTAGTCTAGCGCTAGCAATGCTTCTTTTTGTGCTGATTTCCGGTGTGGTGTGGGTACTTGATAAATGGGTATGGGCTAAAAAGCGAGCGAAAGACCAACGTCAGCATGATGCAGTTGAGCTTTTAGCTGGTTTGTTTCCGGTGATTGGAGTGGTATTTGTTGTTCGCTCTTTCTTGTTCGAACCTTTTACCATTCCTTCGAGCTCAATGCGTCCGGGCCTCATCCCTGGTGATTTTATTTTAGTAAATCGCTTTGCTTATGGTGTTCGTGTTCCCGTATCAAATCAGGTGATGATTGATACAGGTAAGCCAGCAAGAGGGGATGTGATGGTATTTCACTATCCTCCAGAACCAACTAAAGACTTTATCAAGCGTGTTGTTGGATTACCTGGTGATGAAGTGCTTTATAAGAATAAGCAGTTATTCATCAATAATAAGGAAATTCCGCAGGAATGGGTTGGTGATGCTGAATACCCAAGAGATGGACAATTCTTGCCTGTACCAGTAAAGCAGTTTAAAGAAACGCTTGGAAATGCAACGCATTTGATGCAGCAAGTTGAAGGAGCTCCTTCGGTCAATCATTTAGGTGTTCAACAGTTTCCACATAGAGAAAACTGTAGTTATGCGTTAGATGATTCATGGTTTAAATGTAAGGTTCCTGCTGGTCAGTACTTTATGATGGGTGATAACAGAGATGATAGTTCAGATGGCCGCTACTGGGGGTTTGTGCCTGACGAAAATATAGTGGGTAAAGCGGTGGTTATCTGGTTTAATTGGCCAGAGTTAAGTCGTGTCGGTACTGTAATTCGTTAAGCTTAATGAGGGTTCCATAATGAGATTTTTGCAAAACAAGAAAAAGCAAGCTGGTGTTTCCCTGCTCGGAGTCTTATTTTGGGGCGTGTTTATTGGGGCTGGCGTGTTGTTAGGATTTAAAGTTTTCCCGGGTTACTCGGAATTCATGGAAGTAAAACGTGCATTATCTCGTACGGCGGAAAAAGGTGGTCAGCCGAATGATCTGCGAGATAGTTTCGATAAAAATGTACAAGCCGGCTATATTAAAACAATCAGTGCTAAGGATTTGATTATTGAGCCAGTAGGCCAAAATTTTAGACTTAGCGTGTCGTACCAGTATAAAGTGCCATTAATAGCTAATGCCACATTGATATTGGATTTTAATTCAAGTGCTCAAACGGGTTCTTGATCAACAGGTAAGTGAATGCAAAGAAAAGAAAATGAACAGGTGCTTCAGGAGTCAATAGGGTATCAGTTCAAAAAACAAAGTTTATTAAGGCAGGCTCTCACACACAGAAGTTATGGGATTCCTCATAATGAAAGGTTAGAGTTTTTAGGCGATAGTGTATTGTCACTGTCGCTTTCTGCTTTATTGTATGACCGTTTTCCGTTGTTATCTGAAGGCGAACTTTCTCGCATGCGTGCTAATTTGGTGAATCAACAGGCACTTTGTGAGATCGCCTCTAAGCTCAATGTTGGCGAAATGTTGTGGTTAGGAGAGGGTGAGCTAAAAAGTGGCGGCCGTTCTAGACCTTCCATTTTAGCCGATGCATTAGAAGCCTTGATGGGAGCAATTTACTTAGATGGTGGATTGCCAGCAGCAAAAAATTGGATAGATCAATTGTATCTCCCAATGCTTGATTATCTTGATCCTAAAACTGTTGGTAAAGACCCTAAAACACTACTTCAAGAGTTTTTGCAGGGACGTAAGTTACCGTTGCCACTTTATCGTGTAATAAAAACGGAAGGTGCTGTTCATGAGCAGCAATTCGAAGTGGAATGTGAAGTGTCAAAATTTAATCTGAAAATTGTTGCGGTAGGACTAAGCCGGCGTTTGGCTGAACAAAAAGCGGCGGCAGAAATGCTTCCTGTCATTGAAGGTATTTTAAAGAACAAAAAGCATGGATGAAATTAAGCAAGATCAAATGGATGAATCTCAAGAGGCGGGATTTCGCTGCGGATATGTAGCGATTGTAGGCCGACCAAACGTTGGTAAGTCAACCTTGCTAAATCATCTTGTTGGCCAGAAGATTAGTATTACATCTCGTAAGGCACAAACAACGCGTCATCGAATTACGGGCATTTTCACCGATGAGAAATGCCAGTTAATTTATGTAGATACCCCTGGTTGGCAGACGAAACATCGTACAGCTATGCACCAGGCAATGAATAGAAGTGTGACTTCTGCATTGAATGCAATCGACGTGGTTTTGTTTGTAATTGAAGCTGGACGCTACACCAAAGAAGATGAAGATGTATTAAAAAGATTGCCAGCCAAAGTGCCTGTTGTGCTTGTGATTAATAAGGCGGATCGTCTAAAAGAGGACAAGCCAAGATTACTAGCATTTATGAAGGAAATGTCAGAGAAGCATTCTTTTGCTGCGATTGTGCCTGTGATTGCGCAATATGGTCATAAATTAGATGTGTTAACAGAAGCATTTATGCCATGCATTCCTGAGGGGGATGCCATTTACGATGAAGATCAAATTACTGATCGCAGTGAACGCTTTTTGGCCGCTGAAATCGTGCGTGAAAAAATCTTCCGCTTGTTAGGTGATGAACTGCCATACGCAATGAATGTCTTTATCGAGAAGTTTGAAATTGAGGGCTCTCTTCGACGCATTCATGCCGCTGTAATGGTGGATAAGCCGGGCCAAAAAGCTATTTTGATTGGTAAAGGTGGCGAGAAACTAAAGCGGATAGCGACAGAGGCTCGCATCGATATGGAAACACTGTTTGATGGTAAGGTGTTTTTACAGGTGTGGGTAAAAGTTAAAGGTGGCTGGGCGGATGATACACGAGTACTTCGTGAGTTCGGGTTCGAATAATTCGTTGCGTCACTCATAAATATCTATCGGCATGCATAAAAAAGATGGAAAGGTTGAGGCGCAAAAGGGGTATGTGATACATACATACCCCTATAAAGAAACTAGTCTCATCCTAGATGTGTTCACTGAGCAATATGGACGTGTCTCCATTGTCGCAAGGGGGGCACGGCGCCCAAATTCTGCAATTCGTTCAGTCTTATTGCCTTTTCAATTACTGGAATTTAGTTGGTTTGGTAAGTCTGAGCTCAAAACACTTCATAAAATAGAGTGGTGTGGCGGTGTTAGGGCGTTAGCGGGTAATGCGCTTATTAGTGGCTATTACTTAAATGAATTATTGATTGCCTTGCTCCCAAAAGAAGACTCGATAGAGCCTCAATTCTTTTGGACTTATCACCATACGGTTAAGTCACTTGCAGACGAGATATTTGAGCATTCTGCAATTCGATATTATGAATTGGCTTTGCTTAGGAGTGCAGGGTATGGTTTTCATGCAGTGATAGAGGAGCATGCGCTACCAATATTGCCAGAAAAAACTTATCGCTACCGATACGAATATGGAATTGGCTTGCATGATGGAGTTCTCACTCCGCTGGATTTCTCTATCACTGGAGAGTTGATTCAGGTATTGTCTAAGGGTGACGTGATTGAAAAGCATTTAAGAAAAGAAGCGCGGCAATTTCTCGCTTGGCTACTTAAATTTGCTTTACCAGAACAACACTCCCTTCAGAGTCAGGTTTTAATTCAAAAAATTTATGCACTTCAAGACTGAAACTCATCAGTCTCCTCTTACTCGAGATAACTACATGACTGTCGTGACTCAGCATATACCCCTTGGGCCTATTATTGTCGATATTGCTTCAACTGAATTAACTTCGTTGGAAAGAACTCGATTAAAACACCCAATGGTAGGGGGGGTGATTTTATTTGCTAGAAACTTCGAGTCAATTGAACAACTGATTAAGTTAACTGCAGAGATTCGAGCCATAAGAAAGCCTTCGCTGTTGATTTCGGTTGACCATGAAGGGGGGCGGGTTCAACGTTTTAAAAAGGGCTTCACTAGAATTCCTGCGATGTCGGTGTTTGGGGAGTTATGGGCACAGGACGAATACAAAGCAAAAACGTTGGCCGAAAAAACAGGCTATGTCCTTGCTGCCGAGTTAAGGGCGTCAGGTGTTGATTTTAGTTTTGCGCCAGTCTTGGATTTGGATTTTGGTCGTTCTTCAGTGATTGGTAATCGTGCGTTTCATTCTAATCCGCAAGTGGTAGCAAGCATTGCAAAATCGGTGATTAGAGGGATGAAGTTGGCAGGAATGCATCCATGTGGAAAACATTTTCCGGGTCATGGGTATGTAGAGGTGGATTCACATGTTGGAATACCTTCAGACGACAGGGGGTACGAAGACATTCACTCGGCTGACATTTATCCGTATCGGCAGTTGTTTGATGCTGGCTTAACTGCGATCATGCCTGCACATGTCATTTATTCTAAAGTGGATGCTAAGCCAGCAGGGTTCTCGCGTGTTTGGTTGCAAGAGATATTAAGGTCGAGGCTGGGGTTTGACGGCGTGATCATTAGTGATGCTTTAGATATGGAAGGCGCATCATTTGCAGGATCCACTTTTACACAGCGTGTGGCAACGGCGATTGATGCAGGTTGCGATTTAGTATTGGCAACAAATCGACCGGAAGATACAGATCGAATGCTGGAAGAGTTAAAGCTGCCAGTTAATGCTGTTTCGCTGACGAGGCTGGCAAGATTGCATGGGGAGCCAGATCCGCATCTTACTTGGGAAAAATTGAAAAATGACATTGCATTTCAAGCCACTAGACTTGAAGTCTCAGCTCTAGTTGGGGAAAAAACAGATGCGATGTGGGGTGCTAACGTGGGAGAGTAGCCAGCTCGGCAAAAGAAGCGTTGCTTAGAATTAACTCTCTAAGTTGAACGAGGAGGCTGGCTGTAGCTCCCCAAATATAAAAACCGTTATACGCGATAACATGAATGGTATGTTCTTTTTGCCATCGGATAATTTTTTCCTTTTTGAGGGCATCAGGATTAAGTAGTTGTAGTAAAGGTAGTTCAAAAACTTGCTCTACTTCACTTGTTGAAAGGTTGTAGTGGGCCTTTCGGCTGATGAGGCCGATAATTGGATGGATATTAAATTGGCTAACAGTTGGTAGCGGTAATAGGGCTCCGATTGGTCGAATGTCTTCTCTGGCAATTCCTATTTCTTCAAAGGTTTCACGCAGCGCTGTTTCTGTTGTGCTTCTATCTGATAAATCAACTTTCCCTCCCGGAAAGCAAACTTGCCCCTGGTGCGATGGCAAATTCAGACTGCGCTTGGTGAGTAATATATTTATTTTTCCATCATCAATAATAAATGGGATAAGCACTGCTGCTTGACGTAACTCAGAAGCTGGTTCGACTAAAGTTGGATTGCTAAGGCTACGTGAAAAACAAGAGGTCAGTAACTGTGTTAATTCCTCCTTGTTTAATCTATCGATTGCCGACCATAGTTGGAAAGTATTCATAATAACTAAATCCGTTGGATCACCTAATTCTAATACATTTTGCTATAGGTGTATTTGCTTTCATGATTGATGAAAAGCCTAGTTTGAGGTACAATATCAAGGTTTAAAAAGCACAACAGCGGGATAGGCTAAGCGCCTGTCCCGTTTCTATAAGTAGCAGTAGAAAATTCAATTCTACTGCTTTCACTTGTCTGGCTGAGCGATCGCACTTATCTGGTGCGAATCAGTTGGCAGGTTTTGTAAACGTCAGGATAAGGAGCAACCAGTGTCTCAACATCAGCCCGCCATTCTTGCATTAGCCGACGGGACGGTGTTTCGCGGCGTCTCAATTGGCAGCGCCGGCGTGACCGTAGGCGAGGTGGTTTTTAATACCGCCCTGACCGGATATCAAGAAATTCTGACTGACCCTTCATATACAAAACAAATTGTAACCCTTACCTATCCTCACATCGGTAATGTTGGTGTGAATAGCGAAGATGCTGAAGCTGGTGGTGTATATGCCTCCGGGTTGGTCATCAGAGATTTGCCGCTTTTGGTTTCAAACTGGCGTTCAGAAATGTCTCTGCCAGATTATTTAAAGCAACATAATGTTGTCGCAATTGCTGATATTGATACCCGTAAGCTAACCCGTATTTTGCGTGAAAAAGGTGCGCAAAACGGGGTGGTTATGGCTGGTCATATTGATGAGCAAAAAGCAGTTGAGCTTGCAAAAGCAGCTCCTTCAATGGCTGGTCAAGATCTTGCTAAAGTGGTTACGACTAAAGCAGCTTACGAATGGACTCAAGGTGAGTGGCGTTTAGGCGAGGGCTTTGTAGAATCTTCAGATAAGCCTTACCATGTAGTTGCTTTTGATTACGGTGTAAAACGTAATATTCTGCGCATGTTGGCTCATCGTGGTTGTAAAGTGACCGTATTGCCTGCGACAGCAACTGCTGAAGAAGCATTGTCCTACCAGCCTGATGGTGTGTTCTTAAGCAATGGGCCTGGAGATCCAGAACCATGCGATTATGCAATTAAAGCCATTCAAACCATATTGACAACAGGCGTACCTGTTTTCGGTATTTGCTTAGGACATCAATTGCTAGGCTTGGCCTCTGGTGCTAAAACAGTAAAAATGAAGTTTGGTCATCATGGTGCCAACCATCCTGTACAAGACTTAGATAGCAAACAAGTGCTTATCACTAGCCAAAACCATGGTTTTGCAGTTGATCAAACAACATTGCCAGCTAATTTACGTCCAACACACGTTTCATTGTTTGACGGGTCTCTGCAAGGGATTGAGCGTACAGATGTGCCTGCGTTCTCGTTTCAGGGCCATCCAGAAGCAAGTCCTGGCCCACATGATGTTGCTTATCTTTTTGATAAGTTCATTACTGCAATGGAAAAACGTAAGCAGTAAGTCCCGTCTAAAAGGAGTTTGAGCTATGTTTTATGGAGTAACTGATATAACTACATACCTTCTTGGGGTTGTGTTTATCATTCTGCTTCCTGGCCCAAACTCCTTGTATGTGCTTTCGGTTGCGGCAAGAAAAGGAGTACGTCAAGGCTTCTCTGGCGCGTTTGGCATTTTTCTTGGCGATACTATTCTTATAACGCTAACCTCTCTTGGTGCGGCTAGTGTACTAAAAACCTTTCCAGCACTTTTCATGCTGCTTAAGTATGCTGGAGCTGCCTACCTAGCTTGGATTGGTGTAACGATGTTGAAGTCGGCTATTGGCGTTTTTCTTAAAAGAAATAAGGTCAACTCTTCCTCATTTGACACCTCTTCTGCTCAAGAAGAACGAGGCTTAAATGCGCCATTTAAGAGGGCGCTAGTAATAAGTTTGTTAAATCCAAAAGCAATTTTATTTTTATTGTCATTTTTTGTTCAGTTTGTGGATAAGACATATCCCTATCCTGTCGTCACCTTTTTGATTTTGGGTGGTGCGATACAAATTGGGAGCGTCATTTATCTCTCAACGGTTATTCTCGCTGGAGCAAAATTGGCTAACTATTTTAAAGCAAGATACAAACTTTGCGCCTCTCTGAATGCAGGGGTAGGGGCTTTGTTTCTAGGCTTTGGCGGCAAATTAGCATCCGCAACAATACATTGAATTTTAAGATTTAATCCAACTTGGTTGGATGGCAAACATTTCGAATCAACAATTATTAGACATCGATACAATCGACGAGTGAGTAAGCATGCCTAAACGTACAGACATACAACGCATCCTAATTATTGGCGCAGGTCCTATCATCATTGGGCAAGCGTGTGAATTTGACTATTCCGGTGCACAAGCGTGTAAAGCTCTGAAAGAAGAAGGTTATACCGTTATTTTGGTGAACTCTAATCCTGCAACGATTATGACGGACCCAAATATGGCAGATGTGACCTATATTGAGCCAATTACTTGGCAAATGGTCGAAAAAATTATTGAAAAAGAGCGTCCAGATGCAATCCTGCCAACAATGGGTGGTCAGACTGCGTTGAACTGTGCGCTTGATTTATGGCGTAATGGCGTTTTAGATAAATATAACGTTGAACTCATTGGTGCAACGCCAGAAGCAATTGATAAAGCGGAAGATCGTCTTAAGTTTAAAGATGCCATGACCAAAATTGGTCTAGGCTCAGCTCGTTCTGGTATTGCTCACTCTCTAGAAGAGGCAATGAAGGTTCAGCAGACTGTTGGTTTCCCTGTCATTATCCGTCCTTCATTTACCATGGGTGGCTCTGGCGGTGGTATTGCATACAACGTCGAAGAGTTTGTGGAAATTTGTACGCGTGGATTGGACTTGTCTCCAACTAATGAGCTGTTAATTGAAGAGTCTCTACTGGGTTGGAAAGAGTATGAGATGGAAGTTGTCCGTGATAAAAAGGACAACTGTATCATCGTGTGCTCAATCGAAAACTTTGACCCTATGGGTGTGCATACTGGTGACTCTATCACCATTGCCCCTGCTCAAACATTAACGGATCGTGAATATCAATTACTTCGTAATGCTTCTCTAGCGGTATTACGTGAAATTGGTGTTGATACTGGTGGTTCGAATGTTCAATTCTCAATCAACCCACGCGATGGTCGTATGGTTGTGATTGAGATGAACCCACGTGTTTCACGTTCATCTGCATTGGCATCTAAAGCAACTGGTTTCCCAATTGCAAAAATTGCTGCAAAACTAGCTGTTGGTTATACGCTAGATGAATTGAAAAACGATATTACAGGTGGAAAAACCCCTGCTTCGTTTGAGCCGACAATCGATTACGTTGTTACTAAGATCCCTCGATTTGCATTTGAAAAGTTCCCACAGGCAAATAGCCGTTTGACTACTCAAATGAAGTCTGTAGGCGAGGTAATGGCAATTGGCCGTACTTGGCAAGAGTCTTTGCAAAAGGCATTGCGTGGTCTAGAGACAGGCATGTCTGGCTTAGATGAAAAGACGACCGATCGCGATGTAATTGAACAAGAAATCGCTGAACCAGGTGCAGAGCGTCTTTGGTATGTGGCTGATGCGTTCCGCATTGGCATGTCAATGGATGAGATTTTCCAGCTGACAGCAATTGACCGTTGGTTCTTGGTTCAAATTCAAGACTTAATCAACGACGAAAATAATCTTCGTGGTAAGCAGATTGACGATCTAAATGCGGATGATTTGCGCAGATTAAAACGCAAAGGCTTCTCTGATCGTCGTTTAGGTGCATTGTTAGAAACAGATCAGAATGCGGTTCGTAAAGCTCGTCATGCACTAAATATTCGCCCAGTATACAAGCGTGTAGATACATGTGCTGCAGAGTTCTCTACAAATACAGCATACATGTATTCGACTTATGAAGAAGAGTGTGAATCACAGCCTTCTGATAAGAAGAAAATTATGGTGCTAGGTGGTGGTCCAAACCGCATTGGGCAAGGTATTGAGTTTGATTACTGTTGTGTTCATGCGGCCTTGGCGATGCGTGAAGACGGTTATGAAACGATTATGGTTAACTGTAACCCAGAAACCGTATCGACTGACTACGATACTTCTGACCGTTTATATTTCGAACCGCTAACACTCGAAGATGTACTTGAAGTGGTTGCGTTAGAAAAGCCGGTTGGCGTTATTGTGCAGTATGGTGGCCAAACCCCATTAAAATTAGCACGTGCACTAGAAATGAATGGTGTGCCAATCATCGGTACTACGCCAGATATGATTGATGCTGCAGAAGACCGTGAGCGTTTCCAAAAACTGCTACACGAACTGGGATTGAAGCAGCCGCCAAACCGTACAGCTCGTACAGCACCTGACGCGATTGTTCTTGCCAATGAAATTGGCTATCCATTGGTTGTTCGCCCATCCTATGTGTTAGGTGGCCGTGCCATGGAAATTGTTCATGAGCAATCCGATCTTGAGCGTTACATGCGTGAAGCAGTGAAGGTGTCAAATGACAGTCCTGTTTTGTTGGATCGTTTCTTGAACGATGCAACTGAAGTGGATGTTGATGCGATTTGTGATGGTGAAGATGTGCTAATCGGCGGGATTATGGAGCACATTGAGATGGCCGGTGTTCACTCTGGGGATTCGGCTTGTTCACTTCCTCCATATAGCCTTCCTGCGAGCATTCAGGACGAACTACGTCGCCAAACAGTTGCAATGGCAAAGGCGTTAAATGTAGTTGGTTTAATGAACGTACAGTTTGCCATTCAAGGTCAAGGCGATGATGCCGTTGTTTATGTACTTGAAGTAAACCCACGTGCATCTAGAACAGTTCCGTTTGTGTCCAAAGCAACAGGGCTTGCATTAGCAAAAATTGCTGCTCGAGTAATGGCTGGTCAATCGCTGAAGTCGCAAGGTGTGACTGAAGAAGTAATTCCACCTTACTATTCAGTGAAAGAGGCTGTCTTCCCGTTCATTAAATTCCCTGGCGTAGATGTTATTCTTGGGCCTGAAATGAAATCAACAGGTGAAGTCATGGGCGTTGGCGATACGTTTGCAGAAGCGTTCGTAAAATCTCAGCTAGCTGCTGGTGTTAACTTGCCAAAATCTGGCAATATTTTCATCTCTGTTAGACCAAATGATAAGTCGCTTGCTGTTGAAGTCGCTGCAATGTTGGCAAAAACGGGCTTTAGCATCTTGGCGACCAAGGGCACTGCCGCTGCTATTCGTGAAGCCGGAGTAGAGGTAACGACTGTCAACAAGGTAATGGAAGGTCGGCCTCACATTGTGGATATGATCAAGAATGGTGAAGTGGCCATGATCATTAATACGGTTGAGGAACGTAAGCAGGCAATTAAAGATTCGTTTGCAATCCGCCAAAGCGCGCTTCAAGGTAAGGTGACTTATTACACTACTATGTCAGAAGCGAAAGCGGCAGCAATTGGTTTGCAACACATGACTGAATTGCAAGTTTATTCTGTCCAAGGTCTACATAAGAAATTAGCTAGCATGTAAAAACCCCTTACTTAGTAAGGAAAAAAACGCTAGAATTAAGAAATTAATTTGTCTGAATACATGCCGCCGAGCTTAATTGCATCGGCGGTTTGTGTTTTTATAGACTAGTACATTGTCTACTAAGTCTTGATATACAGTAAGAAAAGCAGGAGTAGTGTGAAATGCAAAAGATCCCTTTAACCGTAAATGGTGCAGAGTTATTAAAAGCAGAATTGCAACGTCTTAAGTCTGTAGAACGTCCTGCAGTTATTCAGGCGATTGCAGAGGCTCGTGCTCAAGGTGATCTATCTGAGAATGCAGAATACGATGCGGCAAAAGAGAAGCAGGCGTTTGTTGAAGGTCGTATTATGGAGATCGAAGGTAAGTTATCAGTAGCTACAGTTATTGATCCTACTACCTTGGATGCTGAAGGTCGTTGCGTCTTTGGTGCAACAGTAGAACTAGAAGACTTAGAATCAGGTGATGAAGTACGTTACCAGATTGTTGGTGATGATGAGGCAGATATTAAACTTGGTAAAATCTCTGTATCAAGCCCTATTGCTAGAGCCCTGATTGGTAAGTCAGCTGGTGATGTGGCAGAGGTTCAAGCACCAAGCGGTATTCGAGAGTATGAAATTTTAGACGTTTTATATATTTAATATAAATTAATTCGATTCGGCAGGAACAAGTAATGGATGCTGTGAGAAAAGTAGTTGAAACATTTTGGGTTGGGACACTGCTTTTTGTTGCGCTATATATGACGTGGTTGATGTACCATGAGCGTCCTACAGGCATCTACATGGCTCAGCATTTGTTTCCTGCCGCTTCATTTATCGGTGTGGTTGCTGGTATTATTTTATTAATTAGCACAATATGGTCAGTGGGTGCTAAAGGGATGAAAGCCCTATCATTTTGGATAGTGGTATTGATGCTCCTAATGTCAGCAATTAATTTTGTGGGTGTACCAGCATTACTGGTGCGTTTTGGTATGGATGCAAACTTTAAGTTATGGCATGCAATCGGGATGATTGTCTACCTGATGGAGTGTGCATTAGGAGTGGTATTAATCGTACAACGCCGTTAAAACGACATTGCACGATATCCCAACATCTAAGCTTAGCGCTTGCTGTTACTTTTGAGTTTTGGAGAAGCCGTTTTTCCTGGTGCAGATGCTCTGACTAGATTTTGTTTGGTCAAAGAAATCTTTGGGTTTTCAGGGTGCGGCCTATAAATAACAAGTAATTTGCCAATATGCTGAACTTGTGCTGCATCTAGTTGATTGCAAATATCTTCAAATAACTGAACGCGAACTTCTCTTTCATCAGAGAAAACACGGATTTTGATGAGTTCATGAGCGTCCAGATTAACGGCAATTTCACGAATCACAGCATCAGTTAGCCCGTTTTGGCCAATCATCACTACTGGATTCTTTCCGTGCGCTTCTGCACGTAGTACTCTACGTTCTGTAGGGGTAAGTTCTAGTTTCATTTTGTTCGTTTCAAACCAATAAAGCGTTATTCTAAAGTATGGCACAAAACAAGACCAGTAAAGCATGGGTTCATCGACATATAAATGATCACTGGGTACAACAGTCCCAGGCAAAAGGCTATCGATCTCGAGCCGCCTTTAAATTATTAGAGATTAATGAGAAAGATAAACTGTTCAGAAGGGGGATGATGGTCGTTGACCTTGGCTCCGCTCCTGGTAGTTGGTCTCAGGTTGCCAGAGAGTTAATTGGTGAAGAGGGTAAAGTATTTGCATTAGACATTTTGCCAATGGATCCAATACATAAAGTGGACTTTATCCAAGGCGATTTTCGTGAAGAGTCTGTGTTTAGGCAATTAGAAAATTTGCTAGGTGGAAAGCAAATTGATCTTGTAATTTGTGATATTGCCCCAAATTTAAGTGGTAACAAGATTACAGATCAAGCAAGAAGCTTTTACTTGAATGAGCTGGCGTTAGATTTTTGTGCAAAATGGTTAAAACCAGGTGGTTGCTTCGTGGTGAAAGTATTCCAAGGAAGTGGCTACAATGATTATGTGAATTTGATGAAAGAGCATTTTCAGCAGGTGTTAACTAGAAAACCTAAAGCCTCACGTGATACGAGTACTGAGCTATATTTATTGGGTAAATCTTGTCTTCCTCAGCTACCATCAGATCTTGATGAGATGCTATAGTAAAACATGAACTGAACTTTGAGATTTTCCTGCCGTCAGACATATAAAATCTCTAAATGTCGATGGTAAGAAGGGTGCGACCTTGAATAATTTTGGTAAAAATCTTCTAATTTGGGTTGTGATTGGCGTTGTGCTAATGACAGTCTTTAATGCTTTTAGCAAGTCATCCGCGGATAGGAATGTAGTGGATTACTCCGCTTTTCTATCTGACGTGCGAGGTGGAAAGGTACAGTCCGCAGTTATCGAGGGAAGCCCTTTTGATGGACAGACGATCTCAGGAAAAAGGACTGATGGTTCAGAGTTTAATACAACAGCACCATTTGATTTCCGCCTAATTGATGATTTAGTAAAATACAAAGTGGCTTTTAAAGTTAAGCCTGAAGAACGTTCGCTTCTAAAGACATTGCTAATCAATTGGGCGCCAATGCTCATTTTCATTGGCGTATGGATTTATGTAATGCGTCAAATGCAGGGTGGCGGCAAAGGTGGTGCTTTCTCGTTTGGCAAAAGCCGCGCTCGTATGTTAGATGAAAATAATAATTCAATTACTTTCGCTGATGTTGCTGGTTGTGATGAAGCAAAAGAAGAAGTCTCTGAATTAGTCGATTTCCTGAAAGACCCTTCAAAATTTCAGCGCCTAGGTGGCCATATTCCTCGTGGCGTCTTGATGGTAGGCAGCCCTGGTACAGGTAAAACCTTGCTAGCTAAGGCAATTGCAGGTGAGGCGAAGGTTCCTTTCTTTTCAATTTCTGGTTCTGATTTTGTCGAGATGTTTGTCGGTGTGGGTGCAGCTCGTGTCCGTGACATGTTTGAGAACGCGAAAAAGAATGCGCCATGCATTATCTTTATTGATGAGATTGATGCGGTCGGTCGTCAGCGTGGTGCGGGCCTTGGTGGCGGTAATGATGAGCGTGAACAAACTCTTAACCAAATGTTGGTTGAGATGGATGGCTTTGAGGGGACAACGGGTGTTATTGTTATCGCAGCGACAAACCGTCCAGATGTACTTGATCCAGCGTTATTACGTCCAGGCCGCTTTGACCGTCAAGTAGTGGTCCCACTTCCGGATATCCGTGGTCGTGAACAAATTCTAAATGTTCATATGCGCAAAGTACCATTGTCGAATGATGTTCGTGCAGACATTATTGCGCGTGGAACGCCTGGCATGTCAGGTGCAGACTTGGCAAACTTAGTGAATGAAGCGGCTTTATTTGCTGCACGAGCAAATAAGCGCCTTGTTGATATGGATGACTTTGAAAAGGCTAAAGACAAAATCTTTATGGGCCCTGAACGTCGTTCAATGATTATTTTGCCGGAAGAGAAGAAGAAAACTGCTTATCACGAATCTGGCCACGCAATCATTGGTGCTGTACTTCCAGAGTGTGATCCGGTTCATAAAGTAACCGTTATTCCTCGTGGACGTGCGCTGGGTGTGACTTGGTCGTTGCCAGAGGAGGATCGTTTCAGCTTGTATAAACAACAAATGTTAGGTCAAATTTGTATGTTGTACGGCGGTCGTGTTGCAGAAGAAATCTTTACATCAGATATTTCTACCGGCGCTTCAAATGACTTTGAACGTGCTACAAGTATCGCTAGAGATATGGTCACTCGATACGGCATGTCAGATTCATTAGGCCCAATGGTATATGGGGAAAATGATGGGGAAGTGTTCTTGGGACGATCAGTAACAACGCACAAGAATATGTCTGAACAGACAATGCAACGTGTTGACGCTGAAATCCGCCGCATTTTGGATGAGCAGTATGCTAGAGCGCAAGAAATCTTGACCACTAATCGTGACAAGGTTGAGGCAATGACCGCTGCGTTACTTGAGTTTGAGACGATTGATGCAGAACAGATCGAAGATATTATGCAAGGTCGTCCTGTAAGATCACCACATGCAAGCAAAAATGGTGGCGATAAACCAATGAGTGGAGGTACACCAAGTTCTCCATTGCCAGCCACAGATGGAGAGGGTGAGTCTACTCCTGCTGCTGGGCTTTAATTCGTCTTGAAGAGTTTCAAAAAGAACGCATTGACATAGTCAATGCGTTTTTCTATTTGTGAGATAGCAATGAACAATATTTATTGTGGTCGTTTTAATTTGGCAGCAAATAAGCCGATTGTAATGGGTATCGTCAATGTGACGCCTGACTCCTTTTCTGATGGTGGGAAATTTAACTCACTAGATAGGGCGTACGCACATGCGATGACTTTAGTTGAGAGTGGTGCTCAAATCTTAGATATAGGCGGAGAGTCTACAAGGCCTGGCTCAGAGTCAGTAAGTGCTGAAGTTGAGATTGATAGAGTGCTACCCTTATTGCATAAGCTGCGTGATGTTGGTGTTCCACTTTCATTGGACACGAATAAAACCGAAGTGATGAAGGTCGCTATCGCAGATGGCGTTGTTGACATCATTAATGATGTTAATGCATTAGAGGCTGATGGAGCCGTTGACGCAGTATTAAATAGCAAAGTGGCTGTTTGTCTGATGCATAAAAAAGGCACGCCTAAAACCATGCAAGAGGCGCCTGCTTACTATGATGTTGTCAATGAAGTTTATAATTACCTGCTAAACAGAGTTTCTGTGCTAGAAAAAGCAGGTTTTCCAAGAGACAACATTTGGATTGATCCTGGGTTTGGCTTTGGAAAAACATTAGAACATAATATAGAGCTAATGAAGGAAATGAAGAGGTTTCTTACTTTTTCATTACCTGTATTAGTAGGGGTTTCAAGAAAAACAATGATCGGTCAAATGACAGGTTTGCCTGTTGAAAAGCGCGTAACACCAAGTGTTGTCGCTGCTTTAATTGCCGCTAAAGAAGGTGCGCACATTCTTCGGGTCCATGATGTAGAAGAAACGGTTTCAGCGCTAAAAGTTTGGGAGATGATGGCGTGAGCAGAAAATATTTTGGTACAGATGGTGTGCGTGGACGAGTTGGCGAGTATCCAATCACCCCAGAGTTCGCATTAAAACTTGGTTACGCTGCAGGAAAAGTTTTCTCTGCAATGGAAAGCCGTCATTCCTCTGGTGAGCGTCCTGCTGTAATTATCGGAAAAGATACGCGAGTTTCTGGGTATATGTTAGAGGCAGCCCTGCAGGCGGGTTTAACCGCTGCCGGAGTAGATGTTTACTTGGTCGGACCTTTGCCAACACCCGGGATCGCATATTTGGTACGTGCACTAAGATTACATGCAGGCGTAGTAATTAGTGCATCGCATAATCCATTTTTTGATAATGGAATAAAGTTTTTTGGCCCTGGTGGTTGGAAGCTGCCTGATGAAACAGAATTAGAAATTGAGGCGTGGCTGGATAGGCCACTTGAAGTGACTTCGTCAGAAATAATGGGGAAAGCAACGCGAATCAATGATGCGAAAGGACGTTACATTGAATTTTGCAAAAGTACATTCTCTAATGATTTAGACCTACGGGATTTAAAAATTGTAGTCGACTGTGCTCATGGTGCTACATATCAGGTCGCACCGAGTGTATTCCACGAATTGGGGGCACAAGTTATCGCCATGGGTAATCAACCAAATGGCTTAAACATCAATGAAGGCTGTGGCGCTACATCGGTTAAAGCACTTCAAAATAGAGTTATTGCAGAATCTGCTGACTTAGGGATTGCACTGGATGGTGATGGAGATCGTCTCATCATGGTCGATGAGAATGGCGATGTCTATGATGGTGATCAATTAATTTATTTGATTGCTACTGCAAGAGCAGCTAGAGGACTTTTAAAAGGTGGCGTGGTCGGGACATTAATGACGAACATGGCTATTGAGGTGGCTTTAAAAGAGCGAGGCATTGAATTTGCAAGAGCAAAAGTTGGTGACCGTTACGTATTAGAGTTGCTTCAGCAGAACGAATGGCAAGTTGGCGGAGAAAGTTCCGGTCATGTACTTTGTTTAGATAAGCATTCTACAGGTGATGGAATTGTTTCTGCGTTGCAAGTCTTAGAAGCATTAATTACAACGAATAAAACCCTCTCTAAATACGCGTCTGAAGTTGCACTTTTTCCGCAAACAATGATAAACGTGAAAATGCCTAAAGGTTTTGATTTCCAAAATAACCAGCCCATCCAGGCGTGTTTAAATGATGTTTTAGTTGAATTAAATGGAAATGGGCGTGTATTACTGCGTCCGAGTGGGACAGAGCCAGTTATTCGAGTGATGGTGGAAGCCAAAGAAGCCGCTCTTGCATTGGCTTGTGCAAACAAACTAGCAAAAGCAGTTGAAGAGGCTGTTGCTTAATATCATTCATTTTCCTGAAATATTTCAGAGTTGTCACATTACTGTAATTTTTCATCTCTATGATTAACGCCAGTTGCACCTCAGGGTGGCTGGCGTTTTTTTATGATGCTTCTTTCAAGCTAGTCAACTAAGCAGTTTGCAAATAGCAAATGAAATAGAACTACAAACGAATGATTACGCATCAAAGGTGAGTCAAGCGATGAAAGTTATGGATTCCATGAGTTTAAATTTACAAGAGCAAGCGGTGGGTACTCAGGTTAAAGCGGAAGCTAAAAACCTGAACTTCTATTACGGTAACTTTCATGCGCTTAAAAGTGTTAGTTTGCCAGTCTATGCAAACAAAGTGACGGCATTAATTGGCCCTTCTGGATGTGGTAAGTCTACATTTCTTCGCTGCTTTAACCGTATGCACGATTTGTACCCAAATAATAAATATGAGGGTCAAATCAATCTCTTGCCAGATGGCGTAAATATCTTAGACAACAATATTGACCCTATCGAAGTACGCATGCGTATCGGCATGGTTTTTCAAAAACCAAACCCATTTCCAAGATCGATCTATGAAAACGTCGCGTATGGTTTACGTATTCGTGGCGTAAAAAATAAAGCGTTGATTGATGACAAAGTGGAAGAGTCTTTGCGTGGTGCTGCCTTGTGGGATGAAGTGAAAGATCGTCTAAACAACATGGCATCAAACTTGTCCGGTGGTCAGCAGCAGCGTTTGTGTATCGCTCGTGCATTAGCAACAGACCCAGAGTTGCTTTTATTTGATGAGCCAACATCTGCGCTAGATCCGATTGCGACAGCAAGCATTGAAGAATTGATGACCGAGTTGCAGTCTCGCGTAACCATTTTGGTTGTTACGCACAACATGCAGCAAGCGGCACGTGTTTCAAACTATACGGCATACATGTACTTAGGCGAAATGATCGAGTTTGATCAGACAGACAACATCTTCACTAAGCCAAAGAAAAAACAAACTGAAGACTATATTACTGGACGCTTCGGTTAATTTGTAATCAAGTTTTAATAAATAGTATTTACATTTGCGCTTCAATTTAAATTAAAGGAATTGACAATGAAGTTTTTAAAAGCGACTGTTTTGGCTGTGGCTGGTTCTATGAGTGCAGTGGTTTTTGCTGCCGATATTACTGGTGCCGGTGCAACATTCCCATATCCAATCTATGCAAAATGGGCTGATGCATACAAGACCAAAACAGGTGTTGGCTTAAACTATCAAGCAATCGGATCTGGTGGTGGCATCAAACAAATCACTGCAAAAACAGTTGATTTTGGTGCATCTGACATGCCGCTAACACTTGAAGAGCAAAACAAGGCCGGTCTGACCCAGTTCCCAGCGATCGTTGGTGGTGTTGTGCCAGTAACTAACTTGGAAGGTATTGTTGGTGGTCAGCTACGTCTTTCTGGCGAAGTGCTAGCAGATATCTACTTGGGTAAGATTAAAAACTGGAGCGACAAAGCTATTGTTGCTTTGAACCCTGGTGTTAAAGTTCCTGATCAAAACATCGTTGTTGTACGTCGTTCTGATGGTTCTGGTACATCTTTCATTTTCACTAACTACCTTTCTAAGGTAAGTGAAGAATGGAAAACAAAAGTAGGCGCAGGTACTGCTGTTAACTGGCCTGAAGGTGTGGGCGGCAAAGGTAACGAAGGCGTTGCTTCTTACGTGCAGCGTATCAAAGGTGCGATTGGTTATGTAGAGTTTGCTTATGCTAAAAAAGCAAAAATGGACTACATCGCAATGAAGAACAAAGATGGTCAATTTGTTCAACCAGACGATGCAACATTCCAAGCCGCTGCAGCATACGCAGACTGGTCAAAAGCGCCAGGGTTCTACGAAATCTTGACTAACGAACCAGGCAAAACCAGCTGGCCAATCACAAGCGCATCATTCATCTTGATGCAAAAAGTGCAAGATAAGCCAGAAAATGCGCTAGCAGTACTAAAGTTTTATGACTGGGCATTGAAGAACGGTGGTGCAAGTGCACGTGAACTAGATTACGTGCCTCTGCCAACCGCGCTTATCAAGCAAATTCAAGATAGCTGGACAGCAAACATCAAGGATGCAGCTGGTAAGCCAATCTGGAAATAATTCCACGATAAGCGAGCAGTAATAGGGTGGGTGAGAGTATCGCCTACCCATCTCTTATTTAGCATTCTGGAGTGACTTGAATGCAAAACGCAGCAAAAAGTATGGATATTGAGATGACTAATCCATTGGCGTATAAGGCGCTTGTGGCCGAAGAAAGTAGAAAAAATAAGGCTTTCAAGTATCTGGCCGTGGCAATGGCATTGGTAGTGTTGCTCATCTTGGGGGCAATTGTACTTTCACTGCTCACTGGCGCTGTGCCGGTAGCAAAAGAATTTGGGATTGGATTTTTATTCTCTAAAGAGTGGGATCCGGTTCAGCATATTTATGGTGCATTACCAGCTATTTATGGCACGCTAGTGACGTCAGCAATTGCACTATTGCTTGCTTTGCCCATCAGTTTGGGTATCGCTGTGTTCTTAACCGAATTGTGCCCGATAAAATTGCGCGGCCCGATTGGTACGGCAATTGAATTGTTGGCCGGTATTCCAAGTATCATTTATGGAATGTGGGGCTTGTTTATCTTAGCGCCATTTTTGTCCGAGCATGTTCAACCAGCAATGACTGAGTGGTTTGGTGATCTTTGGCTGATTGGACCATTATTTCAAGGCCCACCGATTGGTATTGGTATCATGCCCGCAAGTATTGTTTTGGCAATTATGATTATTCCATTCATCAGTTCGGTAATGAGAGATGTGTTTACCGTAGTGCCTGCAACCTTAAAAGAGTCGGCATATGGTTTGGGTGCAACTACCTCCGAAGTGGTGTGGGATATTGTTTTACCGTATACCCGCGTTGGTGTGGTTGGTGCGGTCATGCTTGGGTTGGGCCGTGCGCTAGGTGAGACAATGGCCGTTACCTTTATGATTGGTAACGCAAATGAAATCAATCTATCTTTGTTCGAGTCTGGAAATAGCATTGCATCGTTACTAGCAAATGAATTTGCTGAAGCAGCTAATCCACTTCATATTTCATCTTTAATTACGCTCGGTCTGATCTTGTTCGTCATTACGTTCATTGTGCTAGCTGCTGCTAGAGTGATGATTGCAAAAGCAGAGAAAAAAGAAGGGGTTCGCTAATATGGTTGCTAGTACAAAAGGACTAATTCGCGAAAATGAATTAGGACAGTTCAAAAAGCGCAAATTTAAAAACGCCATGTTGATGGCCGCATCGATCTTAGCAACAACGATCGGACTATTCTTCCTTGTTTGGATCCTGTTTACTCTGCTTGAAAGAGGACTGGGTTCAATGAGTATGGACTTGGTGACAAAGATGACTCCGCCACCAGGTTCAGATGGTGGTTTGCTGAATGCAATTGTTGGTAGTTTGTTGATGATTGGTGTTAGTACATTAATTGCCGCGCCAGTAGGGGTGATTGCTGGTATTTACCTTGCTGAATATGGTAAAAAAAGCAAACTTGCTAATACGATTCGCTTCATCAATGACATCTTGCTATCGGCGCCATCAATCGTAGTTGGCTTGTTTATCTATACGGTGATCGTCGCGACCTTCCAGCAATTCTCAGCTTGGGCTGGTTCGCTAGCGTTGGCAATTATTGCGATGCCAATCATTGTTCGTACAACTGAAAATATGCTGCTGCTTGTACCAACAGAAATGCGTGAAGCAGCATACGGTATGGGGGCTTCACAGCGAAAAACAGTTTTTACTGTTAGTTTGGTTGCTGCCAGGAACGGTATATTGACGGGTATTTTGTTGGCAATTGCTCGTATTAGTGGTGAGACGGCTCCGTTACTGTTTACCGCGTTAAATAATCAGTTCTGGAATTTGAATATGTCGCAACCGATGGCTAACTTGCCGGTTGTGATATTTCAGTACGCAATGAGTCCATATGAAAACTGGCAGGGAATTGCATGGGCTGGTGCTGTGTTAATTACGCTTGCCGTATTAACCTTAAACATTGCGACGAGAATTATTTTTAGGCAAAGTAAAGGTTAAGTGAGTCAAACTCGACTCAAAGATTAAAAGTAGTTAAATACAAGTGATAGAATAACAGGCCAAATATTGGCCTGTTTTTTTATGGAGAGAAAAGCGTGCGTATTCCTTTAGTGCTTGGAAACTGGAAAATGAATGGAAATGGCGAGTCGGGTGCTGTCTTGCTATCAGCGTTACTTAAATCAGATTTGCCGTTTGATCAAGTTGCTTGCGGCGTTGCTGTACCGTTTGTGTATTTAGCTACGTTGGGAGAAAAACTAAGCGGCACTAAAATCGCTATCGGTGCGCAAGATGTTTCTAATAAAGTAGAAGGCGCCTTTACAGGTGAGGTTTCTGCTTCTATGCTAAAAGATATTGGTGCTTCCTTTACATTGATTGGACATTCAGAACGCAGAACTTATCATCTGGAAAGTGATAGTCAAATCTTGGAGAAAACCAAGCAAGCACTTTCTGTTGGTTTAAAACCAGTGGTTTGCGTAGGTGAAACTTTGGCAGAGTTTGAGGAGGATAAAACTGAAACTGTATTGAAACAACAGTTAAGTAAACTTTGTTCAGAGTTAAGCGTTAAAGAGTGGGAAAGCGTCACAATTGCATACGAACCAGTTTGGGCAATTGGCACAGGAAAAGTGGCTAGTCCTGAATATGCGCAAAAAGTACACAGTTTTATACGCAATATGATAGCTACTGTCGATAAAACGATAGCGAATCAAACAAAAATTCTATATGGGGGTAGCGTCAAAGCCGAAAATGCGGCACAATTGAGAGCTATGCCTGATATCGATGGAGCATTGGTTGGGGGCGCGTCTCTGGTTGCGGAACAGTTTGCAGGCATTTGCCGAAACTTCCGATAAACGGTAGAATAATGATATGGAATGGTTAAAAACACTGTTGTTATTGGTTAATGTCGGTTCGGCATTGGTAGTGATTGCTTTGGTGCTTTTGCAGCAAGGTAAGGGTGCTGATATGGGGGCCGCATTTGGCTCTGGCACATCAGGAAGTTTGTTTGGGGCCTCGGGTTCTGCTAACTTTTTGAGCCGTGGAACTGCAATTGCAGCAACGGTGTTTTTTGCTAGTTCATTAGGTCTTTCTATGGTGGCTTCACAGAAAGTGTCATCTGGCAGTGTGATGTCACAAAGTGTAGCACCAGCTTCTGTTGGTGTGGCGGCGTCGGAAAAGCCGGCAAGTGCTGCGCAGCAGATTCCAAATTAATGCATCTCCTCCTTAATTGGAGGAGTAAAGCAGTTCAGTAGTAAGCAAGTGCCGACATGGTGAAATTGGTAGACACGCTATCTTGAGGGGGTAGTGGCCTATGGCTGTGTGAGTTCGAGTCTCACTGTCGGCACCATCATTTCTTATAAGCAAAAACCCGGTTTGGGGTGTTGGGGGCGGTATGTTGCAGCAATATTTTCCCGTTTTGCTCTTTGTCCTAGTAGGTCTGGCCGTAGGTGTTGGTCCGATTTTGCTAGGTTCCTTGGTGGGTCCTAATCGCCCAGATTCTGAAAAAATTTCTGCCTATGAATGCGGTTTTGCTGCATTTGAAGATGCTCGCATGCAGTTTGATGTGCGCTATTATTTGGTGGCAATTTTGTTTATTGTATTTGACTTGGAAACAGCCTTCTTGGTTCCTTGGGCAATTTCTATTAAAGAAATTGGATTCCTAGGATTTGTTTCTATGTTGATCTTTATCGCAGAATTTGTGGTTGGATTTGTTTATCTTTGGAAAAAAGGTGCGCTGGAATGGGAATAGATGGCGTATTGGAAAAGGGTTTTATTACAACATCTGCAGATACGGTGTTGAATTGGACTCGAACCGGTTCTCTTTGGCCAATGACATTTGGTCTTGCCTGTTGTGCGGTTGAGATGATGCATGCTGGCGCAGCAAGATATGACTTAGACCGTTTTGGTATTATCTTTCGTCCGAGTCCAAGACAATCTGACCTAATGATTGTTGCTGGTACATTGTGTAATAAAATGGCTCCTGCCTTGCGCAAAGTTTATGACCAGATGGCTGAGCCTCGCTGGGTCCTTTCGATGGGCTCCTGTGCAAACGGTGGTGGCTATTATCATTACTCTTATTCTGTTGTTAGGGGTTGTGATCGTATTGTTCCTGTAGATGTTTATGTGCCAGGCTGTCCACCGACTGCTGAAGCATTGCTGTACGGTTTGATTCAGTTGCAAAGCAAAATCAGACGTACAAGTACGATTGCAAGGCAGGGTTAATCAATGGCGCAAAATAATACTCGTCTTATTCAATCGCTAAAGTCTGTACTTGGCGATTTTCTTATTTCTGATTCAGTTCAGGCAGATCAATTAACGATTGTTGTAAAAGCAAGTGCACTTAAAGCGGCGATGACTGGTCTGCGTGATCATCAGGACCTTCAGTTTGATCAGTGCATTGATGTCTGTGGTGTTGACTACAGTGCTTACGCTGATGGAGCTTGGGATGGTAAGCGCTTTGCAGTTGTTTATCATTTGCTTTCTGTAAAGCTAAATCAACGTTTACGTGTGCGTGTGTTCTGCGAAGACGACAATCTTCCTGCGGTTGATTCTGTTTTAGATGTTTGGACATCGGTAAGCTGGTTTGAGCGCGAAGCATTTGACTTGTATGGAATTGTGTTTGTTGGCCATCCAGACCTTCGTCGGATTTTGACCGATTATGGTTTTGTCGGACATCCGTTTAGGAAGGATTTCCCAGTTTCTGGTAACGTAGAAATGCGCTATGACGAAGTTGCTAAGCGTGTGGTTTATCAAGCTGTGACTATCGAACCAAGAGAAAATACACCACGTATTGTACGCGAGGAGGGTTACGGTGGCTGAAATCCGTAATTACACGATCAACTTTGGTCCACAGCACCCATCAGCTCACGGTGTATTGCGACTAATTCTTGAACTAGACGGTGAAGTTGTTCAACGTGCTGATCCGCATATTGGTTTGTTGCACCGCGCAACAGAGAAATTAGCAGAAACTAGAACATTTATTCAAAGTGTTCCTTACATGGATCGTCTCGACTATGTGTCGATGATGTGTAATGAACATGCGTATGTGATGGCAATTGAAAACCTATTGGGAGTTCAAGTGCCTGAGCGTGCTCAGTATATTCGTGTAATGTTTGACGAAATTACTCGAATTCTAAATCACCTATTATGGATTGGCGCTCATGCACTAGATATTGGTGCGATGACCGTTTTCTTATACGCATTCCGTGAGCGTGAAGACCTAATGGACTGCTATGAAGCAGTTTCAGGTGCTCGTATGCATGCCGCATACTATCGTCCTGGCGGTGTGTATAGGGATCTTCCAGATTCAATGCCTCAGTATGAAGTGTCAAAACTTAAAAATGCTGAAGCAATTAGGAAATTAAATGAAAATCGACAAGGTTCCTTGTTAGATTTTATTGAGGATTTCACTAATCGTTTTCCAAAGTGTGTAGACGATTACGAAACTTTGCTAACAGATAACCGTATCTGGAAGCAGCGTACAGTTGACATTGGTATTGTTTCTCCTGAACGTGCACTTTCTTTAGGCTTGACTGGACCAATGTTGCGAGGTTCCGGCTTTGCTTGGGATTTACGCAAGAAACAACCATATGAAGTATATGACCGTATGGAATTTGATATTCCAGTTGGGAAGAACGGTGACTGTTACGATCGTTATTTAGTTCGTGTTGCAGAAATGCGCGAATCAAACAAAATCGTTCAGCAATGTGTGAAGTGGTTAAAAAATAACCCTGGTCCAGTAATCACCAATGATCATAAAGTGGCTCCACCATCACGTCTTGATATGAAGACAAACATGGAAGAGTTAATTCACCACTTCAAGCTATTCTCTGAAGGTATGCATGTGCCTGCTGGTGAGACCTATGCAGCAGTTGAGCATCCTAAGGGTGAGTTTGGTATTTATATGATCAGTGATGGTGCAAATAAGCCATATCGCTTGAAAATCAGAGCACCGGGCTTCTCGCATCTAGCAGCTTTGGATGAAATGGCTAGGGGGCACATGATTGCTGACGTAGTAGCCATCATTGGTACTCAGGATATCGTGTTTGGGGAGATTGACAGATAATGTTAACCGCTGAATCTCTAGCAAAAATTGATTTTGAAGTTGCAAAATACCCAGCTGCAAATAAGCAGTCTGCTGTAATGGGTGCGCTTCGTATTGCACAACAAGAAAAAGGTTGGTTGGCGACAGAAACAATTGAGTTTGTCGCTAATTATTTGGATATCCCAGCAATCGCTGCTTATGAAGTCGCTACTTTTTACAATATGTACGACTTGAAGCCTGTTGGTAAATTCAAGTTAACAGTTTGTACCAATCTGCCATGTGCATTAGGCGGTGGAGTAGCTGCTGCAGACTATATCAAATCTAAACTGGGCATTGGTTTTGGAGAAACAACTCCTGATGGAAAATTCACTTTGGTTGAAGGTGAATGCATGGGAGCCTGTGGTGATGCGCCAGTATTGTTGGTAAACAATCATTCTATGTGTAGTTTTATGTCAAAAGAAGCGATTGACGCAAAACTAGCAGAACTTGCGAAATTGGGTAGCTGATTATGGCGATCTTCGAAAAAGGCATTATTTTTGAAGGTGTTGACACCTCAGACCAGTCCTGTTGGACGCTAGCAGCTTATCAAGCTCGCGGTGGTTATTCTGCGCTAAGAAAATTGGTAGAAAATAAAACTCCTCAAGATGAAGTGATTGCAGAAGTTAAAAACTCATCTTTACGTGGTCGAGGTGGTGCTGGTTTTCCTACCGGTCTTAAATGGAGTTTCATGCCACGTTCATTTCCGGGTGACAAGTATGTGGTTTGTAACTCAGATGAGGGTGAGCCAGGTACTTTTAAAGACCGCGACATTATGTGGTATAACCCACATGCCTTGATCGAAGGTATGATTATTGCAGCCTATGCGATGGGTGTTAAAACAGGTTATAACTACATTCACGGCGAGATCTTTGAGGTTTACGAGCGGTTTGAAGCTGCCTTGGCAGAAGCAAGAGCTGCGGGTTTACTTGGCGATAATATTTTAGGGTCAGAGTTTTCTTTCGACTTATTTGCCCACCATGGTTATGGCGCATACATTTGCGGTGAAGAAACTGCATTGTTAGAGTCTTTAGAGGGTAAAAAAGGCCAGCCTCGCTTTAAGCCACCTTTCCCTGCTAGTTTTGGTTTGTATGGCAAACCAACAACAATTAACAATACTGAATCTTTTGCTTCAGTGCCATTCATTATTAAAGATGGTGCTACTAACTTCCTAGAAGCAGGTAAGCCAAATAACGGTGGTACTAAGCTATTCTCGATTTCAGGTCATGTTAATCGCCCTGGCAATTATGAAATTCCATTAGGAACGCCATTTGCTGCCTTGCTAGAAATGGCTGGCGGTATGAAAAATGGTAAAAAATTAAAAGCAGTCATCCCTGGTGGTTCATCCGCTCCGGTTTTACCTGGCGAAGTAATGATGGACTTAACAATGGATTATGACTCAATTAGCAAAGCTGGGTCTATGTTGGGCTCTGGTGCCGTGATTGTGATGAATGAAGATGTATGTATGGTCAAAGCGCTAGAGCGTCTTGCATATTTCTATCATGAAGAATCATGTGGGCAATGTACGCCATGCCGTGAAGGTACTGGTTGGTTGTATAGAGTTATTCACCGAATCGAAAATGGCCTTGGTCGTCCTGACGATTTAGATTTGCTTACCTCGGTTGGTAACAACATGGCGGGTAAAACAATCTGTGCATTAGCTGATGCAGCTGTTTTCCCTGTGCGAAGCTTTACTAAGCATTTCCGTCAAGAGTTCGAGTATCACATTGAAAATAAGAAATGTCTTGTTGACCATAAGTGGTTTTAATTAGAAATTTTTGAAATTGTGGTTGAGTAATCAAACTCTTCGAATTTTATCTAGGTAGTCGCGATGCTTGAAATTGAAATTAACGGACAACAACTGACAGTGGAAACTGGCAGTACAGTGATGGATGCGGCCAATCAGGCTGGCGTTTATATCCCTCATTTTTGTTATCACAAAAAACTATCCATTGCGGCTAACTGTCGTATGTGTTTGGTTGAGGTTGAGAAAGCACCTAAGCCTTTACCAGCCTGTGCAACCCCAGTTACTGACGGAATGAAGGTTAAGACACACTCTGAATTGGCTGCAAAAGCTCAGAAAGGTGTGATGGAGTTCTTGCTGATTAATCATCCTTTAGATTGCCCTATTTGCGATCAAGGTGGTGAATGTCAGTTGCAAGATTTAGCAGTTGGTTACGGCAACGTTTCTTCGCGCTATGAAGAAGAAAAACGTGTAGTACCCAATAAAGATCTAGGTCCGTTAATTAGTACAGATATGACGCGTTGTATCCACTGTACTAGATGTGTTCGCTTTGGTGATGAAATCGCCGGACGCATGGAACTTGGCATGGCCAACCGTGGTGAGCACTCTGAAATTATGCCTTTTATTTCTAAATCGGTAGATTCAGAGTTATCTGGCAACATGATTGATCTCTGCCCTGTTGGAGCGCTAACAAGTAAGCCTTTCCGTTATAGCGCAAGGACATGGGAACTATCACGTCGTAAGTCTGTTGCACCACATGATGGTCTTGGATCAAATATCATTGTTCAAGTAAAACATAATCGTGTCTACCGTGTCTTACCATTCGAAAATGAATCGATCAATGAATGTTGGATCTCTGATCGTGACCGTTTCTCGTATGAAGCATTAAATTCTGCAGATCGTTTGACTAAGCCAATGATCAAGCAGGGTGGTGAGTGGAAAGAGGTGTCTTGGACTCAGGTGCTTGAGTACGTTGCTCATGCTTTGCTCGATATTCGAAGAAATTCAGGAGCGCAGGCAATTTCAGGTTTGGTTTCTGAAACAAGTACAACTGAAGAAATGTATCTATTTAACAAGCTGCTGAAAGGCTTGGGCGTAGATGCAATTCATTCTAAATTACGTGTTAGTGATCAGCAGGGTCTTCAATTATCCCAAGGTGCAACATGGTTAGGTCTACCTATTGCTGAATTTAGCAGTCTAGATGCCGCTTTGCTCGTCGGAAGCAACTTGCGTAAGGAATATCCGTTGCTTGCAGCGCGTATTCGTAATGCGGTAAAGCATGGTGCTAAAGTATCTTCAATCAATGCACAAAACACTGTGCAACATATTAAATATGCTGCAAATGTTTCTGTTAAGTCATCTGCCTACACCACTGAATTACTCAAAGTTTTAAAAGCTGTTAATGCGATTAAACCTTTCGACTCTGGTGTACTGGCTGCTGCAGCCGATTTGCAAATTGATGCATCCCATCAAGTGATTGCTGAGTCGTTGGTTAGTGGTGAGAAAAAGATTGTATTGCTTGGTGCAGAAGCTCAAATGGCTACCAACGCATCTTCTGTTCTTATGATCGCTAACGAAATTGCCGCAGTTACTGGTGCTGTTGTTTCTGTTCCTCCATTGGCCGGAAATACGATTGGTGCGTCTGTAGCTGGAATCAATTCTAAAGTTGCAACTGATCATATTTATAATGATTCAAAACAAGCTTATGTTTTATATGGCGTAGAGCCAGAATCAGACGTCTATAACCCATTGCTAACTTTAGCTGCTCTTTCTAAAGCTAAGACAGTAGTTTCTTTCACCGCATTTAAGTCTGAATCATTGTTGAACTGTGCAGATGTGCTTATTCCTGTAACTCCATTTACAGAAACTGCAGGTAGCTTTGTAAATGGTGAAGGTGTCAGCCAATCGTTCAATGGTGTTGTTAAACCATTGGCTGAAGCCCGTCCTGGTTGGAAGGTTTTACGAGTCTTAGCTGATGTATTAGAGCTTCAAGACTTTAACTACGAATCTGTAGATGAAGTGCGTTCTGCTATTACACAATTGCAAAGTATTTCAAATATCCTAAGTAATAAAGTTGCTGATGCCGAACTAAAAACATCAGCGACTAGTGAATTACAGCGTAATGGTTCTGTTGGTATATATAGTGCTGATGGTCTAGTTCGCCGTGCCGAGTCATTACAACAAACTGCGGATGCATTTAAACCAGTCGCATTTGTGAATAGCACAACAGCTAATAACCTAAAATTATCTGGTGCAGTAAAAGTAAAATTAACTCAGTCTGGCAAATCTATCGTGGTTAATTTGCAAGTTGATGAGTCTATTGCTGACCAAGTAGTTGCTTACCCTTCAGCTATTAATGAAGCTTATGCACTTGGCGGTCTATTCGACTCAATTGAAGTGGAGCGAGTATAAGCATGGAATTTCTTCAAGGAATTATCGGCAATCACGATATTGCTTTAACTGTGTGGACGCTATTAAAGATCGTCGGCATTGTTTTGCCTTTGTTGCTCTCTGTCGCCTATTTAACGCTTGCTGAGCGTAAGGTTATTGGCTACATGCAAATTCGTATTGGGCCAAACCGTGTTGGTCCTTTAGGTTTGTTGCAACCAATTGCAGATGCAATTAAGTTGTTGAGTAAAGAAATTGTTCTGCCAGCAAAGTCTGACAAATTCTTGTTTTTGTTAGCCCCAGTACTGACAATTATGCCTGCTATTGCAGTATGGGCAGTCGTTCCGTTTGAGCCTGGCGTTGTACTTGCTGACATTGATGCTGGTTTGCTATTTGTATTAGCAATTTCTTCGATGGGCGTCTACGGTGTAATTGTCGCTGGATGGGCTTCTAACTCTAAGTATGCTTTTTTGGGTGCGCTTCGTTCGGCTGCTCAAATGGTTTCTTATGAAGTTGCGATGGGACTTTCACTTGTTGGTGTTTTAATGGTTTCAGGCACTTTGAACTTATCTGGAATCGTAAATCAACAAGCAGTGCATCTTGGCGGGAGCATTTTAGGATGGAATTGGTTGCCGCTGTTTCCATTATTCCTTGTTTACCTAATTTCTGGTGTAGCAGAAACTAACCGTCATCCATTTGATGTTGCGGAAGGCGAATCAGAAATTGTTGCTGGTTTCCACGTAGAATATTCTGGTATGGCATTCGCTATCTTCTTCCTTGGCGAATATGCAAACATGATTCTAATCTCAGGTCTAACTGCGATTATGTTCTTAGGTGGCTGGTTATCTCCATTTCCAGCATCGTGGGGAATTATTGGGCAAGCAAGTTTCTTGTGGCTTTTGTTTAAGATAGCTGCAGTACTCTTCTTCTTCTTATGGATTCGTGCAACCTTTCCTCGTTATCGTTATGACCAAATTATGCGATTGGGCTGGAAAATTTTCATTCCTGTAACATTGGTTTGGGTGCTGCTAATTGCGTGTATCATGCAAACTGAATTTTCTCCTTGGTAATGAGTGGGTTAGGATAAGAATAAATGAAACCAGTTTCTAATTTTTTCAAAACTTTCCTGCTGTATGAGATGGTCCAGGGTATGCGTGTTACCTGGAGACACTTCTTTGCAAGGAAAATTACCGTTCAATTTCCAGAAGAGAAAACGCCGCAATCTCCACGCTTTCGTGGTTTGCATGCATTGCGTCGTTATCCAAATGGTGAAGAGCGCTGTATTGCCTGTAAATTGTGTGAAGCTGTTTGCCCAGCAATGGCGATCACGATCGAATCTGAAAAGCGTGACGATGGTACAAGACGTACCACTAAATACGATATTGATTTAACAAAGTGTATTTTCTGTGGTTTTTGCGAAGAGTCATGTCCAGTTGACTCGATTGTGGAAACGCGTGTTCTTGAATATCACGGAGAAAAACGTGGTGATTTGTATTATACAAAACCGATGCTTTTAGCTGTTGGTGATAAGTATGAAGCGCAAATCGCAAAAGATCGTGAAACTGACGCTAAATATCGCTAATTAAGATTTGGCATTATCTAGTTTTCTTAGAGTAAATTGAGATGACCTTTCAAGATATCGTTTTTGTCGTATTCTCTGTGATCATGTTGCTATCTGGTCTTAGAGTAGTGACAGCAAAGAACCCGGTGCATGCAGCTTTATTTTTAGTGCTCACCTTTGTGTCAGCTAGTGCACTGTGGCTATTAATAGAAGCAGAATTCTTAGGCATTGGCTTAGTTCTGATTTATGTAGGCGCAGTGATGGTTCTGTTCCTATTTGTTGTGATGATGCTAAATGTTGATGTTGAAGTGTTACGGCATGGTTTTTGGAAGAACTTACCACTAGCTTGTGTAGTAGCAGCCATCATGGTTTCTGAGCTAATTTTATTAATCAAGGCGCGTGGTGCTGACGTTGCTTCGACAGTGGATGTGATGCATACCGCTAGTAACAGTAAATTGCTAGGTAAACTTCTATACTCAGAGTTTATTTATCCTTTCGAAATTGCTGCGATTATTCTGCTTGTAGCCCTTGTTGCTGCAGTTGGTCTTACTTTCCGTAAGCGCAAAGATAGTAAATATGTTGATCCAGGCAAACAATCTAAAGCTTCTAGTAAAGATCGCATTAAATTGGTTTCTATGTCTGCTGAAAAGTTTGTCGTTGTCGAAGAGCCGGCCGCTGAACAAACTGATGTTCAACAATAATTCATAAGGATCTGTTGAAATGATAACGTTAACCAACTACCTGACCGTAGCAGCTGTATTGTTTGCTATCGGTGTACTTGGCATCTTTATGAATAGAAAAAACTTGATTATTCTCTTGATGTCGATAGAGATGGTTTTGTTGGCGGTAAATATTAATTTTGTCGCTTTTTCGCAGTTCCTGCATGATATGGCCGGTCAATTGTTTGTCTTCTTTATTTTGACTGTAGCTGCAGCTGAGTCTGCGATTGGCCTTGCAATTCTTGTGGTGCTATTTAGGAATCTTAATAGTATCAATGTTGAGGAATTGGAATCTCTTAAAGGCTGATCCATTTTCGGTTATTTAAAGTTCGATGGTTGTAGGAGAGCTTGGCTCTTCTACTAATCTGATAAACAAACTGGCAAGAAATTCGATATGCAAAATTTGTACTTGACGATTCCGTTAGCGCCTCTAGTAGGGTCAGTAATTGCTGGCTTTCTAGGTAAAATTGTTGGTAGGGCAGGTGCTCATACAGCTACCATCTTAGGTGTTTTAGTTTCATTGGTTCTTTCTGTCTATGTTCTATACGATCAAATGACAGTCGGTACGGCTTTCAATGGAACTGTTTATGAGTGGATGTCTGTAAATGGTGTTACTTTGCAGGTTGGTTTCTTGATCGACAAGCTTTCTGCAATGATGATGGTTGTTGTTACCTTTGTGTCTCTGATGGTACATATTTACACCATCGGTTATATGCACGAAGATGCGGGCTACCAGCGTTTCTTTAGTTACATCTCGCTTTTCACCTTCTCAATGTTGATGCTAGTTATGTCAAATAACTTTGTGCAACTATTTTTTGGTTGGGAAGCAGTGGGCCTTGTTTCATACTTGCTAATTGGTTTTTGGTATACAAAACCAACGGCAACTTTTGCTAACTTAAAAGCATTTTTAGTTAACCGTGTAGGTGACTTTGGTTTTGTACTTGGCATTGGTCTAGTGTTAGCTTACTTTGGTACACTAGATTACGCCGCTGTTTTTGCCAAAAAAGAAGCTTTCACTGCTACTCAAATTTCTCTCATCGATGGTCATTCTTGGTCATTGATGACAGTTATCTGTATCTTGCTATTTGTTGGTGCGATGGGTAAGTCAGCACAATTCCCATTACATGTATGGCTTCCAGATTCGATGGAAGGTCCTACGCCAATTTCAGCACTCATTCACGCTGCAACGATGGTTACCGCTGGTATTTTCATGGTTGCTCGCATGTCTCCATTGTATGAAATGTCTGAGACTGCGCTAAACTTCATTATGGTAATTGGTGCAATTACAGCTTTATTTATGGGCTTCTTGGGTGTTATCCAGAACGATATTAAGCGTGTAGTCGCATACTCTACTTTATCTCAATTAGGTTATATGACTGTTGCGCTTGGTGCATCAGCATATTCTGTTGCAGTTTTCCATTTAATGACCCATGCATTCTTTAAGGCCTTATTATTCTTGGCTGCTGGTTCAGTCATTATCGGCATGCATCATGACCAAGATATCCGCAACATGGGTGGTCTACGCAAATACATGCCAATCACCTGGATTACTTCTCTCCTTGGTTCATTGGCGCTGATTGGAACTCCTTTCTTCTCTGGTTTCTATTCAAAAGATAGTATTATTGAAGCAGTTAAAGCATCGCACTTGCCTGGTTCTAGTTTTGCGTATGCTGCAGTGATCATCGGTGTATTTGTTACTGCGTTCTATTCATTCCGTATGTATTTCTTGGTTTTCCATGGGGAAGAACGTTTCCGTCATGTGCATCATGACGCTCACGATGCACATGGTCACGATGATCATCACCATGCCCATGAGCCACATGAATCTCCTCTAGTTGTGACATTGCCTCTTGTTCTTTTAGCAATTCCTTCTGTAGTCGTCGGTTACTTTGCAATTGAACCTATGCTATATGGTGAGTTTTTCAAAGATATTATTTACAGTGGCAATCATGAAGTCATGCAAGAGCTGCATCATGAATTCGAGCATGTTCATGGTGCACTTGGAATGGCGTTGCATTCAGTAACTACGCTACCTTTCTGGTTAGCTCTTTCTGGTGTTGCTGTTTCTTGGTTCTTCTACTTAAAAGCTCCTGCTATCCCAGCAAAAATTAAAGCTGCAACAGGCCCAATTAATAAAATATTAGAAAATAAATATTACATGGATGATCTATACATCAATGTATTTGCAAAGGGTGCGCGTGGTCTTGGCTGGTTGTTGTGGAAAGTTGGTGATGTATTGTTGATTGATGGATTAGTCGTAAATGGTTTAGCTAAACTAGTTGGTTGTATCTCTGGTTTAGTTCGCAAGTTCCAGACTGGTTTGTTAAATCAATATGCTTTAATGATGATTGTATCGGTTATGGTTGCATTGGCGTGGTGGTTCCAACATGTCTTATTTGCACACTAATAAGTCTCTTTAACCGCAAATATTAAACAGAACTAATTGGGTTATTTATGTTTGAAAAACATCTGTTAAGTCTTGCTGTATGGCTACCCATCTTGTCGGGCATTGCTGTTATTGCCCTTGGTGGCGGAAAGAGGGGCTCTTTAGCTCGTTGGATTGCACTTGCAGGCTCACTTCTGAGTTTCTTTGTAACATTGCCACTTTTTACTGGCTTTGATAGCTTAAATGCAGGAATGCAATTTGTTGAAGATACTGTTTGGATTCAACAATTTAATATTCATTACGCCCTAGGTGTGGATGGTATTTCTCTTTTCTTTGTTATCTTAAATAGCTTCACAACCTTTTTGGTTGTTCTTGCTGGCTGGCAAGTGATTCAAAGTAGAGTTTCACACTATTACGCGGCATTCCTGATTATGTCAGGCTTGATTAATGGTTCATTTGCTGCAATGGACGCGGTTCTTTTTTACGTCTTCTTTGAGGCAATGCTGATTCCTATGTACCTAATTATTGGTATCTGGGGTGGCCCACGCCGTGTTTATGCGTCTGTTAAGTTTTTCTTATATACGCTATTAGGTTCTTTACTTCTTCTAATTGCATTTATCTACTTACACAATGCAAGTGGTGGCAGTTTTGCGATTGCAGATTTCCAGTCGCTTTCAATTTCAAAAGATATTCAAACATTGCTGTTTGTAGCCTTCTTTGCTTCTTTTGCGGTGAAAGTGCCAATGTGGCCAGTTCATACTTGGTTGCCAGATGCACACGTTGAAGCGCCTACAGGTGGTTCTATGGTGCTAGCTGCAATTACACTAAAAATTGGTGCTTATGGTTTCTTAAGGTTCTGTTTGCCAATTGCACCCGTTGCTAGCCATGACTTGAGCTGGATTATTATTGCATTCTCTCTAGTTGCTGTTGTTTATATTGGTATGGTTGCACTAGTTCAGTCAGATATGAAGAAGTTGATTGCTTACTCTTCAATTTCTCATATGGGTTTTGTCACACTAGGCTTCTTTATGTTTAAAGAAGGCCATTTGAATGCATACGCGGTTGAGGGTGCGCTACTTCAGATGATCTCTCACGGCTTTGTTTCTGCTGCGATGTTCTTCTGTGTTGGTGTGATGTATGACCGAGTACACAGTCGTCAGATAGCTGACTATGGTGGTGTCGTTAATACAATGCCAATTTTCGCCTCTTTTTTCCTGTTATTTGCGATGGCAAACGCAGGCCTACCAGCGACATCTGGCTTTGTTGGTGAGTTTTTGGTGATTATGGGGGCTACAAGCGTTAACTTCTGGATTGCTTTCCTTGCTGCTTCTACGTTGATTTTTGGCGCGGCATATACACTTTGGATGTACAAGCGAGTTGTATTTGGTGCTGTGGCAAATGATCATGTTGCTGAATTGACTGACGTTAATGGACGTGAATTACTGGTTCTTGTGATTCTTGCAGTAACAGTTCTTGGTATGGGCCTGTATCCAGACTTGTTTGCTCAAAAGATGCATGCTTCTGTAAACAATCTGATTACTTTAGTTGCTGATAAACAAGCTGCTGCAGCTGCGCTAGGGCAATAAGCTGAATTTGTGGATCTATTGGTTGTTTTAATGCTAACACCTGCTGGAAATTGATTATGACGATAGCTGGATTAAACTTGATACCTGCTCTGCCAGAGACTTTTCTGCTATGCGCTGTCTCGGTGCTGTTACTTGCAGATCTGTTTATTAAGGAAAATTCGAAAGTGCTTCTGCTAGGCGGAAGTTTACTGGCGGTACTTGTTGCTGTTGGTATTGTATTGAATGTTTCTTCAGACAATATTATTTACACGTTCCACCACATGTATGTGCTGGATCCGTTGTCTACTTTAATGAAGGTGGTATCAGGTATTACCGTTTTCTTCATTCTTGTTTACAGCCACGGATATGTAAGTGATAAGGCTCTCTTTAAAAGCGAATACTACGCATTAATGCTATTTGCGTTAATGGGTATCTTCGTCATGGTGTCTGCAAATAACTTCTTGGCAATGTATGTTGGCTTAGAGTTGTTGTCTCTATGCTCATATGCATTGGTCGCTCTTGATAGAGACTCAGTAAAAAGTACTGAAGCAGGAATGAAGTATTTTGTTTTAGGTGCTTTAGCTTCTGGTATGTTGCTTTATGGTATGTCTTTAGTTTATGGCGGTACTAAAACACTTGATGTAAATGCAATTGCTTCTGCACTATCTGGAAATGAAGCAAATACAACACTGGTAAAAGTTGGTCTGGTGTTCTTGGTTGCTGGTCTTGCCTTTAAACTTGGTGCAGTTCCTTTCCATATGTGGGTACCAGATGTCTATCATGGTGCACCAACTTCTGTGACTGTTTTTATCAGTTCTGCGCCAAAAATTGCCAGCTTTGTGTTCATGTCTCGTATTTTAGGTCAGGCATTACCATCTTTGCATGGTGAGTGGTCTCAGATGCTAATGGTGTTAGGCGTGCTGTCAGTTGCCATTGGTAACATCACTGCTGTTGCACAGACTAACCTAAAGCGTATGTTGGCTTACTCTGCAATTTCTCACATGGGATTCGTGATTTTGGGTGTGATGGTTAATTCTACTCAAGGTTACTCTGCTTCTGCGTTCTATATCGTAACCTATATGGTGATGACACTTGGTGGGTTTGGTTTGGTTCTGCTTCTTTCAAGATCTGGTTATGAGGCTGAAGAACTAAGCGATTTGAAGGGCTTGGCACAGCGTAGCCCACTGTTTGCTGGTGTTCTGTTGGTTGTCATGTTCTCAATGGCTGGTATTCCTTCTACAGTTGGTTTCTTTGGTAAATTCTCTGTATTAACTTCGGTATTAGCATCTGGTAACGCAACTCTAGCAATTATTGTTGTATTGCTATCAGTCATCGGTGCTTATTACTATCTACGTGTTGTTAAGTTGGCTTTCTTTGATGAAGCTTCAACTGATGCTGCGATTGTTAGTACGCCATGTACGAAAGTAACACTTGTATTAATTGCTGTTGCTATTGTTGCGTTAGGTGTTTTACCTCAGCGTCTACTGGATATCTGTAGCAATGCAGTTCTAGCCTCTTTTGGTGGTTGAATATGAAAGTAGGGGCTGATTTAACTTTTTGGGTTTTTTTGGTTCTATCTTTCATTATTGCAAATGCAGCTTTCTTTACTGAGCGGCTATTAGGTATTTTGAAAACCACTACGTTAAACCACGTGGTGGTTTTTATTTTGAATTTTGTTGCAAGCTTCTTTTTTTTGGCTGGTGTTTCGTATTTATTTGAAACAACTTATTCTGTACATCAGTCTCAAAATTGGCAATTTTATGCTTCTGCTGTTTGCTTTTACTTCATTCTGGCCACGCCTGGATTTGTTATTAAGAAATTGCAGAAATAAAATATTTAAAGCTTGCGAAATCCTGTAGTTTTGCTATAATCTTTTTCTCTTTAGGCACGTAGCTCAGCTGGTTAGAGCACCACCTTGACATGGTGGGGGTCGTTGGTTCGAGTCCAATCGTGCCTACCAACAAAGAATTTGTATCACTGCCAAATCGGCAACGTTTTTTGGAGTGGTGAAAAAAATGCGGCTCCTGCCGCATTTTTTTTTGTCCTTAGCTTTTAGAAAGTCGACTATGGTTTCCGTGCGCTTACCGGATGGCTCTGTCCGGCAATATGATCAATCAGTCACTGTTGCTGATGTAGCTGCAAGCATTGGTGCTGGTTTAGCTAAAGCAGCATTAGCAGGTGTTGTTGATGGTGTAATGGTAGATACGTCTTACTTAATTGAAAAGGACGTGTCTCTTGAGATTGTTACGGAAAAAGATCCTCGTGGCTTAGAGGTTATCCGCCATTCAACTGCTCACCTTTTAGCATATGCTGTGAAAGCGTTGTTTCCTGAGGCGCAGGTTACTATTGGTCCTGTAATTGAAGATGGCTTCTATTACGATTTTGCTTATAAACGCCCATTTACTCTTGATGACCTTGCTGTTATTGAGAAGAAAATGTTGGAGTTGAGTAAGCAAAATATTGAAGTGACTCAGCGAGTTATTTCTCGTGATGATGCGATTTCCTACTTTAAAGGCTTGGGTGAGGTATATAAGGCTGAGCTAGTTGAGGCAATTCCTCAAGGTGAAGCCATTAAACTGTATTCAGAAGGTGATTTCACTGATCTTTGTCGTGGTCCTCATGTGCCTTCAACTGGCAAGCTAAAACATTTCAAATTAATGAAGGTTGCTGGTGCTTATTGGCGTGGTGATTCAAAAAATGAAATGCTTCAGCGTATTTACGGAACTGCATGGGCTAAAAAAGAAGACCTTGATGCCTATCTTTTCCGTCTTGAAGAGGCTGAAAAGCGTGATCACCGCAAATTGGCTAAGCAACACGATTTGTTTCATTTGCAAGATGAAGCACCTGGTATGGTGTTTTGGCATCCTAAAGGATGGGCACTTTGGCAGAACGTAGAACAGTACCTTCGCAATCGTTTATCTTTGGCCGGTTATAAAGAGATTCGTACTCCGCAAGTAATGGATCGTACTCTTTGGGAGCAGTCTGGTCATTGGCAGAACTATCGCGACAATATGTTCACGACAGAGTCTGAAAAGCGTGACTACGCAATTAAGCCAATGAATTGTCCTGGTCATATTCAGGTCTTTAACCAAGGGTTGCGCTCGTATCGTGATTTGCCATTACGTTACGCTGAATTCGGTGCTTGTCACCGTAATGAACCATCTGGTTCTCTGCACGGTATTATGCGTGTTCGCGGCTTTGTTCAAGATGATGCACATATCTTCTGTACTGAAAATCAAGTTATTGAAGAGGCGAAAGCATTTAACTTGCTGGCAATGAGTGTTTATCAAGACTTCGGTTTTAATGATGTTGCTATTAAGCTATCTTTACGCCCAGAAAAACGTGCAGGTTCTGATGAAGTATGGGATAAAGCTGAGCAAGGTTTGCGTGATGCGTTAACTGCATGTGGGCTTGAGTGGGAAGAGTTGCCTGGTGAAGGTGCTTTCTATGGTCCTAAGATTGAGTACCATATTAAGGATGCGATTGGTCGTTCTTGGCAGTGCGGTACTTTGCAGCTTGATTTTGTTTTGCCAGAGCGATTGAAGGCTGAGTACGTTGCCGATGATAATTCGCGTCAACGTCCGGTGATGTTGCACCGTGCGATTGTTGGTTCTTTAGAGCGTTTCCTTGGTATTTTAATTGAGCAGCATGCTGCAAGCTTTCCGTTCTGGTTGGCGCCAGTTAAGGCTGTTGTATTGAATATTACGGATAAACAAGCGGATTACGCAAAAAGTGTGGTTTCTCAGTTGCAAGAAGCAGGTTTCTCTGTCGAGTCTGACTTGAGAAACGAGAAGATTACCTATAAAATCCGTGAGCACAGTTTAAATCGTCTACCATTCATTTTAGTGGTAGGTGATAAAGAAATGGAACAAGGTAAAGTTGCGGTAAGAAACCGCAAGGGAGAGGATCTTGGTCAGCTAGATTTGGCTTCTTTGATTGATTTATTCAATCAGGCCGTAGCGGATAGATCTTAATTTTTTAGTTTAGTTGGAGAATAGTCATCGCTCAGGAGAAAGAGCCGCGTATTAACGGCGAAATTAATCTGTCAGAACTTCGTTTGGTTGGTGTAGAGGGTGAGCAATTAGGTATTATGAGTTCGCGTGCTGCGATTCAGCTTGCTGAAGAGGCAGACGTAGACCTTGTAGAAATCGCTCCTCAGGCATCTCCTCCAGTTTGTCGCTTAATGGATTATGGTAAGTTCAAATACCAAGAAAGTAAGCGTAAACACGAAGCTAAGCTTAAGCAAAAGCAAATTCAGGTTAAGGAAATTAAATTCCGACCTGCTACAGACGAAGGCGATTATCAGGTTAAGTTAAGAAGCTTGATTCGTTTTCTGGGCGAAGGCGACAAGACTAAAATTACCTTGCGCTTCCGTGGCCGTGAAATGGCTCACCAAGAATTTGGTTTCAATTTGCTAAAACGCGTTGAGGCTGACCTAGTAGAATTTGGAACTGTTGAGCAGTTTCCAAAATTAGAAGGTCGACAAATGGTTATGGTTATTGCGCCAAAGCGTAAGTAAAGTATAAAATACAGGTTTTGCTCTTCGGAGCAATTAGTCAGGTGTCACGGTTCGAAGTGTTGAGAGGTTCAACCACCGTGCGCTTGTTATTAATAGAGGTAGTAAAATGCCAAAGATGAAGACCAAAAGTAGCGCTAAAAAGCGCTTCAAGGTCATGGGCAGCGGTGTGATTAAGCGTAGTCAAGCTTTCAAACGTCACATTCTGACCAAGAAAACCACCAAGAACAAACGTCAACTGCGTGGTACCGCTCAGGTACACAGCACGAATATTGCATCTGTTCGTGCAATGCTTCCGTTCGCATAAGGAGTTAGAGAATGCCACGAGTTAAACGCGGTGTAACGGCACGTGCCCGTCACAAAAAAGTTCTTGCGCTAGCTAAAGGCTATCGCGGTCGTCGTAAAAACGTATACCGTATTGCTAAGCAAGCGGTAATGAAAGCTGGACAATATGCTTACCGTGACCGTCGTCAACGTAAGCGTCAGTTCCGCTCTCTATGGATTGTTCGTATTAATGCTGCAGCCCGTGAATTCGGTCTAAGCTACAGCGTTTTCATGAATGGTCTGAAAAAAGCTGCAGTAGCTGTTGATCGTAAAGTATTGGCTGATTTGGCAGTGTTTGACAAAGCTACCTTCGGTAAGCTAGTTGAACAAGCTAAAGCAAGCTTAGCTTAAGCGATACGGCTGATAAAGGGAGGCTGTATGCCTCCCTTTTTTCTTTGTTGGGTTTGAATTTTGTCTGCTGTCTGGATGGGCATAACATGCGCAGTCTCTCCGAAATTGTTTCTGAAGCCGAACTAACACTTTCTGCTATTGATGATTTAGCTGTATTAGAACAAGAAAAAGCTAAATATCTTGGCAAATCTGGTGAACTTACCGAGCACATGAAAGGCTTGGGAAAGGTTTCTGCTGAAGATAGACCACGTCTTGGTCAAGAAATTAACCAAGCTAAAGAACGGATTGAGGCGGTTTTAAACCAGCAGCGTCAAGCAATTCAATCTCGGAAATTAGCCGCTAAATTAGCGGAAGAATCTATTGATGTTACCTTGCCAGGTCGCGGACGCGGGGCGGGTGGCGTGCATCCAGTTATTCGTACTTGGCGCAGAGTGGAGGAAATCTTCCGCTCTATTGGTTTCGATGTGGCAGATGGCCCCGAAATTGAAAGCGACTGGTACAACTTCACTGCGTTGAACCAACCGGATAATCATCCGGCACGTTCAATGCACGATACTTTCTACATTGAATCTGATCATGCTGAGCCGTTGTTGTTGCGTACACACACTAGCCCGATGCAGGTTCGCTATGCAAAAAATCATCAGCCTCCTATCAAAGTAATTGCTCCTGGCAAGACTTACCGTGTGGATTCTGATGCAACTCACTCTCCTATGTTCCATCAAGTGGAAGGTTTGTGGATTGCAGACAATATTAGCTTTGCCGATTTAAAAGGTGTTTACACCAACTTCTTGCAGCGTTTCTTTGAAACGGATGATTTAGAGGTTCGCTTCCGCCCGTCTTTTTTCCCGTTTACCGAGCCATCTGCCGAAATTGATATGAAATTTGGTAGTGGTCCATTAAAAGGCCGCTGGCTAGAAATTTCTGGTTCAGGGCAGGTACATCCTACTGTTGTGAAGAACTTTGGCTTAGATCCCGAACGTTACATCGGTTTTGCTTTTGGTAGCGGCTTGGAGCGTTTGACCATGCTACGGTACGGTATTGGTGATTTGCGCTTGTTCTATGAAGGTGATTTACGCTTCTTAAAACAGTTTGCTTAATCTTTGTATTTTCGCATTCGTTCAATCTGATTTTAGTTTTGTGATAGCAGGCAAATATGCAATTTTCAGAAAAATGGCTTCGTTCTTTCGTTAATCCAGATTTAACGACCGATCAGTTAACACATTTGTTGACGATGGCTGGCTTAGAAGTTGAAGAAGATGAGCCGGTTGGTGTTCCTTTTTCTGGTGTTGTGGTTGCTGAGGTTTTAGAAACCGAACGCCACCCGAATGCAGACCGATTGAACGTATGTAAAGTGAATACTGGTACTGAGGTATTGCAAATTGTTTGTGGTGCGCCAAATGTGCGTCCTGGTATTAAAATCCCATGTGCAACACTAGGTGCTGAGTTGCCTGGTGAAAGTGCTGATAAGCCATTTAAGATTGCTGCCGTTAAGATGCGTGGCGTTGATAGCAGCGGTATGCTTTGCTCTGCTAAAGAACTGAAGCTTTCTGATGACCATGGTGGTTTGCTAGAACTTCCAGCAGATGCGCCTGTTGGTGCTGATGTATATCAGTACTTAGCACTTGATGACCATAAAATTACGATCAAACTAACACCAAACCGTGCGGATTGTTTGTCTTTACTTGGTATTGCTCGTGAAACGGCCGCATTGACTGGTAACGTAATGAATTTGCCTGATGTGTCTCCTGTCACACCAGTCATTGATGACATGTACCCTGTAGTGATTGACGCTGTTGATGCTTGTGGGCGTTTTGCGGGACGTGTTATTCGTCAAGTTAATGCTGCGGCTAAAACGCCTGACTGGATTGTTGAGCGTCTCGAGCGTAGTGGTGTGCGTTCTATTTCTGCGCTAGTGGATGTTACCAACTATGTGATGTTGGAACTGGGTCGTCCACTGCATGTCTATGACTTAGCAAAGCTTAATGGTGATATTCATGTGCGTTTTGCTAAGCAAGACGAACAAATTTTGTTGCTAAATGAACAAACACTGACATTAAATGATGATGTGCTTGTGATTGCAGATAACAGCGGTGCGATTGGCATGGCTGGTATTATGGGTGGCGATTCAACAAAAGCTGAATTAACTACCACGGATGTTTTCCTTGAAGCTGCATTCTTCACGCCTGAAGCGATTGCAGGCAAAGCGCGTCGTTATAATTTTAGTTCTGATGCTTCGCATCGTTTTGAGCGTGGAGTCGACTTTAATAATTGTGCTGAGGGTCTTGAGCGCGCGACGCGTTTGATCTTGGATATTTGTGGTGGTCAAGCTGGCCCAGTTAAATCTGTTGACGGTGTGATTCCTGCTCGCCCTCCTGTAACGATGCGTGTTGCACGTGCAGTTAAAGTAATTGGTGTTGATATTTCTGCAGAGGAAATGGGAGGCATCTTTACCCGCTTAGGTTTAGAAAACCAAATCGTTACTGAGCCAGAAGCAGCTTACGTAGTAACGCCTCCATCATTCCGCTTTGATTTAAATCTTGAAGAAGATTTGATTGAAGAAATCGCCCGTGTGTTCGGCTTTGAAAATATTCCTTCAAATCCACCTGTCGCTGCTGCGGCGATGTTCTCGCATGATGAAGCGCTACGCTCTATTCATGATATTCGTGATGTATTAGCTGATGCTGATTATCAAGAGGTGATTAATTACAGCTTTGTTGAAGCACGTTGGGAAAAAGATTTTGCTGGTAATTTGACGCCAATTGCTTTGCAAAATCCAATTGCTAGCCATCTTTCTGTGATGCGTAGTAGTTTGATTGGTGGTTTGATTGCTAACCTTTCTTACAACATTAATCGTCGCGCTAGCCGTGTACGTATTTTTGAGGTGGGTAAAGTTTTCCATCGTGATGAATCGGTTGTCGATGGCCCACTGACGGTTGCTGGATATCATCAGCCGCTACGCGTTGCTGCCATCGCTTGGGGCCCTGCAGCTACTGAACAATGGGGCCAAGCTACTCGTCCTGTAGATTTCTTTGATGTGAAGGCAGACCTAGAACTAATGGCATATCCATTAGTTCTAAATTTCAAGAAAGCTGAGCACGTTGCACTTCACCCTGGACGTTCTGCTGCCGTTTACTTGGGCGATACTCAGATTGGTTGGATTGGTGAGTTGCACCCACAACTAACACATGAGTATGATTTGCCATCTGCTCCTGTATTATTTGAAGTTGAGGCATTGCCATTACAGCAGGTTGGTATCCCTGTTTATAAAGAAATTGCAAGCTTCCCTCCAGTGAAGCGTGATTTAGCTTTTGTTGTAGATAACACAGTAACTGCTGATGCATTGTTGTCGGTTTTACGCCGCGTAGCGCCAGCTGAAGTAACTGACATTGGTATATTTGATGTTTATGCAGGTAAGGGAATTGAAGAAGGCAAGAAGAGTCTTGCAATCAGATTTAATCTGCATAATACTCAAAAAACGTTGACTGATGCCGAAGTGGATACAGTGATGTCTGTATTCATTGAAGCTGCTGGTGAGCAGCTTGGTGCACGTTTACGTTAAGTTAAGGAGTTCCGATTGATTAACACATTGACTAAAGCCGAGCTGGCTGACGTGCTTTTTGAGCAGGTTGGTTTAAATAAGCGCGAAGCAAAAGAAATGGTAGAAGCTTTTTTTGAAGAAATTCGTATTTCATTGGAAGCAGGTGATACCGTTAAGCTATCTGGTTTTGGTAATTTTCAATTAAGAAATAAGCCACAGCGCCCTGGTCGTAACCCAAAAACAGGGGAAGAGATTCCAATTACTGCGCGTAGAGTGGTGACGTTTCATGCGAGCCAAAAGCTAAAAGGGCTGGTAGAAGAATATCATGACAGAAACAGTTAAGACTGAACTGCCTCCTATTCCGGTTAAGCGTTATTTCACTATTGGTGAAGTAAGCGATTTATGTGCCGTAAAACCGCACGTATTGCGTTATTGGGAACAAGAATTTACCCAATTAAAACCGGTAAAACGTCGTGGTAATCGTCGTTATTACCAACATCATGAAGTGCTATTAATTCGCCGTATTCGTGGTTTGTTGTACGAAGAGGGCTTCACGATTAGTGGTGCGCGTAATAAATTGGCTGAGTCTGAAGAATTGGTCACGAGTTTGACTTTCTCTGAAACGCCTGCTGTTACCTCTGATAGCGATGAGAAGTTACCAGATCTAAGCCGTAGAGGACTACGTGCTGAGTTAACTGAAATCTTAGGGATTTTGATTAACTAATCTGTTGCGCGTGTTTTGAAAAAGGCTATAATCCTAGCCTCATTTGTCGGAGCGTAGCGCAGCCTGGTAGCGCACTTGCATGGGGTGCAAGGGGTCGGAGGTTCGAATCCTCTCGCTCCGACCAATAATTTCAAATACTTAGGCCACTCTTGAGAGTGGCCTTTTTTGTTGTGTATATTTTTGCCCCATTTTTTGCCCCATGATTGATTCAGTGTAACGCGCCGAAAACTTTTGCACAGAATTGCATGAGCTTCTGCACAGTCAGAAAAGCGAAAAGTGCAGGTTTTGACGGCACATTCTGCACAATCCGCCCTGTAAAATCCTACCAGTTTTTAATGATTAGCTCTGAGCGTTTTGAACGAGCCAAATCGCCTTGGCCAACAGTGTAATTAATGCTGCAAGTTTCAACACTAAGTCCCGCAAAGACCTTTCTCATTTCGGGTATGTCGTTCACTGAGACAATCATCTTGCCCTGGATGCTCTTGGCAAGTCTGGCCAACTCTATATAGTTCTCAAAAGCAAAGTCGACGCCGTAGCCTTCGGTATCCCAGTACGGTGGATCACAGTAAAACAGGGTATGTGGACGGTCATACTTTTGTATGCATTTTGACCAGTCTAGGTGTTCAATAAATGTACGGCTTAAACGTAAATGTGCCTGGCTTAAATCCTCCTCTAGTCGTAGCAGGTTCAGTCTTGGGGCACTGGTGGTTGCCGTACCGAAGGTTTGACCATCTACCTTGCCGCCAAAAGACAGCTTCTGTAGGTAGTAGAAGCGGGCTGCTCGTTGGATATCAGTCAGGGTTTCTTCAGGTGTGATCTGTAGCCACTTATACAGCTGCCGCGACGACAATGCCCATTTGAACTGCCGTACAAACTCTTCTAGATGGTGTTTTACCACCCGATACAGGTTGACCAGTTCGCCATTGATGTCATTGATTACTTCGACCTTGGCCGGTTCTTTCATGAAGTACAGGGCGGCTGCTCCGCAGAACGGTTCTACATAGCAGGTATGCTCTGGGAACATTGGCAGGATAGTTTTTGCTAGACGGCGTTTGCCGCCAATCCAAGGGATGATAGGGTGAGATTGATTCATGTGAGCCTCTTATATTAATAGAACGATTGTTCTATAATGGTACCCGCAAGTGCACAAGCGGGCAGCCTTGGTTTGCTCACAGGATTGGTCTGTGGGTTAGATAACCCTCGGGGTGTTGGCGCACTCTGAGGGTTGCTGCTTTATTTCACTTCATAGCTGGAATAAGGATTGGGTACGCATACAAGCGGATAACGACCTGTTGAGCCATGTACTGCGCCCATGAGCTTCCAACCAAGATATATGCGCAGACATTTGCTTGTGCCTGGCCAACGATAAATTACATAAAGCATCCATTCCCCAGAAGGAAGACGAGCTTTACACCACCCACTATGCCCAGGTCGATTACTTGTCTGCGAATCTCCTGACCAGTGAACCAGAGTAAGGTCGGTTACCACAGATGCATTTTGATAATCCCAACCGTCTGTCGGATTACGGAGAAGCCATGCAAGGCGCTGTAGATAGGCTGGCTTATCAGCCCACCGAGCATAGTGACCACCGTCACCCATCAGGTCGTAATCGACCGTCTGGAACCATGATAGGCTCTGTGGCAGTTTGCTCGGCCATAGCGCCAGCAGTGGACTGGTGATAATCTGGATAATAGAAAGGACAATGCCGACCGTTGTGAGTAACAGCCATTTCATAGCGGATCTCCTATATGGTCCGTGCAAAAGAAACCGACAATAAATGTTGAATCGTTAGCAACGGGGAGTAGCGCATGTGGGGTGCCACCAAGCACACAAACCGTATCGCCGGGGCTGATATTAACTAGGTCGCTCCCTATCTGAAGGGTTACAATCTCCGGCGATAGCAATCTAATGACTGATGCTGAACAGATGCGGGCGTTATTACGATGAAATGAAAGCGGATGATCCACATGACACGGGATGCCAGCCCCCTGTTTTACATGGATTAGGCAGATTCCTGCATCGGCTGAAAGGTCAAAATTAACATCCGATGGAATATAACTTGCTAGCTCGTTCAAGCGCACCGTATCGTCAAGATGGATAGTGGATGTGAGCCCATCAAATGCGTAATTAAATACTTCATTTGCTGTATTGGTTGGCGTATTAAAAATCAAATAGCTCATGCGACCACCCCCTGTACAGCGCTCCCTGAGACAAAGGTAAAAGCACCACCATTTAGCGCCACCGCTTTGCCGGGCGAACCTCCGCTTCCAAAATAGGATGTATCCACGTTACATCCCCCAACCCCACCGGCTTGGCCAAGATTGCCACCTGAACCACCATATCCATCTTGCCAAGAAAAAATAGCATGCGCGGAGACCCCTCCAGATGTTAGATTCCCTCCATTCCCACTAGCCAATGCATGTGCTGCTGATGCAGCACCGCCTCCGACCGATTTAATAGAGTTTGTGCCGCCTGCCCCTCCTGAACCTCCTGCCGCAACATCTCGATTTCCTTGGCCACCTCCACCACCTCCGCCACCGCCAACTATGCCATTATTTGTAAGCTTTAACGTTACTCCACTTGATAATGAAATAGCATCGCCGCCATTTGTTCCATTTGTTGCGCTACCGTTATAACCAATACCACCATTTCCCCCCATTCCAACAATCGTGCCATTGTTAACAAGGTTTACAGTGATGCCACTGGGAAGGGCTCCAGATCTAAAACCAGCAACGCCAGTTGTTGAGGAACCTACAACAACACCGGCATTGACGGTTACATTAATTTCCGCGCCAACCTGCGCATTTATCACATCATTGGTTAGTAAGTATTGATCTGTGTTTGCGCTAATAACAATGTTAAAAACCTGTTTCAGGGCCAGCATTACCGCTGGGATATTTGCCGGGATGGTCATTTCACATCCTTCACGATCGATACAAATACCCGTGTCGCGGTCTCTGCATAATAGGTCAGGTAATCAGTTGCATTTGCTGTAGTGGTCAATGTCGGCGCAGATCCACCTGCAAATTTATAATTTGTTCCAAATGCAAGTGTTCTAGATCCAGTGGCATCCTGAGTAACCGCAATAATCCCACTTTGCCCAGGTACTACATTGGTGGGTGTCGCCAAGGTCCGGTTGCCTGCCAATGTGATGCTAAAGTTATTCGACAAGGAAAGATCAACAGCAATACTGGCCGCATCGGCTAATGCCAATACCTGCCCACGTTGGGCCTTTGTCCACAGCTGAGTTAGCGCAAGATTGGCATAAGCGGAAATATCTTGACGCAACAGAATTTCAGCTGCGCTAATTGCAAGCCCGATTGGGACAGACGTCAGCGTTGATGTGAGTGCTCCGGCAGTTGTGGTGGACAAATACACCTTGCCAGCCGTTAGCCCTGCCAATCCGCTGACGTAACCACCGATAACGATATCCGCCTTGCCAGCCGACACATTACGGGCAAAGCCGATGAAATTGGCAGCGCTCGTGCCATCTGCCTTGGCCAGATCGTAGCGGCTATTGGCAGAGTCCCAGTAAACGGGGGAACCGTTGGCCACGGTGGTATGGACGGTTTTGTTGTAAAGGACATCCGAGCCTTGCAGAAGCTTTAAGGCTTGGAGCAATTGCGTTCTGTCGGCATCAGCCAAGGTCAAACCTAATGCCTCAATAACGCCGCACAGCTCTTCCTGAACAGAGTTAAACCATTCGTAGCCAGGTATAGTGGCTGACTGACCACTTTGTGGATCACCTTTACCAAAATAGCCTGGTGTGCCAGTAGCTGGTGGTGCTGGAATGACTGCGACGGCGGTATCACGTCTAACGCGCTGCATATAAGTTCCTAAGCGTAAGCAAATAGTAAAATGGTGTGTGCTGGTCTCAAAGGTCTTAGCACACACTCAAGCAGTGTATTTCCCCAGTATCTCAGCGGCGTCTCTACGCCATCCTCTACCGTTGCTTCTTGAATTGAGACGCTGGGTGCATTGATCTGCCATACAAAATCCCACCCTTCATCAGCAACAGGGCTCTCGCATGACATCTCGCAGGTATATGCACCAAGTTCTGTAATTGAAATCTGAAAGCCGATTGAGGCAGCCAGTGCTATGAAGTAAGTCTTCGATAGCCCACCCAGCTCTTTTTCTTTGGCGATCAGCCGCTGGCGTCGGCTTGAAATAGAGAGCGATCCGCGCGGCGTACAAGGGTCTGGTAGCCCATAAACAGATTCCCAGTCAGGGATCATGGAAACAGGGCAAGTCGCAGGTGACATGGCATCAATTACAGACTGTGCAAAATCTTCTGCAAAATCCAGTCGTTGCCCATCTAACAGCAGTGAAGCCGATAACATCTCGGCATTCGGTTCATAGCTGGTTGGTGGCAGCAGCTTGGCGAGTAAGGAAGCGTACCTGCTCATCTACATCGCACTCACCGTTACCGCACCCAGCCGACACCACTGAAGCACGGTAGAGGTATTGGTTGGTACTACATTGGCCGCAGGCAGCGTTATCGCTCGATCAACCACGCCAGTCAGATCGCTGATTAAGGTTTCAAGCTTGCTCTTGATGACGGTATCGCCGGGAGTTATCCCCGCAAAGTAACTCTCCATCGCTGACTGAATCAGCGGGGTGATATTGGCGAGCGTGGTACCGGCTACCTTTACTTGTACCGACACATCGACAGTGAGAACCGATGGTGCAAACACCAATGTCCCCTTGGTACCCGCAGGTCGAAGGCTATCAATGTGACTTTGCACTTGGGAAATGAGTCCGGCAGATGGCAGCCCTCCCGCACTGGTGATGGCGACATCAACCGTGCCTGCCCCTCGTCTCCATGGGAAAACATATGCGCCAGTAACCCCATCAACTTCTAGTGCCCAGCGCTTATAGTCGTATGGGTTGCCTCCAGCGGGCGGATGGCGAAGTATATCCAGCAGTCTGGCCAGTAATGAAGCAGCAGTTTCCTTGTCAGTCCCGGAGAGCATTGAAGAGATGACCGCTTGGCTTTGAACACCTGATGGTGCAGATTGAACCGTTAGCAGAACACCTGTACTCGCATTGCCATTTGCTCCCGCAGTCACAGCTTGTGCAGCAACCGTACACGTACCCGATCCATCAATCGTTGCAGCGGCTGTTGTTTGATAGGCGGTATCATCCGCCCGCTTTAGTTGGGTTCCGACCGGAATCACACTACCTGATTGGCCAGTGAATGTGACAAACCCGGTTGCATAGGTTGCAGCCTTATAGGACAAGCCTTTTCTGGCGGCATGCATTTCCATGTACTCAACATCAGCCTGATCCGGAAAAATCTGTTTAAAAATCCAAGACTGATGCTCATACAAGCCTTCGATTGCACTGGCAATCACCGTGGCTCGGATGTAATTGTCACTATCCGAGTCGGTAGCTGCAGCTGGATTAGCACTCAGTAAGTCTCGCAACCAGTTTTGTCGGATGGTATCTAGGGAGGGCGGATTGAATGTACTCATCTCAAACTACCTTTACCGGATGAGAGAATACATTTGTGCGACCTTGGGCATCAGTGACCGCGATAGCTAGACGCAGCCAGCCATCGTGAAGTTGCTCCGGGGTGATCAGGATTTGCGTAGCACGACCATCTTGCAAAAGCGGCTTCAGTGCCTCTTCTGCATATTGTTTGGCTAGTTGGGAAACGCGAGATAAGTCTTTTTGACGCTGCAACTCATGCAGGCGACTACCCAATTTAATATCCGCCCACCATGACCCAAGCGGGGTCATGAGGCGAATATAGACGGCATTGGCCAGCGTATCGATTAGCTGCCCAGTGTAGTCTCCGGTATAGGGGTTTAAGGCTTTATCCATGCCGCTATTGTGCGGCGGCAAGGATTAAGTGATTAGCTGATGGGTGTCAGTAGGCGCTACCCATTGCTTGATACATCATCACCTTGTTTGTCTGTTTTAGACGAAGGATCATCTAGAAAATCGACCTTAGGGGTATCCTGTAGTTCAGGAGACTGCTTTTTCATCTCCTGTATGTCTTGCACAAGCTCATCTAAGTAAGTCTGACCTAGTTTTACTTTTCTAAAGAAATTCGCCCCTGAAATTGCTAGGCTGATGATAAATACCCACAGGCCGATGATGATCAGAACTGTCGTCACATCTTCTAGCCTTTTGCTAATAGTCATTGCATGTCCACTATGCAAAATTAGGTTGACTGTCTGCCCACCTGTTGTCAGCAAAGTGTAAAAGAATGCGGTAAAAATCAGCATGGTTTTTTCAGCAAAGGTTGCTATTAATATGCTTTGATTGTCCATGCAGCGCTTCAGATTTTTTAGTTCAAGACGGCGTGAACTGTACTGATTTTGTTTTCGCTTTGGACCGATCTTTCTTTTATAGAAAGAAATCCCTACTTTAAAAAAAGCGATGATTAAACCTACCGCAGTACAGAAGGTGACTATGACTACTATGAATTTAAAAAAGACTGAGTCAGAAATGCTTGCAATATATTGCATGAAATAATTCTCCAAAATTAAGGTCTGCGTTAAAAACGTAGACCTTAATTTATAGAAAATTCCAATGTAATAGTCAAATTGAATGACTACACCGGTTGCCCTGTTTGGCTAGCACCAGTAGTAACATTGCCATGAACGTGATGAACAAGTGATTTTCCATCGGCAATCACATCAACCGTTGTTTTGATCGTCCCAGTGAAGGTCGCACAATCAGAAGATGTACCTGCATCCACATTTAAGCCATTACTGATCTGTGTATGGCCGGTAATGGTGACTTGTGGACTGTTGATCATGACATCTGCCGTAGCATTAATAACCAGGTGCTGAGTACTCACTTCGACCACACGGCCACGCTTCAGATACACATGGTCGCCTTCGTCGGAGTAAAGTGCGACCTCTCCAGACTGGAGGCTTTTTGAGACGATAGCTGCCATGTTCAGTGGCAATCATGATGCCGTGCGCTGTTTTTCCTCCGATGGGAAGTACTACCCCCTGCGAACCTGCTGGCGGGTTGCTGGTATAGCCATAGTGCTGGAAGTACTCCGCCGCCTGCAGCTGCTCACCCGCAAGGCCATCCGCCTGTACCAGGATAATTGGACGGCTAGTATCCACTCCAGTTAGCAGCACACGGAATGCCTGTCGAATGCGGCCTATTGCGCGGCCAATTCGCTGATCAATGTCTTTTATCATCACTGTTGCCAAGAAGGTTTTGCGATATCCAGAATCTGTCCTAGTGCACCATTCTTGCCTTTTCTGTGTTTGCGCTTATGCGGAAGTGCATCCAGTGTCCACACCGCATCCTCTTTCAAAGTAAGTAGCGTCTTTGGCCCATCATTCCGATTGAGTACAAATCGTCTACCCATCAAAAAGAATACGCCATCGATGCCGTGCGGTTCTGAAATAACCCGGATGCGCTGACCAGGCTTCCATAGCGTACCTGCTTGTGTTCGGTGGCCATATAATTCGGCCTCCAAGGTGTAGCCAGTCAAGCGACTATCCATCAGCAGCTTTCTCGCTCTGGATTGAGCAACCGCCGAGTTGTCTACCTCATGGTCAGTCACGATCTTTGGGCGGTACCAGTTGACCTGGCTATCCTTGGCAACACCGCGTAAGCTATTTTTTCCGGTTTCAGTTTCCGTACCATGTGTCTGGCCAAGTACAGTTACCTCCGAAAATCGACCAGATATAGAGCGATTCTCTGACAATCGGATCAGCGTATTTGACCTGCCATTCCAACGTAGCGCCAGCGTATCAACAGGGGGTGTTGAGTAGTCCGGCCCGCCAATCACCAAGGTGCCATCTGGTTCAAACCATGGCCATAAACCTGCCGCCTCGGCAGCATGTACCAAGGTATCCCACGCAGAATCACCCGGATCGACATTCACCTTTTCAAACTTGGTCGTCTTTTCTGCATGAATAACGACCTTTGTGATACCCAATGGCCGCACAATTTTGGCGACGATTTCTTGCATGGTAGATTGGCGCTGAACAAACACTGGTGCAGAACAATCCAACAGGGCGGCTGCATCGTCCCTACCATTGATAGTAAAGCGGTGCGACCCTTTGACGACTTCATGCTGGCAAGCATCCAGTCGGCCAGATAGCACCGTCTCGCCACCAATCTGGACCTTGATCTTTTCGCCTTCCTTTAAAACGGTTTTAAACGACAGTGCCTGACCATCTTTACTGGTGGGTAAGGCAATCGACATTTGCCAGGCATCTGCAGGCGTGAGCAGATCCGAGTCAATGTCGTATTCCATCCATTGCTGCTGAACATGGCCAGCAATGAGTAAAGAAACAATATGGTCTTTACGCTGATCACTGAGCATAAGCATTAAGCAGGTCTCCCTGCTGGATGAAGTTTGGGTTACGTAAGGAAGGGTTCAGACGAATCAACTCTTCTGCCCTGGTATAGTCGCCATACCAGCGATAAGCAATCTGGTGCAAATTCCCATCAGACTCGACTTGCTTGATCACCAGTGGTGGCTTACTAATAATGATGCTCTTTGCCGTCTGCTGCAGTTTGGCCGCCGTGTCTCGAAGTCCCTCAATGACTGGCCTTGCCGCCACCACATCATAAGTTGTTCGGTAAACCGCAATCGCGGACTGGATAGATTCCCTTGCCGTAATCAGGACAGATTCTAACTGGCTGGGTGTTAAAGACGGACTCTCGATCTCGGCGGCAAACAGAGTGGCTGCTACGGTGGCCACACTCGTTGCCTGCGTCAGACTAAAGGCGGCATCCGTATGAATATTCGAAGGAGCCGTCATGCTAGACAAAGGTGTCGTGATGATCGACACGGCCCTTGTAAACTCATCAAGGGAGACTTCTCCCGAGTCCAGTCTGGGAGTAGCAATGCTATTAAATACGCTTTTGAGATCCGCAATAAAGGATTGCGGGAAGTTCAACACATCCAGTCCGGTATAAATCACCCCATTTACTCGACTGGCCAGCTGCTGGAGTGTGCCAATTACCCGGTCACGCAACTGATTCAGCTTGGTGAATGGCTGCTCCAGTTTCTTCAGTTGATCAATGGCATCGGAGAACACCCCTGCGCCAATATCGCTTACTGAGTCAGCAGCCATACTCGCTGCTTCAGCCTGTTGAGAAGCCAACTCTCGACTGAACAGCTGCTGGCCAACGGTGGACTCCATAAAAGAGAGGGAAACTCGGGCGCTATCCGGACTCTCGGCATCATGGTCGATATTCACCGACAGCAATTGAACGGTCATGCTGCCATAAATCGGATGGATTAATTCACCCGGACCCGGCACCCGCAATACGTCCAGAAAGTCTTTTAATCGCTGATCGTAATCATCACCATAAAAGATGGCTTGCATACTGATATGCCATGGCTTTTCACCCATGTCTTCAGTATCTGCACCATCTTGGTAAGGGTATTCATAGACAGCGACAGCACGCTCCAAATCATCAGAGGTGCTTACACAATCAAAAGCTACCCCACGGAATGACGCATCTAATAAATTATCTGACCAGGACATATCAGTGCCTTGCTGCTTGGGTAGCCATCGCTTTATTCACCTGAGCCACCAAGTTGCCATTGATGACTTCAACCTTTACTTTGATCTCGTTGTCCTTCATGCCTAGCTTGATCAATTCAGCGGTATAACGCTGGATTTCAGCAGCCACTTTTGCCTGATCACCTTTACCTGCTGGCTCAACAGTGGGCATGCCAAGCCAGTTAGTGCCATGAATAGCTCCTCGCTTTGACTCTGCCAACTTTTGAAGGAGATCTGCTTTCTTGCGTTCGGTTTCGGAGAGACTGGCGCGTGCCTCAGCTTTCGCGGCCCAATCTTTCACCCCCTGATTTGTCGATGAACTTCTTTGTAGTGCTCCGGAAGCTAAAACTAGTGCAGCTGGTGATTTAACTGTATTACCTAGCATTGCCCAAAGAGCACCTCCCCAACCAGAGCTAGGCGTACCAGGTACAGAAGATCCACCGGGAACACGAGACATTCCTGGCACTCCTGACTTGCCTCCAAGCAAGTTGCTAAGGATACCTGACGTACCAATCGCTGTAGCCAAAGCTGTTAATACAGTAGTGGCTCCGGCCACCGCTGCAGTTAATGCAGGATATTTCTCTGCATATTCAGCGAGCTTTAACTTTGCATCCCCAAGGACGTCAGCAAATCCTCTCATGGCCTCTGTTTGTGCTTTATCAAGGGCATTATTTCCCTGTTGGTCTTTGAATCCTGCCTGTTCACTGATGAATGCAAAGTTACTGTCGGTAACCCCCCCTGACTTTTTCATAGAGTCGCGGACAGATTTCATGTAATCGCCATTGTTCATATAGGCGATCAATGCCATCAGTGCCTGGCGATCCTGAACCAGCTTTCCAACAGATGATCCCTTGGCAATATCTGCCATCGACTCCAGTGTGGTTTGCTGATCTGCACCTTTGGCCGTTTTAAGCTTGGCTTGTAGTGCCTGGTAACGCTTATCCTTGCTAACCACCTGCTCAACAATGCCAGTAAAGGCATCCAGTGAGTTAATGCCTTTACTCCGAGCCGCCATCAAGGTGCCGGTCAAATTAATGCCGAGCTTTTTGGCATCGTTGGCAGTATCCTGGCTATTGATCTTGGCTAGTAAGTTGACCAGGTTATTACCTGCTTCATCTTTGCTACCCGCAGTAATGGCCGATGCCTGGTTAGCTGCCAAGAGGGTTTGTAAGCCAGACATTCCAGACAGGCCAGCTTGTTTTCCTGCGGCCATTTGCTGCGGTAGCCACTTGGCCATGTCTTTCAGTTCAAACCCACCGGCCTGACCCGCTGCAATCGCCATATTCAGGGCAGAGGGCAATTGTTCGGCTTTAATGCCGAAGTTCTGCATACTCCGGATCGCAATATCCGACAGTTCAGAGGATGATGCCCCACTAGCGGTTGAAGCCTTTTGCAGCACAGGTAGCAATTGCATTGCAGTACTCTGCGGCATGGCTCCTGACGCTAGGAGTTTATCTAATGTCTCTGCAACATCTTCCTTCGTGCCACCATACTTTGTAGCAGCGTAGATAGACTCTTCTAACTTCGCCTTTCCTAAACGTCTCGCTGCCAATGGCTGACCCGCATAGGCTGTATTTGACATCTGAGCCAGCCGCATATCCCAAGCCATCGGCTTTTGAGCTGCCCGATTCAGCATGTAACCAGCCGCCATGACCCCGCCGCCAATAGCCCCTACCTTTTGAATGCCTGCTATTGTTTTTTGCATTAGCGACAGCTTTTGCACTGCATTGGTAGTTTCACGATTCAGGCGGGCCATATCGTTGATCAATGTCGTTGGTCCGCGAACCTTGGACATCTTTTCCATATCACGAGCAGCCTCAGCCGCCGTTTTACCGACGGTTTGAGTTTGCTTCTGCATCGTCTCCAGCACACGTGATGACTCACGTGACAGGCGATCTTTCAGACGCAACAGGACGGCTACTTCGAGATTGCGATCACTCATGGTGTTTGCTTTTTCTTGCGTCGGCTATTGATGATCTTGGTAGTGGGCTTGCCACTGGATTTACCGCTCAGTACTTCAACCAGGGCGGACAAGTGAGACATGAGCGCTTGCTCGGAAAGATCGAGGACGTATCCTTCCGAGAAGCCGTTTTTAACCAGCATGGTCAAAGCGAAGCGTTGCTCTCTGAGTCGCTCTTCAGCGGCTGACGCTTTTTTGCCAGACGGCCTTTTGCCGCCTCCAGTTCTAGCCAGTCTTCTTCATCCAGATCCAGAATCAGATCACTGGTGATCTTGTCTTTCGGGATCTCGCCAAGTGACAGAATCTGACGGGCCAGCACCGCTGCTGAAAGGCGGTTCAAGCTAGCATCACCGCCCAACTCTTCGACGGCTTCCACGTTGTCGCGCATTTTGGCGGGTCGAATGGTAAAAGCAGTATGCGTTTTACCCTCGAACTCGATGCCAATCGGCAGCTTGCCTTCTTCTTTGATCATTCTTCGACTTTCCGTAGTGACATGAGCGTGACATCACGAACTGCCTCATTGTCGACGGTATACTTTTCGCCAACATCTACCGAGAAGCAGTCCATATAACTGATGCGTTTTGCGCCTGCTGCCAGTGGTTCAATAGTCAGCTTGGCACCTTCTACTTCTTCCCAGTTGATCTCACTATCCAGATCAACTGGGACGGTTACCTTCAGCGTGTACTCAGGAATGCCTCTGGCAAACCCTTTTGCACGTCGGGAGCGGTTCATTGTCTTGACCAGCTTTCGGCCCGTGTTGACTTGAGGGTCAACCGACACCACCTCTACCTCTTTGCCATCAACTTCCAGCACAACTGCGCCAGCATATTCTTTTAAAGCCATTATTCACCTCGGCATGTTTAAAAGTCGGGGTGTGTTAAACACCCCAACCGGGTTACAGCAGCAGATCAATCCGGCCAGCAAATACATGCAAGCCATTGACCACATCAGTCGGGATTTTGGCATTTAGCCGATTCGGGTCTTGCGAGTCCCGCTCGCAGATCACGCCATCCTTATTGGCTTCTACCGCCTCGACAATTTCCAGCTCTTCCAGCTTGTACAGCACATCCAGAATCTGCGACCTCACTTTAGGCGGGGTCTTCTCGGACAGCTTTTCGCGAGGGAAGCGCAGGGCGATTCGTTCCCGGATAGACTTACGTACATAATCCAGCGTGCGGATAGTCGTGATATCCAGTAGTGAAATATCCGGGATGCCTTGTGGATCAAGCGTATAGGTCGAGATCGCTCGAACGATCTGGACAATATCTCCCGGACCGACTTCCAGTGGGGTCACACCGTTGTAAAGTGCATTCTCTTGTTCGGTACGAGACAAGCGATTGGCAAATGGGATGACAGCAATCCCAGTCAAGGCCAGTGTGTTCAATGGTCTGGCAGGGTCTTCCTCTGAAGCGATCACAGCTGCATAAGCGGCAGCAACTTCCCACGGCAGGCTTTGCGTACTTGGAGCCAAGCAGCCAGTGATACGACCACTGTTGATTGCGCTGGCCAAGGTTGTAGCGGCAGCTAGTGTTGAAGTTAGTGCATACACACCCACTGCACCACGTTGTTCAATGGAGCCACCTACGGCATCAAGATGAGTCCGCAACTTGGTCAGGTTGGCCGAATCAGTCAACGAACTACAAATGATGGTATGACCAGCGGTATACACTGCTGTTAGGGCGGACTGGATATCTGGATCAGTCGTCCCGCCGCTCATGGCCGCCACCGTGGAGGTGATACCGGCAGCCAACTGTAATACCGTCGACAGCTTGATGCTGTTACCAAGGGTACCTTTGTTTTTAGCGGTCAGTGTGACCACAGCACCCGCTACCCCTGCACTGACAGGCAAATCTGGCTGTTTGGCAAGTTGAGCGTTCAAGGCTGCCGCAACGACAGCGGCGGTATCCCCAGAACTGATCGGAATATCGACTCGGTCATTGCCTACCCAGAGGGTTAATGCACCAGCAGCGGTTGCTGTACCGGCAATGGTGATGGTGCCAGTAGCCGCATTACCTGCTGCGTCATCCAGCGCGATAGCGGAGACCTGTGCATATGGATAAGCCGTAATAGCAGCCTGCGCCATCAAATGCAGGATGGAGCCACGGCCAAAGTAGGTCGCTGCTTCTACATCAGAAAACACATTGGTCAATACACCTGCTGCCAGAGAGCCACTGGTGAGGCGTTGTCCAATCAGCAGAAGCTTTTGTGCATTGGCTGCGAGGGTGCGTACAGCTAGCTTGGTGTTGAATTCAAAATACTTGCCCGGCTTTCGAATGCTCGATGGCAGGGTATCAAAGCTAATATTCGGGCTAGCCATTATTTAGCTCCCTTTACTTTGGCTGGTTCAACAATCAGCAGATCGCCATCAAGTAGACGACGCTGGTAATACACCGAGTCAATGACAGTCACTACCTCGGTGTCGGTGATGTACTCACGTGGCTTATCCTCTTTGGGCACAGACAAGCCAGGTGCTGCTTTTACATTCAGGGTGTCCACGTGACATCCTCCATTAAGGGTTTAGGGTCACCAGATCAGAGGCATCTACCTTGCCGTCATCTGGTTGCAGGAAATAATTGAGCCCAGTACGCAACCAGTCCGGATCAGAAGCATTGGCAGCCGCTTCCGGCATGATTTCAACGTACTTGGTATGGCACTGCAGTGAATACACCGAGATGCCACCATCTTGTTTGCCAACTGAAAGCGCCTTGGTTTTGCCTGGTCTCATCTGGTCAATGGGTAAGCCGAAGTCCTGATTGATCAGGCTGCGGCGGACATCCGACTGCAGCTGGTAACTGCCGAGTTCATTCCTGGTACCGGCCACCAAACCCGTGCGGGCTTCACGTTCGCCCCGCAGGTTTTGAGTGGCGATCAGGATTGACCAGGTCAAAGGGATGAGCCATTTCTGGCGAGAGGTGCCAACGGGTTTTGGCTCACCACCGCCCTCAAAGTAAAGCCAGACTGCAGGTAAGCGGCGAACACCTCGGTCGTCTTCTAGCTGGCCTGCATAACTGTCTACGTCTACCTTATAGCCAGTAGCTTGCAGGGTCGTCCGCAAGCGATTAATCATGGCGTCTTCAATTTGAGCAATCACTGACATCAGTAATCCCTCAGTGTGTCCGCCGTGAAAACCCGTGCAGAACCTACCGCCCGGATACGCTCCGAGGTGGCAGGCTCTTGCTCAATCGGCAGACCAAGGTTGGCGGTGCCATTAGAAATACGTTCCAGCAGGCGAACGGCATCCTTGTAACGGTCACGGATAGCCTCTGTTTCATTGACGGAGGTACCAACCAAACGGTACCGGGCAATGTCACAGCAAATGCCTGTCAAAATGCCTGGTACGCTCGACAGGGGGAGCGGATAGCGGCGAGAAAGATAGGTGTCGATCTCTTGGCTGGCCGTGGTGATGGCCGCAGCCAAAACACCTGCATCAATCAACCCCAGCCGAGCCCGATCCGTGAGCACTACGATTTCATCGCTCCCGAACCGGTTTACCATATCCCCCTGTGTCGCGTAGTCCATCAGGAATTGCTCGCTTTAGGCTTTGCCTTGGTCGTGCCCTTGGCTGTTGATGGTTGCTCTACTACTGCACCTGGTACTGTTGCAGCCTGTTCCTGCGTAACAGCATTTGCAGAAACTTCTGCACTGGCGCTATCGGCAGAAGGCGTTTCCGCAGGTTTATCTGCACCTGGTACAGTTGCAGCCTGTTCCTGCGTAACAGCATTTGCAGAAACTTCTGCACTGATGATCGCTGGACTGACAATGGTTTCTTCTTCCACTAGTCCCAACACCTCGACAGCACCACACTCAACCAGTTCTTTGGCCTGCTTGGCTTCCAACGTGACTACTTCGTGTTCGCCGACCAACTCCCCGCTGTTCAGCAGGGGAGTCAGCACACGGCAAGATACTTTAGCCATATACCAACTCCTTCCCTTACGCCGGGTTCTGGATCAGGTAGCCAGAGGCGATACCAGACAGAACAGGTACACGCTCAAAGCCAACACCGTAGATCCAAGCCTTGTGACTATTTTCGTAGTAGGGCTCTTCCACCAGCGGGTGTCCATTCATGGTGTAGGTGTACCCATAGGATGGTTCTTCAATGGACTGAGAAGCTTGAGGAACATAGGCCAAGACCGCGTTATTACCCCAGATATCTGAAAGCACACCAGCGTCATCTGCTTTTACGCCAGCCCCGACGACGACTTTGTCCAGATCCCACAACTTGGCCAGCATGTCGGTGGTCAAACTGTCACGTCCGGTATACTTCAGACGGTCTTTAATGGTTGGATGTTGCTTCAGCGTCTTCCATGCTTGGGCTGACAGCAGCAACACGTTTGGATACACACCGCAGGATTGACGGACTGCATCCTTGTAGCCTTCCAACTGGCCACCGGGATCGGATGTGGTGTCAGACCATTTAGACGTACCAGTCAAGGCCACTTTGTTACTTGCACCATAAGAGGATGCATTCAGTGCCACAGTAGCCTGATCCATCTCTAGTTGCATCAACAGGTTCTTCATCACCACATTGACCGCACGGCTACCCAAATCAATACCTGGTACAACACTTGCGTCACGTAAATACTCACGTGGAACTGGAGCTTCCAGAGATTGGTTGTTCAGGACAAACGGCTTCCCGAGGTAACCAAACTGGATACGTGCTGTGCGACCACCAGGGGCACGAGCTGCATTGACCTGCAGAAAGTGAGTCTTGTCGAATTCCAGAATCTGACCAGCAGAAACCTCTACTGGAATACGGGGAAACAGTTCGCTCCCGACCAGTCCTTGCTGGCGATAACCTTGCACTACTGTAGATAGAATCGGGTTAATTACCCGCACTTGAGAGCCGGACATTGGCATGATTTATTCTCCTATTGAATGCCGGTGGTTAGCGGGACAGCAGTACTTCGACAAATTGCCCTGCAGCTGTCGATGCTTGGAGTGAATCACCAACAACAAATTGTGGTGGCACACCGCCAGTAAGAATGGCTCCGTTGGCTGCGGTAGAAGTCACCGCAGTTGCTCCTGAAGCAACACTCAATGTAGCGGCAGCAACGACTCGCCCAGTGGCATCCATTACCAACGGAACACCGGCTGCAAAAACACCGCCTGTTTCACAAACAGCGGTACCGTATGCGGCTGCTTCATATGCTTCGCCAGCGGCAGCTGGTCGCTTAGAAATACCCGCTACACGGGCACCGGCAGCAGCGATCTGTGCACCAGCAAAATCCACACCGCGATACTGAGCAACTGCCGAGGGGGCAATAAACGAAAGGCAAAGCAAGTCTCTTGCTTGTTGGCTCATGGTTGTTTCTCCACAATTTTGACGGCAGTCAGATACTCAGTACCCGGATGCTTTTCTTGATATTCAAGGGCACGCTGATGCAGGTTCATTGCATCAGGGTTGACCGTGAAACCACGAGGGGCAGCAAAGTCAGCAGAGCCAGCGCCGAGTTGTTCATTGGCACCATCATGTTCGCCGTAAGACACCTGTTTGGGCACACGAGCCAAGAAGCTCTTGAACCACTCGGTCGCGTCTTTGGCTTCACCAAAGTCGGCGGTTTGCTGGGCATCACCAGCGGCAAAACACAGCAGACCGGTAGCACCTTCTTTATCTGCTGGTAGTAAACGACCTTCTTTGACCAGGCCATCAACGAATTCGCCGAATGAAGCACGGCGGGCAGCACGGTCTACCAGTGCCAACTGGTCTTTCAGGCGCTGGTTTTCGGCTTCCAGCGCGGCTTTCTCTTCTGGGGTCACATGATTCTCCTCACTAGGTTGTGGGTTCGGTTCAGAAAACATCGGATTAACCGGGGCATCTTCATCATCTTGGCGAGCCGACTCTTCAATGCTGCGGATCTGCCAGTCAGGCACGACCTGGTCAGCTTCCTCTCGGCCAAACTTGACTAGTAGCCACTCGCGTAATTTGTTCCATAGTCTTGCATTGACCTCCATTCCCCAGTCAGAAAACTCAATGACCCCCTCAGTGCAGGAGGCAAAGCTGGCGTTTTTGAGACCTTTAATGGCGGGAGCCTGAGCACCAAGGAAGCCCACATGGCGCAGGTAATAAACACCAGGTACGGGGTTGGCAGGACTATCAGGGAGATAGAAGGAGGCAGAGATTTTCTTGTAATAACCTTTGTTGACGATCTCGGCAAATGCCGGATCAACCTGATCGGGCTCAGCAAACATGCCGTCATCAGATACTTGCAGGCTTTTTATCCAGCCATAAGCCGGATCATCGGTGCTGGGATGCCCAACCACGATGGGAGCCTGATGCAATGCAGGGTCATACGCAGCTGCACTGGCCGCCAGATCGGATTCAGAGAATGCCAGCGTGACCCCGCTCATCGCGGTGTGCTTGCCAGCCTTGAAGATGTGTAGAGTTTTGGTATCCATGCCGCTATTGTGCGGCGGCATGGATTATGAGATTAGTTGACGAATGTCAGTTGGTATCTTTGGCGTCGTCTACTGACGAGGAAAATTCTTTTTGTTTTGCATTGTTTGAGTTTGCTTTTGCTTTTGGAAATTTTTCGTTCCATTGCTCAACAAAGCCAGGGATTAACGCAGCAGCCTTTTTAAAGACGGGTAAATCCATGAAGGCATGTATAGGGCTGCCGTAGCTCTGTTTTTCAATCAGACGTAGAGGCTCTTGATCGAAGCGAGTTAGCAGTGAGCCGAACAACTGTCTGGTTAGCTCCTCATCTACATTTTTAGCTTCAGACCGAAATCCTTCATAAGCCATTGCAACAGAGGCTTTAAATGCATAATCTTCTGCCAACCGAAAACGATGGTTGATTTGCAATGTTGCAAGCCAGCTAATCCAAATTGGCCCTCCGATTAGGGCTGCTAGAACAATCAACTGCATTAATAATTGTTGAAGTGTGATACCTGGTGCTGTAATTTTTGTGAGCACATCAATCAAAGTGGAATGGCCATAGTATGCGCTGCCACCAAGCAAAACGATTAAACCACCGGCAATCCACCGAGTGGTTTTTGTTAGTTCCTCCGCGCGATTATTGAATGACGCGGCTAGACCTGAAGTCACTGATGTTCTCAAGGCTTCATTAGCTTTTTCCAAAGCCTCTTTTGCCTCTTTTTGAAGTAGTTTTGTACGATTCTGCATTGACTGAGCATCTTCAAGCAACAAGGCTGCTGTCTTGGCTTGGGTACGTGTTTCAGATAAGAGAGAATTTAAGTCTGCCGACGCTGTATGAAAATCCTCAAGGTCTTGAGGGAGTGACTGGGCCTGATCATGTGCCTTGTTGATTGTATTTAACTTACTCTCTATCTCAGAGTAATTAGATTCAATCTGGTCTATTTTTTTATTTACATTTATAAGTCGAGCTCTCGCTTTTGGTGGCAGAAAATTGGGCTTCAGGTAGACATCGCCTAGCAATGGTGCCAGTTCTTTTTTCCAGCTTGCGATAGTTAGAAGGATTGAGGTACTGGCTTGCTGCGAGTTTCCATTGGTAAAGTATCCTGCATTCTTAAAGTTAAGAAGTGTATTAATTTGGGAGGTAATACTATCAAGTGCTTCTGTACTTACCGTTTGTTCTGTAGGTGCAATGTCCTCTAGTTGATCTGCAATCTCAATTATTAAATTATTTAGCTGACGAATGGATATCGGTGAAGATAATCCATTGGACGAACTGAGCAGCGTTCCATCTCCAATGCTTGCGTAAACAGTTACTAAATTTCGAAGCTCTTTTGTAAGTTGCTCAATCCGAGGATGCATAGTAGATAATCTTCATTCAATTTGAATATTTCAATTCTAAATGGATTAAAGCACTTTGCAACCCAAAATAACCCGTTCAAAGCCCGTTTAAAAACGCAAAACACTACCAACCATATACCAACACCCCAACCACACCGAAAAACACGCCACAGCGCCTGATTTTCATAATCCGATTTTTTGATTCAGAAACGCTTCGATGACATCCAGCACATCGATCTGCGCATCAGGCTGTAGGACACCATTTGCATTGATCGGCAAAAAAGGGCGGGCAGGAATGTTGCTCCCTGGATGATTGACCTGCTTGACGACTCGACCACCAAACGCGAGTGCTTTTTTGTTCTTGGCCCGGATGACATGCGGCTTGGTCTTGCCGCCAAACTGGTGAATGGCTGCATAGACCTTATTACTGCCAATCCATGCCTCGGTCGAGGATGAACCTGCTTGTACGGATGCCGCCAATTGGCCAGTATCCTGCAAGGTAGCTGCTGTGCCATCAATCTTGGCTTTCCAAGTAGGAATACCGCCTGCGGCAAAGTTAGCTTCTGTATGACTTGCTAGCACAGCGGCGATAGATGCCATCACCGGCGAAGAGTCACTCCCCAATCTCGATAGGTGCTCCAGAGCATCTAACAGCGGTTCCTCTTGAATCTCTACTTCAAACATAACCAACCTCTGCTATACTTTAATCACTACACGGTCATGAAATTGCATCCAGAGATATGCGCCCAAAGGAACCGTGGGTAGAAGGCTCGTACTGGCGAGCCTTTTTTATTTTCTGCGGTACATCAACGTTCCATCCCGTTGCTTCTCGATATAGGCCACTCTCGCCTCTGCCGTGGTTGCATCGGTATGGAACACAGTAGACCCTGACCAGCCATCTTCTCCAAACTCGAACACGCCAATCCCGAAGATATCCTGATCGGTCAGCCATGCTTTCAGATAACGGCGTTTCAATAGCCATTTACCAGGCTGCGATCTGGACTCTTCCCAGCGCATCCAAATCTCATCTGGTGATTTGATCGTCTTGGCCAGCGCTGCCAGATAACGCTCTCGACCATTCTTGGTGACTTTCCATTGCCCTTTGCCATCCCTGAACAGATCCGCCGATATCAACAGCCGTTCCTCGGCCACGTCCTTAAATACAGACGGCTGCTCAAGAGAGGCATTGAACTCGCTCAGGAAGGCTTTGATGTAATCCTCATGCGGCAAACCCGTTGGCAGAATCGCTTTTTCTGGCAATGGAGTTGGCGGCACCATTTTGGGCAAGTGCTGACCAGGTAAAAAGGTAGGAGGCAGGTTGTCATCTGGTGGAGGCATGAAGGGCTTAAAGGCAGCCTTGCCGGGGTTATAGTCGAACCCGACATCCGGGCTAAATACAAAGTCCTTACCCTCTATGCCTTTCAAACGAATACCACGCACGTCTATCTGGTGTAGTTCTCCGGTACGCTTATCCAGTCCGGCTTGCTTGGAAACTTTCACCATGTGACCGTCAGATTTGGATACTTTACGGCCTTCACGCTGCACCATCTTGTCGCTTAATGCTCTTACCCGACAACGACAGTTAAACCCGTTTGGCGGATACATCGCATCCCAGACCGGATCATCTGCCGCAAACACCTGACCATTCATGGCACGGTGACTTGGACGGGTACGGCTATCCAGTACTGCCACATACATCCAATAAGGCAATGCGGCCTTGGTAGCTTCCATCTGCTGGTATCGGCCCGCCATGTAGGCCGACTGAAGGTTTGTTTGATAAATCGTCTTTAAACGGCGGGCACTACCTAACTGGATCTGCTCGGCATTCCCTTGGCTGTCTACCACGACTTGTTTGCCCCACCAGCCTTTAGCCTGTAGCAACGGGGTTAGCTCATCTTTGAATTGCTCAACTGTTTTGCCCGTTTTCAGGGCATCTGCCAGCCCTGAGCGGATATCCTGCAAGACATCCAGTCGAACCGCCTTGGCTACGGTAAAGGCACGGGCATGCGCCTCGTTTAACTGATCCTGCCAGTTCCAAGTGATTCGATAGCCCTTTTGCGACAGATATTGCACAGCGGTTGCTGGCTCCATCCCAAAGACGGCTTTTAAATGAACAGGATCAATATTAGGCATCTGTCGCCTCAGACTGAGCAGACAGGCGACCGACCAGATTGGCGATAAACAGAATTCTCCCCAGCTCGGCCTCCAATGCATCGCCATTCATTTTTGGATAGACCTCTGCCAGGAGCCCTAGTAGCTCTGTTTCATCCTTTCCCGCCTTGATGGCAGTAAATACTGGCTTCATCACCTCGGCCATATACTTGCCAAGCTCAGCTGGGTCGGGCGTAGCTAGCAGGTCAATTAGCTGCTGATCGGCAAACTCGGTGGCATCATGCTCTGCAAAGTCGTTGGCCACTGGGGCCGCCAAGCCTTGTGTTTTTCCTGCAGGGGCTGGTTTAGGGATTTCCTCGTAGCCTTCGCCATAGACCTGTTGCACGCTGGCCAGCGTCGGGCGATAGCCGACTTTACCCAGCTTTTCATCGCGATCTGCTCGTTGTTGCAGATCCTCCGGGACCGAACAATCTCGATATACCCTCGGCAGATTTGCACCAGGCACATTAAACGCGACGATCCAGCTCACCAGCTGCTCGGTTAATGTATCAGTCAGCAGGTCAGCATCCGCTTGCACCAGTTCTAGTCGCACTTCATTGTGTGTGCGAGCAGCTGCATAGCTACCCCCTTGTACGCTGGTCGATAACGTTTCCCCCAAGACGGCCTTGCTCATCTCCTCGTCCATGTATCGACAAAGCGATTCATAGGTATTGATTGAGCCACTACGTGCTGCCTCTAGTAGCGTCAACTCCATGCCTTCCGGGATGGCTACCCCTGCGTCATGACTGATGCGCTCCAAGGCATCTAACAATTCTTGCTGCTGATCTTCGGGGGTTCCTTGCGGATATTTTCCTAAAGCAGTAGGTGATCCAAACTTGTCTGCAAACGTAAGCCAGAACTGAATACCTTGACGCTTAAAGAAAACTGGCCAGAACAACCGTGACCCCATACCTAAGCCATAGGGGTTGCCATCCTTTGCCCCATAGCGATGCACGATGAACTTGCCTGGCGGCACTTCTTCTCCCGGCCACATATTGCTCCTGGTGAGCAGTCGAACCTCCTCATTGTCACCAAAGGCAAAACGGCGAGCATCTTTGGCTTTGAACTTGGATACCCATACCTCTGAGCCACGCAACTCCCAGATGATTTCAGCAGCTGCATAACCTTTTAGTACTGCGTCCATCAGATGTTGGCATAGGCGATCAAAGCCAATACTGTTTAATTGCGCCTCAACCAGATCACGGGCTTTCTTATCTAGCCGACTAGGGCTGGCAGCTTCCACGATTATGGGTCTGGCAATCAAAGCCAGCTTTCGCTTCTGTAGTACCGAGAATGCATGACAATCCCGCTCAATCTCATCATAGATTTTTAGACCCTTGCCCCCACCACGAGTCGCCAAGGTGTCGTCCTGTGGACGCATCAGCCCATTAAAGTAAAAGTTGAACGGGTCTTTTGCGGCGGTCGCAATTTCCTGTCTATGTGCAGGCGTCAGTTTCGCGTCCATCAATTTGGCGCTCCATAGTAATCATTCATTTTTTGACCAGCCCTTGCACGGCCCGTCGTTTTGATGCCAGAAGAAGAGAAACCACTGTTGGCAGCTGCCCACAACATCTGCAGGGCATCCGGGCCATCGTCATGGTCGGCTTTAGGGAAGTGTCTTAACTGATCAATCAATGTGGATTGGTCAGGCCCCAGACGAATCAATCCATTGGCCATATGTGGTTGCAGGGTTTCAATACGTAGGATTTTGTCTGCGTTTGGTTGCACTGCTCTGGCCGGTACAGGAATACCTGCTTTGGCTGCACGTTTCACCAGCTCCGTGCGCAGGAACTCCTGAAACTGAATAGTCTCAATCACCCACAAAATGCAGCGGTACTGCTTCTGTAATTCAATGATGTCGCTGATGATGCGGTCTGGCAGGCGTTTGCGGATACCTGCTTCCACTACATCCAGAATGCCGGTCTCTCGGTTAAAACCGCCAACCAGCAGCGCAGACGGGTCACGTGAGTTACCCGCCTTACCCAAGGAGGGGTCACAAGCACCAAAGAAGATCCACTCTCTAAGACGGTTGACCCAGAACTGGATACATTCAGCAAACGGTGCATCATCGCCAGATAACGGATCGTTCTGCTGTTCTGAATCAAAGGCCGCTTTACCATCTCGTGCCCGTTTGATCATTAGCTTGTAGAAGGTGGTACCGCCGGGCCAACAAATCTTGACCCCAGCATCCATCTCCAGCTTGTGGGTTTCGTAGAAAGCTTTGGCGACTTCCTCACCGAGATTGAGTAGCGCCTCTTGCCATTTGTCCCACAGATCCATTCTTTCTGGCCATTGCTCAACCGCTTTAAACTTCTTACCGCTCCACAGCGGGTTTTTTAAGAGCCTTGCCAGTACTGAGTCGTAGTGCAGGATGGTGCCGATAATAAACACGTCTAGGCTGTCATCTGCATAGCCAAGAGATAGCAATGACTTAGTGATCCAAGACATCAACTTGTCGCGTTGCTCCGGGCTACGCACGTTTTCATCGTTCTCTAAGTCATCACCGATTACTAGATCGGGGCGGTAAGCCCCATGGCGTCGACCACGGATTTTTTTACCAGAACCAAACACCTCAACCTTTGCCCCATTAGCCGTTACGATCGTGCCAACCTGCCAGACATTGGTTCGCCCCATCGCCTCCGGATAGTCCAGTTTTAGGCGGGGGTTAAATTCTAACTCTGCCTTGATGGCTTCTAGCATCGGCAATGCCTGGTCAAGCGCATCCATCACAATTAATGGGTATACCTTCCTGCCTGTGACGATGCACCAGATCGTGCCAATCTGCGTAATGATGGTGGACTTGGCATGGCCACGAGGGGCCGCCACCGCATCATGATCACCGATATCGTTGTCGACCACTTCCTGAAAGCGATCAAACAGATACTCATGCACGGTCGCTGGATCATGCTTCACGTAGTGGGGGAAGTAAGTTTGTGCAAATAGCCGGAAGCTGCCATGCGTTGCCTCTCGACGGGCAAGGCTTGCCTTGGGATCTGGATCAAACCCATCACACGAAGTCTCAATCTGCAATTGATACTGTGCAGAAAGTTCCGCCATTTGCTGGAGGAACTCTTTCTTGGTGAGGCGGGTGTTAGTGCGTGTTCTGGTGCTGGCTGACTTGGTCATTTTAGATTTTCCGGGGCGCATCCATACACTTGGTCACCAACATAGAATGCACCAAGCTTGGTGCACTCGGTGCCGACCGCTTGATGGGCAAATATCCATCCCAAGACAAAGCCAATGATCACAAGCCAGACGGGATGCACCTTATCCATAGCTACGCGCCAATTCATCAGCAAACGGTTCCAGAATCTCGGCAAAGGCTTGCACATGCTTGGGATACTTAGTTCGCACGAACTCAGCCAGCTGCTGTACCACTTCCATGGCGGTCGCCAGTTCTGAGGTTTCCGGCATGATCTTCTTACTGGCCGAGATAGTCTTGTTATAGGCATCTGCCAGACTGGACAGCATCTGCACCTTGGTTGCCGAGGGGATAGATGTGTCCAGATTCAGGGTTTCAATGGTGGATTGATACTGCAGCACCATGCCGTTCAGCATCTGACGGGCAATATCCTCAATTGCTCCGCCAGCCATCATCTGTGCGGAACGAAGCTTGTCCCAATCATCGCCAGATTCTTCGGAGTCTGACTTCCAGCGGCGGGCGGTACCATAGGCTACGCCTGCACGTGCTGCAGCTACTTCCAGACTCAATCGATCCCGGATGTAATAGGCACGTACTGCCTCACGTACTTCTTTGCCATGGGCCATACTTACAACCCCAACTTAATTCTGGCCACTAGGATGCCGCAGGCGGCAATAGCCCCTGCGCTAGCTCCAGCGGCTGCACCATAGACCACCGCTTTCTTGACCGCACGGCGTTCAATCTCGGCCATGTCCTGTTGAATCGTGTCCAACTTGCCGTCGATGCGTTTGAGCAGCGCCAGCTCTTGTGATTCTTGGTTGTTTTTATCGCTCATCATGGCCTCTTAGCCAGTTGGTTAGAAATTTCGGTGACCTTGCCATCAATCACCTTCATTTGTTCCAGGATACGGTCTTCACCCACGCGGTAATCATCCTTGCGGACATAGTTACCCATCACCTCAATCTGAAAGTGATGCAACTCCTGTCGTACTGCATGAGCGGATTCCGAAGCGGATTTTGCGGCAGCTTTTGCACCGTCAGAATCTTGTGAAACTCGCCTGATCCAGATCCCGCCAAAGAGTGCGATCAAGGCCAGCGCAATCGGCCATAGCACGACATAGACGCTTGAATTACCCATGACGGCGACGCTCCCAAAGTGATTGGCAATGCACACAGCGTTGGCAGCCTGGTGCGGCTAAACGTCGTTTCATCGGGATAACATCCCCACAGTCATTGCAGTACTCGGCTGATTCGCCATCTGAATGGGTACATTCCCGTACTGCTGCAATGGCGGCATCCCTTTGGGCTTGCTCCAGATCGCTGGCCCGATCAAATACATCAGTCATGCGTAGTCTCCAGTTGGATCAACTGGATCAGTTGCGCCCGCTCTTGCTGGCACTGTGTTCCGGTGTCGATTGCCCAAGAGAGGAGGTCAGCTTGACTGATCCCGCTATCGAGGAGGTCGTCCCCGCATAACCCGGTTTCAGCACTGGTCGTTGCTTCGGTTGCTGGATCATTGCTGCTGGTAGTGGTGCTTGATACACAGGCGGTGCGATCTGCACCGAAGGCGGTGTTGAGCAGCCGGACATAGCCACGAGTAAACACGGCACGAGGGATAGGTACAGCAGTCGCCGCAGGCGAGGTTTTATAAACAGTCGTGACATAAGGCACCTTCTTTTGCAGGAGATTTTGCACATCAGCTAATTGCTGCTGAGTGGTTGCCAGCTCACTGGCCAGTGCATTTCCTCGTTTGATTTCAGCGATTAGCTTGGTTGCAGCAGCATTCACGGCCTTGGCATAGGTTTTGTCGTACTCGCCACGCAGCTGGGCAATCGCGGCATCTCCTTTGGCTTTTGCTTCCCCGTAGCCAGAAGAATGGCCATAGAAATACCCACCCAGCAGGGCCATGAGTGAGATGGCAATAATCACCAAGTTCTCTTTGATCCAGTCCAAAGGGGAGAAACTAAACATGGCATACCCCCTGACCAAACCCAGCCTGGATATACAGTGGCTCAAACTTACCGATAATGACCTGCGGATACCCTCGGTTTTCTTGGAAGGCTGCTGCCGTTCTGCCTGCATTGGATGGGGTAACTTCCGCCGCAATCAGGCGGTTTGCGCCTGCTTTAGTCGCCTTGGCCTGATCGCGATACACCCAGCCAAGTCCGCCGTTATAAGCCCACAGTGCCATCCACATCCGATTGCAACGGTCTTTTGCCTTGATGTGGTCATATAGATGCTTGTCGTAGATCACCAAGGCACGCATTGACCAGGCTGGATTGGTTGCTGTTGCGCCATCACCCCGCAGACTTGGATAGGCATCACGAATCCAACTAGCGGTTGCAGGCATAAACTGAGCGATACCAATTGCCCCGACAGGTGAGGTAGCGTTTTCACGCCAGCGAGACTCCTGGTGGATCTGGGCCGCAAAGGTGGCGACCGGTGCATCCAGCCCCCAAAAGGCATGGGCTTCCCGAGTCAGTTGGGCGCGGTGCCTAAGCGCATTGGCTGGCACCTCGGCAAATGCCTGGTGAACAGCCAGCAGGCCGAACACCAGATAGAGTAGTAGGTAACGAACCGGCATCATTACAGCCCCAAACCTACACCCAGCACGATGGCTGCAATGATGATGGCGCGACGAAGCATGGCGAGGGAGTAGACCAACTCATAACCCTCGGCAATTTGGATATCAGCCCCCTGTGCATTCTTACCAAAGAATTGCAGGTGGTATTTCCAGTCAGGGGTCTCGAGATAACTATCCGGGCGGGCATACGGGAACACTGCACGGTCAATCCAATAGCCAATTACTGCTGCTGCTGTGACCAGGGATAACTTGTAGACAAAGGTGATGGTCTGCTCTGGATGGATCAGATAAACCAGCCCGATCAACAGCAGTGCAAAAAGAATCGTGAAAGTAAGGCGGGGTAAACGATAGGCTGAATCATTCATGCAGCGGGCTCCTTGGGAGAGGTTGATGTGAATTTACTAGGGGTAAAAGCACATGCCGCACTGCGTGAACGGGCAATCCATTCTGGATCAAACCGACATTGACCGTATCCAGCCAGATCGGCTAGTCGCGTCTTGGGTTTTTTGAAGTGGTTACAGCGACCACAAACAGAAAGGGCACATGATTTTTGCATGTGCCCATCATAAAATGATGCTAACTATCGACCCACGGGAAGGGTGTCAGTGGGTATCCTTACTGCATATTATCTTTGGATGAATGTGAATCATGCAGTAAGATTAATTATCTAACTGACATTTAGAAATGCAATGAACATTAAACAACGCCTTCCGATCATTGGTGGCATCACTGTTGGGGTGCTGGTATTTTTTTATATGAACAGCATGCTCAGTATTTCGCGAGAACCTGAAACTGTAGAGCAAGCGCAAGAGGCTATTTCGGGAACATGGACTTACACTGATCCAATAAACATCAATGATTCGAATCAGTTTCCTGAGCAGTGGGTTAAGTATGTGATTGATCCTAATGGTTCAATGCAAGTATTCTATGCATCGCCATCTGATAGCTCTTGGGGACATCCACAAACATGCCCTTACAAAGTCACGACTGGAAAATATTCAGATACAGGAGAGCGATGGTTTGGTATTCGTAGTGTCTGTGACTCTGTGATTTCTGTTTTGTATAAAAAGGGAAACTTAGTTCTCCATCACCTCTCGTATGAAATGGTTGGAAAAATGGAAAAGGGCGACAAGTTTCCATTCTCGAAATAAAAATAAGCCCCTTTAGCAGGGGCTTTCTTAAAACAAACTGATCTGTTGTGCGTTAACAGATACTTTATCGACTTCTTTCAGTATTCGCCAAATCATCCGGTCGCTCAGACCAAAAGAAGTGGCCAAGTTGGCCACGGTTGCATTGACGCCGATTTCGTTCGAGTGTTTATCGAACTCAGTTCGTATCATCCGGTTCCTAGTTTCACGAATGGCATCTTTACAGTTAGGGATGTATAGCGCTTCACCCCCAAAGTGCTTGGTGAGGATGTCAGCCGCAAGGATACCCACTTCTTCGGCAATGGCCTGATAGCGGATATTGCCTGCAAAGGTCTTGTTTTTTGAGATTGGGAAAGTCTGCCCGCCATAGCGTTCAACCAATAGCAGCGTCTTTTGCACACCGATCAGTCGAACCAATAGTTGTGCGTTCTCTGGTAGCACATGCGCTACGCTAGCAAGATCCGCAATGTTTACTCGTTGATTCATGAATGCCTCCGTTGATCGTATGTTAAAGCAGCCACGATTTTGCGCAAATTCTCCTGCCCACACCATTCAACCCGATCTACCCCAAACATCCGTTTAGCCATTGCATCGGCGTAGGCCATTGGGCGGCCAGCATCGGCCAAGAGCGCATTGATCTTACTCATCAGGGCTTTATTGCCAGAGGCCACGCTATTCACAGTCCGCCCCGCCTTACTGGATGGCTTAAAGCCAAGACGCTTTAGCTCTGTAAATACCCCCGCTAGCCTAGTCGCCGGAATATCCTTGGCAGAACGAACACCCGCCACGCGTTGCAGCATGTCACGGTAGACGTCATCACTCATGCCAAGCTGTGATTTGGCGATGTGGATTTTAGCGAGATCGGTTTTACTCACACTCATGATTTATCATCTTTCAGAAAGCACATTGTCGAGAGGGCTCAAAGAACCGTCTCGACAGTGGGTTTTCATCAGATCATCTGGCCTATTGTTCGTCGGTGGATCGGGTCAGAGCGCATCCCAATGGTGCCGCCTTCGTTGTGCCTGGTATCAGTCAGCCGGATGATTCTTCCTTGGGTTTTAGAGGAATATTTTGTCTGCCAACCATCATCTAGTGGCCGTACTTTCTCTTCTGCAACCAAGTGTTGCACTGCCGTTCTGACTGATTCGGGATGAAGCAAAAGGCTTGTGCTGATATCAGTTATCGTTGCATCACGCTCTTGTAGCAGGTTAAAGATTGCTTCTTTCTTTTCTGTAAAAGTTAGGATTTTCAAAGCCATCACACACCAGCTTTCTTAGCGGTAAGCATTGCCCGGTCAATCATTGAGTCAAACTCCGCTTCCGTTGGATACGCTTCCTCCCCTTGCTCAGACACAATCATCGTCATCATGTTATGCATTTCGTTTTCGATGGCATAACAAAGAGGGGTATCTTCTGGAGCAATAAAACTTTTGCGCAGGGCTTGATAGCGTGCAGCATCCTGCTCTATACCATCCGGCACGGCGGGCTTCTGTGCTGCACCAACTAGATCGTTGATTGCTATTTCTAGTCGTTGCGCCAGTTCATCGCCGCTATTCAGAGAGGTGAACAGGTCTGCCCATTCGCGGTTTTCCAGTAGACAAACCATCTTTTCTACGTGCTGGCGCAATGTGTCCGGCATGGATGGCTGCTGATGCGTACTCTCCCTTTTGACCCTGCCGAAAAGTAGAGCAAAGGATTCTTTTAATAGCCCCGCAGAATACTTTGGAAATAACCGTGCATTGCCTCCATCAGGGCAGCAGCTTATGTAATTGTCAGCAACATCTCCCACGTGACCGCATGCTGGGCAGAATAGGATCATCTCTTCAGTTGGCTTTGCTACGCCATTAGTCTCTTGGTGATTACTCATTTCATCGGTCTCCAAAAATCAAATTCATCGGTGTCAGGCTGTTTCTGTTGCTGGTTCAATTTCACACCCTCCTAAATCATCGGTTGCTAAAATAGTCACCTCAGTGGCTACCCTGTTAATGTGTTGCAAGGCTGCTTTGCCACTAGCGAAACTCAGATCATAAGAAAAGTATTCCTTCTGCATCTTGGCGGCTTCACGTTTGCCTAGCAGTTTTTCCCATTTCTTCATTGCAGTTGGGGAATATAGATAATTCTTGCGCTTGTTTAACCACTTTTGTTCGGGATGTGAGTTCTTCCCGGAGACCCATGCCCCCTTCCATTCTCCGTTGATATAAACCACTATTCGGTACCGCAGAGACTTCGCACGTTCGACGCGGAGGGTGATCTCATCCCCATCCGCTTTTAACTTCACATACCCCCAAGCCATCGTTAACCGCTGGCTCAGGTATTCAATTTGCGCTTTTGTCAGTTTCACTTGTTTCTCCGGCTGCTCATCAGTACCCAGCAACCACGCTGGGCAGACCGCCTTCCGGCGGTTTCGCTTGGGTTACTTATCAGACAGTAGCTGCTTGAATGAGGTGGTCGGGCTGAACTTCGGTACTCGTTTGGCGGCCACCTCAACGGTTTCCCCTGTACGAGGATTGCGGGAGGTACGAGCGGCGCGGGCTGTAGAAGAGAACTTACCTAGATCAGGCAGGGCAATCTCCCCCCCGGCCCGCACGGTGTCGCGGATAGCAGTAGTCAGTGCATTGATGACATCTTCTGCTTGGCCCTGTGTCACATTGGCGTGGGAGGCTACGTGTTTGATCAGTTCTGCTTTTTTCATGGTCTTACCTTTCAAGTGTTTAAAAATTGCTAGTTTTAAATGCTGACCCGTGCGCAAGTTACGGATCAGCAGCTTAAGATTACGAACCGTTGGCGGGCTGCTCATCATCCAGCTCTGCTTCTAGTTCTTCGAATTTTTTCAAGTAACGCTCGGTGTGTTCTCCTTCAACTAGCATGAAAGCACCGAAGGTCTTACTTTCTGTTCCATACCCCACCACCAGTTTGCTAATACCGGACTCTCGCATTTTGGTGATGGCATCTGTTAGTGATAGTTTATGCCAGCTTTCTGGCTCAACGCTCGTAAAGAGGTTTTCATTCATCTCACACCCCCGCCATATCTAGGGCGATTGGCAGGTATTCACCACTTTCACCGATACGCTCATAAACACGGATGTAAGACTTGCTGCCCACTACTTGCACCGCTTCGCTGATCGCATTCATGGCACGAATCCAGCGCTCGTCTGTAATTTCATAGCGACGCAGAGCCAGTACTCGACCAGTATTGATTTCGCCTTCCTTGTTTGTGGCGAAGGCAGCACCAATCAGCGCCTGTAGTTCAGGGCTAGCGCCTTCAGTCCAATCATGTAGGCACTCATCAATCAGTGCCTTGGCCGCTTGAAGTCGCTCATCAAAGTTGATTCGCTCCTGTACAGCGCGGTTCACCTTGAGTCGACCATCAAAACTCATCAGGGACAAATTACCTTTTTGCCCACCCAGCTTGACGCCGTACTCTTCGGCAGACATTTCGACAAAAGCTTCAATGTCACCAAAGATGCTGGCTTTGAACTTCGCCATGATTTCATTCATTTCTCGTGCCTTTTGCACGATCTCTTGCACCAGTACATCTCGGGCCAGATCCACTGGCTTGATCAGCTGCTCTGGCACCAACGCACCACGGGCATCCTTGCGGTAGCCTGCGGGCACCTCAACTACTTGTACTTCGCTCATCGTTCTTTCCTTTTAAGATTCGGTAACACCCGGCTAATGCAGACTCAACGGCGGGTGTTGCGTTAAATGTTCGTTTGCTTCCTTGCTGCGCTTTTACTACCTGCTTCACTGGTGGTGCCTGGGCGACGGGCTTCGGTTGTGGCTCCTTTGTCACCGGTTGCTCTAGTGAGGCCAGATAACGTTTCCATACCGACTCCCTGGCTTCTTTCAGGCTGCAACCGTTTTCCTCACGGTAGGCCGCTGCTTGTTGCTGCAGCAGCTGCTTTTGCTCATCGGTTAACTCAACTGGCATTGCAGGCAGGCTCCGACCACAACACATTGACCTCTTTGATCGTGGTGACCATTAGGCAGCTATCATTGGTGCGCTCCCGCGTCTCGCATCCATACTTCGCTTTTAGTTTTTCAAAAGATTTATTTGGGCCAAGTACAATCCTGCTTTCACTTCCAATCACGGAAACACCAACCACTTCATAGCCAAGCTCAACCAGTTTCCAACCCACGCGTTCTGTCGCTGCTACGCGATCAATGACTGGTAATTGTTTCATTGCAAAACCTCCGTTAGAGTGCCTGTGCCACACACCGGACAACCCGCCTCATAACATTTGTAGAGATCAGGAGTGGTAATCAGTGGCAGCTTATTGACTGGATACAGCCGCTTGCAGATGCTGCACATCAGGTGAGTCGGCTTACGACCCTGTAGCGGCATACGATATTCGACGCGTACTCCTTCAATGCGCGTCCAGTACAGATACTCACCATCAACTATCTGTCTGGTTAGGCCGATGCGCTCGGCAATCCAAGGGTTCCGCTTTACTTCCCAACCAGAACCATCCACCGACTTGCCGAGGATATGGCAGTGGTTTTCACGTAAAAGGCGAAGCACTCGATTCATGAGACCAATGGTGGTGAAGAAAGAAGCGGTTAACACTTTGGGTTCTGGCAATATGGCAATCTTCATGTTCAAACTCCTTTCAAATGACACTGTTGGCATGCCTTCCAGTGCTGCATGCGGGCGGGGTTGTTAATCGGGATGCGCATTTCGCAGTAGCTTTTGCACACCTCTTTGCTAATCGTTTCATTCAAGTAAGGGCAGGTCTTCTGTGCCAGTGCTGCTCTTACTTTTTCCAACATCTTGTCTGGATTGGGGTACTTCCCATTCAACAACATGCTTAAGCTAGCTTTGGATACACCAACTCGGGCACTGATTTTGCCGAGGCTGGATGTCTTCAATTCTTGCCGCAGTAGATCCATCACCTCAGTCATCTAGTAACTCCTCCGGGCTGGGTTGCCACATCACTTTGTTCAAGTTTTGGTCGTATACCCAATCCACGCGTTGCACCATCGGCGGTCGCGGACCGGTATATTTAATTAACTTGTATCTTGCAGGTCTTGTGCCTGTACCAAATGCTGCTTTAGTAGGGGAGGTGACTGCTAGATAACCTGCTTTAGAGAGGAACTTCAGGTAAGCTTTTGCCGTCGTGCTCGCTATTGGTGTCTGCTCGGTACTTGCCATCGCTGCTAGTTCATGAAAATCAAATGACTCCAACCTGCGCATCGTTTGCCACATCAATTCATTGCCTCTTCCTTGAGTGACTTCACTTCCATCTTTACGAACTCTTGGTGCAAAAGTACCGTTGTCTTTCACTAATCGATAAGTCCATTCGACCATTACGCCATTCAGTTTTGCTTGGTCTTTATTGCTGATCTCAACCCAACCACCAAGCAAGAGGCTTCGAAGGAATGACTTGGTTGTTGTCGTGTTTACGTTGGTTTGAACGGATAAATCATCCAAAGTAAAGTGCTGACGTTTAGCTCGAATCACTTCCCAAATTCGTTGCCGAGGCGACTTGCCACCCACCAGTTCTGCTTGTACCTTTTGACGCGCCATTAGAACTTCCTTCCTTTTGGTGCTTCTCCGGTATACAAGGGCTGGTCCCCCCATGTTTCTGCATCAATGTCGGTCAGTCCACTTGCTAGTGCTTGGCGCTGGATTTGATCCAAGTTGACGCAGACTCGACGGACTGAACCATTCGCTTTCTTCACCAGTAGCTCCAGCAAGTCATCCGAGATTGTTAGTTGGCGAGCGTAGATACTGGCAAGCTTTCTGGCATCTTCCAGATTGACTGGCTGCGCCTGCACCCAACTCAATACACGGCCATGGAAGCGCTCCCATTTCTTGAGTTTCATCGGTAAACCTTCTTCTCCAATGATCAGGATCGGTGCTCCTGAGCCTTCGTACAGATCTCGAACCAGCTCAACCATGCCGCGCTCTACTACATGGTCAAACTCATCAATCATCAGTGGGCGTCCTGCGAGTGCTAGTTCTTCTGCAACCTGATCTGCCATTTCTGGGATCGTGCCTGCTGGTTTGATCGACATTTCTAACAAAATCGCTTTCAGCATGTGCTTCTTCGACCAACTAGATTTGGCTTGTACGTAATAAGCGCGGGTTGCGTTGGCGACCGAATTGGCTGCCATTGACTTACCAAATCCAGATGGCCCAAACAGGCATACCAGACCAGGCAAATTGCGTTCGCGATTGACCGCGTGTTCGAGTGCGATCTGGCAAATCTTCAGGTTGCCGATGTTGGCCACTCCGGCCATGTTGACGTTTGTATTGTTCATAACTGATAATTGCCCTTGTTTTATTGCCCTTAGTCGACCAGCCGCACCACCGGTTGGTCTTCGTTTTTCAGGTACTGCGACTTCCACTCAGGAAGTTCGCGATACTTGAAATACCAGTCACGGTCATGCGCTTCTACATGCCCACCGTTTCTGATAACCCCGTCAAATCGAATCCACTCAGCCATCCGTTCTGGCGGTGTCATCTTCATTAATGCTTGTTTTCGTTGAATCAGCGCTCTGCGCTCGTCTAGCACCTCCTCTGGTGTCACTGTTGCCTGTACGGTCAGGTCTTCTTGTGGCTGAATCGCTGGCATTGCATCAATTTCAGCCCGTGTCATGTTCAGACCAGGAATCACAAAGCTGTCTTGTGCCTCAATCAAAGGCCGTAATTCCGCATCTGCGCGATCAATCACCTCTTGGGCTCGTGCTTTCATGCCCGATACACGTTTCTCATGCAGCTGCTCGACAAATGTCTTCGCAAAGCCTTCGCGCTTGTTACCGTTAAACTCCGCCACACACACAAAGCGGCCATCCAGATCACGAATCACCACCGACTGCGCGCTATGAACGTCGTAGCCCACTTGCACTTCCTGACCATCTACCAACATCAAGTCTCGGCTGAAGTAGCTGTTGTTCCACAGCTGTACTAGCCCACGTTTGGCTGTCCGGATAACGTATGGTCGGAACAAATCCTGCAGTTCTGTCTGACCAACTCGGTGGATGCGATCCGCCTTGATTCGAGTTTGGTAAAACTCTGCTGGTGTCATGTACATGCCATTTCGTTTTGGCAGCTCGCTATGAGGGTGTTCTTCGTTATATTCACGAATTGCAACCTCTAGCTTCTCGATAAAGGACTCCCAGCTAGGCAACATCTCTACCGAATGACGTTCACCGCGACTAACGGCTTTGATCTGGCTTTCAATCGTGTTTGCTCGTTTACGCAGGGTGTCTCTGTCCATGTCTGGACCTTGATAGGTCTCAAACTGACGGGCCAACTTGAGTAGGATCGTGCCGTGAGCCCGCTCAATCAGACCGCGACCTTGTGGGCTACCAGGAATACCGGTCTCATGCTGAATACCAAGGCGACCCAACATGCCGGTCACTGGCGCATCAAACATCTTGTTTTTCTGGCCGCCACCGTTATCGCTGTAATAGATCAGTGGTAACCCATGGCTCATCACCCCATGGCGCAAGGCGTCACAAACAGCCAGTACGTTCTCTGATAGGGATACTGACCAACCCACTATGACCCTGGTGTGTGCATCCATAATCAGAGTGACCTCTGGTTTGAATGGATTGCCATGGTCTGGGTGAGCTACCTTCATCTTCATGCCGTGACCGTCGCCAATCCAAACATCGTTCACATCCAATAAGGACCAATCACGCTGTACATACGGCATTACTGCTTTTAGCGAGGCGCCTGACATCCGACCGTGATACAAGGTTTCGGCTGGCAGCTTCTTCAAGAACCGGCGTACCTGGTGAATGGATGGCAATTCACATGCTGTCCATGTATAGCCCGCGTTCGCATGTAGCGAGGCTTTCCAAAGCTTAATAAACGTCTCGTAACTTTCTGCCAGTGTTGGCCTTTCTGGACGGCGATAGATTTTCAGAAACTCAGCCGCCCATACAGGGATGGTCATGTCCGGTGTCCGCTCGGCAGGGGCCAACAGACGCAGGCGATCAAGGAAATTCTTTGCAGAGAGGTATTTCTTAATCCACTCACAAAGTGTGCGGCGGCTAAAGATCCGCTCATCATTCCCACGAGCATTTGCTCTCATGGCCAATTGTTGGGTGACGGGAGGCAATTCCTTTGTACTTGCCATGTGAATCAGCATAGACATTGCTTTTTCACGGCTTACCGCCTGCTCAAGCATGAGTACTTCCGCTACCATGGCGCACCTTGCCTCTGCGATTGCACGTTGGTTTGCGTTCAATTCGTCTGCGGTTGACAGGGTCAGCATTAGCTGTTCTTTTTTCTTACTCTTGGCCAACGCCTTTGGCAGATCACGTGCAGAAACCTTTAGGGCAGGGACTGCTGGTGACTTATCTTGCAGGCCGACACTGCGCTTAATAATTTCATTGCGTGTAGCTTCTGGCAGTGATTCAAATGAAAACTCTTTGCCACCACCTTTGCCTGTTTTTGTTCGAGATTCCCAGCTATCTTTTCTGGCGCGATGATTGATTGCTTGAGAGGTGTTTGGCATGGTGTCCAAACTCAACAACTCATTTACTGAAAACCATTTTTTCATTGGAAGTCACCAAATAGGTCTAGCTCTGGACTTACTGACTTCAATACGTTCTCACGCTGAAATGCTACTTGCTGCAATGTTTCTGTTAGTACTGAAAGTGTTTCTTCCATACCATCCCGGGTTTCCCAAAATTGGGATAGCAGCATGATGGCTTTGCCAAACATTGCTTGCATGTTTGCAATATCTTCAGGTTTAGCCTTCTTTCCTACAGGTATCTCAATAACGACCCGACCAGCTGCTGTACTTAGGTAATCGCTTACAAAATGTGCGCCACAAAAGGTTTCAAACTGACGTAGACGGTTTAAGGGCATGCTGCTTTCTGAAAGCCATCGGTAGTAGGTTTTCAACTCAACCCCCATTAAATCTGCCATTACTTTGGCTGGGCGGCGGCTTCTATCTGCCTGCTGCGTGGCTTTCTCAATTGCATCATCAAGACTTGTGGGAATCTGTCTGCGAATTCTCATAGTCATCCAATCACTAGTGCGAAAATAGGTAGTGGTAACAACCTGTTTTCCGGCTCAAACTGTAGATAAGTCATTACTTACTTACATGGAATAAACAAAAGTGGTTACAATCGTTCAAATCAGTGCAAAAACTGGCGCAAAATTTCGCTTTGCATACCGTTCGGGCCATATAGACTCAGGCTCACAACCAATTGCCTTTGCGATGATCAACTCACCTTTTGGCCAGGGGCGATCTAGTGCACTTTTTAGTGTTCCTTCGCTTAAGCCAGCTGCGACTGATAGTTTTCTGAGTGACCAACCTTTCTTGCGAAGAGCAGCGACAACATCTGCTCTATGCCAGTCTTTATGGGTGTCACTTTTTTTTGTGCTCATACATTCACCTATTAGGTAACCTATAAATAACCTGCTATGAGTGAATATTAACCTGAGAATAGGCTTAATTCAACTGTTTTCAGGTTGTATTTTCATCTATCAGTGTGTGTAAATAGGCTTTTGTTTGTGGAATCAGGTACTTACAGGTAACTTGAAAATGAAAAATAAGTTAAACGAGTCATTTTCTACTAAGGTCATTGAACCTGAAAACGAGCGATTGCTGCTTGGCGGTAGGTTGCGAGACGCACGGGAGCGACTTTCCCTATCAAGATCTGAGTGTGCTGACCAGATCGGTGTATCAATATCGACGCTTCAAGCCTGGGAAATTGGCGAAAGAGAGCCTGACGCCACGAAAATTGCAAGGTTGGCTCGCCTATATAAAGTGAGTACCGATGAACTCTTGCTTGGTGAAGTGCTAGCAAGCAAGCAGATTCAGCATCGCCATGACCAAAGCTATTGCGTGCTAGATACAACTGGAAATAAAGTAGATTTGTCAGAGTTTGTATTTATTCCACGCTTTGATTTACAGGCCTCTGCGGGACATGGAGCGCTTACTTCTGACAATGAAAAGCCTGTGTTTACAATGGCCTTCCGTAAGTACTGGATTGATAATTACTTGAGAGCAGATCCAAAGAATCTATCGGTAATCTCTGTGCACGGAGACTCGATGGAAGGTGTCTTGAATGATAGAGATGTCATTCTGCTTAACCATGCGGATACCAATGCCGTCGGCGGCTTGTATGTGCTACGAGTAGATGGGAATTTGATCGTCAAACGAGTGCAGCGCATACCAGGTGGAAAACTCAGGGTCGTCAGTGCGAATGAAGCTTACGAGCCGTTTGAAGTGGATATAAACAATCCACCAGATGACTTTGCGGTGATTGGTAAGGTGGTTTGGTTCGGGCGGATGCTGTAACTATTATCTGTTTACTTACTGTTCATTCCCGTGCAGAAAGTATCGTCAAAAAACATCATAAACTGCTCATTTTCTAACAATTTCGATCAAACGCGATATTCTGCACTGAACTGGCGCAAACCCGCATGTACACTAAGATTCAAGGCCACGCGGGTGTCTCCTAACCAGTGCAGAAGCTGACCCTACCCCACATCAGATTGAAACACGAGACTGAGTCTAGTAAGTGCAAGCATTTCACGTTTCAAATGAACTAGGTCCGTTCACAATAGATAAACCTCCGAAATGTGCCAGCAGATAGTTACTACCGCTTGGCTTTGTTGCACAAATCAATCAATAATCACGCAACCTCAATCCCTAGACTTACTTACCCTGCACATACCGTCTTGAGCGTGCACAATGCGCTAAAGTGATTTAATATCGCTGCACAGATTTTAAGCTCAGCAATCTGCAAGTCAAAGTCTCGCGACTTGACTCGATTAGCCAACAATTTAAGCAGTGAATTTGCGTTTCCACTAAGCTTCGCCGATGGTAGCAGCTCCAAGTTTCCAAAGTGTTCTCGCCAGATGTCACCCCCGATTGCTAGTAACAGTTGGCTAACCATTCTGTGCCTTTGTCGAACCAGAGTAATATCTGTCTGCGTTGTTTTGTGACTGCTTGCATGCATGCCAGTTGGTGGTCCGGTACTTTGTAGAATGATGTTTGGTTATGTCATCATTCTAGCAAAATGGCGTAGGCGCTGATGTGCGCAGCATAGCCTTACTGCTTATCACTTGCAAAATGATGTATGCCTAGACTCTTGGTGAGGCAACCGCTCTTTGGGTAGGCATCGATTCCGTTTCGCCATCATTTAAGATAAAGCCCTAATTTTTCAGGCTACTTTAACCAGCACAAAAATCTGATTATCCTTTTTCACTTTGAAAACGCTAATAATCTTCTCTTCCATCGTGAAATTTTCTTACGATATTGCCAATTAACTGCAAATATCTATCGGAGGTGAGCCTATACCCTATTAGACACCGTTTGTGGATGTACTAGGAGTGAAATGAAGGGTACCCCACTTCACATTAACTTCTGATATTGATATGGGGGCAAGGGTTTAAAATGAACGAAATCAATTGTTTTTTAAGGTTGCCAGATGTACTAAGGATTATTCCGGTTTGCAGGGCTACTTGGTACAACGGGATAAAGCAAGGAAGGTTTCCCGCTCCTGTAAAATGCGGAGCTCGTCTTTCTATGTGGCGTATGAGTGATATCCAAAAACTTGTGGCCGATATCAGTAACTCTAATATCCAATGAGTCTGGTTTAACTGCATGATGGCGATGAGATATTACAACCCGACTGCAAGTGACTTGGTCGCGGCAGTGCGGAAGAAAGTGGAGCCTAATAGAGTCTGATAGTATTTGCAGTTCGTGTTTCTATTTAGCATGCTGTGAAAGGGGCATCAAACTGATGCCCCTATCTACATAAATATTTTCTAATGCTTGTTTGGGTTACCTGACGTTTATTTCTTGCGTTCAATACGGCTCACTAAATCCTTGTTGGCCATTACTTCTAATGGGCGAAATGCAGTACTTACATCATTAATTGTACTTTCTGATGCGCCGTAAGATGAAAAGCAAGATTTCCATAATCTTACTTTTGACCATAACTGGCGGATGCAATCAATCGCGATTTCTTCATCTTTGACAAAATCCCCGTAACAAGAAAGAGCGTTTTCTAAACTAGCAACTTTCCCCTCCGTCCCAATATTTAAATGCAGCCGTCTTTCGTAAGAAAAACTTGGGCGTGGCACGACATCATAAACAGGGGATAGCCTCCAGCCACTAATTCGAAAATCGTAAAGAAAACCATGATTTCGCAGATGGTCATCGTCATTATTGATGAGGATGTTATAAACCATTCTGCTGAATAGTTCTTTGCAGTCGGCCTCTACAAAATCTGGATGCACATTTTGTCGAATTGCATTCGCAAGATGGCTATAGCTCATGTAGGGGGAATCAAACTCACTACACCCAAGTAAGGTTAAGGCACTAATGAAGGGAATCCGATATTCATGTGCGCCAGGCTTCTGTAATGCGTCATAGAGATTGGCGGTGTGAATTGACTCATCAAGGTGATGCCAGAATCTGTCAAATCGTCTTACAAGTAAGATAGGTTGATTACCTATGAATTCTCTTCTCACTTCCGCTACGTTTAAACCACACGCCTTGGCAAGCTTCATTGCACAGTATTCCGCAGTAACCAAGTCATGACTGTCATTTGCTGAAGGAAATTTAGCTAGCCACAGACACATATCTTCATCTCTAATGATTGCTTTTGGGCGTGCGCCTCCCGCACCGCACATGCTTGGCAGTAAGTGGAGAAATGTTGATGGAAGTAGTGCTTCGCTTTCGATAATGCTTTTGATTTCTAATAAAGTGGAAATCTTGTCGATAGGGCAGGCTGATGGTGTATAGGGGGAGTTGATTGAAGCTCGTATATCTAGCGCACCAATCCTATCTCCACCCGCAGCAAGCAAATAAGTAGATTCCGGTAATCCATTAAGCGACGCGTTAAAACGCGTCTCGATAACCCGGCGGCCCCATGCATCAGGCGCTGCATCACAGATACCACCAAATGAAAGTAAGCCATGTGCTGGAAAGTAAACTTCTGATGAGGGAGGCTGCTTAACCCCGAGGCTAGTGGGGTCTATAGGGAATGCATATTTTGAATGGCTATATGGCAATTCGTACGAAAATGTGTGCCTTTCAATGAGATGATTAGCACTGTTTGGTAAGGTGATATGGAGTTTACCGACTAATTGCCACTTGCCACCATCTTGTGGCAAGTGAGAGAAAATATTGAGCATGTTCAAAGCGAAAAAGCTAATCAATTGAGAGCCTGATGGTTCTTGAAAATTATCATGACAAAGTGGATTGCTCTTAAGCATCTTTGTCTGAACTTAAATACCATGACCCTTCCTCACGGATGATTTCTCCTGATGCAATCCCCTCTGCAACGCAGTCCCTTATTTCATTCTCAGTACGGAGTTCATATTTGCCAGGATTATTTCTCACATAATCCACGAGTTTCCAAGCATCAAAGCGATTAATTTCGCCATTTAGGCCAAAGTCAAAATCGACATTTATTTCCCCCATTTGACATTCCAAACCGATTCCATGCTTACGTAACGAGAAGGATTTTGCTAGTCCATTTAGACGAGGACGGGGTGAAAAAGCCCATTGGATATTGGTTTGTGGTCGTCTAAAGCCGCACGTCTCCAATATCCTTATCGCAGTAGCTACATCAGCTAGGTAATCTTTAATAAGTACTGCTAGTCGTTGGTCCATCACGTTTCCCCTGTGAAATTTCAAAAAAAAGTTAAATCTACGATTTACGTAGAGATTTGCTGTGACAATTCTACGACTATCGTAGAATGAGCGCAAATTCCAAATCGAATGTAATAGGGCGACGCCTCCGTGAGGCTCGCAAAATGGCTGGCTTACCCCAAGACCGTCTAGGTGTCTTGGTTGGTCTAGATGAACATACGGCCAGTGCAAGGATTTCCAGATATGAAACAGGCGTACACGAGCCAAACTTTGAAATGGCAGAAAAACTAGCTGGCATTCTGGGGGTGCCAGTCATCTACTTTTATTGTGAAGATGACGAACTGGCAAGCTTGGTAAAAGCGTGGGAGAAGTTGACCGATAGTGATAGAGCTAAATTTCTAACGGAACTACAACGAAGTACATGAATGTTTTTTGTCGGTTTGAGATGTAACTAATAAAACAATTCAGGTGAAAGACCTACTTTTCGGCCAAAGTGGTTACTCAGATGACTAATATATAATGTTGGTATTTCATCAATTCACAGACTGTTGCAGTACTTTATTATTTACTAATAATACAGACTCGCACTTATGAGACGAAATGCCATATTCACCGTCGACCAGCTAGAGCGACAAAGTATACTCGCATTTGAAAGACCGTTTGCAATCTGTTTGGAAGAGTGTTCTGGAGCTCAATTTATTGTGGTCAGATGGTGTTCACTCTTCTAAACATGAAAAAGACCTAGAACTAAATAGAGAGAAGCTTGCCATTCAGTTCTAGCTAGTCTTAATACAAGCAACATGTATTTGGTGTTAGATAGGTACTAATAGCCAATCGTGAAGCGCGCTCGTTCATGTGCAGGTTTCTCTAGTTCATTCACTAGCGCAACTGCATAATCTTCAAACGAAACCTTGCTCTTTTGTTTGTCATCAAAAATCACATCATCAGTGCCAAGTCTGAAAATGCCTGTTCGTACTCCTGGTTCAATTAGCATTGGAGGGCTAAAGTAAGTCCAATTGATGTTTGATGAACGCAAGGCCGCAAACGCTTTCATATGCGACGTTGCTATTGGAACGAGAGGTTCTGGCCAATGGCCAGAGTTGAGCACAGTCACACCTTTAGAGAACCAAAGTGAGCCTGCTCCCCCTACCATAATAAGTCGAGGGACACCTGATTGACGGATGGCTTCAATCTCTCGTTCCGTTACGCTTGCCAATTGATCTGTGTAATTAATATCAGAGAAGAATCTCGGATCACTTTTGTCTGGGCCGTATGCACTAACGACCGCATCAGCGCCGGAAATGATGTCTGCAATTCGTTCTACGCTGCTTAGGTCATCTTGTACTGAACGGATACTTTTTGGCAATTTGTCCGTATTCCTTGCAACAGCTGTTACTTCGTGCCCACGGTAAATCAGCTCACTGAGTACCGTTCTACCTGCTTGCCCTGTTGCTGCTAAAACAACTACTTTCATGCTTAGTCTCCTGATAAAGAACTTTTTAAGTGAACTGAGAATCAATTGATACTCAGTAGTAAGTGATTTTGTTGGCCTAATTAATAAGATCCGACTCCTCAAAAGCTGGATAATCGGTGTAACCAATAGCATTGCCACCATAAAAGGTTGAACGGTTATAAGGGTTTAATTGGGCATTGGTTTTGAGCCGCCAAGGTAAATCTGGATTCGCAATGAACCATCGTCCAAATCCAATCGCATCTGCGCGACCAGCACTGATTGCGTCTTCTGCTGTTTCTTTTGTGAATCCGCCCGATAAAATTAATGTTCTTGGCCAAAAGGCACGAAGTTCGTCAACAGAGCTTGGCGTGCCAATCTGCATTCCACCACCGCCACGAGCCTCAATCAGACTTACATAGGCGATACCTGTTTTTTCTAGATTTTGAAGCACATAGCTGTAGAGTTTTATAGGGTCGGAATCGCCCACATCGTTATAAGTTGAAAATGGTGACAGGCGAACGCCTACACGATCTGCTCCCCATATCTCGGTGACTGCTTGAGTCACTTCAAGTAGCAAGCGCGCACGATTTTCAATAGACCCACCGTAGCGGTCTTGACGATGATTCGAGCTGTTATGTAGGAATTGTTCGAGTAAATAGCCATTCGCACCATGTACTTCAACACCGTCAAAGCCTGCAGACATCGCATTACGTGCGCCATCTCGATAGGCCTCAATGATGCTTGGTATTTCATCTAAGTTGAGCGCTCGAGGTGTTTCGTAAGGAACCTGTTTCCAATCTGGGGTCAGTGATACTTCGGTTGAGATTGCAATCGGAGAAGGCGCAACTGGTAGAACGCCATCTGGTTGAAAACTTGAGTGCGACGAGCGACCAACGTGCCACAACTGTAAAAAGATAAGCCCTCCCTTGGCATGTACGGCATTCGTTACTTTTTTCCACCCTTCTACCTGTGCGGTAGTATGAATTCCAGGCGTTGACGGATAGCCTTGTCCATAAGGGGTTATCTGAGTTGCTTCGGCAACAATAAATCCACCTGCAGTGGCTCGCTGGCTGTAATACGCTGGTGCAAGTGAATTTGGTACGTTCCCCTTTTCGGCTCGCATGCGGGTTAGTGGAGGCATGACGACACGATGGCTAAGCTGATAGCGACCAAGTTTTAATGGGGAAAATAGCGAGGGGGCGTTCATTTTACAAATCCTCTTTAATAACAATTCAAGTCCGATGAAAAAAGCAAAGATGCTGGTATTTGTTAACGTAAACTAATCTTCTTTTTTATAATATGACCGGTCGTCTTGAATTAGTCAAGTAGGATATCTAACTTGGTACGCAATGTTTCTACGGTGAAAATTGATCGTAAGATAATGAAGGGGGAGAAGAGCTGCTGGTTATATCTAACTTAATGGGGATTAACTAATGATGTTCTTGACACTGAAGCACAAGCGTAACAAAATTAAAAGACGACCGGTCATAATTAAGTAAGGAACTTTTAATGGAATACCAATCCTCTCCTGCACGTCGAGGGCCTAAACCTAAGCCACATACGCGTGATAATCTTATTCAAGCAGGGATGAGGATGTTTCATGAGGCTGGTTTTTCTGCGACAGGGATTAAAGAAATTGTTGATGCGGTAGACGTGCCAAAAGGATCTTTTTATAACCATTTTGAAAGCAAGGAAGCTTTCGGAAAAGAGGTGGTTGATTTTTACTTTAATCGTGGCCTTGCTGATATTCAGGCCCATTTTGAGCGGACTGATATTCCGCCACTAGATAAATTGAAAATGTATTTTGAGCAGCGCATTAATGGCTTTCGGGCTGCCGGCTATGTTCGTGGCTGCTTATTGGGTAACCTAAGCTTGGAAATTGCAGACCATAGCCTGTTGATTCGTGAAAGCCTCTCTCTACACTTTAGTACATGGAGTTCTCTTTTCGAGCATTGCATTGCTGCGGCACAAAAAAATGGAGAAATTAACAATCCATTGTCTGCGTCCCTTATCGCGCAATTCCTTCTTAATAGCTGGGAAGGGGCATTATTAAGAATGCGGGCTGACAACAGTGATGCACCACTAATTACATTCATGGAAGTCGTTTTTCATTCGATACTTGTATGAAATGTCTAAAGTAGCCCTTCTCGAGTCCTTTCTTGCGAAAAACGACCGAATAAATCATCTAATTTGATGCTTCCTAGTTCGGTCAAATTTCAAGTTCCAAAGCCTGAAATTGTCCTTTCATCGTCTTGCCAACTTCCCCTGTTGTATTTAATAGTCGTACAATAGATACATCAATCAACTAAACTGATGATGAATTCAAGGATTTTTTGTGAGTCAAACCGACATCAATACAGCGCCTACCCTTGGGGAAGAGGTTAGGAAACTACGTAAAGCAAAAGGGAAATCTCTTGCATATGTAGCTAGCTCCATCAATCGCTCTGTTAGCTTTATCAGCCAAGTTGAGCGGGGACAAACAGATCCATCTATTCCTGATTTAAAAGCCATTGCAAAAACGCTTGGTGTTCCACTGGGGTGGTTCTTTTCATCGGACACTATGCCAAATTCAGAAAAGGGCAAGATTGTAAGGGCAGATACACGGCGAAAAATTGGCACAGTGACGGATGGCTTAGTTGAGGAATTACTCTCTCCAAGTATCGGTGGCAGTTTTGAAATGATTCTTAGTCGAATTGAGCCTGGTGCTGCGCAAGACCCAGTTCAGCGTGTAACAGAAGAAGAAGTCTATGTAATTTCTGGGAAACTCGATTTGTGGATTAATGAGCAAGCATTTCAAGTTTCTGCTGGTGATAGCTTTAGAATTGAGAATGCGCCTTTTCGCTGGAAAAATAATTCGGAAGAGCCTGTGATTCTTGTGTGGGTAATCTCCCCTCCAATGTACTAAAAAAATTTAGTGATAAACGTCTAAAGGACACTCCATCAGTTAAATGATCGAGTGTTTTTTTGTAACTTGCAAAATAAAAAGTTACACGAAAAAATAAATTTAGTGTTATATTTATTATTCTATGTAACTTTTTATTTTGGAGTGCGTGATGAACGACAAGCAATCAGTACAAGAAAGCTTTATTTTAATGGTCAGCTGTAAGGGGTTATGCGGCATTGTTGCTGCAATTGGTAACTTTCTTGCTGACAGAGGTTGCTACATCACGTCTATGTCTCAGTTTGATGATGTTGAGTCAGATAGATATTTCTCCAGAGTAACTTTTACAACTAGCGCTCATCATCCCGCTTCTCTTGATGAGCTTAAAGACGCTTTCAAAGCGACAGCTGCTAGTTTTGAAATGGACTGGGATATCTATGACGCGGCTGAAAGACCAAAAGTGTTGCTGATGGTGTCTAAGTTTGACCATTGCTTACAAGATCTTTTCTATCGTCAAAAAACGGGCGAATTAAAAATCGACATAACAGCTGTTGTTTCAAATCATGAAGATTTGCGTGAGTTTGTCGAATCAAATGATGTGCCTTTCCATTATTTACCTGTTAATCCAGAGAATAAGGCGGCGCAAGAAAATAAGTTATTAGAGATTGTGGATTCAACTAAGAGTGAATTAGTTGTGTTAGCTCGATATATGCAGATCTTATCAAATGATCTCTGTAGAAAACTCTCTGGGCGTGCAATCAATATTCATCACTCTTTCCTACCTGGTTTTAAAGGGGCAAAACCTTATCACCAAGCATTTGACCGCGGTGTAAAACTGATTGGCGCGACTGCTCACTATGTCACGGCAGATCTTGATGAAGGTCCAATTATCGAACAAGTAGTCGAGCGAGTCGACCATGCTTTTATGCCTGATGACCTAGTGGCAGCAGGTAGAGATTCTGAACGTTTAGCGCTGGCAAAAGCCGTTCGTTTTCACATAGAGCGCCGTGTATTTATGAATGGACATCGAACGGTTGTCTTTAAGTAAAGGGGATTGCAATGAAGGCTACAGTTTTGGATGGAAAGTCTCTTTCCTTGGATATCGAGTCTAGCTTAAAAATCAAAGTTAGCAACCTTATCGAAAAAACGGGTATTACTCCAGTACTTGCAACCATTCTTGTGGGTGATGATCCATCCTCTGCGATTTATGTGCAGATGAAAGTAAATGCCTGTCACCGGGTAGGTTTGGGCTCTCGTAAGATCGTACTGCCTCAAGAAACTAGTACTGCTGAATTACTAGCTGTCATTGACTCACTTAATCAAGATGAGAGTGTTAGAGGAATTTTGCTTCAACATCCTGTTCCTCCTCAAATTGATGAGCAGGCGTGTTTTGACAGAATCGACTTAGATAAAGACGTCGATGGTGTTACCTGCCATGGGTTCGGACGAATGAGTTTTGGCCAATTTTCTTATGGTGCAGCAACACCATCTGGCGTAATGAAATTATTGGCATTTCATGAAGTCAATTTATCGGGGCTAAATGCAGTCGTTGTTGGTCGAAGCACGATCCTAGGCAAGCCGATGGCTCAAATGTTGTTAAATGAAAATGCGACCGTCACCATTTGTCACTCTAGGACGAAACATTTGCCGGAAATCATTTCTAGAGCCGATTTAATTGTCGGGGCAGTCGGTAAGCCTCACTTCATCAAATCAGCATGGATAAAGGATGGCGCAATTGTTATTGATGCCGGTTATCATCCTGGAGGCATCGGTGATATCGAAGTCAGCACACTACCAGAGAGAAGCCTAGCTTATACCCCTGTTCCAGGAGGCGTAGGCCCTATGACTATTTCTACCTTAATTTCACAAACTGTCGATTCTGCCTATCAACTCTATTTATCCGGAGATGGTAGTAGGCATTAAAGATTTAAATCCCCCCCGTTGGTTGTATATCGTTGCAAACTTTTGGAGAGAGTAAGATGAAACATACAGCATCAACCGTGATCACTTCGGCTTTTGTATTAGGTACTTTAAGCCTAGTGTCACAGGCCGAGACCATTGTTAAATTAGGCTTTGGCTCGCCATTAACAGGCCCTCAAGCTCACTATGGCAAAGACAACTTGAATGGTGTTCAACTCGCTGTTGAAGAGTTAAATGTAAAGGGTCTGACCATTGCTGGTCAGAAAGTAAAATTTCAAATTGTGTCAGAAGATGACCAAGCCGATCCTCGTGCGGGCACTCAAGTCGCCCAGAAATTGGTAGATCAGAAAGTGAATGCAGTGCTTGGCCATTTCAACTCTGGAGTGACAATTCCGGCTTCGAAATTGTACTCAGAAGCAGGCATTCCTGAGTTAGCGGTTGCAACTAATCCTCAATATCTTAAGCAAGGTTTTAAATCTGCATTCCGCTTAGTCGGCAATGATGCGCTACTAGGTAAGGTTCTTGGTGAATATGCAGTGAAAACACTAAAAGCCAAAAATATTGTAGTCGTTGATGACCGTACCGCCTATGGCCAAGGCTTAGCAGATGAGTTTGAAAAAGCAGTGAAGACCAATGGAGGGACCGTTTCACGCCGTGAGTTTACAACGGATAAATCTACAGATTTCACTTCTATTCTAACCTCTCTTAAAGCGAATAAACCGGAAGTGCTTTTCTATGGTGGCGCAGATGCGCAAGGTGCTCCAATGGTAAAACAAATGCAATCACTCGGTATTTCGGCCAAGATCATGGGTGGGGATATGCTCAATACAGACCAGTTTATTGAGTTAGCTGGTGGAAAAGCTGCTGAGGGACACTTTTCGGCTGTATCAGGCGCACCAATTGATCGCCAGCCCGGTGGACCGGCGTTTGAGAAGAAATATAAGCAGCGTTACAAACAAGATGTGGTTCTGTTTGCACCTCAGTTCTACGATGCTGCCTACCTAGTTGCTGAAGCAATGAAAAAAGCAAACAGTGTCGAGCCTGCAAAGTATTTGCCTGCGCTGCAAAAAATTAACTATGCAGGTGTAACTGGCCAATTCCAATTTGACAATAACGGTGAGCCTAAAAATGCACCAGTTACTATTTATCAAGTGAAAAACGGCAAATGGACAGTTGTGGCTGTTAAATAGTTGGGGGACAGATGAAAGTCTGTTAGCTCTTTGCCAGACCAAGCCTTGGTCTGGCATTTTTTTAATTGTGTTTAACAACGCTCGCATTCAAGGCTTTTAGAATGGCTGTTTACTCTTCTGGCGGGCAGGACAGCAATGCTTCGCCAATTCGTATCATTCGCTTTGGCTTTATCTTGTCTCCACAGTTTACACTCGGAGCATTTTCGAATTTTTTGGATGTGATTGAGCTTGCAAGAAAGCAAAGCTTAGCAAGCTCCTCAACAATTCGTATTGAATGGGATGTGATTAGTCACGATGTGCAACCAATAAAATCCAGTGCACAGTTATGTTTAGTACCGACTACGCTGATAAGGCAACGCATACATTATGATTATCTTGTGATCGTTGGTGGATTATTAAATGAGTCTAATAAACTACCGACAGTGACTAATCAATTTATTCAATCTGCCGCAGCTAACCAAACAACGCTAATAGGGATTTGTACGGGTACATTTATATTAGCTAGATTAGGTCTATTTACGTCTGCAAGAGTCTGCATCAGTTGGTTTCATCATCAACAATTTGTTAGTGAGTTCCCCCAATTACGCTGTAGTTCTGATCGGCTATATCACGTGGAGCCTGGCAGAATTACTTGTGCAGGCGGTGTTGGTGCACTTCATCTTGCAGCGTATTTAATTGAACAACACTTTGGAAAATTTTCTGCATTGCAAGCACTTCGTGAGTTGCAATCTGATTTTCCATTACCGCCCAATACCTTGCAACCGCCACCATCTCTTGTTACTCAAGTTCAAAATGCCAAACTCAAAAAAGCGATATTACATTTTGAACAAAGAATACGGCATCCGTTTTCAATGGATGAAGTGGCAAATGAATTAAGCCTGAGTACTCGTCATTTGGAAAGACTATTTATGAGAGAGTTAAAGCTTAGTCCAACCCAGTTTTTTATAAAACTTAGACTAAACCATGCCTATCAGCTCATCAAGTATAGTAACCACTCAATTTCGTATATTGCTTTTGAGGCAGGTTTTTCTGACTTACCGTACTTTTGTCGCCGTTTTAAAGAAGAATTTGGTTTCTCTGCGTCTGAATTAAGGAAGAACCATCATACTTTAGTAGCTGAAACGACGTTGCAATGAAACCGCTTAAACAAATCTCAATTGGGTTTATCTTAGATCATGGCTTTACATTAAGTACACTTGCCAATTTTCTTGATGCAATACGTTTAGCTTCAGATGATCAGGATCAAAGTCGCCAGTTTCGGTTTACCTGGGATATTGTTTCTTCCTCAGGCCAGTACATTCGTACAAGTAGTAAACTGGAACTCATCCCAACCAAAAAGCTTGAGGATCACTTGCTATATGATTATTTAGTTATCATTGGCGGGACGCCCAGTGAGCTCTCGTTACTAGATGATTCAATGCTGAAGTTGATTGAGAACCACTGGAAAAGAAATAAACGTATTGTTGGTCTTGGCGGTGGAGTATTTCTACTTGCTCAAAGCACTAAATTAAGAGGATATCAATTTTGCGTAAGTCGCTCTCAATTTCATGAATTCACTTCTAGTTACCCTGAAATTCATGCAAGTAGTGAGGCGTTATTTTTACAAGATAGGAATCTATATACATGTGCAGGCGGGATTGGCACTGCCCAATTGGCCGCGCAGTTGATTACCAGTCATTATGGAAAGATGATTGCAGAAAAATCATTGAGAATCATGATTGAAAACATAAATCATGATGAAGTGCAAACCCAGCCATCTGCACTGGTTCAACAACGTATCAATAATCGTAACGTACGGATTGCAACTGAAATTATTGAGAAAAACTTAAAAACGCCCCTGACTATTCCAGACATTGCTAATCAGATAAATATTAGTACGCGCCAATTAGAACGTTTGTTTATTAGTGAAATGGGTTTAACGCCTGCAGAATACATTAAGAAGACAAGAATGCACTTGGCGCTAAAATATCTACTCAATACAGACTTTGCGATTGAACATATTGCTAAGGACACTGGGTTTCTTTCTAATTCACACTTCTCTAAAGCATTTCGACAAGCCTTTCAATGTACTCCCAGAGAGATGAGAAAACGATCCATTCAGAATGGCGCAACCAATTTTCAACGTTTCGATTAATGTGAAGAAACTCACTACTGGAGTGATGGACTAGACGGGTAGCAAAGTTGTGTTTTTAAGAAGTCAACAAAAGCGCGAACACGTGCTGATAAATGTCGGTTTTGTGGATATGTCACTGAAAATTGTCGAGATCTTCCTCCATAGGACTTCAGCACTTCTACTAACTCTCCACGGGCTAATGCAGGTTCAGCGATAAAATGATATGTCTGGAATAATCCGCCACCTGCTAGTCCCCAACTGATACAGCCGAAAGCATCCTCATGGATGCGAAAACGGCTATTAAATTGATAATCCATTGGCTCACCATTAGGCATATTTAATATCCAAGGCATGATTCGGCCTGTTGATGGAAGAACAAATTGTAAACAATCGTGGTTTGATAAATCATTCAGGTGTTCTGGCATACCATGCTCCTGAAGATATTCTGGTGTAGCAAAGATCCCGACCGTTGCATCTTCCAATTTGTGTGCAATTAAGCGGGTGTCTTGTGGTGTACCAATCCGTATGGCAAGGTCGTATCCTTCTTCCACAATGTCTGCAACTCGGTTCGATAAACTAATTTCGAGTTCAATCTGTGGATAAGCGGAAGTAAATTTCTTCAAAATTGGCAGTAGGCGATAGTTTGCATATAAGGTTCCAACACTTATCCGCAATAATCCACTTGGGACTTTCTGCTGGCCGGTAATAATCCGTTCCGCCTCTGCAATCTGTTCGAGTGCTTGTTTGCATTCATTCCAATATAACTCACCTTCACGAGTCAATCTCACTAGCCGTGTGGTTCGCGAGAATAGACGAACACCCAAGCGTTCTTCTAGTCGCTTGATTGACCTGCTAACAGACGCAGGTGTTAGTCCAAGTGTTTCGGCTGCTGTAGAGAAGCTCTGAAATTCTGCTGCTTTGCAAAATAACTCGATAGTACCTACTTGTGTTGAATCAAATGCTCTCATTTTGTTCTTCTATGTAATAAATTAATTGATTTTACTGCTATTTATTTGAGTGTATGTAATTAGTACAGTATCGCTCATCAATTAATTAGATTCAAAGGAAAACTTTATGAGCGACATCATTTGGCCAGCAGGTTATGTACCAGGGTTTACTGACAATTATTGCTCTAACGAAGTCATTGTCACCGGCGTATCAATCGAGAGCGTTTGGACATTACTCAATACACCGCATCTATGGCCTACTTATTACGCTAATTCAGCAAATACCCGCTTTTATGATGACAAAGGTCCGGAACTTGCTAATGGCGATCGTTTTTACTTCGAAACATTTGGCTTCCCTGTTGAAGCGCAGGTTGTCGAGCATGTGCCGCCTGTACTAGGTCAAGCTGCAAGAATCGCTTGGCATGGCTGGGCAGGCAATACGGAAGAGGATCGTCTAGATGTCCATCATGCATGGTTAATTGAAGAACTGTCTGGTGGCCGTCTTCGTATTCTTACTCAAGAAACACAATTAGGAAAACCTGCGCTAGCACTTGCTAAAGCTAAACCTAATCCAATGATTAATGGGCATCAAGATTGGTTGGATGGGCTTGTGGCGGAAGCATTGAATACAAGCAAATCCAATAATTAATCATAACGAATTTATCAGCCAACAATACTCAGGTGATGTTGGCTTTTTTTATATTGGGATGAGTAACCGGAATGTCAGTTTTATTTTCCCCTTTTGAGCTAAATGGTATCAAGCTTCGCAATCGAATCGCTGTACCGCCTATGTGCCAATATAGTGCGGTTAATGGTTATACAAATGATTGGCATCAGACGCATTATGCGAGCATTGCTCGAGGAGGAGCCGGCCTGGTAATCGTAGAGGCAACCGCCGTTTCTCCTGAAGGACGAATTACCCCTAGTTGCCTTGGACTATGGGAGGATGGTCAAAAAGAAGGGTTATCCATTATTGCTTCTTCTATCAAGAAAGCTGGTGCTGTACCAGGAATACAAATTGCGCATGCAGGAAGAAAAGCTTGTGCAAATCGTCCGTGGGAGGGGGATGATCATATCCCTTCCGATGCGCCAGAAGCATGGGAGACGATTGCGCCTTCTGCCATACCATTTGGTGGTGGATTAAATCGCACACCACGAAAGATGACACTCGAAGATATTGAACGCGTAAAGGCTGACTTTGTTGCTGCCGCACGCCGTGCGAAAGAATCGGGCTTCGAATGGTTAGAGCTTCATTTTGCACATGGCTATTTGGCACAATCCTTTTTTTCAGATCACTCCAATCAACGTGTGGATCACTATGGTGGTAGCTTTGAGAATCGCGCTAGATTTATTTTGGAAACACTAGAGGCTGTTCGAGACATTTGGCCTGCAAAATTTGCCCTAACAGCACGATTGGGTGTTATTGAATATGATGGTCGGGACACAGAGACACTTGAAGAATCAATAGAGCTTGCTCGAAGAATGCGCGTTCTAGGAATTGATCTGTTGAATGTGAGTGTTAATTTTGTGATTCCAGATACTCATATTCCTTGGGGCGAAACTGCATTCTTGGCTCCAATCGCTGCTAGCGTCAAACGAGAAGCCAATATCCCCGTTGCATCTAGTTGGGGGTTAGATAACCCATTCGTTGCCCAGCAGGTTGTAGAAAGTGGACAAATGGATTTAGTGATGATTGGACGAGCAATGCTTGCGAATCCTCATTATCCTCATCTGCTTGCTCATGCGCTTGAAATTAAACACCCCGACTGGACTCTACCTGCACCCTATGCTCACTGGTTAGAGCGATATCGCGGCGCTGCTCAATATCCAGTGAGGCTTTTAGGTGACGCCTAAAAATACCTGCTCTCTATCTCTGCTTGAATAGTCGATTATTAAAAACTGAAAGGAAATTAGATGAGCCAAATTGCGTTTCTTGGACTGGGTGCGATGGGGTCTCGAATGGCCGCCAATCTTCTTCGTGCTGGATACTCGTTAACTGTTTGGAATCGAAGTAATGAACCTACTTATCCATTACTGCATCAAGGGGCAAAAGTTGCACGATCTCCGAAAGAGGCTGTAGCTGGAGCTGATTTCGCGATTTCTATGCTACGAGATGATGAAGCGTCAAGACATGTATGGCTAGATCGGGAGGGTGGCGCACTTGCAGGAATGAAAACGGGTGCTATCGCGATTGAAAGCTCAACGTTAACACCACGGTGGATCAAGCAATTTGGTGAGACAGCAGCAGAAAAAGGGATCGACTTGTTGGAGGCACCTGTTTCTGGAAGCACACCCCAAGCCGAGATGGCACAACTTATTTATCTAGTTGGAGGAAAAAGTACTACATTAAACCAATGTGATTTTCTTCTTAGAGAAATGGGTTCTTCAATCCAATATGTTGGCGAACTAGGCAATGGTGCTTTAGCAAAGCTCTGTACTAATACAATGTTAGGCATTCAGCTAACCACATTGGCTGAACTAATCGGTATTCTCCAGAAATGCGGGGCAGATGTTTCTCAGGTTTTATCCGCCGTTGCTACAACTCCTGTGTGGAGTGTGGTTGCCGGTCGGCTTGCTACTTCAATGCAAGCGGGTAACTTTAATCCGCAATTCCCAATTTCACTGATTGAAAAAGACTTTAACTATATTTTGAATGTAGTCGAGAGTGACTCATTTACGCCGACAATTCAAGCAGCAAGAGATGTATTTCATGAGGCAGAAGCTAAAGGTTTAGGAAACCAAAACATGACAGCTATTGTGAAGCTATTTGCATCTGTTTAGTTGTTACTATCCATAGATATCACCTTTATGTTGATATCTATGGATAGATCATGATGGCCACTCTAAAATAATTCGTCTAAATTCCCCCAATATTATGATGTATCGGTTGTACTTAGAGTTCACCCTGAGAGATCACCGTTGATGGCTCTGCTATAAAAGTATTCGCATCATGAAAAGAGATCATACTCTCGTTGAGTATTCCTCTTGATGCATTAATTCGTTCACTTTGTGCTTCATGCCTCAGAGATGAGTCAAGGTTAAGCCAAGCAACCCGGGCAACGAGATTGTTGCCCGGGTCTGAGTGGTAATTTTTTCCTTTCAAATTTTTCCTGTCTTGCTACCTAACCGGCCAAGGTCAGGCATTCATTTTACTAGCGGCCAAGCTGGTAAAATGGCACATACAAACAACGGGCTGCCAAGCCCAACCACACACTTCGCAAATCGCTCCCACCTTTCGGGACACGGTACCTCCGTGCCGCTGCAATTGCAGCTCCCCATACGTTTCGGTCGTATCACGCATGAGTCAAACCCTACTCAGTTAGTCTCCCCCTCTCACTATCAGTCTGCACGGTGCCACCCGATGCTGTCAGTGAGAGGTTCCCACGTTAGTGACTAGTTACTGCGCAACATAGCGCCACTGTCTCCGCATTCCCCTAGTCTTTCGACTCCCCGTAGGTTTCCCCGGCGCGATGTTCCAAAGCCGCTCAGGTACTCAGTTCATGCTTCATCGACTACGAACCACGGCTTCATGCCTATGGCTCTACGTTGCTCCGCACAGCACCCTCTTTGGGGGCCGTTACAGGTTTGAGCTATCCATCGACCCCTGATTTCTCAAGGTGCCAGCTGCGCTAGGTTTCCCCTTGCAGCCCTGCCGTGTTGCCACGGCCTCAGAAGCCATCCTGTGCGGTACGGGTTGCGCCCTTCCGGTACGCCCCCCGAGTCGGCCTTGCACCGACTTTCACATGGTCACAGGTCACAAGGCCATTTCCTGCCTAGTGCCGTTTCCGTGTCGCCCAACATACATTGTTAGCTAAAAAATACGACGTATTTTGATTGGGTCGAAGACGGGAGTTACACCCGCCAGCGCCCAGCGTAGCCGCACCAGCCCTATTAGAGGCATGCGGCTTCAGCGATTGCTCGATTCCAGATTGGCGATCTGGAGTCTTCCGGGGTGGCGCCCCGACTGGTCCTTTCGGACGTGTGTGTTTGCAGTTGGCAGCCTGCTTTATAAGTCCTCTCTCATACTTCGAAGACTCATAAAACAGACTGCCGTGCATGCAATCCTCTCGGGCTTCCCCGAGTGCATCTCTAAATTTTGACTGTCCTGAATATGTATAGCGTCAAAATTCCCATGCTGCGCATGGAACATCAATTAGTGTGACTTCGTCACACAAAATCACACTACAACAATCAGGCTTTTAGCCTGATTACTGCATTACATCCTGCTTCATTTGCCTATACATCAATACCTAATACAAATTAAGAGTTACATCATGACCGTTGCTAAGTCACTCTCATTACCTATCGCTCGCTCAAAAACAGCAGCGCTCGCTCGCGTTATCGACCTGGTTGCCAAGGGATACCATTTTTACTTCTCAGGTCAGTGCCCGGCGGAGCGCCTGCTAACACTCGTTCGCAAACTCCATGAAAAATACGGAGTTGCATGCTCTCCTGCGCAGCGGTTGATACGAAAACAGCAGGGAAGGGCGAATGCTGCACTGGTGATATTTCTACCAACAGAGAGGATGCTCCTACAGCAGCCTAATGATGATATATCTGCAGCTACAGAGAACAACTCCCTGGCCAGCATGGATGACAATCCGTCATCCACAAAAGGCACCAACGTAGCAATCTCTGGTGAGGCGTCTTTAGCATCTAAACGCATGCTGGAAAGTGTGCTGGCTCAGGTGGATGGCAAGCGCCGAATCGAGTGGTTATTGCTGGCTACCAATGGCGCTGGATTGGTACATGAAGAGGAGCAACTGCGCGATGTAAAAGGTAAACACCGGCTCATCTTCTGTGGATATGAATTGGTGCGGCACACGACGCGCGGCAAGGCTGCTTGGACGTTCCGGCGAACTCGAGAGGAGATGACTGACTGGTACACCTTATTGGGTGACCAACTGCGTCGGCAAAGGATGGCGGAAGTGGCGAAGGCGTTGCAATGTATCGCCCATCAACCTGGGTTCGCCGGTGTGCGTGAGCAAAGTTCGCGCCTATTCGATTTTGCTATTCAGCGCGGCTATCGGAAAGAGGTTCCTTTTTTGTTCTTCGTTCAGAAGCTCTCACACGGGGATAGGGTGCTTATTTAGGGGCGGCAATTAAGGTAAGCAATAGACTAAGCCGAGCTATCTGTTAGATAGCTCGGCTTAGGTTGTTGGGATTCCCGAATGAAGTAGTCACTCGGCGGCGTTGTTATTTTGATAGCAGAATCACATCGCTCGTCAGATTGTTCTTTCAAATGTATCTTCTGAAAGAATTTCATTGATACGATTACCTAACAAATTCCATGCCTCCGATTTTTCTTTCGAATAGTCATGGTGTAGATAATGTCGACGCACCTTTGAACCAGTAATTATGTGGTTTTGACATCTATCGATGACATCGAGACTTACTCCAAGCGCTTGCATCATAGTCGCTCCTGTCCGACGCAAATCGTGTGGAGTCCATTCACCGTTAGCTCCTCTGGATAAAACAAGAGAATTATCAAAAGCGCGTGCCTTGAGTGGTGAATTGCGATTTTTGAAGCAAATTTGTCTATCACCGACCTGCTTGCTTACCGTCTTTAGGCAAACATGTGTCGTAACGCCGACAGTATTTTTTGCTGGAAAACACCACTCTCCAGAACCTGTTAACTTATGCAACTCGGCAAACTGGTGACGTGCAAAGTTGGAGAGAAATATATAGTGTTCATGTTTCTTGCCCCTTACGCCTTTCACATTTTCTCTAGGTATAAACCAAACACCGGTCTCAAGATTAACGTGCTCCCAGCGGGCCATTAGTAATTCGCCTATGCGACATAGCGTACCTAGACTAATCCAGAGCGCAAAGCGCGTTTTTTTGTCTACGGGGCGAGTTGCCAACCGCTTATTTGGAGCACCTTCATAGGCTGAGTCCATTTTCTTGAAAATCTCAGCAAGCTCCCGAATTTCAGCGCCTGATAAGACTCTATCACGCTCTTCTTCGTACTCTTCGGGTAATAATTTGCGTATCTCAACAAGGTCACATGGGTTTCCGTCGGTCAGTAATGGCCGCCATGGTTTACGTTTTTCTGCCCATGCCATCATTTGACTGATGTCTGTAAATGTGGAAACTGCTAAACGCACCACTCCCCGTCCCATTTGTTTCCTAAGAACAGAAAGAATATCGCTGTGCTGTAATTCACCAAGTACTATCTGACCGATTTGCGGGAGAACATCCTTGGCAAATCGACGACGCAATTCAGCATTACCGTCTTTTCTTGCAACACCGTCCACAATCCATGAGTTAAACAAATCCTCAACAGTTAAAGAGGCAACTCGCTCTTGCTCGGCTTTGGCGATAGTCGCGGCAACAGCTGCCTGAGCTTCAATACTCTGAGCTTTTTTGGCTGCGTTTAAATTAATTCCCTGCTGCGCAATGGGTTTTAACCGGTCCCGCTCAACACGTATATCCGCGAGGCTCTTTTTTGGCCAGGCACCGAGGCGGCAGTCCATCTTTTTACCGCCTTGCGAGTACTCATAGCGGAAAAGAACAGAAATTCCCCGTGTTCCTGCCCGAACTTTGCCAACTAGCCCGCCAACCTCGCGAAGGACTCGACCATCATCTGCATCGGATAGGTTCTCAAGTTGCTTAACTGTAATCTTAGAACTATTTTGCCCCATTTTTGCCCCATAATCATAACGAGCTGTGGCTAGACATTGCTAGACGACTGTGGATTTAATTATGGCATATTTTCCAATATTTCAATAGGTTGTGTTGTTTAAAGGAGTGTGTGAAAGTCTAATAACAACTATATTATAATTAAATGGGGTGCAAGGGGTAGGAGGTTCGAATCCTCTCGCTCCGACCAATAGTTTCAAATAATCAGGCCACTTTTGAAAGTGGCCTTTTTGTTATGTATATTTTCCCCCACGATTGTTTCAGATTGAAATCCAATACTGTGTCGAGTGATTGCAACGCATTTACACATTTCAAATCAAGCTAGACCTCATCTATCTCCGTTCTCAATAGATAAACCCCTGACATCCTGTTCTGACCATAGTAGACGCACTATCTTTTAATAGTTTGCTGCTTATTGCTGGATTCCAGTGCGTAAACTGATGGTCCTAAGTTAGCTAATTGTGATTGTCTGTGCTGTCGGTTATAAAGCTTTCTATGTACTCTTGGATAGGTGCCTCTGTTTCTGCACATGTTTCTTAAGCGTGCTGGCAGGTCAGTTCATTTTTCAAATTTCCCCTAGAAGCTTTTTATTGGCGCATTACCTGTACTTTCAAGATGTTCATCGTCGTTATTGACTCACTCATACAATGACCGATGGTTACGACTGTTATCACAATGCGTTAGCAGAACAAATCTAAAGGAATACTTAAGGGAGAATTCTTACTGTGTCGGGCATTAGATCTATAGCAAGCTTATAAGATGGTTTCCCTGCCGATTCAGATTTATAATGAAGAAAGGCCGCACAGCCTTGAAATCCAAAACGCCCGATGCAGTACATTGAGCGGTTGTGTGGCAATAAATACTGTCAACCTATTTTAGAACTCTACAATTTCGTCAAATACAAGTTTTCTTTGATTATTGATGAAATCATTCTTCTGTTTGTTCACTTTTCTTTTACTCGCTCATCTACTGAGCAACTGAGTGTGAAATAATTCATTCGACTTGGTGTCATATCTTTTCAATTTTTCCCTATTAAATTTTTCATTTGAGTGATCTCCATGCGTATTTTACATACCTCTGATTGGCATTTTGGGCAGTCTTTTATGGGGAAGAACCGTCATGCGGAGCATGAGCAATTGATTGCTTGGTTGTTGCAGCAGGTTGATGTATTAGCGATTGATGCGGTGATTATTGCGGGGGATATTTTTGATACGGGTGCGCCGCCAAGTTATGCACGCGAACTATATAACCGTTTGATTGTTGGATTACATGAAAAGCAGGTGGGTTTGGTTATCTTGGGCGGTAACCATGATTCGGTTGCGATGCTGGCTGAAAGTAAACCTTTACTGACTTATCTGAGTACTTCTGTGATACCCGGTGCTTTAGCTTCTATTGATGAGGAAGTGGTGGTCATCAACAAAAGGGATGGTACGCCAGGTGCGGTTGTTTGTGCGGTGCCTTTTTTGCGCCCGCGTGATGTGCAACAAAGCGAGGATGGGCAATCTGCTGATGATAAACAGGCTGGATTAATGCTTGCGATAGAGAAGCATTACGATGCTGTGTATCAGGTTGCCTTGGCGGTCAATGCAAAATTGGGTGGTCGTTTACCGATGATAGCGACGGGGCATCTGACTACTATTGGGGCGAGTGTTAGTGAGTCTGTTCGCGATATTTATGTTGGGTCTTTATCTGCATTTCCTGCAAGCGGATTTCCTCCGGTTGATTACATCGCGTTAGGGCATATTCATCGTCCGCAGGTGGTAAAACCGCATATTCGCTATTGTGGTTCTCCGATTCCGCTTAGCTTTGATGAGTTAGGTCATGAAAAGCAAATGCTGTTGGTGTCTTTTGAGCAACCTGGTACTGCCCCGGAGATTCAGCCGGTTTTGATTCCTAATTTTCAGCCAATGGCGAGTATAAAAGGGGATTTGGCTACGGTTGAAAAAGCGTTAAAGACTAGCGGAAAACACGGGACTCCTGAGCGCCCTGTATGGGTGGAAGTTGAGGTGGAAACGGATGATTACTTAAGTGATTTGACGTTACGGCTTCAAACTATGGTGGCGGAATTGCCGATTGAAATTTTGCGCATTAAACGGGCGAGAGGCAATGTCAGCCAAAGTTTAGTAGCAGAACGAAAAGAAACGTTAGCGGAGCTATCTGTTGATGAGGTTTTTTTACGGCGGTTGTCGGTTGAAGTGTTGGATGAAGATTTGGCTGCCCAATTAACCTTGTGCCATCAGCAAATTGCTAGTGAATTACAGGAGCCGCAAGTATGAAGATATTGAGCTTGCGGTTAAAGAATTTAAACTCTTTAAAGGATGAGTGGGCCATTGATTTTACGGCTTCTCCATTTAAGGAAAATGGTTTATTTGCGATAACTGGGTCTACGGGGGCAGGAAAGTCTACTTTGCTGGATGCGATTTGTTTGGCGCTTTACCATGAAACGCCTAGGTTAAAGTCGATTACGGCAAGTAGTAATGAAATTATGACTCGCCATACCAACGAGTGTATGGCTGAGGTGACATTTGAAGTAAAAGGCAAAGCTTACCGCGCTTTTTGGAGCCAACGGAAGGCCGCCTCTGGCCGATTACAAGCTGCGCAAGTGGAGTTGGCTGAAATTGATGGGAAAATTTTAGCTAGCCAGGTGAATGAAAAGAAACGCCTAATTGAAGAAATTACCGGTTTGGATTTTGGTCGGTTTACGAAATCTATGCTGCTGGCACAAGGTGGATTCGCCGCCTTTTTGAATGCAGATGCAAGCGAGCGGGCTGGCTTGTTAGAAAAGCTTACCGGTACGGATGTGTATGGTTTGATTTCGCAAAAGGTGTTCGAGCGACATAAGACGGAAGCGGAAAGTTTACGGACGCTTCGACTGAAGGCTGACATGGTTAGCGTGATGTCTGAAACGTTGCGCGTAGAGAAAGAAACTCAACTAGCGGATGTTGATAGTGAACTAGCAAAAAAGAAGCAATTAGCAGGCGAGTTACAGGTTAGCTTGCAATGGTTTGCTGACATCGATGCATTAGCAAATAAGCGGCTAGCTACTGAAACGAGTGTAAATGCACAAAAGCAATTGCTTGTTGCCGCCAAGCCTGAGCTAGACCGATTAGCCATGCATGCGCCAGCGGCCGACATTGCTATTGTGTTTGAACAGCTTCAACACAGTAAGGCGGCTTGTGGGCATTTACAAGAGAAACAGCAAGATTTAGCAAAGCAATCGCAACAGCAAAAAGAGCAGTTAGTTAGTTTGACATGGCAAGGGTGGCAGTCAGCGCGTCATTTACAGGCGAGATATTTGCACAATCAGGCTGACTTGCAGAATCAGTTAACTGAACTTGATGGTTGGCTATCTGCGCACCCTCATTTTTCCCTTTTGCAAACAGAGTTAGGTGCATGGCAAGTTAGCTATCAAGGGATAAATGATTTAGCGGCACAAATAGCGAAACAAACTACCCAGATACAGGCTGTTGAAGATGACATTAATAAAGCGTCTGCTAGTTACCAACTGTTAGTGCAAACGGTGGCTGAACATGCTTCTGCCGTAAACCAAACCCAGGCGATTCTTGCGGAGAAAAGTGAGCAATTGTCTGTGATATTGGCAGGGGAGTCGATTGCGAATGTCCAAACTGCGTATCAGGCTAAGTTATTGGATAAGCAGCGTTGGGAGAGTCTGATTCAACTAGCTAAGCAGCGGCAGCAATTGCTTAGCCAAAAAGAGCAATTGCTTCGTGATGTTGCCTTGAATGAAGCAGATTTCAACCGTGAGCAATCTCTTTTAGATGGGTATTCAAAGCAGGTAATGTCACTGACAGAGCAAGTTGCTGATAAACAGCAGTTGCTAGTGCAAGCGCAGTTGATTCGCAGTCTTGAGTCGCACCGCGCACATTTAAAGGCCGGCGAGGAATGCCCTCTATGTGGGGCTACTTCGCACCCATTCGTCACGGCGTACCAAACTGATCAGGCACCGGAAGTGGAAAGCCGTTTAACCGCTTTGCAAGCCGAGTTAGTTGAGCTAAGTGAACAGAAGAGTGCTTGTCAGGCAAGACTGGCTGCCTTACAGGAGCGTTTGCAGTCTCAGGTGCAACAAAGAGAACAGATTTCTGCTGACGAACAGGCGCAAGCTGGCGAGTGGTTGTTAGTGGCTGGCTATTTGCTGGTGGCAGATGATGCATGGCAAGAGAAGACAACGCTGGATGCATTGTTTACTGCATTTATGGATGTGCTAAATAAGATGCAGACTGTTGTGCAATTAGCACTAAGTGTTGACGCCGAGATTCAGTCTTTCAAACAAGCGTTTGATGCAGCGAATATCCAACTGAATGAACAGCAGTTTGCGGTGCAGATTGCGCAGCAGCACATAGCACATTTACACCTGCAGCTTTCAGAATTACAGGTATCGCAAAGAGAAAGCGCTCAACAACACCTTCAACTACAGGAACAGCTGATTGCCAAGATTGTTGCGGCAGGCTTTGTGCTTGATTTGCCTTTAGATGAGTGGCTGCCAGCAAGAATGAATGATCTGGCATTGTGGACGGCACAGCAGACTAAGGCGCAACAGTTTCGGCAGCAGTTAACCGCGCTGGAACTTACGCTGGCGACGTGTAATCCGTTGGTAGAAAGTTGGCAGCAAAAATGGCATGCATTCGCGATGTCTGATGATGCGATGCCGACGATTGATACTGCCGGCGAGTTGCCGCAGTTAACCTTGGCGCTTCAACAGGTATCTTCTTTACAAGCGAACTATCAGGCAACGATGGCTCAGTTAGCAATGGGGGAATCTCTGATTATTGAGGCACAAACCAACGTGACCCAGTTGGCTGAGCGGTGGGCAGACACGTTATCAAGTAGCCCATTTGCTGATGAGGATGCATTTTTAGCGGCTCGTTTGACCGATGAATTGGTGGCACAACTTACACTACAAGCAAAACGCTTAAACGATGGCTTACTGACGGCTGAAGCATTATTGGCGGATATTGTTCTGCAGCAAGAGACTTTGCTTGCGAAGTCGCTTACCGACATGCCTAAAGAAGACGTGCTAGCAAGATGGCAGACGACTGAGCAAGATAAAGAACGTTTGACAGGAGAGATGGCGACGTTGAAAGCATTGTTAGCAGCAGATGTGTCTGCTAGAGCGCAATTTGCGGAACAGATGGTGGCGATCGCTTCTCAAGAAAAGACGTGTGATCTCTGGGCTAGATTGAATGATTTAATCGGTTCGCAAAGTGGGGATAAATACCGTAGATTTGCCCAAGGTTTGACGTTGGATCATTTGATTTATTTAGCGAATTCGCACTTACGCCGACTACAAGGCCGATACCAATTGCAACGTAAAGCTAGTGGCGAATTGGAAATGGAAATTGAGGATACTTGGCAAGCAGATGCTAGACGAGACACCCGAACCTTGTCTGGAGGGGAAAGCTTTTTGGTAAGTTTGGCGCTGGCATTGGCTTTGTCTGATTTAGTGAGTCAGAAAACGTCGATTGATTCTTTATTTTTAGATGAAGGGTTTGGCACATTGGATGCGGAGACTTTGTCTGTGGCACTGGATGCACTGGATAATTTAAATGCAGCTGGAAAGTCGATTGGAATTATTAGCCATATTGAAGGCTTAAAAGAACGCATTCCAGTGCAAATAGTGATTCAAAAAGGGGCTGGAATAGGTACGTCTCAGATTCGGATTAAATCGTAATTTTTGTGTGATTGATTTATCTAGCCGTTGAGAAATCAATTTTTATGTCATTATTTATTGACGAATGAATAATTTGATCTAATCTAACAGTTGGCTAACTAAAAAGGCATACTTTTTAGTTAGCCAATGGTGAGGTGATTCAAATAATCTTTGTTGGGAATGATGGTGTGAATCAGATAGAACGCATTTATAAAATTGAAAATTTACTGAATCAGCTCGGTGTAGTGAATCAATCGCGTTTTCTAGAAGAGTTGGAGGTTTCTTCGGCTACTTTTCGGCGCGATATTGAATATATGCGTAGTCGATTTAATGCCCCGATTGAGTGGTCTGCAGAGAAAAAAGGCTACCATTTTGTTAACCAAGGAATTGGTCCACGCTTCGCCTTGCCGGGGCTTTGGTTAAGTGAATCGGAAATCTATGCCTTATTGTGCATGCAGAATTTGTTGAAAGGGCTGGGCACGGGCTCATTAGCTTCTCATATTCAGCCTATTTCTAAACGATTGACGAGTATTCTCAATAAAGGGACACAAGCCGCCGATGAGTTAGAAAAGCGCATTCGTTTTATTCAGCCCGCTAAGCGCTTAGTGCAAAATAAATGCTTCGAGCAAATTGCGACCGCGACGATTTCCCGCAAAAAATTATCTATTCTTTATTACACTAAATCGACAGATCAAACCAAGATGCGCGTCATTTCACCGCAGGTGCTGACGTATTACCGAGATAATTGGTATGCCGATAGTTTTTGCCATGAGGCAAATGGGTTTCGACGATTTGCGGTGGATTCTATTCGGGAAGTCAAAGTATTAGACGAAGCGAGCCAAGCCTTTACCCCTGAAGAAACGATTGCTGCAATTGGCTCGGGATATGGCGTGTTTGCAGGAGAGGCTAAGCAGATGGCGAAGCTTAAATTTAGCAAAACGCGAGCGCGTTGGGTGGCGATGGAGCAATGGCATGCGGAACAAACGTCTCATACCTTGGCTGATGGCAGCTATGTACTTGAGTTTCCTTATGCCGATCACCGTGAATTGCTCATGGATATTCTAAAGTATGGTGCGGATGTGGAGGTATTGGCACCGACCTCTTTAAAAGCCGCAGTGATGGATGAAATTCAGCAGATGGCAAAGTTGTATGGGCAATCTGCAGAACAATCAGTGTATTCGTAACGTCTTTTTTTCCTCTTTTTTATTCACAGATAGTTGAGTCGCTCATTCCTTGAGCGACTCCCCCCTTTACACTAGTTGGCATGATTCGTTTGTTCTGATGTGCCACTTTGGAAAGGTGATCTGTGCAAGTTCTACTGAAAACCCAGTTTAAACAACATCCTTTGTATCAATTTCATAGCCGTAATGCGGTGCAGCAACTTGCACGTAATCATCCTGCTTGTTGGTTAATGGTGGATACACTCAGTGCGGGTAATTTGCAGGAAATTGCGCATCGCCGGGATTGGCTGGAAATCTTTCGTGCGGCAAGTGCGTATGAAGCAGCATTTGCGCTGGCATATGAATCAGTGAATACCGTGATTGATGGCGAATTGGTGGGGGATGTTTGGTTATCTCACAACCCAACCGCGTTATTTGCGTGGTGGCAAAGCCATGATGTGAGTGATTTGGCCATTAATCGTCCTATTGATGGGATGAGTTTTATGAATTGGATTGGCTACCAGCTACAGATGGCTAGTGAGCAATTTGAATGGGCAAAACGTATCGCTGCCTGAGTAAAAATAGAAAAGGAGAGATTGCTTATGTATTACTACTTCATTAAGTTTGAGAAAACTGCTTGGGTGCTGATGCTAGGGCTAATGATTTGGATGGCGGTGTGGGTTGTTGCAAGTAGCCAGATTTATCAGTTGCAACCGTTGGCGGGTGCTGAGCCAGTGAATGAAATGCTGCAAATGCATTTGCAAGAAAAAGTAGATACCTGCATTCAGTTTGGTTTGGTATTTGTTTTACTTGCGACAGTGAAAAGGTTTCGCAAAGATTACCGGCGTGATCCATTTATGTGAGCTGATGAAAGATGGCATGTGTGAAGAGGTCTTATATAAGACCTCTTCTTGTCTATGTATTTTGGTTGTAAGCACCGTTTCCACTTCGGAAACTATCTTTCCTTTCTTTGTTTTGTCCCCGCATTCCTAGTGCTCATAACTATCTGTTTTCAAAGATAAAAAATAATTCTCCTGATCTGGCATGGTATTTGATTGTGCTATCTACCCACTTGGCTTGCTGGTGCAGTACGGCGAGCTGATCTATATCCCTGATGTGGTTGCTAGTGCTGATAGCCATCGGCTGTTGTGTGGCGGCGAATGTTAGGGTTATCCAGACGACAGGAGAATAAAAAATAATGGAGACTTTCTACCAAGCCATGCGGCGGCAGGGGATTACGCGTCGCAGCTTTCTAAAATTTTGTAGTCTGACCGCGACTTCTCTGGGGTTAGGCTCTGCTTTTGTTCCTCGCATTGCCCAAGCGTTGGAAACTAAACCGCGTGTACCGGTAATCTGGTTGCACGGGTTGGAATGTACCTGTTGTACCGAATCATTTATCCGTTCTGCGCATCCGCTAGCGAAGGATGCGATCTTGTCACTGATTTCTCTGGATTACGACGATACGATCATGGCGGCGGCTGGTCATCAGGCCGAGGCGATTCTGGATGACATCATCAAGAATTACAAAGGGAATTACATTGTGGCAGTGGAGGGGAATCCACCGCTGAACGAAGATGGGATGTTCTGTTTCCCGGGTGGTGAGCCATTTGTAGAAAAACTGCGTCGTGTGTCTGCCGATGCGAAAGCGCTGATTGCCTGGGGATCTTGTGCGTCTTGGGGGTGTGTGCAGGCTGCTAAGCCGAACCCGACCCGTGCAACGCCAGTGCATCAGGTAATTACCGATAAACCAGTGATCAAGGTGCCGGGTTGCCCGCCGATTCCGGAAGTAATGGCGGCTGTGATTACCTATATGGTGACATTTGACCGGATTCCGGAACTAGACCGTCAAGGACGTCCGAAGATGTTCTACGGCCAGCGGATTCATGACAAGTGCTATCGCCGTCCACATTTTGATGCGGGGCAGTTTGTGGAATCTTGGGATGATGAAGGCGCGCGCAAGGGATATTGCCTTTATAAAGTGGGCTGTAAAGGGCCAACCACTTATAACGCGTGTTCGACTGTGCGTTGGAATGGTGGCGTTTCTTTCCCGATTCAGTCTGGTCATGGCTGTATTGGTTGTTCGGAAGAGGGTTTCTGGGACAAAGGGTCTTTCTATGACCGTGTAACGAATATTCCTCAGTTTGGTGTGGAAGCGAACGCAGACAAGATTGGCTTTGCGGTAGCGGGAACAGCAGGAGCGGCGATTGCTGCGCATGCGGCGGTCAGTGCGATTAAGAGCACGATCCTAAGAAAACAGGATTTAAAACCGATCGATAAAGATGCGGATGACCAGCCAAACAATAAAGCGCAGGAGAAAGTCTGATGGCTTACCAGACTCAAGGTTTTACCCTAGATAACAGTGGCCGCCGTGTGGTGGTGGATCCGGTAACGCGGATTGAAGGACATTTACGTTGTGAAGTGAACATTGATAGTAATAATGTGATTACCAATGCGGTCTCGACCGGCACGATGTGGCGTGGTTTAGAGGTGATTTTAAAAGGCCGAGATCCGCGCGATGCATGGGCGTTTGTGGAGCGAATTTGCGGGGTTTGTACCGGTACGCACGCGCTGACCTCGGTACGGGCGGTGGAAGACGCGTTAAAGATCGAGATTCCGGATAACGCGAACCTGATCCGTAACATGATGCAAGCCGCGTTGTATGTGCATGACCATTTGGTGCACTTCTACCACTTGCACGCTTTGGATTGGGTGGATGTGGTGTCTGCATTAAAGGCCGATCCGAAAAAAACCTCTGAATTAGCGCAAAGTATTTCTTCTTGGGCAATGTCTAGCCCAGGGTATTTCCGTGATTTGCAATCTCGCCTGAAGCGCTTTGTGGAAAGTGGCCAATTGGGCCCATTCCGCAATGGTTATTGGGGCCACCCTGCGATGAAGTTGCCGCCAGAGGCCAATCTAATGGCGGTGGCGCATTATCTGGAGGCGTTGGATTTCCAGAAAGAAATCGTCAAGATTCACACCATTTTTGGTGGTAAGAACCCGCATCCAAACTGGTTGGTGGGCGGCATGCCGTGCGCGATTAATGTGGATGATGTGGGGGCGGTTGGCGCAATCAATATGGAACGGCTGAATTTGGTGAAGTCGATTATTGATCGAACCATCGAATTCTGTGAGCAAGTGTATGTGCCGGATGTCATCTCTATTGCGTCTTTCTACCCGGATTGGTTCAAAATTGGTGGCGGGTTGGCTTCGCAAAGCGTGATGTCTTATGGCGATTTCCCGGATAAGGCGAATGACTATAGCGAGAGCAATTTGCTATTGCCACGCGGCGCGATTGTGAATGGTAAGTTTTCTGAAATTCACCCCATCGATTTGTATGCCCCTGATGAGATTCAGGAATTTGTGGCGCATTCTTGGTATACCTATGGGGATGACAACAATAAAGGTCTGCATCCGTTTGATGGGATTACCGAGCCGAAGTTTGAGTTGGGCGCGAACCACAAGGGGACAAAAACCAAGATTGAACAGCTAGATGAATCGGCTAAGTATTCCTGGATCAAGTCGCCTCGTTGGAAGGGGCATGCCATGGAGGTAGGGCCATTAGCGCGTTACCTGATTGGTTATCATCAGAATAAGGCTGAGTTTAAAGAGCCGGTGGATGCACTCTTGAAGCAATTGAATGCACCGATTGATGTGTTGTTCTCTACCGTTGGCCGTACCGCAGCCCGAGCGCTGGAATCGGTTTGGGCGGCGCGCAAGATGAGCGATTTTTATGATCGTCTGATTGCGAATATCAAGGTGGGTAATACCGCGACTGCCAACGTGGACAAGTGGGACCCTTCTACTTGGCCTGCAGAAGTAAAAGGGGTGGGCTTTACCGAGGCGCCGCGTGGTGCTTTGGGCCACTGGCTAAAAATTAAAAATACCCGCATCGATAGCTACCAATGTGTAGTGCCGACAACCTGGAATGCTGGCCCACGTGATGCCAAAGGGCAGATTGGTGCGTATGAAGCATCGCTAATGAATACCAAGCTGGCGGTGCCGGATCAGCCATTGGAAATCTTGCGGACGCTACATAGTTTTGATCCGTGCCTTGCGTGTTCTACCCATGTGATTGGGCAGGATGGTGGCGAATTGGTGAATGTGAAAGTTCGCTAATCAACCGGTGGGTAACTATGTAGATGGTTGCCCGCTTGAGTCTTGAAGAGGAGAACACAATGAAAGGTTATGGTTTTGACGGGAGCGCCCCGCAGGGGATAGGCCGCAAAGTGACCTCGGTGTATGTGTACGAGGCGCCTGTTCGGTTGTGGCATTGGGTGACTGTGCTTTGCATTATTACACTTTCACTCACCGGGTATTTTATTGGTAAGCCGCTACCTTCTGTGCCGGGCGAGGCGACGTTTTTGTTTGTGATGGGGTATATCCGCTTTGCGCATTTTACGGCGGGCTATATTTTGGCGATTGGCTTATTGGTGCGGATTTATTGGGCGTTTGTGGGGAATTCTCACGCACGGGAAATCTTTCTGGTACCGATCTGGGATAAGCAATGGTGGGGCGAGTTCTTTTTTGAATTGCGCTGGTATTTGTTTATCGAGCGCTACCCGAAAAAATATATTGGGCACAACCCGATTGGCCAATTGGCGATGGCGTCTTTTATCTGGGCGGCTATTTTCATGATTTTCTCTGGCTTTGCCTTGTATGGGGAAGGCTTGGGAACCAAGAGTTGGGCGTATAGCTGGTTTGGCTGGGTGATTGATGTATTTGGTGGCAATAGCCTGACGGTACACAACTGGCATCGACTAGGCATGTGGTCGATTGTGCTATTTGTGATGATTCATGTCTATGCCGCGATCCGCGAAGACATTATGTCTAAGCAAAGCATGGTTTCCACCATGATTAGTGGTTTTAGGATGTTTAAAGATTAGTAATAGTGGGCTTTGGGGGGACTTCGGTCCCCCGTTTTTTGCCTTGGATTTCTCTTTATATGGATTTGGGTAAGGGTGTGAGGTGGCGACAAAATGAAACCTGTTAACGCACATGCTTTTTTGCCTACCCGCAGCCCGATTCACCCTGGCCGTTTTTTAGAAACTCGATTTTTGTTGCCTGCTCGTTTATCGCAAACCGAGGCGGCGAGATTATTGGGGATATCTAGAAGACGCCTAAACGAGGTGGTATCGGGCAAGCGGGGTATTTCTCCTGACACGGCATTACGCCTGTCTTATCTGTTTGGGTTGCCACCCGCCTTTTGGCTTTCTTTGCAAAGCGATTGGGATTTGGCGCAGACCCGTCGTCGCCTCCCTATTGGGGTGTCAATCAACTAATCGCTATGCTTGCCTTGATGGAAACTAAGTTTTCACATGGTCAGTGGTGGTGGTGGTTAAGTATCTGATTTTATTCATTATCCTGTTGTATACCTAGTTGGCACAGAAATTGATTGTAACGGGGGGTGTAACAGGTGTTTCTAAATAAAAAATGAAGCGACAATTTTTGGACGTTTCATGATGAGAATAGAGGCGATATGCAGGAAATGTCTTCTGCCGAGCTGCCATGCATTAAGGTGCTGGGGCTGGGTAATCTGTTGTGGGCGGACGAGGGCTTTGGCGTGCGGGTGGCCGAGCAATTGTTTGGCCGCTATCAATTGCCGCCATCGGTTGAGGTGATCGATGGGGGGACGCAAGGTTTGCTTTTACTACCGTATGTAGAAGCCGCCGATAAACTCATTATTTTAGATGCCATCGATTTTGGTTTGCAGCCGGGTGAGTTGCGGGTGTTTTGTAACGAGGCAGTGCCAGCCTATTTAACTGCTAAAAAAATGAGCCTGCACCAGACGGGGTTTTCTGAAGTGCTGGGGCTGGCCGAGCTAAAGGGCAATTATCCAGAGGAAGTGGTGCTAATCGGGGTGCAACCCGTCGTGCTAGAAGATTATGGTGGTAGTTTGTCTGATCCGGTACGCGCGCAAGTTGCGCCGGCGTTAGCCTTGGCTGAGCGGCAATTAACGGAATGGGGCGTTGTGCTGAGCCCGCGCCAAGATGAAGACCGATTGAACGACGATAGTTTATCGATGACACGTTATGAGGCCGAGCGACCATCAGAAGAAGTGGCATGTCGTGTTGGCGATGCACGAGTGTGGGGAGGTGTGTGATGTGTTTGGGCGTACCCATGCAAGTGTTGGAATCGAACGGATTTGTTGCCCTATGTGCGGATGATTCTGGCGTCAGTGCCGTGGATGTCTCTCTCGTGGGGGAGGTGAGTGAAGGCGAGTGGCTACTAGTGTTTACCGGCGCTGCGCGAGAGCGCTTGTCTGAAGCGCGCGCTCTGGATATTCGCGATGCGCTCTCTGCGCTGACGGCTGCTTTAAACGGGGATTTTGACCCAAATGCCCATTTCCAAGATTTAATCAATAGAGAACCAAGTTTGCCACCGCATTTGCAAGCCTTGGTCAAGAAGGAGGCCTGAGATGACCATCATGACACCTGGCATGCAAGAAGCGGGTTTACTGGCCAGATTGGCGGGTTTGGGTTACCAAGAGGTGACGCTAGATAGCCTAGAAGCCATTGCGAGCGAACACCCTCACACGTTGGTGATGTTGAGTGATGACCCGGTGAAATACCCAGAGGTAATGGACAATGTGGTGATCGTGCCAGAGGTGTTAAAAGCACTGCCAGCAGGCAGCTTTTTCCCTGTCTATGCCAATTTGGCGGAAAGCAAAGCCATCGCCAAAAAATATGGGGTGATTAAATTCCCCGCCTTGGTTTTTTTACGTGGAACAGATTATGTGGGACTAATTGGTGGCTTGATGGATTGGCCAGATATTGTGCATGCGTTTGCGAGCAAACTAAAAGCGACTACGCAACGCCCACCATCGGTTGGAATTCCTGTCGTTACTGAACAGAAAGGTTGCTAATGAAGCCATTTCCTATTCCTGTTGTGGGGCTTGGCCCAGGATCGCAACCAGAAGATCCTGATTTGTCTTACATGCCCTTGCCAAGAGAGATTGAAGGGTTTGATATGCCTTATCTGCCAACGGCAGAAGAGGTAACTAACCTGGCTGCCGCCAAGCAAGTGATGGCTGACCTGATTACCGCCCTCAAAGCATATGATGGCGATGCTAGCCAATATCCCGTGCTAGACATCACCCATTTAGATAGTGAAAACCGCGCCTTAATCAACCAATTATTGGGTGAAGGGGAGGTCTCTGCAATGACGAAGCCGGTTGCCGGTGGGGAATTGCGCATTCAGGAATCGGTATTTGCCGGGATTTGGCGGGTATTAGAGGAAGATGGCCAAGGTAATGTAATTGCCGACCGTATTGAGGCTTGCCCAATCCCACATCAAGTTTGGCAAGAAGCACAAGCATTTGGTCGTGCAGAGGCGGTAATGCCGGATCCTGGTAATGTGCCGCTAATGAATGCAGGGTACGTGATGCAAGAGATCGCCGCCAAGCTGAGCCAGCCATTGGGGATGGAACCGCATATCATCAATTTTTCTTTATTGCCGATGAGCCCGGAAGATATGGCGTATATCGATTCTTGTTTGGGCGGTGGGAATAGTGGCGTGTTTTCTCGGGGTTATGGTAAATGCCGAGTGATGAGTACCGCGTTAAAGAATGTGTGGAAGGTGCAGTACTTTAACGGGATGAATAGCATCTTGTTAGATACGATCGAGATTACGCGCATTCCGGAAGTGGCATTGGCCTCGATGGAAGATTTGGAGGATTCGCTGCTGCGGCTAGAAGAAGCGTATGAATGGCTGACAGGGGAATAAGATGGCTGGCTTTGAAGGATCTTATCTCGGAAAAGAAGAGCGTATTTCTGACGAATCGACCATGGAATGCAAAATTTGCTGGTGGGTGTATGACCCATCAGTGGGCGATGATGTTTGGCAGATTCCCGCTGGTACACCATTTTCTGCATTGCCAGACCATTGGAAGTGTCCAAATTGCGATGGCGCCAAAGACCAATTTATGGTGACACATGCCGAATGAAGTAACGGCGAAATTAGTCTCTACTTTTGAACACATTTGGCGTAACCGTATGGCAGATGTACCCATCTTGAATCCGAATTTATCGGTGCAAGCCGTTGGGTTCAGAATGACAGATGGTCGTTGGACAGGGGTGTTGATTACCCCTTGGTTTATGAATTTGCTCTTGCTGCCCGCAGACGGTGAATTGCCCGCATCTACCCCGGGAGACCCGGTATTGGTCAATTTACCGGGGGGTGAAATGCCTTTTTTATTGGCGAATGAACCTGGTATTGGGGAGTACGCCATGTGTTCGCTGTTTTCGCCGGTAATGGAGTTTGCTGATATGGATGCCGCCGTGGCGACGGCAGAAGCCGTGCTGGCACTGATGTTTCCTGCGACAACGCCAGAAGAAACCGTCAGTGCAGAACCTGTGGCGATGAGTCGTCGTCGTTTGTTTGGATTTAGTCGTTAATGCAGCGAAATATTGAAGTTTCTTCGACTTTACTCAATACGGGGCAACCCGTTTGTTCGGTACACTGGCATCGTGTACCTGCAGAACGATTGTTTATTGGGAAGCCAGCAAGTAGCGTGTTGCCATTGGTTCCCCTGCTGTTTTCGCTATGTGGAAAGGCGCAATCGTTAGCCGCCATGCTGGTGCTGGATCAAGCGATTCTTGCCGATATGCTGGCAGAAGTGCGTTTAGAAGCGATTCGTGAAACGGTATTTCGATTTTCTGTAGACTGGCCGAAATTGCGTGGCTTTATACCGGCAAACTTGGCTGAATTTCGTACCTTTAGTGAATTAACCGACTGGAAGACATGGTGTGAGCAACACTGGTTTGGCATGCCGGTACACGAATGGGCGGGGCTAGGAGAGGCGGGCTGGCTAAGTTGGATTCAGTCTGGCGCCACCCCCATTGCAAATGATGCACGCTGCTTGTTTGGGCAAGTGATGCCAATCCCCAAGCTCTGGCCTTGGCAGAGTGCGGCGCATCTTGTTGAAGCCATTAATCCAAGCTTGTGGACCGCGACGACATTGCCTGCGGGGCTAGATGCGAGTGCATTATCGATAGAACAACGTGAAGTGCATGGGTTGCTGCACGAGGGGCGAATCCCGCTAGCGAGATGGTTAAGCAGGATGGTGAGGTTAGCTAGGATGCTAACACTGACCGAACCACATGCATCGGTAGCGCGTTTAGAAAGAGATGGGCAACCACCAATCAATGTAGCGATGGTAGAAACTGCGCGTGGGTATTTGTTGCATCTTGCGGCCAGTAATGAAGCAGGTGTGGTCGAAACTTACCAAGTCATTCCGCCCACCGCATGGCATGCTCATCCTGAAGGCGTCATCTATAACGCAGTGATGAGTTGCCTGTTAGGGAATGCGTTCGATTGGCAGCAACAAGTGACACTCATTGATCCGTGTACAGGATTTGAGTTAGCCACACCGCCAAAGAATAGCGCGGGTACGATGGAAGAAAGACAAATTCATGCATGAAATGTCCTTGGCAGAAGGCATTGTTCAACTGCTAGAAGCCGAAGCAAAAAAGCAGTCGTTTACGCGAGTAAAACAACTATGGTTGTCGATTGGCGAATTGGCAGGGGTGGAGCTAGAAGCCCTGAAGTTCTCGCTGGACGTCGTGATGCGAGATTCGCTGGCTAATGGCGCAACGGTACATGTTGAGCGCGAGCCAGGCCAAGGCTGGTGTATGGCGTGTAGCCAACCAGTGCTGATCCATGCCCGTTATGACGCCTGCCCGAAATGTGGTGTGTTCCAAGTACAGGTAACGGGTGGGGACGAAATGCAGGTAAAAGAATTAGAAGTGGAATAACCATTTGCGGTGGTTCTCGCTGATGTGATCAGCACGTAGTGGATGAGCGATTAATGGCGTGGCAGGGTGTTTCTGCTAACAAGAATGAAAAGAGGGTGTTATGTGTACGGTATGTGGATGTGCAGACGGAAATGTACAGATCGAAGGGGCAAGCAAGGGGATGAAATACCCATACCGCCCAAAACGCGGACATGTGCACGCTCACCATCATCACCATGATCACACCCATCCTCATGATCACGTTCATGAGCACTCGCATACGCCAACCGCAGTGGCGGTGGTAGAAGAAGCTGTCATCGTTAATGAATCCACCGGCGATCGTGACTATGGTCAAGGCCCTGCTCACGCCCATGCACCGGGGATGACACAAGCGCGGATGGTGAAGATCGAGCAAGATATTCTAGGGAAAAATCAGCAATTAGCCGAAATTAACCGCAAGTGGTTTGCAGATCGTGGCGTATTTGCGATCAACCTCGTGTCTAGCCCTGGCTCTGGTAAAACGACGCTACTGACCGAAACGATTAAATCACTACAAGATATTGGCAAAGTGTATGTGATAGAGGGTGACCAACAGACCACCCATGATGCGGATCGGATTCGGGCAACCGGTGCGGCGGCACTTCAGATTAATACGGGTAAAGGTTGTCATCTGGATGCCCATATGGTGGGAGAAGCCTTGCCGCGACTCAACATTGCAGACAATAGTTTGGTGTTGATCGAGAACGTGGGCAATTTAGTCTGCCCATCGGCGTTTGATTTGGGGGAAGCTCATAAAGTCGCCGTATTGTCTGTCACCGAAGGGGAAGACAAACCGCTGAAATACCCTGATATGTTTGCCGCTTCTGACGTCATGATTCTAAACAAGATCGATTTATTGCCGTATTTAGATTTTGATGTGGATGCTGCCATTGGCTACGCCAAGCGTGTGAACCCAAACATCCGTGTCATTCAAGTATCTGCCCGAAAAGGGGATGGGATGGATGAATGGCTAGATTGGCTACATCAAGGCATGAATAAAGCCCAATTAGCACGTCAGCAATGGGTGCAAGAACTAGAAGCACGTATTGCCGTGTTAGAAGCGCAATTAGCCGCGCAAACTTCTCGTTAATGGCGAGATGGTTTTGAGCCAGCCGTTAGCGATAGGTGAGCGTTGGTTAGTGAGCGGCCGCGTTCAGGGGGTGGGGTTCCGCCCCTTCGTCTGGCAATTGGCCAAGACGCACCAGTTAATTGGCTGGGTCAGAAACACCCCAAGCGGCGTAGAGATTTGCTGGCAAGGGTCGGCTGAAAGCTTTGATTCGTTAGCAGCAGACTTTTACCGTCAGTTACCTCCGTTGGCGCATGTTCATACCTTGGTGAGAGAGGTTTCACCTTTACAAGCTTGTGCCGATTTTCAGATCTTGCCGAGCCTGCAAGGAGAGGTAAAAACCAGTATTCCGGCCGATTTAGGCATTTGCGACGCCTGTTTGAATGAGTTGTTTGATCCAGAAGACCCTCGCAACGGCTATCCGCTGATCAACTGTACCCATTGCGGCCCGCGCTACAGTATTTGCCATGCGTTGCCTTACGATCGTCAGCAGACCAGTATGGCCACTTTCCCCATGTGCTCACGCTGTGAGGCGGAATATCATGCGCCAGATAATCGCCGATTTCATGCCGAACCAACTGCATGTCCAGCGTGCGGGCCAAGATTGCAATGGCGGCGTATTGGCGCTGGGCTAGTCAACGATTCTCCTCTGACTGCGGCAATTCATGCGTTACAAGCTGGCGAGTGGATTGCGGTAAAAGGGTTGGGCGGATTTCATCTGGTGGGCGATGCCAAACAGCCTGCAGTCGTAGCTACTATTCGCGATAAAAAACGCCGAGCGACCAAGCCGCTCGCAGTCATGATGATGAACCTGGATAGCGTTAAGGCATGGTGCGAAGTCACACCAGCAGAGGCAATGTGGCTAACCCGCCCTGAACGGCCAATTGTGCTCCTGAAAAAGAAGCCCATTGCCGATACGGCTTTATCGGGTATTGCACCGAATATGGACCGAATTGGGGTGATGTTGCCCTATACGCCGCTCCAGTGGCTAATGTTTCATGAAGCCTTGGGAAAACCCGTCGGGCAACATTGGCGAGAGGTGGCGAATGATCTGGTTTGGATCATGACGAGTGCCAATCATGCCGGTTCACCGATTCTCACTAGTGCGGAAGCGGTTGAAGAAAAGCTTGATCATCTGGTTGGCGGCATTTTGGATCATGATCGACCAATTATTCATCCCTGCGACGATAGTGTATTGAGCGTGGTGGATGATCAGCCTGTTTGGTTACGCCGAGCAAGAGGCTTGGCACCAGAGCCGATTTATCTTCGGTCAACCGGTGCAGACGTGTTGGCGCTAGGCGGGCTCCTAAAAAATACCATCACGGTGTGTAAAGAAGATCAGGCTTTTGTTTCCCCTCATCTGGGAGACCTTCAACATCCCGCAGTCGCAGAGCGGCTACTTGAAACCGTAGATAGCTTATTGGCTTTTACCCATGCCAAACCAGCGGTGATTAGTTGTGATGCGCAGCCAGATTACATTGGCTATCGGTTGGCTGAACAGTTGGCGGAAAAGTGGCAAATCCCGTTGACTCCTGTGCAGCATCATCATGCGCATATTGGTGCCGTGTTGGCTGAAAAAGGGGTAGAAGAACCAGTATTGGGGCTGGTGCTGGATGGTTTTGGCTGGGGCGAGGACGGCACCGCGTGGGGCGGCGAATTACTGCTAGTCGATGGGAAAACAGCGAATCGATTGGGGCATATCAGTGAAATAGCGCTACCCGGGGGAGATTTGGCCGCCAAACTACCTTGGCGGATGGCGGTTGCATTGGGGCAGCAAATACAGCGTGCATTGCCTGCCGAGGTTGCAAATCAAACCGGTGTTCAGGTGGTGAAACAGCAATTGGCTTTAGGACTAAATGCGCCAACTACCAGCAGTATGGGGCGCTGGTTTGATGCCATTGCCGGTTGGCAGGGAATATGCAGTGAGCAGATTTTTGAAGGAGAAGCACCTATGCGCTTAGCCGCTTTATTAGGTGAGTTTCCGCCGCCGTCAGTTATCTCTGATATTCCTCCCTTTGCCCCTGTACTGGATTTACTACCTCTTGCCAAAGCGGCATTGGCCGCTAGTGATGATACAGAGGTTGCGCGCCAATGGCATGTAGGGCTTGTGCAGCAACTGGCGGGTTGGGTGTTATCTGCAGCCCAACAAACCGCGCTTAAAACGGTGGTATTAGCAGGTGGCGTATTTGCGAATGCTTATTTGTTGGCTGGCTTAAAACAACAGCTTCTTCAGCATGGAATTAACGTGTTAGTGGCCGAACAAATGCCCGTTGGCGATGGCGGCATTAGCCTGGGTCAAGCATGGATAGCGCGAAAGCATCTGCAGCAACACGAACAACACACAAAATAACCAGAAGAGGAGAGCCAAATGTGTTTGGCGATGCCAGTAAAAATTACCGAACTCTTGCCAGATGACATGGCAAAAGTCGATGTCGATGGCGTGACGCGAGAGGTTTCTATCGCCTTAATCGAATCCCCGGCCGTTGGTGACTACGTTATCCTGCATGTGGGGTACGCGATTGGCAAATTAGACCCGGCAGAGGCCGCTCAAACGCTTGCTTTGATGGAAGAACTGGCTGCGAGCGAAGCAGAAGGGGCAACGCCATGAAATACGTTGACGAATTCCGCCGTGGCGATGTGGCGCGTGGTATTGCCAAGCATATCGCAGGTTTAGTCGATCCGGCTCGCGAATACCGTCTAATGGAGTTCTGTGGCGGGCATACCCATGCCATCGCCCGTTATGGCCTAACTGGATTATTGCCTTCTAATATCCGCCTGATTCATGGTCCGGGTTGTCCGGTCTGTGTATTGCCTATTGGTCGGATAGATTCTGCAATTGAGCTGGTGCTACAACATCAGGTAATTTTGTGTACCTATGGCGATACCTTACGTGTGCCGGCTTCAAACCGGATGAGCCTATACAAAGCCCGCGCAGAAGGGGGAGATGTACGGGTTATCTATTCAACTAGCGATGCACTGCGTATTGCGCGAGAAAACCCGGATCGGCAGGTAGTCTTTTTCGGGATCGGATTCGAGACCACCACCCCACCAACCGCCATGGCACTCAAAACCGCGAAGACTGAAGGACAAAAGAACTTCTCCGTGTTCTGTAACCATGTTCTGACTCCCCCCGCCATGCAGCACCTGTTGTCTGCGGGCGATGCAGTGGAATTAGATGGGTTTATTGGCCCCTCTCACGTTAGTACCGTGATTGGCAGTGATCCATACCAAGCGGTCGCCAAGCAATATCGTAAACCGGTGGTGATCGCTGGTTTCGAGCCACTCGATGTCCTGCAAGCCACCGCCATGTTAGTCGAAGACATTAATCATGGCCGCGATGGCGTTAGCACCCAATTTACCCGCGCCGTTACACCAGAAGGTAACCAAAAGGCGAGGTCTGTGGTGATGGAAACCATGATGCTAAGGGATACCTTTGAATGGCGTGGATTAGGACAAGTCCCACATTCAGCTTTGGCGATTCATCCAGATTACGCTGACTTTGATGCTGAGCAGCGCTTTGCTTTACCTTATCGTCACGTGCCCGATCACAAAGCCTGCGAATGCGGCGCGATACTGCGCGGGCAAAAACAACCAAGTGATTGCAAAGTGTTTGGCATTGTCTGTACGCCCGATAACCCGCTCGGTTCCTGTATGGTCTCTAGCGAAGGGGCGTGCGCGGCGCACTACCACTATGGCCGATTTGTAAAATCGCCCACGCAAACAAGCGTGGAGGAGGGCGCATGAAAATGGCTTACCAACGGAAACTAGATTTACAAAACGGAAAGATTGATTTAACACATGGCAGCGGTGGTCGCGCCATGGTACAACTGATTCATGAGCTGTTCGCCGACGCGTTTGGCAACGAATGGTTGGCGCAAGGCAATGATCAAGCCATTCTGCCGCCAACACAGGGCAGGTTAGCGATTGCGACCGATAGCCATGTGATTTCGCCGCTATTTTTTCCTGGCGGGAATATCGGTAGTTTGGCTGTCCACGGAACAGTGAACGATCTCGCCATGGGCGGGGCGATACCGCAATATTTATCAGTTGGCTTCATCCTGGAAGAAGGCTTGCCCCTTTCGCAACTGGCAGAGATTGTGCGCTCGATGGGCGAAGCAGCGAAAGCAGTAGGTATTGCCATTGTCACGGGCGACACCAAGGTGGTCGAAAAGGGTAAAGGTGACGGAATTTTTATCAGCACCACTGGCGTTGGTTATGTACCGGATGGCGTGAATTTGTCGGGTGATCAGGCGCAAGTCGGAGATGTGATTTTAGTCTCTGGCACCATGGGCGATCATGGCATGGCGATCATGTCGCAACGGCAAAATCTAGGTTTCGAGAGCAATATTTGCTCGGATTCTGCCTCGTTGCACGAACTTAGCGCCGCGTTAGTGAAACACGTACCCAGTTTGCGTCTGATGCGAGATCCAACCCGAGGCGGGTTGGCGACTACTTTAAACGAAATAGCTCATCAGTCTGCTGTGGGCATGTCGCTCTCGGAAAGTGCGATTCCGGTGAATCCATCGGTACGGGCTGCTTGCGAATTATTAGGACTAGATCCTTTGTATATGGCAAACGAAGGCAAGCTGATTGCAATTTGTTCGGCAGAAGATGCTGACATTGCGCTAAACACGCTGCAATCGCATCCGCTGGGTAAGAATGCGGCGGTGATTGGCACCGTGGTCGAAGATCCGCATCAGTTTGTACGTGTCAGTACGGATTTTGGTGGCGAGCGTTTACTCGATTGGCTAAGTGGCGACATGTTGCCCCGTATTTGCTAATCGTATTTGTAGCAGTTAAAGAATAAAAGCGGCTGGGATGCAATCAACAATCAAATCTCATCGCAAGAAAGTAGAAAAGAAAGGCTTGCAATGGCAGTGCAACCCGCAGTGTTGTTGGTCGATGATGAACCGCGCTCACTTGAAGCCTTGGTACGCACGTTAGAGGATGATTTTGTCCTCTTTACGGCGGGAAGTGCGGCAGAGGCGCTCAGCATTTTGTCGTCTGAATTTATTCAGGTCATCGTCAGTGATCAGCGTATGCCAGATAGAACCGGTGTCGAGTTTCTCCAACAAGTAAGAGAAGAATACCCTGCCATTGTGCGTATTATCTTATCGGGCTATACCGATAACGCCGATATTATTTCCGCTGTGAACGAGGCCGGTATCTATCAATACCTGCTCAAACCATGGCGACCAGAATCCCTCTTACTGACGGTACAAGGGGCGGCAGAACTACATCGCCTCCAGCAAGAAAACCAGTCTCTTAACATCGAGCTCAAATCTTCAGCCCCTTGGTTGCAAGCGCAAGTCGAAAAAAAACGCACAGAAGTACAGCAACGCTCTGCGATGGAGCGGATTGTCCGTGCGCCAGATAGCCCGCTCAACCATGTTTGCGATCTACTCTTACGTGTCGCGCCTTTTGACATTGCGGTGCTGATCGAAGGCGAATCTGGCGTGGGTAAAGAGTTACTCGCCAGAGCGCTGCATTATGTGAGCCACCGCAAAGATCGCCCATTTATTGTAGAAAACTGTGCCGCGATGCCAGAGCAATTGCTAGAAAGCGAACTATTTGGCCATAAACGTGGCTCATTTAGTGGTGCGTATCGCGACCATATTGGCCTCTTTCAACAAGCCGATGGCGGGACAATTTTCCTCGATGAAATTGGTGAAACGTCACCCGCTTTTCAAGCAAAGTTGCTCCGCGTATTGCAAGAAGGGGAAATCCGCCCAGTAGGCAGCTCACGCCCAATAAAGGTCGATGTCAGAGTTGTGTCCGCAACCAATAAAACCTTGCAAGACTTAGTAAAACAAGGTTTATTTAGGGAAGATTTATTTTATCGCTTATCGGCATTTTCTGTGGTGGTTCCTCCGCTGAGAGAACGTCCGCAAGATATACCATTTATTGCGAACTCATTACTCGATCAGGCCAAGGCGCATTTCCAACGCCCGCAAGCGACATTGGGTAAAGAAATCTTACAATGCCTATCTGCCTATCGTTGGCCAGGTAATGTAAGGCAGTTACGAAACGAAATTAGCCGTTTGCTGGTGCTGAGTGATGCTTCTGAACTCTCTGCCAAAAATTTATCTGCAGAAGTATTGCAAGCGGCAGATGAAGGACAAGAAGCAGAGCATGCCTTTCTAGCAAATGTCTCGGGCGATTTGAAAACCAGACTAGATGCGTTAGAAAAACAAATTATCAAAGAAACCTTAACTCGGTTACGCTGGAATAAAACCAAGGTGGCAAGCGAACTAGGCTTGTCTAGAGTCGGTTTACGGAATAAGTTGACACGCTATGGCCTTGAAAAATAACAAAAAGCGCATGATCTGGCTGCAATCTGGTGGATGTGGCGGCTGTACCTTGTCCCTCTTAAATGCAGAGCAACCCAATGTGTTGCTTGCACTTGAAGATATGGATATCGACATCGTTTGGCATCCTACGCTATCTGAAGCTTCATTAGATGAAGTGAGTGCCTGTTTAGAACAATTACTTACAGGTGAAGCACCAGTTGATATTCTCTGTTTAGAGGGGTCCGTCATGACAGGTGCCGCAGGTAGCTATCATCGTCTACCCAATGGGCAAAGCATGGCCTCTATGATTACCCAGTTAGCCAATTTGGCAGACTATGTCGTCGCCGTGGGTACCTGTGCAGCCTATGGCGGGATTACCGCCAGTGGCGATAATCTAACCGGTGCGGTTGGGTTAATGTTCGAAGGAAGCCAACTTGGTGGCGCATTAGGGGGGGCGTTCGTCTCCAAATCCGGCTTGCCGGTGATTAATATTTCCGGTTGCCCCACCCACCCAGATTGGGTATTGGATACCTTTGCCTTGATCGCTGCCAATAAACTGACGCATCAAGATTTAGATCCGCTCGGTCGTCCCCGTTTTTACGCCGATCGTTTGGTGCATCATGGTTGTGACAAAAACGAGTTTTACGAATTTAAAGCTAGTGCAGAAGCGCCTGGTCAAATGGGCTGCTTAATGGAGTTTGTCGGCTGTAAGGGGACACAAGCCCATGCCGATTGCAATATTCGGCCTTGGAATGGCAATGGCTCTTGTTTAACCGGTGGTTACCCTTGCATTAATTGCACTTCGCCAGATTTTGCCGATCCCGGACATGCCTTTTTCGAAACGCCAAAAGTGGCTGGGTTTCCAGTTGGTTTGCCTACCGATATGCCGAAAGCGTGGTTTGTCGCATTATCTACCCTGTCTAAATCGGCAACGCCAAATCGGGTAAAGGCCAATGCAACAAAAGATCGGATTACCGTTGCACCGTCATTACCAGAAAGCAAGAAAAAATGAGTAGTAATCGTCGGATTCTCGGCCCATTTAATCGGGTAGAAGGTGATCTGAGTATCGCCATTGCTATCGAAAAAGGCTTAGTTAACAAAGCAGAAGTTACTGCGCCTTTGTTTAGAGGGTTCGAGCGAATGCTCGCCGGTCGTGATGCGTTAGATGCGTTAACGATCGTACCAAGAATTTGCGGTATTTGCTCCGTTTCGCAATCCGTGGCTGCTGTACGCGCACTGACCCAATTGTTTGGTGTTACGCCACCCACTAATGGTTATCGGATGATGAATCTGATCCATGCAGTCGAAAACCTTGGCGATCATCTCTCGCATTTTTATTTATTCTTTATGCCAGATTTTGCAAGAGATGCTTATGCTGATCGGCCTTGGTTTCCTACGGCTGTAAAAAAATTTAAAGCCACAAAAGGCGAGTCTCAACAAAAAATGCTAGAAGCGCGGGCATTGTTTATGCACTTGATGGGAACACTAGCTGGTCACTGGCCGCATACCTTATGCCTGCAGCCAGGCGGTGTTACGCGGGTGATTCATGCTGCCGAACAAGCCAAGCTATTGCAAATCCTTCGCCAAATGCGCCGATATCTAGAAACTTATACTTTTGGCGTTTCGCTAGAGACCGTCTGTGATTGGCATGATGATCTGCAGCTAGATGATTATCGTCTCCAGCATCCAGATACCGATTTTTCTCTTTTCTTGCAAATTGCCGCAGATCTTAGGCTTAGTGATTACGGTAGGGCGTATGATCGATTTATTGCTACTTCATCCTATCAAATGGGAAATGACACGCCATCCATTACGCTATGGGAAAAGGGAGCGTTAACCTATCTTTCTGCGAGTGAAGTAACCGAAGACCATCAATATAGTTGGTATTCAGGGGACGATGCGGTTTCGCCATTTGCATCAGAAACAACCCCATTGCCTGACAAACAAGATGCATATAGTTGGAGTAAGGCTCCGCGCTTATCTGGCTTGCCAGCAGAAACCGGTGCGATTTCTAGAGCAATGATGAGTAGTCAGCCCTTAATTACTCAATTAGTTAAACAACAAGGTGGCAATGTCTTTAGCCGAGTGGTGGCTAGGCTCACCGAAGTAGCCAGAATTCTTCCACAAATGGAACGCTGGTTAGCGGATATTCAACTAGATGCCGCATTTTCTGCCGATACGCCAGCGAAGCCGATGCACCAACAAGCCATTGGTTTTACAGAAGCTGCCAGAGGGCTGTTAGGTCACTGGGTCACGTTAGATGGTCGGCAAATTACGGATTACCAAATCATTGCGCCAACGACTTGGAATTTCTCGCCAAGAGATCACGTTGGTGTGCCCGGCCCATTGGAAAAAGCCTTAGAAGGTTTGCCCGCAGAAGATGCGCAAGCCTTAATGATTCAGCATGTGGTTAGAAGCTTTGACCCATGCCAAGTTTGTACCACCCATTAAACAATCACGAAGAGGATTAGTTGGGTATGGGAATCGCGCCACAAGTTGCTAGTGCCGGCCAAGAGTTAGCCGAAGCCGCTTGGATTGAAGTTATCCAACGGATGGATCAAGTCTATAGTGAATTGGTCGCATCACAAGAAAACCTAGAAGAAAAGCACCAAGAATTAGCCGACGCACACCATTTTACCGAGCGTGTACTAGCGGCGATGACCGATGTACTAGTTGTATGTGATGCCCAAGGCCATGTCACGCAAGTCAACCATGCAATGCAATCGCTAACTGGACAAAAAAGTAATCTGCTCACAGGTAAGCATATTTTGTCTTTGTTAAATACCGATCTTGCCATTCAAACCATGCAACACCTGATTGAAACTGGCAAAACAGATACGCTAGATCTCGAGTTACCCCTGCGTACCAACACGGGAGAATCTATCCCCGTTACTTGGAATATTAGCCCCTTATCCGATGGGGCAGGGCGCTATAGTGGCTTCGTTGCCGTTGGCCGACCAATTGGAGAATTAAAGCGCGCTTATTCCGAGTTACAAGCAGCACACAAAGCCTTGCAAGCCGCCCAAGCGCAGTTAATTCAAGCAGAAAAAATGGCATCAATTGGTCGCTTAGTTGCTGGTGTTGCACATGAGCTCAATAATCCAATTAGCTTTATTTTGGGTAATACGTTTGCGATGAGCAAATACGCGACGAAGTTAGAAACTTACTGCCAAGCATTACACCAAGAAACATTGTCTCCGGCACTGCAAACGTTGCGAGAACAACTAAAAATCGATCGTTTAATGAAGGATCTTCCTTCTTTGGTGGATGGTTTACGAGAAGGTGCAGAGAGAAGTACGCAAATTGTCGATGCTTTAAAACGTTTTTCTGCGGTGGAAGAAAACCTTCAACAACCCTTAGATTTAGCGGAAGCAATTAGAAGATCGCTTTACTGGGTGACGCGAGCCACACCAAGCAATATTTCGGTGAAAACAGAAGGCCTAGACCATACGGTGATGGTCTCTGGCTCGGTCAACCAATTGCAGCAAGTGTTCGTCAACCTTATTCAAAATGCCGTTGATGCGGTCGAAAAAGCAGCGCATCCAGAAATAACCATTTCACTCACTAGTGATCCCCAGTATGTAACAGTCTGTGTGGCAGATAATGGCACCGGTATCCCAACCGAAAATTTATCCGCCATTTTTGATCCCTTCTTTACCACCAAGCCAATTGGTAAAGGCACAGGGTTGGGGCTCTCTATTTCTTACGGCATCGTCGAAAACCATCTTGGGCATCTGATGGTAGAAAATCGGGAAACTGGTGGTGCGCAATTTAAAGTGCAACTCCCGTTACATTAAATCTGGAAACTTACTGTACACCAAGGTTTGTTAACCGTTAACTTGCTTATCGAAAAGGTGAGTGGCGATTTTCTATGTGCTTGATAAATATATAAAAATAATTCTGGCATGGTTCTTGATTGCATAGCATGAATAAATTGGCTGAATCCTACCTGTGTGGCACTCATTAGCAGGACTCACCTCAATTTGCCGCTTGCTGGCAATCATCAGAATACTTGGAGACACAAGATGAAACTTTGGAAATACCTGCCAGCAGTGGCAATGGGCGCGATGGCGACAGTCGCCTCTGCACACCCTGGGCATGCAGAAACGGTTTCTTTTCTAACTGGTGCACTTCATCCACTAACAGGGCTAGATCATTTGCTAGTCATGTTTGGCGTTGGTGTTTGGGCTGCTCAGCAAGAAAAGTCCGCTAGTTTAGCTATCCCCGTTACGTTTGTACTGGTCATGATGCTGTCTGGCATTGCAGGTTACCTTGGGGTGACATTGCCACGCGTAGAAACCGGCATTGCTTCCTCTGTTGTGCTCATCGGTTTGTTAGTGGCATTTGCGATAAGATTACCCGCATGGATTGGCATGCTGATGACGACTGTGTTTGCCGTGTTTCATGGGCATGCTCACGGATCAGAATATTCAGAAAGTCATGGATTCTGGTTATACGGGCTCGGATTTGCGCTAGTGACGGCTGCGTTACATGCAAGTGGTTACTTAGTTGGATATCGCTTTAGCCAAAACCGCCGTGCGGTGGCAGTTGGTGGTGTATTAATGGCGACTGCGGGCGTGGTGATGCTTAGCCAAACCATTTAATTCACGCGCTAGACCTTCCATTTTCAAGCAAAACCCCACACTTTATGTGGGGTTTTGCTTTTTCAGCGACAGAGTAAGCAAGCATTTAGTTAGCATGCGTTTATTCGACACAAAGGCATGTTATAATTCAACGTTTTGATTGTTCATCGGATACCCCAATGTCACGCGCATTACGCAATATTGCCATTATCGCCCACGTTGACCACGGTAAGACTACCCTGGTTGACCAACTACTCCGCCAAAGCGGTACTTTCCGCGACAACCAACAGGTTGACGAACGTGTAATGGATAGTAACGACTTGGAAAAAGAACGTGGTATCACGATTCTTGCCAAGAACACCGCTATCGAATACGAAGGTACACACATCAACATCGTGGATACCCCAGGACACGCAGACTTCGGTGGTGAAGTTGAGCGCGTATTGGGTATGGTGGATGGCGTATTGCTACTTGTTGATGCCGTAGAAGGCCCGATGCCACAAACACGTTTTGTGACCAAAAAAGCATTGGCTCAAGGCTTGCGTCCAATCGTGGTGATCAACAAGGTTGACCGTCCAGGCGCGCGTCCTGACTGGGTTGTAGACCAAACTTTCGATCTATTCGACAAGCTAGGTGCAACAGATGAACAGCTAGATTTCCCAATCATTTACGCTTCAGGCCTAAATGGTTTTGCTAAGCTAGATCTAAACGCAGAATCTTCTGATATGCGTCCATTGTTCGAAACTGTATTGCAACACGTTCCAACCCCTCCGGGTGATCCAGAAGCACCGCTTCAGTTGCAAATCGCAGCGCTAGACTACTCTACTTACACTGGCCGCCTAGGGGTTGGCCGTGTATTGAATGGCCGTATCAAGCCAGGTCAAGCAGTAGTGGTAATGAACCACGAAGACCAAGTTGGCCAAGGCCGTATCAACCAAGTACTTGGTTTCAAAGGTTTGGACCGTGTACCGGTTGAATCTGCAGAAGCTGGCGACATTATCATCATCTCTGGTATCGAAGAAATCGGTATTGGTGTGACGATTGCAGACAAAGATAATCCTGTTGGTCTACCAGTATTGGCTGTTGACGAACCAACCCTAACCATGGACTTCATGGTTAACACTTCTCCACTAGCTGGTACAGAAGGTAAGTTCGTTACTAGCCGTCAAATTCGTGACCGCTTGACTAAAGAGTTGCTAACTAACGTAGCGCTTCGTGTAGAAGACACTGGTGACGCGGACGTATTCCGTGTTTCTGGTCGTGGTGAATTGCACTTGACTATCTTGTTGGAAAACATGCGTCGTGAAGGCTTCGAAATGGCCGTTGCGAAACCACGGGTTGTTTACAAAGAGATCAATGGCGAAAAATGTGAGCCATACGAAAACCTAACGATCGACTTGGAAGATTCAAACCAAGGCGCAGTGATGGAAGAAATTGGTCGTCGTCGTGGCGAATTAACCAATATGGAATCTGACGGCATGGGCCGAACTCGTTTGGAGTACCACATCCCAGCGCGCGGTCTAATTGGTTTCCAATCTGACTTCATGACGATGACCCGTGGTACCGGTCTAATGTCTCACGTGTTTGATGACTACGGTCCTGTGAAAGCAGATTTGCCAGGTCGTCATAACGGCGTATTGATCTCTCAAGAAGGTGGCGAAGCAGTTGCTTACGCGCTATGGAACTTGGAAGATCGTGGTCGTATGTTTGTTAGCCCAGGCGACAAACTATACGAAGGTATGATTATCGGTATTCACAGCCGTGATAACGATCTAGTGGTTAACCCAATTAAGGGTAAAAAACTAACTAACGTTCGTGCCTCTGGTACTGACGAAGCTGTTCGTTTGACTACCCCTATCAAACTAACTCTAGAATCTGCTGTTGAATTCATCGATGATGATGAATTAGTAGAAATCACTCCACAAACAATTCGTATCCGTAAGCGTTACTTGTCAGAAAACGAGCGTCGTCGTGCTGCTCGTGCTGGCGATTAATCTGCTTCACTGAAAAGCCCACGGTCTTCGTGGGCTTTCCAAGAGGGCCGATTTTGCAGATCGGCCTTTTGTAGTCTAGACTTAACTCAGGAAGCACAGCATGAGCCAAATTGAACGTATTGGGGTGACCAAGCGTTGGTCTGATGTCGTACTGCATGGTCAGACAGCGTATTTTGTTGAAGTGCCTGATTCTCTGCACGCCGACATCCAAACCCAAACTAAAGAAGTGTTAGCCAGCGTAGAGCAGCGTTTAGCTGGTTTTGGCAGTGATAAAACACGCTTGTTGCAAGTGGTTATTTATCTGACAGATATGCGTTATCTGGCAGAGTTCAACGAACTTTGGGATAGCTGGTTGCCCGAAGGTTCTGCTCCTTCACGCGCTTGTGTGAAAGCAGAATTAGCAGACCCAGGTTATAAAGTAGAGCTAGTCATTACAGCAGCTCGCTAACCAACTGCGTAGATACCAGTTTTGTGCAATGGTGAATTGGGGGAAGTACCATTGCGCAATGAATAAAAAATAGTATAAAAAGACGCAAACAATAAATATAACGTCAAACCCTAACGAGTACGCGTGCCCGCATGATTTGCAACCCTTATGAAATTATTATTCAAGGCCTAACGTCAAATGGCCGCCAGTTCCGACCAAGTGATTGGGCGGAGCGTCTGTCTGGCATCTTGTCCACTTTCGGATGGGATCAAAAGATGTCTTATTCACCTTATGTTCGTCCAATGACTTTAGATGGCGTGCGTTGTGTCGCTGTTGATCGCCAGTTGGAAGAAATTAATCCACGAGTGTTTGCTTTCATCATGGCATTTGCCAAAGACAATGATTTGAAAGTAGTGGACTGTCGTACCCTAATGACAGAGCTAGAAGCGAGTGGTAAAGCGGGTGATACTGCTGCTTAATAGACTTGCAACTAACTTGTCATGTATCCGATTGTATTTGCAATCAAATGGCTCATATGCCAAAAATAAACGCTTGGATTAACCAGGCGTTTTTTTTATCTAGTGAACTATAGTTTAAAAAAGTGTGCGTGAATCCCGGTAGCCAAGTATGCAGAGAAAAATACCAGCACCGTAGTTTTCCCCATTGCCGTCGCGTTATTTGCCATTTATTGTCTCTTTCCCCCTAGGAGAGAAAAACGTATGGCCACCTATGATTATCAAAACATCTTAGAAACCATTGCTGCTGAAGTTTCGCCATTAACTTGGCAAGGAAAGGTTGCGGATTATATTCCCGCCTTAGCTTCTGTCCCTTTGGGAAAATTTGGCATGTCTGTTCAAACGGTAGATGGCCAAACTTTTAGTGTTGGCGATGCGGAAGAGCGCTTTTCGATTCAAAGTATGTCGAAACTCTTTACGTTGACCATGGCATTTCGCTTATTAGGTGATGAGCTTTGGCAAAGATTGGGAAGAGAGCCTTCTGGCAATCCATTTAATTCCTTAGTGCAGCTGGAATACGAGCAAGGCAAACCAAGAAACCCGTTTATCAATGCGGGTGCCTTGGTGGTGACAGATGTGCTAAGCAGCCACTATGTACAAGCGGAAATTGCCTTTTTGCAATTCATGCGAAAGCTAACTGGATTAACCAATATCCATTTCGATACGGTCGTGGCACAGTCCGAAATAGCGACTTCATCACGAAATGCCGCGATGGCGCATTTGATGAAGAGCTTTGGTAATTTAAAGTCACCAGTAGATATTGTGCTAAACAGCTACTGCCATCAATGTTCAGTCACCATGTCTTGTGAAGAAATTGCTCGCGCAGCGCTGTTTTTAGCTAATCACGGTGAAGTGCCGATGAGTGGAGAGCGATTACTCAGTGTGAGTGCTTCTAAGCGCATTAGCGCAGTGATGCTGACATGCGGCACTTATGATGCAGCGGGTGACTTTGCTTTCCGCGTTGGCTTGCCTGCAAAGAGTGGTGTCGGCGGCGGTATTGTTGCTTTGCTACCCGGTGAAGCCTCTATCTGCGTGTGGTCGCCAGGCCTAGACGAAAATGGAAACTCATTAGCTGGTGGAAAGGCATTAGAACTCTTTACTACGCTAACAGGACGTTCTATTTTCTAATTAATAATTAATAGATAGGGGGAGTTTGGGTTTGCGATCTGGCTGAGTGCAAATACAAACTACCACTACATTTAGGATGGATTACTTTGGTTTAATTGATTTGCCCACTCAAGTGCTTGCAATTCTGCGCTGAGTAAATCTGCTTCATTCAGATTAACGGGTAATTCACCGGACACCATGTCTAGACGCTTTTCTGTTTCCTCGACTAGTAACAAAAGACGTCCTAATTCACCCTCTCGCAGTATCAGCGCATTATGCACTGCCGGGTCTAAATTAAGCGGCGTAATAATCTCTACTAGCGGTTGTTGAAATAATGCGTCGAGTAAAGAAAAAATACCAATCATGAATGCTTGGTCTTGCTGCTCAGAATGAAGCCCTAATTTGCCTGCTAGAATTTCCATTTGCTTGCCGCGAACACTGGCTAGTAGCATAAGTGGATTATTCTCAAGGCTATTCCCTGTATCACCAGATGAGAACATCAGCACTTGAATCCAGCGCTTTAATTGCTGCCTGCCAAGAATAATCAGGGCTCTAGATAGCGTGTCAATTTGCCGATTCGCCCCAGAACCAACTGAATTCACGATTTTCATCAAATTGACCGCAAGGTTTGGGTTACGCTTAAAGACTTGCTCAATTTCATGTACTTCGGCATCCCGCATCACCAAGCCTAGCAAAGTGAGCAGGGCAATGTGAGAAGTGCTACTCTTTTTACCTTCTAACATCGTCGGCTTAGCGAAGTAATACCCTTGGAAAAGGTCAAAACCCAACTCCATACAACGCTGATGCTGTTTGGCATTATCAATTTTTTCTGCGAGCAAACTAACTTTTTGTTTGCGCAAAAACTCTACAATAGTGCCTAGTTTGTGATCCGCAATTCCAAGTAAATCCAATTTCACAATATCAATAAACGGTAAAATATCAGGGAGACGTTTATCTAATTGGACGACATCATCTAAGGCTAAGGTAAAGCCTTCTTGTTTCAGATATTTGCAGCGGGCGATGACTTCCGAGTCTAACTCAATGGTTTCCAACAACTCTAAAACAACCTGTTCTTTCGGTAGCAACCCAATCAGATCAGACATCAATAAATCGCGAGAAATATTGATAAAACCTCTATGTTTGCCTAGTACATGGTGAATGCCTAGTTCAGAAAAAGCATATTGAATGACGCTAGACGTAGCAGAAACGTCATCGGTGATATCTGCGCTGTTAAAGTGACTTGAACGAAATAAGAGTTCATAGGCAACCTGTTCACCTTGTCGGTTTAATATAGGCTGTCGTCCGAGAAAGAAGGGTTGATGAGTCATGGGTGATCTTTTATTACTTCAGGAGAGGATTCATTGCGGTTGCAATCAATCAGCCTGCTGCAATCAAAATAGCATAATCCCATTCATTCAACTACCCAATATGGTGAAATATTGCGTATTGTTAAATGAATGGGAAAAAGTGGGTAAAAACCAGTAAGTAATTTGATTAGAAATTCAATGTTAAAGAATTATCTACTTTGAGCAGCTCTTCTTTAAAGCGAGCTTGAATACGCTGTAAAGCCGCTTCTGTATGACCTTCAAAACGAATCACCACAACAGGGGTTGTGTTGGATGCTCGTGCTAGTCCAAACCCATCTTCAAACTCAATACGCAGCCCATCAATGCTGATGGTTTCAACTGCCTCAGGAAAGTCTGCGACTTCTAATAATTTGGCAATCAGTGCGTGTTGTTCACCTTCTGCCTTGCAATCAATATGCAGTTCAGGTGTAGATGGGCACTGTGGCAAATTATTTAAGATTTCTGTTGGGTTTGCATGGGCAGATAGAATTTCTAGCAAGCGTGCGCCAGCATAAATACCATCATCAAAACCAAACCAACGCTCTTTAAAGAAAATATGGCCACTCATTTCACCCGCTAATGGCGCACCAGTTTCTTTCAATTTCGCTTTCATGAAAGAGTGACCCGTTCTCCACATGAGTGGTTTACCACCATGATCTTTAATCCATTTGCCGAGTAAACCACTAGACTTCACATCAAAGATGATCTCGCTGCCAGGATTTCTTTCCAAAATATCTGCTGCAAATAACATCATTTGACGATCAGGATAAATAATTTCACCTGATTTGGTTACAACGCCAAGACGATCGCCATCGCCATCAAAAGCTAAACCTAATTCCGCATCAGAGTTGGCTAGTGCATTCTTCAAATCGACTAAGTTTTCTGGCTTGGCTGGATCAGGATGATGGTTAGGGAAATTGCCATCAACTTCACAAAACATCTCGGTGACAGTGCATCCAAGTCGTTTAAATAAGGTTGGCGCAAACGCACCTGCCACGCCATTACCTGCATCTACAATAATATTGAGTGGTCGTTTTAATTGGATATGGCCAACAATATTATCTAAATAAGCATCGGTAATGCTGGTGGTTTCATAGCTGCCATTGCCTGTCACAAACCCTTTGTTGACGATTCGCTCATAAAGCGCCTGAATACGCTCGCCTGCGAGCGTTTCACCAGCCAACATCATTTTCAAACCGTTGTAGTCTGGTGGGTTATGGCTGCCGGTAATCATGACTGCAGAGTAGGTTTTTAGATGATGCGCCGCAAAGTACGTCATAGGGGTTGCAACACAGCCTACATCAATCACGTTGGTGCCGGTGGACTGAATCCCTTTGGCGAGTGCTTTGGCAAACGCAGGGCCTGAGTGACGGCCATCACGACCAATCACAATTGCCTTAACTCCTTTTTCAACGGCTTCAGTGCCAATCGACTGTCCAACTAACTCAACCACTTCTTCCGTCAAATTTTTGCCTACAATTCCACGAATATCGTAAGCCTTAAAAATTTCTCTTGCGAGGGTTGTCATGTGTACTCCGTGAAATTTGTCTAAATTTAAATTTGAAATTTGTAGTACCCACTTAGTTGGGCAGGGAATGAAAATAATTGAGTACGATATCGGGCAAAGCATTATTTTGCTTTGCTAAAAAACAACCTTTTTGAAATCCAACATGGCCCCCTCTTGCCGGAAATTGGCGGGTAACCAAACTCGATACATCGTTACTAGAGGGTAATGAGTCTGCTGGAATAAAAGGGTCGTTTAGCGCATTTAATAAAAGAGTAGGGACAGATATCTGCTTTAAAAGCGGTAAACTGCTCGCCTTTTCCCAATAGTCATCTACGCTTTTAAAACCATGCAGCGGGGCAGTAAAGTATTCATCAAACTCACCAATCGTGGTGGCATTTTCAATTTTGCCTACATTTAATTGGGATGATAATGCCGGGTGTTGACGAATAATTGCCAATGCTTTCGGCTTTAATGAATACAAGAAATAATTGCCATATAGCTTTTTGTTCCAGCCAATATTGAGTGCGTTTCCTGCTTTTAATAAGTTCATTGGGGCTGAAATCGCTGCAGCGCCTTTGACAAGTTGGTGCGCAAGGTGAGGCGCTTTGCCTAGCCAATGTAACAGCGCATTGCCGCCTAAAGAGACACCTGCAACATAAAGTTCAGTTGGACGAAATTGATTGGCAACTTGCTGAATAATCCAACCAATCTCTTCATAATCGCCTGCGTGATAAGCTCTTGGCTGTAGATTTGCGAGTTCGCCACAAGTACGGAAATGGGGAAGGGTAACTGCCCAACCCACTTGCTGAAGCTTAGCCACAATATACTTTGCATAATGGCTACTGCTTCCGCCTTCTAATCCATGAAACAGGACAAGGCGCTTTCCACTTAATTGGGTCGAGCTATGGTCCACCGCAATACGATCATTATCTGGCGTACTCCAGACTTCTCTTGTGAGTGAGATCGTTGGTTTTCTCGCCAGTTTCGCTGGAATGATCGTGTCGAGATGAGAAAGAAAGCTCAAGTCTGACCCACCAAAACTTAGTGAAGGACAGGACTATCGACATTCCCAGTTAACAATGGTGTGGCGTGGTGGGCTAATAGGCGCCAGCCATGTTCGGTGAGAATAAAAACATTGGTTGCTGAGACCCAGTGCTGTTGGCTTTCATCACTATCGAGGTACACCATTTCGGTGACATGGTGAATAGCTAAACCGGGGGCTTGGACAATTTTACGGTCTTGGATATGCACATGCATCGCCGGCATGTGTTGAAACAATCCTTCCCAGCCAGCATGAATTTCTGCAAGCCCATTCATACAATGGCCAGCAGGGTGAACACAATACGTTCTTTCATCATCCGCCCATAGTGACATCATGGTACGTAAATCACGACGTTCAAACGATTCGTAAAAAGCGATTTCCAAATCTAGCGGAGAAGAAAAAGTATCAGGCATGTTGTTCAGCCGTTTTAGGCGGCTGTCCTTTTTTGTTCTGAATAAACTCTAATTTTTGCCAAACAATGTTGGGCGCCAAATCTTCCAAGCACTTTAAATGTCCTAATGGACAGGTGCGTTCAAAACAGGGGCTACACTCTAAAGCCAGATGGGCTAATTTGGCTTTAGCAGAAAGAGGCGGGGTAAAGTCTGGGCTACTAGAGCCATATATGGCTACCATCGGCTTATCTAAAGCAGCCGCGACATGCATTAACCCAGAGTCATTGCTAATGACTTGACTGGCTACGGCAATTAAATCAATTGCTTGCGTCAAAGAGGTATTGCCACAAAGGTTAATGGCCTCTGGGCAAGTCTGACGTATTTCTTCGGCAACTTCACTATCTTTTCCTGATCCCAACAACCAAACTTGCATGCCTGCCGCAATCGCATCTTGCCCCACTTTGCCAAAGTGTTGCGAAGGCCAGCGTTTGGCTGGGCCATACTCTGCGCCAGGGCATAACACTAACACGGGTAATTCATCAGAAAGACCAAGTGCAGATAATGTGCTGAGTTGTTGCGCCCGTGTACTGGTTAATTTTGGTTGTTTTAAAGCGGAAGCCGGGAGTGGAGAGGCTGACTTATCTTCAGCCAACCAAGCAAAACGTTCTGCCATGGTAGGCAATGCGGTTTTATCTAGCTGACGTAGATCGTTCAGTAGACCATATCGTTGTTCGCCCTTAAAGCCGGTTCGCTTTCCGATACTGGCAAAAAAAGGAACAATCGCGGATTTTAGCGAATTGGGTAAAACAATTGTTTGATCATAGCCTTGGACAGCCAAAGAGCGGCCAAGTTGGAAGCGTGCTTTTAACCGAATTTGACCATGGGCAAATGGGTTGTCAAAAGTCGCATGAACTTCTGGCATCCGAGAAAGTAATGGTCTTGTCCATGCGGGTGCCAGTACATCTAGCTGCAATCCCTCTGGGTGCAATTCATGCAACCTTGACATCATCGGTTGGGCTAATACAGTATCCCCCACCCAAGCTGGGGCTACGATCAGAATTTTGTACACGTGCTGAACTTTATCTGTTCTGAATGGCTTAGTGGTGTCCGCCTTGAAGCGCGCCACCTTTTAAGGTGTAGTGGGTACCACAGTACGGGCAAAGTGCTTCACCCGTTTTTTCTACTTTTAAGAAGACGCGAGGGTGCGCGTTCCATTTTTCCATATTTGGCATTGGGCAATGTAGTGGTAAATCCTCAGCCGTAACTTCAATTGAGCGTTTTGTATTTTCAATCAATGACATTTGTGAATTCCTTCAATATAAAGCAAATGCCATCCTATGCTGTCGGATGGCATGTAATCGAATTTATTTTATCAATTAGCGAACGTAGGTTAGCCAATCGCTGTGTTTATCGTCACGGCCTTGTACCGCATCGAAGAATAGTTTTTGCAATGCTTTTGTCACTGGGCCTGCAGAGCCATTACCAATTTGGCGATCATCTAGCTCTCTAATTGGCGTGATTTCTGCGGCAGTACCAGTGAAGAAGGCTTCGTCAGCGGTATATACTTCATCACGAGTGATGCGTTTTTCAACCACAGTAAGCCCCATTTCATTGGCTAGTTGAACAACGGTATCTCTGGTTATACCCTCTAAAGCAGAGGTCAAATCTGGTGTAAAGATTTTACCCTTACGAATAATAAAGATATTCTCACCAGAGCCTTCAGCAACAAAACCATCTACATCTAGTAGCAAGGCTTCATCATAGCCAAGGCTGCTCGCCTCTTGGAACGCAAGAATGGAGTTAACATAGTTGCCAGAGGTTTTGGCTTTACACATCGTTACATTCACATGGTGACGGGTGAATGATGAGGTTTTGATGCGAATGCCTTTTTCTAGCGCTTCGGCGCCTAGGTAAGCACCCCAAGTCCACGCTGCGACAGCAACATGCACTGATAGTGTTTTTGCAGAAATGCCAAGCGCTTCTGAGCCATAAAATGCAAATGGACGCAAGTAAGCAGACTCTAGGTTATTGTCTCTAACCACTGCTACTTGTGCTTCCATCAGTGTTTCCAGATCAAACGGGACTTTCATGCCCAAGATCTTGGCTGAATTTAACAAGCGCTCTGTATGTTCTTTTAAACGAAAAATAGCCGGACCACGAGGCGTGTTGTACGCGCGGACACCTTCAAATACCCCCAAGCCGTAATGTAGGGTATGTGTTAGTACATGCGTGGTCGCATCGCGCCACGGTACCATATTGCCATCATACCAAATTAAGCCGTCACGGTCGGACATCGACATTCTGTGTCTCCTGTTCCTCGAGGGTATTTAAAATGAGCGTTACTCGTTTTGCTTGCCAATTTGAGGCTAAGCGTTAAATAGTCTTGATTGTAGCGCGTTTTAGTCATCCCGTGTACGGGGTCTAGGCCCGTACCTCGCCAAAAACATGTTGCCACAAGGTTTTTACTGCTTGTTGCTCTTGATAGAGGTTTTCTTCCGGGATGCGATTGTTTTGTTGACCTGCTAGCCTCAGTATATGTTGTTGATGTCTTAGGGTGCGATAAGCATTACTTGCGGCGAGTGCAACCCCTGGCGGCAAAATACCTTGCAACCCAGCCACATTCAGTAGGGCAATATTACCACTGTTGCGTGTTAACTCAGGGTGTTTGGGCGAAAGCGCAAGCACTAAGTACTGAACACAAAACTCAACATCGATTAACCCACCCGCATCATGCTTTACATCGAACATCCCTTCCTTCATCGGGTGAGCATCGTGCATTTTTTGGCGCATTTCCATTACTTCTGTTTTGAGTGGCGCCATGTCTCTATGGTTCGTTAAAACCGCCAATTTAATATCATCAAATTGCTGACCAACCAATGGATCGCCAGCAACAAAGCGTGCGCGAGTTAATGCTTGGTGTTCCCAAACCCATGCCGCACGGGATTGGTACTCAGTAAATGCTTCAACACTCGACACTAATAACCCACTTTCGCCATTTGGTCGCAAGCGTAAATCTAGCTCGTAGACGATTCCTCCTGCTGTTGGCGTTGTTAGCCACGACGATAGCCTTTTTGCCAAGCGTGCATAGTTTTCTGATGCGTCAGGATGATCGTCATCATATAAAAAGATGATGTCTAAGTCGGTGGCATAACCAATTTCTTTGCCACCTAATTTGCCATATCCAATTACCGCAAACTTGGGGTCTTCAATATGCTTTTGTTTAATTTCTTTCCAGCAACGTGGTATGCAGGCTTCTAAGATAATATCGGCCAAGTCTGAAAGATAGTCTCCCAATGCTTCGACAGAATGCATGCCGGCTAAATCCTGCGCAGCTAAGCGAAATACCTGTGTGTGGTGAACATGGCGTAAGACTTGCATGATTTGCTCGGTGTCACCAGCTACTTCGTCTAATGCCTCATTTAGCTCTTGTCTTAGTTTTTCTTTATCTTGCGCTTGGTACAGAATCCTGCCATCTAAGAGTTCATCTAGCAAAATAGGGTGGCTAGTGAGGTATTCAGACACCCAAGGGCTAGCACCATACAAATTCGCCAATTTTTGAAGTGTCTGCGGGTGCTCTACTAACAAGGCAAGGTAGGATTCTCGTCGACTAATTGCCTCCATCAAGCTTAATAATCTGGTTAGCGTGATGTCAGGCATTGGTTGCTTAGAGGCTACTGCAATCAGTGGTGCAATGAGTAAGTCGAATCGTCGTTTGCAACTGGTAGGTAAATTTAGATACCGGTGACTCGTTCGAATACTACATAGCCGTTGCCTGGTTTGATCTGGATCTCTAAATCCTAATGTTGCTAAAGAATCATTCGTTGATTCTTGCGATTCACAATCTAACCAAATGCCGTCAAGTGGATGACTTGCATTATCCATTGGGGCAATAAACACCTGCTCGAAGTGACGGCTAACTAAATGGCGATGTGTATCTAATTCTTTTAATAGCGCATCATATGAAGGGCAGTCCATTGCCATGGCTAAGCGATGCTGATCTTCTGGTTGTCTTGGTAAGGTTTGCGTTTGTTGGTCGTCTAAGTATTGAATGCGGTGCTCTAGTCTTCTTAAGAAATGATAAGCCACACTTAATTCATCAACGGTTTGCTCTGGCAGCAAGCCTAGGCTGGCAATTTCGGTTAGCGCTATCCGTGTACTTTTTACTTGCAGTTTTGGCGTGCGCCCACCTCGGATCAATTGAAAAATTTGGGCTATAAATTCAACTTCCCGGATGCCGCCCGGGCCTAATTTAATATCGTCTGTTTTGTCTCTGCGATTTACTTCTCGACGAATTTGGCTATGTAAGTCCCGAATTGAACTATACGCGCCATAGTCTAGGTATTTTCTGAAAACAAATGGCTTGATTAAATCGTATAAGCCAGATTCTTCTCCTGTCAGGATGCGCGCTTTCATCCATGCATAACGTTCCCATTCTCTACCTTGAGTGACTAAGTAGTTTTCAAGCATAGCGTGGCTAGCGACAAGTGGGCCTGAATCCCCATGCGGACGTAAGCGCATATCGACCCGGAAGACAAATCCATCGCCAGTGACATCATTGAGCGATTTAATAATGCGTTGACCAAGGCGAGTAAAATACTCTGCGTTTCTAATGACTCGCGGGCCTGTAGTGTCACCATCTTCTGGGTAAATAAAGATTAAATCGATATCAGAAGAAACATTTAATTCTGCTCCGCCTAATTTACCCATGCCAACAATGGCAAGTGTTTGTTGCGTATTGGTTTCTTCACCAATTGGCGCACCATGAATCGCTTCAAGGTTTTTGGTGTGGTAAGTCAATGCGCTAGAAACTGTAAACTCTGCAAAACGAGTTACCGAGGTGACTACCTCATCTAAGCTGGCCAAGTCATTTACATCTCGAATAATGAGGTGAACCATCATTTTTCGGCGTAATTGTCTGAGTTGGCTATTAAATTCTTCATCAGAACTCGGGTTGGCAAATTGACTTTGCCAACGCTGGAAGACTTCTGTATCCAGTGGCTGATCAATTTGACTCAGTAACTCACTTGTCCAGTCTGGATTGATGTTAGTCACTCTGGTGACGTAGTGGCTAACGGAGCAGGCTTTTTGCAGCAATTTTTGTGTCTCAGGCATGATTTGTTCCGGGAATTGATCTATTAAGTGTCAATTTTCATTACTTTGCAGAAACTTAACGTCAAGTCACTGCGTCACACTGCTACAAGCATACATTTCACAGGTAGAATGCAAACAAGGGAAATGTACGGCGAAGTACAAATTAAAACTAGCATAGCATTTGGTTGGACGCTAATTGTTCGAAAATATCAAAAACTCTTTTCAACGATGGTATTCGGAAAAAAAAGCGGCAGGCTTTTTTCTGAGACTGATCGGATTCATCTGGCGTTGGACCAGAAGAATTGTGCTGTCTGTCGTTATCCTCGTTTGTACAATCATGATTGTGCTTCGCTACTGGTTATTGCCGGATATTAATCGATATAAACCCAATGTAGAGCAACTGCTCAGTCAAGCGATGGGCGTGAATGTCACCATTGCTTTGCTAGAGGCCGATTGGCAGGGACTAAATCCACATCTATCCACTTATGGCCTCACCATTTACGACCCGCAAAAAAGACCTGCGATTTACTTAGATAAAGTAGAAGGGACGATCTCTTGGTGGACGCTGTCTACGCTTGATCTCCGTTTCCGCTCGTTAAATTTTGATGCGCCGGAACTGTATTTCAGAAAACATAAAGATGGACTCATCGAATTAGCCGGAATTCCGTTAAATCAGGAAAAAAATCCTTCTGATAACTCATCCATGGGTAACTGGCTCCTACGCCAAGGAGAGATTAATATCCGCGGCGCGAGTTTATCTTGGGATGATGAGAGTAAACCAACCCCATTAGTGTTAAAACAAGTTAGTTTATCGCTGCAAAACGGCTTCTTTAGACATGATTTCTTATTACTTGCAAAACCGCCTGCAGAACTTGCTACTACGCTAGATATTCGAGCCAATATGCGTGGCAGAGATATCAACCGTATTAATGAATGGAAAGGGAAAGTATTTGTCCGGCTTGATTCAACCGATCTTCCATTATGGAAAAATTGGTTGCCAGCATCCGTTGCCGCGCATCCGTCTTATCCAAGTAAGGGCAAAGGCGGGGTTCGCGCTTGGTTTAATGTGGCAGATGGTCGCGTAAGTAGTGCTACGCTGGATATGGCATTACGTAATGTAGAAGCGCAGTTATCAAAAAATGCAAAAGTGATCCCGCTGAAATCATTAACCGGACGGTTGTCTTGGGAAATGGACACAGAGCAGGTAGATATTGCTACCAATAACTTAAAATTATCCCTCACTAATGGTACAGCACTCCCCGCACTCACCATGAATGCGTCGCTACAACGTGGGAAGGGTTCTACAATCACTGGCGGCAGTGCAAGAGCAGAACATTTGCCTCTTGCCCCACTCGCCACGCTATCGCAATTTTTGCCGATTGCTGACCAAATCAAACAACCACTATTGACGATGTCACCTAGCGGCAGCATTGATGATATGAAGGTTGCTTGGAAAGGCGAGAAAAATCTATCGCAATTTACGCTTTCAGGTGAGTTTAACCAGTTAGTGACAAAACCTTGGCAGGATGTGCCAGGGTTATCTGGCATTTCTGGTTCAGTAAACGTATCTGACAAAGATGGCGAACTCAATGTAAAAGGTAAACAAGTTCATTTGGATTGGCCATCTGTCTTTGCTGTTCCATTAAATACCGATCAATTAGATGCGCGAGTGCGTTGGGAAAAGCAAAATGGGCAATGGGCGGTAACCTTAGATCGCATTGCATTAAAAGGCCCTGAAGCAGAAGGCACATTTGCAGGCCGTTACCAGACTGAGGCTAAAGGGGCTGGTTGGATTGATTTACGCGGGACATTAAAAAGAGGCTCTGCAAACGCGGTATGGAAGTATTTGCCTTTAGTTGTTGACCCTGCAGCTAGAGAGTGGTTGAAAACCGGATTGCTAGAAGGGGAAGGTGTTAATGCAAAACTGCAGTTAACAGGAAGATTAGACGATTTCCCTTATGATAAAGCACCAGGTACGTTCTCCATTAGTCTAGATGCTCAAAATGTAAGAATGCCATACGCACCGGGTTGGCCAGAATTAAAAAATGTTCACGGTAAAGTGTTATTCAAAGGCGATAACATGGAAGTACAGGCCGACGGTGGCACCATTCTGGGCACAAAAGTTGGCAAGACAATCGTTAAAATTGCTTCACTTAGCCATGCCGACACGTTAACAGTGGAAGGAGTGGTAACTGGTACAACCAATGAGTTTATGGACTTTGTCCGCCAAAGCCCCGTGAATAAGGTGGTGGATCAACTGTTAGATGGCGCTAATTTTGCTGGCAATGCAGACCTTCATCTAAAACTAGATATTCCACTGGCTGATGCTGAAAATACAAAAGTGGATGGCTTACTTAGCTTTAAAGATAACAAAATCATGTTGGCGGATATCCCGCCTATCGACAGAGCCACCGGACAACTTCACTTTACCGAAAGTAAAATTGATATGCAGAAAGGCCAAGGGGCTATCCTTGGTAACTTAGCCAGTTTTACGGCGAATACCGATAAAGATGGGGTGGTAAGCGTGTTCGCGACAGGCAGAATGACAGCTGCAGCCTTAGTCAATCAATTTGGTGATAGCTTAAAAGGCCTGATGTCTGGCGATACAGATTGGCAGGCAAAAGTCGGCATCAACAAACAAAAAACCAATGTTACTTTAACAAGTACACTAAAAGGATTATCACTCGATCTTCCTTATCCATTAAGAAAACCTGCAGCAGATGCTTGGCCGCTTCGAATAGAGCGTCAACCGGCCCAAGATGGATATTCTCAATGGTCTGCCAAACTAGGCAATGTACTCTCTACTAATCTGCGCTTCCAGATGTCAAAGTCTAATTCCAGTGTGTTAGACAGAGGGACGGTATATCTCGGAAAACAATCGCAACTTTTACCAAACTTACCTTCTACCTCTGGAATTCAAGTGGCGGGTGATGTCAGTAAGCTAGATGTAGATGCCTGGTTAGATTGGATCAATGCAAGAACATCCGCAAGCGCAAATAGTGGTACTAGTGCTCAAGATATTCCGGTGAATAATATTCAAATTAGTGTGCCAGAGCTCACTGTCTCTAACCGGGTGTGGCACGCGGTGAAAGTTGACGCTCAAAAATATCGCTACGGAAGTAAGAATGATCAAATTCGCTGGTCAGCCAAGGTTGCTGCCCAAGAGTTAGAAGGCAAGATCGATTGGTTAAGCGAAAAAAATGGTTTGTTATATGCCAAGCTTGATCGTGTGACGATTCCTAAGCAATTAGAAACCACAACCAAAGGGCTTTCAGATACTAAATACAACTCGCAGCCACCAGCGTTAGATATTGAGGTTGGTCAATTCCAATATGGGGATAAAAAACTAGGCGAACTCAAGATTCAGGCTAGGCCAGAAGGGCTAGATTGGCGATTGCAACAGGTTAAACTGACGACACCTGAAGGCGCCCTTACCATGGATGGTTTATGGCAAGACAACGCACCAAATTCCGTTTTGAAAGTAAACATCCATTTGGATGCGCAAGATGCTGGGAAGTTACTGGATCGGCTTGGTTTTCAAAACGCAATGAAGCGAGGCAAAGCAACGTTGGATGGGCAGTTAGCTTGGGTAGGAAGCCCATTTGAACCAAACCTGCCAACCTTAGCTGGTAAGTTAACATTAACTGCTAAATCGGGTCAGTTTGTCAAAGTAGATCCTGGCGTAGGTAAACTATTGGGTGTGATGAGTTTGCAATCGTTACCTAGACGAATTAGTCTCGATTTCCGAGATGTTTTTTCAGATGGCTTAGCGTTTGATGACATTTCAGCTACCGCCAAAGTGCAGCAAGGCATTATGCATACGGATGACTTCAAACTGATTGGCCCAGCGGTAGGGGTCACCATGAAGGGCGATGTTGATTTAGTTAAAGAAAGCCAAGCGTTACATGTAAGGGTCGTACCTGTCATTGGCGATTCAGTATCCGTTGCGGCTGGTTTAGCGTTAGCTAATCCTGCGGTTGGCTTGGGTACTTTCTTGATCCAGAAATTATTAAAAGACCCAATTGGACAGATGGTTGCATTTGAGTATGATGTTTCTGGGGATTGGGCGAATCCATCTGTGGTGAAAACGGCCGATGGAAATAAGTCAGATTCAAAGTCATCTTCTAAGTAAAGCCAATATAACAACCTACATTGCTAGATAGGACACAATAAATGGTCATGCAACAATCGGTCAAAGTCGCCACCATTCAGATGGTATCTGGTACAGAATTAATGGCCAATTTAGCGACTGCTGAAAGACTCGTTTTGCAAGCGGCCAAAGATGGCGCTCAACTGGTCGTTTTGCCAGAGTATTTTGTTTTGATGGGGCAAGAAGATACAGATAAGGTAAAAATTGCCGAAACTTACGGCGCCGGTGTCATTCAGTCTTGTTTGGCCAATTTGGCAAAAGAAGCGAAGGTGTGGATTTTTGCCGGTACCATTCCACTAAAAGGCGCGCATGCTGAGAAAATTAGAAATAGCTTTTTAGTGTTAAATCCTTCGGGTGAAGTGGTTACTCGTTACGATAAAATTCATTTGTTTGGATTTACCAAAGGTGAAGAGTCTTATGATGAATCTAGAACCATTGAACCGGGTGCAGATGTTGTTACCCTAGAAACCCCATTTGGTAAAATTGGACTATCGATTTGTTATGATATCCGCTTCCCTGAACTTTTCCGTCAGATGGGCGAAGTTGATATCCTCATGGTAGTCGCCGCCTTTACCAAAACGACAGGCAAAGCCCATTGGGAAACAATTCTCAAAACGCGTGCTATTGAAAACCAGTGCTTTCTAATTGCCTCAGGGCAAGGTGGCAAGCATCAAAATGGACGAGAAACCTTTGGCCATAGTATGGTGATCGACCCTTGGGGGGATGTACTGAATATTCAAGCGGAGGGAGAGGGCGTGGTAATGGCAACCTTAGAGCCAGCAAGACTGCAATCTGTCCGTGAAAATTTACCTGCACTAAAACATCAGGTCTTGAAATAATCCATTTTGCGCTGGCTGTCAGCAGTTAATTATAAAGATACGAATATGACTCATTCTTCATTATTTGCCCAAGCAGAAAAACATCTCTTGTTGGCTAATCAAATTGATGAAAAAGCGCTAAACCAGACTTTTTCGCGAATCATGCACCACCAAGCAGATTATGCGGATCTCTATTTTCAATACTGCCGTACTGAGGGCTGGTCATTAGACGAAGGCATCGTGAAAGGTGGTAGTTTTAATATTGATCAAGGCGTTGGTGTACGCGTTGTATCAGGGGAAAAAACCGCTTTTGCTTATTCTGATGAAATTAGTTTATCCGCGCTAACTCAAGCCGCTGATGCGACACGTGCTATTGCGCCGGTTGGGCAAGGGATTGTTGGTGTGCCATCCACTGTAAATGGCCTTGGACTCTATTTGCCAGATGACCCGATCGCTAGTTTATCTGCTGCAGAAAAAGTAAAACTACTAGAGCGTCTAGAACAAATGGCTAGGCAGTTAGACCCACGCATTAAACAAGTGATGGCCAGTATGGCCGCTCAGTACGAAGTGGTGTTTGTAGCGAGGGCAGATGGTGTTCGTGCAGCAGATATTCGTCCACTCGTGAGAGTGAATATTCAAGTCATCGTCGAGCAAAATGGACGTCGTGAGCAAGGTGGGGCTGGCGGCGGCGGACGATTTGACTTTGCGTACTTTACAGATGATGTATTGCGTAGCTATGCAGAACGCGCAGTAAAAGAAGCACTGACCAACCTAGATGCACGTCCAGCCCCAGCAGGTCAAATGACCGTTGTACTTGGTCCTGGTTGGCCAGGCGTATTGTTGCATGAAGCAGTTGGACATGGTTTAGAAGGTGACTTTAATCGTAAAGGAAGCTCTGCATTCTCTGGCAAAATCGGCCAACAAGTTGCCGCAAAAGGGGTAACTGTTGTAGATGATGGCACGATTGCCAATCGTCGTGGCTCCTTGTCGGTGGATGACGAAGGTACGCCTACCAGCTGTACGACCCTAATTGAAGACGGTATTTTGACTGGCTATATGCAAGACACCATGAATGCGCGTCTAATGGGTATGAAGCCGACTGGAAATGGTCGTCGTGAATCGTACGCGCATTTACCAATGCCTCGTATGACGAACACCTATATGTTAAGTGGCGAGCATCATCCAGAAGAAATTATCGCTTCAGTAAAAGATGGCTTGTATGCAGTTAACTTTGGCGGCGGCCAAGTAGATATTACCAGTGGTAAATTTGTTTTCTCTGCTTCTGAAGCATGGAAAATTGAGAATGGTAAATTGATGTATCCAGTGAAGGGCGCAACCCTAATCGGAAATGGTCCAGAGGCCATGAGCCAAATCACGATGATCGGTAATGATATGCAACTAGATACCGGTGTCGGCGTCTGTGGCAAAGATGGTCAAAGTGTGCCGGTTGGCGTGGGGCAGCCAACTTTGAAGCTAGAAGGCTTGACCGTGGGTGGAACCGCTTAACTATCTGATGATATATAAGCGCTAAGAAGCCCGAGTGATCGGGCTTTTTTATTTTTATAAAACGACAAACATCTAGTTTGGATTTCCATTTTCTCAATATGGGATCAGCGTATAATGAACATCGAATTTCTAAGTATTGATTGTATTCTCTATGACTAACATGCAGCCTCCATTTGCTTCAACCCCAGATCCACAAATCGCCCAGTTAAAACTGCCTCCTCATTCTATTGAGGCTGAGCAGAGTGTGCTAGGTGGTTTAATGTTGGATAACGAGGCATGGACTCGTATTTCTGATCTAGTCAATGATGCAGAGTTTTATCATAGTGGTCATAAATTAGTTTATTACTCGATTGGTCGATTAATTGAACGAAACCAACCCGCCGACGTGATTACCGTTGCGGAAGAGTTAGATCGCCTTGGGAAGTTAGAAGATGCGGGTGGTCTCAACTATCTTGGACAATTAGTAGAAACTACGCCATCCGCAGCCAATATTCGTCGCTATGCAGAGATTGTTCATGAGCGCTATGTGCTACGTGAATTAGCGCGCGTTGGAAATGAAATTGCGGATTCAGCTTATAACCCTGAAGGTCGCCAAGCAGATGAACTGTTAGATACTGCTGAAGCCGCAGTGTTCAAAATCGCAGAGTCCGGTAATAGCCAAAAACAAGGTTTCTTAGATACTCAGACACTATTAACCCAAGTGGTTGAGCGTATTGATGAGCTATATCACCGAGACACAGATAGTGATGTAACTGGCGTAGCGACAGGGTTTATTGATCTTGATAATAAAACTTCTGGCTTACAACCTGGCGATTTAATTATCGTGGCAGGTCGACCTTCCATGGGTAAAACTGCTTTTGCGGTAAACGTGGGTGAAAACGTCGCGACGCAATCAGGCAAGCCTGTGGCAATCTTCTCGATGGAGATGGGCGGCGCACAGTTAGTGATGCGTATGATTGGTTCGGTTGGTCGTTTAGATCAACATAAACTTCGTACCGGTAAATTAGAAGATGATGATTGGCCAAAACTGACGCATGCGGTTGGTAAACTTCATGAAGCCCCAATTTTTATCGATGAAACCGGTGGTTTATCGGTGACGGAACTTCGTGCACGCTGTCGCCGATTAATGCGTGATCTAGCGATTAAAGGCATCAATGACGGTAAACTGGGTCTTATTGTGATCGATTACTTGCAGTTGATGAAAGGTTCAACCAAATCTGCCACTGAAAACCGTGCAACGGAAATTTCTGAAATTTCCCGATCTTTGAAAAGTTTGGCAAAAGAATTGGAAGTGCCTGTCGTTGCACTGTCTCAGCTATCTCGTGCGGTCGAGCAACGCCCAGATAAGCGCCCAATGATGTCAGATTTGCGGGAATCCGGCGCGATCGAACAGGATGCTGACGTGATTCTCTTTATGTATCGTGAAGAATATTATTTTCCCGATAAAGAAGAGATTAAAGGAACGGGTGAAGTAATTATTGGTAAGCAGCGTAACGGCCCTGTTGGACGTGTACGGCTTACTTGGCTTGGCAAATATACTCGATTTGAGAGTTTTGCTGGCGGTGGCTTTATCGAAGATGATAACTAAGCGAGAGGTGACGCATGACGATTTTTTGTATTCAAATTCAGCCAGATTTAGCGCCAACACTTGCGATAGATGCATTGAAAACCTATGTTGAGGATGCGGCAAAACAACTACCATTTGTTTCCCGTTCAGGCGCTATTGATGGAGATAAAACCGAAGATGGCCCTTATCTCAATCTCATGTTTGAAACCGATCAACCAAGCGAGCTGTGGGATTGGATCGTTGAGTCTGTGTTAGAAGACGAGACGTTTGGCGATTCAGTGTCTCAATGTGCAATGGTCATTTGCACGGAAACAGAAGATTGGGATGAATATTTATTGCTTTATCACTTCGATGAAACCGTAGAGATCGATTCGTTGGAGGATGCATGAGAATTGCCGTTTATTGTGGCTCTCATGGCGGTAACAATTCCATCTACCTAGAAGCAGCGAGAAAAGTGGGGCATTTTCTTGCTACATCTAGCATCGAGATCGTCTATGGTGGCGGTAAAGTGGGTATGATGGGGGCTGTGGCAGATGCTGCGCTTGCTGCCGGTGGTACAGTCTGTGGGATTATTCCGGTTGCGTTGCAGGAAAAAGAACTCGCGCATCAGGGTATTAGTCAGCTAGAAGTAGTAAAAGATATGCACGAGCGCAAAGCGAGAATGGCAGAGTTATCGGATGCATTTATTGCTTTACCCGGCGCAGCAGGTACTTTAGAAGAGTTTTTTGAAGCATGGACATGGGCACAATTGGGATATCATCAAAAGCCATGCGGACTACTCAATGTAGCTGGATTTTTTGACCCACAACTATCGATGATTGACCGTATAGTTGAAGAGGGCTTTATGAAAGCCTCGCATCGAGACATGGTAATTGTGTCGGATGAGATTGAAGATATGGTTCGTAAAATAAAGGCTTATCAACCTCCTGCGCCCAAATGGGTAACAGGGTAGCGTAACCAATTTATACTTCGATAAACATGCAAAAAGGGCTTTGAATTTCAAAGCCCTTTTTGTTTACGCCACTATTTGGTTCAGAGAAAATGATCTTTTCTCTCTGAACCCATAGTAATTACTTCTTACGAACAGGAGGAAGGTCTGTACAACTACCTTCAAATGCTTCTGCCGCTAAACCAACCGACTCGCCCAAGGTTGGGTGTGGGTGGATAGTTTTGCCGATATCAACAGCATCTGCACCCATTTCAATCGCAAGACAAACCTCACCAATTAAATCACCTGCATGCGTACCAACAATACCGCCACCAATAATTTGGTGAGTATTCGCATCAAAAATTAACTTGGTAAAGCCTTCGTCACGACCGTTCGCAATCGCACGGCCACTCGCCGCCCATGGGAACACGCCTTTTTCGTACTTCACGCCCTGCGCTTTACACTGCTCTTCGGTCATGCCTACCCATGCTACTTCAGGGTCGGTATAAGCAACGCCAGGAATCACTTTTGCATCGAAGTACGCTTTTTCACCGTGTGCAACTTCTGCTGCAACATGTGCTTCATGTACCGCTTTGTGTGCAAGCATTGGCTGACCTACCAAGTCACCAATTGCAAAGATGTGCGGCACATTGGTACGCATTTGCTTATCAACAGGGATAAAGCCGCGATCAGTTACTACGACGCCCGCGTTTTCTGCTCCAATTTTCTTACCATTTGGTGCGCGGCCAGCTGCAACGAGAACCATGTCGTATCGCTGAGGTTCTTTTGGTGCTTTATCGCCTTCAAACGTTACCCAAATACCATCTTCTTTTGCTTCAACGGCAACGGTCTTGGTTTTTAGCATGATGTTATCGAAACGATGTTCGTTCATCTTTTGCCAAACTTTTACCAAGTCACGATCTGCACCTTGCATTAGGCCGTCCATCATCTCGACAACATCTAGACGAGCGCCTAGTGAAGAGTAAACGGAACCCATTTCCAGACCGATAATGCCGCCACCAATGATCAGCATTTTCTTCGGAATGAAACGAAGCTCTAGCGCACCAGTTGAGTCAACAATACGCGGATCTTGTGGGATGAATGGTAGATTTACCACTGAAGAACCCGCTGCGATAATTGCCTGCTTGAACTTCAATACGCGGGTGCCACCATCAGCCAAGGCAACAGACAGGTGATGTGGATCAACAAAGGTACCAACCCCTTGAACCACTTCCACTTTACGCGCTTTGGCCATGCCAGCTAAGCCACCGGTCAGTTTGCCGATCACTTTTTCTTTGTAGCCGCGTAGCTTATCGATATCAATTTGCGGTTCTGCAAATGTGATGCCATGTTCAGCCATGTGGCGAGTCTCATCTAGCACTGCAGTAGTGTGCAACAGTGCTTTAGATGGAATACAACCCACGTTTAAGCAGACACCACCTAGGGTAGAGAACCGTTCAACAATCACAGTTTTCATACCTAAGTCAGCTGCACGGAACGCACCAGAATACCCGCCAGGACCCGCACCAAGTACCAGCATGTCGTATTCACCATCTGCAGCACCCGCAAAACTACCAGCTTGAGGAGCCGCAACAGGCGCAGCTGGTGCCGCGACAGGAGCCGGTGCTTCAGTTGGCGCTGCTGCTGCCGTTGTAGAAGCAGAGGCTTCAACAACTAAAATAGCGCTACCTTGAGAGACTTTATCGCCAACCTTGATCTTTAGCTCTTTTACCACGCCAGCAGTTGTCGCTGGTACTTCCATGGTTGCTTTATCGGTTTCTAGTGTGATGAGTGAGTCATCTACGGCAATCGTGTCACCCACTTTTACCAAAATTTCGATGATTTCTACATCTTTATAGTCGCCAATATCAGGGACTTGTAGTTCGACTTGACTCATGCGGCCCCCTTATAGCATTACGCGACGGAAATCGGTCAAGATCTGGCCGAAATACGCATTAAAGCGAGCAGCTTCAGCACCGTCAATGACACGGTGATCCCAAGAAAGGCTCAGTGGTAGCATCAAACGTGGAACAAACTGTTTGCCATCCCAAACCGGCTTGGTCGAAGACTTACATACGCCCATAATTGCTACTTCAGGAGCATTGATAATTGGTGTGAAGTAAGTGCCACCAATACCACCTAAGCTAGAGATGGAGAAACAACCACCTTGCATTTGCTCAGGTTTTAGTTTGCCATCACGCGCTAGTTTCGCTAGGTCACCCATTTCTTTAGCGATTTCAAAGACACCTTTTTTATCTGCATCTTTAATCACCGGCACTACTAAGCCATTTGGCGTATCCGCAGCAAAGCCAATGTTGTAGTAGCTCTTCATGACTAGGGTGTCACCATCTAGGCTTGAATTAAAGCTAGGGAATTTCTTCAGTGCAGCAACGGCAGCTTTAATCATGAAAGCAAGCATCGTAACTTTATTGCCGCTCTTTTCGTTTTCTTTGTTCAATTGAACGCGGAAAGCTTCAAGCTCAGTAATGTCGCACTCATCGTGGTTTGTCACGTGAGGGATCATTACCCAGTTACGATGTAGGTTGGCTCCAGAAATTTTCTTGATACGAGACAATGGCTGTTTGTCGATCGTACCAAATTTGCTGAAGTCAACTTTTGGCCATGGCAATAAATCTAAGCCTACACCAGAGCCAGTTGCCGCAGGTGCTGATGCATTGAATGCACCACTTACCACTTGCTGCATAACACCTTTAACGAAGGTTTGTACGTCTGTTGCAGTAATACGACCTTTAGGTCCAGAGCCTTTTACTTTTGATAAGTCAACCCCTAATTCACGCGCAAACTTACGTACAGAAGGGCTTGCATGCGCTTTTGCGAAACCAGCTTCATCAATTACTGTTGCTGCAGGAGCTACCTGAGCTGGTGCTTTCGGTGCCGGTGCGGCTTGTGCTGCAACCGGTGCTGGTGCAGCAGTCGGAGCTGGAGCAGGTGCAGCAACTGGGGTTGCGGCAGGCGCAGCGCCAGAGGCACGAACTGTCAGAATTAAGCTACCTTCAGATACTTTGTCGCCTACATTAACTGCAATCGCTTCTACCACGCCTGCAACGCTTGCAGGTACTTCCATGGTGGCTTTATCTGTTTCTAATGTAATCAACGAATCATCTAGTGCTACGGTGTCGCCCACTCTTACTAGAATTTCAATGACATCAACCGCTTTGTAGTCACCAATATCTGGTACACGAATTTCTGCACTAGCAGCAACTGCTGGTGCTGGCGCTGCAGGAGCGGCAACAGGTGCTGATTCTGTTTTTGGCGCTTGTGCCGCAGCAACTGGTGCAGGAGCAGGGGCCGCAGCAGAAGATGCTGCGTCAACAGAAAGAATTAAGCTGCCTTCTGAAACTTTATCACCCACTTTGACATGGATAGCTGTAATCACACCTGCAGTTGCTGCAGGTACTTCCATGGTGGCTTTATCTGTTTCTAGCGTAATTAGAGAATCATCTACGGCTACGGTGTCACCCACTTTCACCAATACTTCAATGATCTCAACTTCTTTGTAATCCCCAATATCAGGGACTTTGAGTTCAATCACAGTACTCATCGCAAGTATCCTATACGGGCAGCTTTTTGCTGCCCCGTTGATGTCGTCGGGTTATACCAGAGCTGGGTTCAGCTTTTCTGGGTTGATACCGTATTTAGTAATTGCCTGAGCAACTACTTCACGGCTGATCTTGCCTTCTTTTGCCAATGCATTCAATGATGCAACGGTAATAAAGTGACGATCAACCTCGAAGAAGTGGCGCAATTTCTTACGGGTATCAGAACGACCAAAACCATCGGTACCCAATACAACATACTGACCTGGCACATATGCACGGATCTGGTCGGCATAGTTGCGAATGTAATCAGTAGTTGCAATGAATGGGCCGCTACGAGTTGATAACTGCTCTTCCACGTAAGATTTACGTGGTTCTGCAGCTGGGTGTAATAGGTTCCAGCGTTCTGCATCTACTGCATCACGTTTCAATTCGTTAAAGCTTGGCACGCTCCAGATGTCAGCATCTACGCCCCAGTCATCGCGCAACAAGTCAGCTGCAGCAATCGATTCGCGCAAGATAGTACCAGAGCCTAGTAACTGTACTTTCAGTTTGGCATCTTGTGCACCTTCTTTTAGCAAGTACATACCTTTCAGGATGCCTTCTTCTGCACCTTCTGGCATTTCTGGGTGGGTGTAGTTCTCGTTCATCAAGGTAATGTAGTAATAGATATTTTCATTATCTTGATACATACGGCGCATACCATCTTGCACAATCACTGCCACTTCATATGAGAAGGTTGGGTCGTAAGAGACGCAGTTTGGAATGAAGCCAGCAAAAATATGGCTATGACCATCTTGGTGCTGCAAGCCTTCACCGTTCAAGGTGGTACGACCAGCAGTACCGCCTAGCAAGAAGCCACGTGCACGTAAATCACCCGCTGCCCATGCCAAGTCACCAATACGTTGGAAACCGAACATAGAGTAGTAGATATAGAACGGAATCATTGGCACGCCATGGTTTGCATAAGCAGTTGCTGCAGCAATCCAATCAGACATACCACCGGCTTCGTTAATACCTTCTTGCAGAATCTGGCCGCTCTTGTCTTCTTTGTAGAACATCAGTTGGTCAGAGTCTTGCGGGACATACATCTGTCCTTCAGTGCTCCAGATACCTAATTGACGGAACATACCTTCCATACCAAAGGTACGAGATTCGTCAGGTACGATCGGTACAATGTGCTTACCAATGGCTTTATCTTTAACCAATGAGCCAAGCATTTGAACAAATGCCATGGTGGTAGACAATTCACGCTCACCAGAAGACTTCAATAGTCGTTCGAAGTTAGATAGCGGTGGAATCTCTAGTTTGGTATCAACTGGCTTGCGTGCAGGCAAATAACCACCTAAAGCAGCACGACGTTCGTGCATGTACTTCATCTCTGGGCTATCTTCAGCAGGCTTGAAGAATGGCACTTCAGGCAATTGCTCGTCAGATACTGGAATATGGAAACGATCACGGAATTCACGTAGTGAATCGATGTCCATTTTCTTTTGTTGGTGAGAGATGTTTTGCGCTTCACCCGCACGGCCCATACCATAACCTTTAATGGTCTTGGCAAGAATGACTGTTGGGCGGCTACGTGGGTTGTTTACTGCCTCGTGGTAAGCTGCATAGACTTTATGTGGGTCATGACCACCACGGTTCAGTTTCCAGATCTCTTCATCAGACATGGTTGCAACCATGTCTTCAAGTTCTTTGTACTTACCGAAGAAGTGGATGCGAACATAACGGCCATCTTTAGACTTCATTGTCTGATAGTCACCGTCAACGCACTCTTCCATGCGTTTTTTCAGTAGGCCTTTGCTGTCGCGAGCTAGTAGCGGATCCCAGTAAGAACCCCAAACTACTTTAATCACATTCCAGCCAGCGCCGCGGAAGTCACCTTCCAATTCTTGAATGATTTTACCGTTACCACGAACAGGACCATCAAGACGCTGAAGGTTACAGTTCACTACGAAAATTAGGTTATCTAATTTTTCACGGCCAGCCATAGAGATGGCACCCAGTGATTCTGGCTCATCCATTTCACCATCACCGCAGAAGCACCATACTTTACGGTTGGTATGTTTAGATAGATTGCGGCTTTCCAAGTACTTCATGAAACGAGCTTGGTAAATCGCCATAATCGGGCCAAGGCCCATTGAAACCGTTGGGAACTGCCAGAAGTCTGGCATTAGCCAAGGGTGTGGGTAAGAAGAAAGTCCTTCACCATCCACTTCCTGGCGGAAGTTGTTCATTTGGTCTTCAGTGATACGACCTTCTAGGAAGGCGCGAGCATAAGCACCTGGTGCTGAGTGACCCTGCATATATACAAGATCGCCACCATGATTTTCGTTTGGAGCATGCCAGAAGTGATTAAAACCAACATCGTACAGTGTTGCTGCAGATGCAAAAGAGGAAATATGGCCACCTAACTCAGAAGAGTTTTTGTTGGCGCGAACCACCATTGCTAACGCATTCCAGCGAATGTAAGAGCGTAGGCGATCTTCTAGTTCATGATTACCAGGAGATCGTGCTTCTTTGTGAGTTGGAATTGTATTTAGGTAAGCCGTATTTGCTGAGAATGGCAGATAAGCGCCAGTGCGACGTGCTTTATCAGTTAATGTTTCTAGAATGTACTGTGCGCGTTCTGCACCTTCGTTTTCAAGAACGCTTTCCAGAGCCTCTAACCATTCACGTGTCTCTTGTGGATCTAGGTCTTCGGGCGTGTTTCCAATTGTCATGGTCTGCCTCATTTATAAGAGTATTACATGCCAGGCACAAGGGTAATGTGCTGGCAGACTCTGCTCCCATCCATTCAACAAGGCAATAAATCGCATGCTGGCAACCTTGCTGTCTCCATCCAACTTTTGTTAGTGAGGAATGTCAGGAACCAAGTCTGGTTGGTTACTGACCCATTTATGGAGGCTATCCACAAATAGGTCCCGCTTTTATAGTGGCTGTATTATCCACAGTCTTTTAGCATGCGTAAAGTGTAATGTTGCTACATAATTTGAAAACGAAACATCCATTCACTTTTGATAAAATGCGTATTATTGCAGTGCAAAATCGATTTGATCGCAGATATAGCCTAGATTTTATATTTTGTGTGCTAAATATGACTTGTAGTAAAGTTACATTAATATGACAAATAGGTTGTTTGATTTGTATCAATTTAATCAAATTTGCATGTAAAAAAAGGTCAGCACGATGAATGCTGACCTTTTTAGATGGTGGTGGGGTTTATTTAGAGTTGAGCGGCATGTTCGCGAGTGGCATGGAAGACAACATCAGGCCATCTTTCTTGAGTTAGTTGCAGATTAACTCGGCTAGTAGCTAAGAAGGCAAGGTTGCCGCCTGCATCAACAGATAGTTGGTGCTGTAAGGCCTTTTCGAATTCCGCTTTTTGCTTATTGTCTTTAAAACTAACCCAGCGAGCTGTCGCTGTGCTTGTGCTTTCAAAAACGGCTTCTACACCATATTCATTATTAAGGCGGCTTGCAACAACTTCAAACTGTAGTACCCCAACGGCGCCTAGCACCATATCAGAACCATTTAATGGCTTGAATACCTGAACCGCACCTTCTTCGCCTAATTGCTGTAAGCCTTTTTGCAACTGCTTAATTTTTAATGGGTTACGAATACGTGCTGTTTTAAATAATTCTGGGGCAAAGAAAGGGATGCCAGTAAAAGCCAAGGCTTCACCTTCACTAAAGGTATCGCCAATTTGCATGTTTCCATGGTTTGGAATACCGATAATGTCACCCGCAAACGCTTCTTCAACCTGTTCGCGTTCGTGCGCCATAAACGTAACTACTGTATTGGCTGCAATGTCACGATTAAGGCGTAGATGTTTCATTTTCATGCCGCGTTCAAATTTACCAGAGCACACGCGTACAAATGCGATACGGTCGCGGTGTTTTGGGTCCATGTTGGCTTGAATTTTGAATACAAAACCAGAGAACTTGCCTTCGGTTGGTTCTACATCACGCTTAGTTGCGTGTCTTGCTGCAGGGGCCGGTGACCAATCTACTAGTGCGTTTAGAATTTCTCGAACACCAAAGTTATTAATCGCAGAGCCAAAGAATACAGGCGTTTGTTTGCCAGACAGGAATGCTTCAAGATTAAATGGATGAGATGCACCTTGCACTAATTCAATTTCATTACGCAATTGCTCGATTTCCAATGGAAATAGTTCATCTAGCCTCGGATTGTCAATGCCGGAAATTACCTCGTTTACCAATTGCTGGGCGCTGTCTTGGCCAGCGTCAAATAGTAAGATTTCATCTCTTAGAATGTGGTATACGCCTCGGAAGGTCTTTCCCATGCCAATTGGCCAAGTAATTGGCGCACACTGAATTTTTAGAATGTTTTCTACTTCATCTAGTAATTCAAGTGAATCACGTACTTCACGGTCATACTTATTCATGAAAGTGACAATTGGCGTATCACGAAGTCTACAAACTTCAAGTAGCTTAATTGTTTGGTCTTCTACACCTTTTGCTGCATCGATCACCATTAGGGCGGAGTCAACAGCAGTAAGAACGCGATATGTATCTTCAGAGAAGTCTTGGTGTCCAGGGGTGTCTAGCAGGTTAATGATGTGGTCGCGGTAATCAAACTGCATAACGGAAGACGCAACAGAAATACCACGTTGCTTTTCAATTTCCATCCAGTCACTGGTTGCATGACGTCCAGACTTTTTGCCTTTAACAGTACCTGCTAATTGAATAGCACCTGAAAATAGAAGTAATTTCTCCGTTAGGGTGGTTTTACCTGCATCCGGATGTGAAATAATCGCAAATGTTCGGCGTCTAGCAACTTCTTGTGCAATGATACTCATCGATCAAACCTGATAGGGTTCAGATGTCTTTTTCTAAGCCCATCTGAATCATAAATAAAATAATCTAATATTGTACCTTTGTACCTTGGCTTCTGTCATGTGATGGATGACCTTTCTTTACCTTGGTGTGTTATGCGAAAAAAAACAAACAACAGTCAGTTTAAATTTTATAAACAAATTGTCTTGTTGGTCCTTGCTGTTATCTCTGCCTTGTTTGGCTGGAATTATCAAAAAACGAGTGGTCAATCGGCGAATGAATTTGATGGCAAGGTGGTGGCGGTATCAGATGGCGATACAATCCGAGTGCTAACCAGTGCAAATCAAGAAATAAAAATTCGCTTTGCTTTTATTGATGCACCAGAAAAAAAACAAGCTTTTGGGATGAAATCTAAGCAATCACTATCCGATCTTATCTATGGGCGTATGGTGGATGTTCGTGTGACTGATACTGATCGGTATGGTCGTAAAGTAGCGGTGATTCGTTTACCAGAAAGTGCCGGTGGATTAGATATCAATCTGGAGCAGGTTAAGCGTGGCTTGGCTTGGCATTACACGCAATATGCAAAAAAATCGCAGTCAAAAGAAGATTTCGAACAATATGAAGTAGCACAGGAAAAGGCTCAAGCTGCTCGAACAGGATTGTGGTCTGATGTTGAACCCCAGGCACCTTGGGAGTTTCGGCGGCAAAAATAACTGAATTATTCGTTTTTATGTCATTTCCATTTGTTAGATTGGTGTTGATTGCTCTAAAAACCTAGGAAATTTGAGGTAAAGAGGCTATTACAATTGAAAAGCTATGTCATAATATAGTATAAGCCTGCAAAGGGTGCGTGGAGATCCGCTTTAAGGTTGCATGTTAATCTTGGTTGGATTGTGTCGATGGAATCTAGATTAGAGGTCAAGGAGGAAGCATGAGCGTCAATGGTGTGCAGTCGCTGCTGGCTGAGATGAAATCTATGTCGGATTCTGCTAAGTCGATTTCTCCTGTAGAAAGCGTCGGGCAAGATGGTCCTGGTTTTGGGAGTGTTTTGCAAAGTGCTTTGCAGCAAGTCAACTCTATGCAACAACAATCAAACAGTGCTCAAGAAGCATTTGCTTCCGGTGAGTCTGGTGCGGACATCCAAGATGTAATGATGTCTATGCAAAAAGCGAGCCTCTCGTTTCAGTCTCTAGTGCAAGTTAGAAATAAATTAGTTTCCGCGTATCAAGAAGTCATGAACATGCAGGTCTAACCTGAATTATCTTAACGATTTTGGCAGGATAACCCGACTTTCACTTAATTCATGGCTCAAGCATTCCCTCAATCACTTTCCTCTATTTCTACTCGCTTTGGACAATTATCCAATCAGCGAAAAATAGGTATTATGGTAGCAATTGCTGCCGTATTTGCGTTGGTTATTGGTGTGTTGATGTGGAGTCAAACACCTTCTCAAAAAGTCCTTTTCAGTAATCTGTCTGACAAAGATAGCGGTGCGGTAATTGCTTCGCTAGAGCAGATGAATATCCCTTATACAATTGACTCTGGTAATGTCATCAAGGTACCGGAGGATCAGGTCTATAACGTTCGATTAAGATTAGCGACACAAGGGTTGCCTAAGAGTGGGCCGGCAGGCTTTGAGCTGTTAGATAATCAACGCCTAGGGGTGAGCCAGTTTGCTGAGCAGGTATCTTACCAGCGAGCTATTGAAGGTGAGTTAGCGAGGTCGATCGAGTCAATCGATGCGGTGGAAAGTGCAAGGGTACATTTAGCATTCCCGAAAAGCACCGTATTTGTACGTGAGCAGCAGAAACCTTCTGCTTCTGTTTTGCTGAATGTGCGTGGCGGACGCATCTTGGACGATGCGCAAATTGCCGGTGTAATGCATTTGGTGGCTAGCAGTGTTCCAGACTTGCCTGTTCAAAATGTGACAATTGTCGACCAAAAAGGTAATTTACTTTCTAATGATGCAAACAGCACCGGTAGAAACCCGGGGTTAGATGCAAAGCAGTTAGAGTATGTACATCAGGTTGAATTAAGTTATACCAAGCGAATTGAAGATATTCTCGCCGCAGTATGGGGTAAGGATAATGTTAAGGCACAAGTTACCGCTCAGTTAGATTTTGCGCAAACTGAACAAACATCAGAAACCTACAAGCCAAACCCAACGCCTGCAGATGCCACTGTTCGTAGTCAGCAAACCGTAGAGACGCAAGGGGATAACGCAAATGGTGCATCAGGTGTGCCTGGTGCGCTGTCTAATCAACCACCAGGAGCAGCAACTGCGCCATTGGTTGCTCAAAATCAGCCAGGGACTACAACTGCTAGCACTGCTGCAACCAACCCAAATCTGAAGCACAGAGAAACAACCGTTAATTATGAGGTGGATAAGACCATTAGTCATACACTCTTGCCAACAGGTGTAGTGCGTAGGCTGTCGGTGGCAGTGGTGCTTAATTACAAACCGAAAGTTACAAACGGTCAGTCGACTTATGTGCCATTGACGAGTGCAGAAGTGGGGCAGGCGGAAAACCTTGTGCGCGAGGCAATGGGTTTTAATACACAACGTGGTGATACGCTGAATCTTGTAAACGCACAGTTTGCCGATTCTATGCCGTTAGTAACGCCATCAATGATGGAAAAAATTACCACGGTGGCTAGCACCAACTGGTTGGATATTGCTAGGTACACAGTGGTTGGCTTGATTGTATTCTACTTGTTCTTTGGCGTACTTCGCCCAATTATGCGAGACCTTACTGGTGCAAGTAAGCGTTTCGAGCCGCAATTGGCGGGTGCAGGTGGGGCGGCAGCTGGTGCGGCTACTGGTGAGCCTGGTGCAGCCGGTGAAATGGTTGTCGGGGACGATGGTGTATTGGTTTCGGTCAGTGAGCATCAGCAATCCGCTGACGAGTTGAGGCAAAAAGCAGAAAACGAAGCAAGACTCGCGACCTACACGGAAAACTTGGCTACTATTAAACAAATGGCTAAAGAAGATCCTAGAGTGGTGGCTACCATTATCCGTGAATGGATGTTGAAGGAGGAGTCGGCATGAGTGAAGAAGGTGTTCGACGTAGTGCCATTCTTTTAATGAGTCTTGGTGAAGAAGAGGCTGCTGAAGTTTTTAAGTATTTGGGCCCAAAAGAGGTTCAGAAGCTTGGTTTTGCGATGGCGGAAATGGATGGTGTCACGCAAGAAGAAGTAGAAGGTATTTTAAAAGAATTTAGAGCGTCGACATTAAACCGTGCAAATCTGGGGGCGGCAGACGAATATATTCGTTCTGTGCTGACTCGTGCACTAGGCACCGACAAAGCAGCAAACTTGCTCGATCGTATCTTGCAAGGTGGCGATAATAACGGGATTGAGAGTCTTAAGTGGATGGACTCCTCTTCCGTTGCTGAGTTGATTAAAAATGAGCACCCCCAGATTATTGCAACGATTCTAGTTCACTTAGAGCAAGATCAGGCAGCCGAAATTTTATCTTGTTTTACTGAGCGTTTAAGAAATGATGTCTTGCTACGGGTGGCGACTCTGGAGGGTGTTCAGCCTTCTGCATTGCGAGACCTGAATGAAGTATTGACTCAGTTACTTTCAGGTTCTGACAAGATTAAGAAGAGTGCACTGGGTGGTGTTAAGACCGCGGCAGAAATCCTTAACTTTATGGGGGCGGTGGTTGAAACTTCGGCTATTCAGGCTATTCGTGAGTACGACCCTGAGCTAGCTCAGAAAATTCAAGACAAAATGTTTGTCTTTGAGAATGTTATTGATATTGATGATCGCGGAATTCAATTGTTGCTTCGTGAAGTGCAGTCCGACTCGCTCGTCTTGGCGCTAAAAGGTACAAGCCAAGCGTTGCGCGATAAAATTTTCAAAAACATGTCGCAACGTGCCGCTGAAATGTTGAGAGATGATTTTGAGGCAAAAGGGCCTGTACGGTTGTCTGAAGTTGAGGCTGAACAAAAAGAAATTCTTAAAGTGGTTCGCCGTTTAGCTGATGAAGGTCAAATTGTGCTAGGTGGTAAGGGCGGAGACGAAGGTCTTGTCGAATAGAGTCATTCCAGCTGAAATGCTGACTCAGTATCAAAGATGGGAAATGTCGCCTATTTTTGAGGGGGTGGCACCAGCCTCTCCACAACCGGTTGTGGAAGTGGAGGAGCTTGTTGCGGAGTCTATTGCGCCTGAATTGGTGGAGGATTCCTCAGTAGATCTTTCTGAGGAGTTAATCGAAGCGCAGAATTACCCCACGCCAGAAGAATTGGAGTCGATTCATCAAGCTGCATTTGAAGATGGCTACCAAGCGGGTCTCTCTCAAGCGCAAGATGAAATTACTGTGCTCAAATCTCAGCTCGAGTCTCTCATCGGACAGCTCGATTTTCAATTTAGCACGATGCAAATTCAATTGGCAGATGATTTGGTCGAGTTGTCGGTTCGGTTGGCAGAGCAAGTGCTAAGACAAACCTTAGTCGATGAGCCAGCTCGCTTAGGGCCGATTGTTCAAGAAGCGATCAGTGCATCTCCATTTCTGGGTACTAACCCACGTATTTTAATGCACCCTGATGATGTGCTGCTGCTACAAGACCGCTTAAATCTCACGTTGCCAGATGGCAGTAAATGGCAATTAATTCCTGATGGTCAAATTAATCGTGGAGATTGCCGATTATTGGCGGCCGAAGGTGAGGTTGATTTGTCCCTTGAGATTCGATGGAAGCGCGTTCTCGCTGCGCTTGGTCGATAATCCCCAATGCCTTACGAATTCTCTGATTTTAAATCTTACCTATCCCATTCAATGACGGCGCTGCAGGATGTTTCTCCGTGGCAGTCTTATGGTCGCCTAGTCAAAGCCTCTGGTTTGGTCTTGGAAGCCTCTGGTCTTCGCTTGCCTGTGGGGGCGAGTTGTATCGTAGAGGCGGGCGATCTTCGCATTGAAGCAGAGGTTGTGGGATTTTCGGGTGATCGCCTATTCTTGATGCCATTATCGGATGCCTACGGTTTGGAGGCCGGGGCCCGTGTCGTACCTGTAGAGGCATTAGGGCAGCATACTCCCACTTTTGGTAAGGCTTATCTTCGTGCCGCTTCCGCTGAAGATAAAGGGCGCCAGGTGCCAGTGGGTGAAGGGTTGCTTGGTCGGGTGTTGGATGGTGTTGGTCAGCCATTAGATGGTAAGGGTAAGCTAGATATTGAGCGAATGGTGTCATTAACCACGAAGCCATTTAACCCAATGGAACGAGCGCCTGTTCGGCAGGTGCTGGATGTTGGTGTGCGGGCAATTAACGCAATGCTGACTGTTGGGCAAGGGCAGCGATTGGGCTTGTTTGCGGGCTCTGGTGTCGGTAAGAGTGTCCTTTTGGGGATGATGGCTCGCTACACTGCAGCTGATCGAGTAGTGGTTGGTTTGATTGGTGAGCGCGGTCGTGAGGTAAAGGACTTTATTGAAAACATTCTCGGTGAAGTGGGGCTGCGACGATCTGTGGTGGTGGCCGCACCTGCGGATGCTCCGCCTTTAATGCGTCTGCATGGGGCGAGTTACGCAACGAGATTAGCCGAGTATTTTCGTGATCAAGGTCATAATGTACTTTTGATTATGGATTCCTTAACTCGTTATGCCATGGCGCAGCGTGAGATTGCACTAGCAATTGGCGAACCCCCGGCCACAAAGGGGTATCCTCCATCTGTATTTGCAAAATTGCCCCGCTTGGTTGAGCGTGCAGGGAATGGCTCTCCTGATTCTGGTTCGATTACCGCCTTTTACACTGTGCTATCTGAAGGGGATGATCAGCAAGATCCTATTGCCGATAGTGCTAGGGCGATTCTTGATGGTCACTTTGTCTTAACGCGGCAATTGGCTGATCAAGGGCATTATCCTGCAATTGATATTGAGCAGTCTATTAGTCGTGTGATGACTGATATTATCCAACCAGAAGAGTTGCAGCAGGTGCGACAATTTAAATATCTGTATTCGCGATATCAGCGAAATAGAGATTTAATTAATGTCGGCGCCTACGTACGTGGTTCAGATCCTATTCTCGATCGTGCAATGGCACTCATTCCTTCAATGGATGCATTTTTGCGCCAAGATATTCATCAGCAAGAGAATTACTTGTCTGCTAGAGCGCATCTTGCTGCGTTATATAAGCAAATGGTGTAACGCAACAAGTGTTGAGTCTCCATTTCTGTCTATCGATCATTTACGACTTGGAAAGCAATTGATGAAAAAGATTTTCATATCACTTGGCGTGATATTGAGTACGGCTTTGCTGTTGTCTGCTTGTCATTCTGAAGACCCGAATTCTCCTGTTTCAATGCGTAAGCACGTATTTAAACAAATGCTTTCCTCAAAGGAAGTGTTGTTTAAAATAGCGAGTGGTCAAAAGGGTTTTGATGCAAAGTTGGCGTTGACTGAGGTGAATGCGCTAAACGCACTTTCCGATCAGCCTTGGAAATACTTTAGTGAAGAGTTTAAATCTGCAGGAAATGGTGCAGCTAAAGATAATGTTTGGACGAACAAGGCATTGTTTCAGCAAAAAGTAACTGCATTTAAAGGGGCTGTTTCAAATATGAAGCAAGTGATGGCGGCAGATCGTGTGGATTTTGTTACCTTTAAAAAGGCATATCACGACCTAGAAAATACCTGTGCCCAGTGCCATCAGCAATTTAGAGATTTTTGATAAAAAATATGCTATAAAAATAACCGTTTTTACTAGCTGGAAACGGTTATTTTTTTGGAGACTGTAAAAGAAAAAAGCCAGCTTTTCAGCTGGCTTTTTAATTGGCGTCCCCACGGGGATTCGAACCCCGGTTACCGCCGTGAAAGGGCGATGTCCTAGGCCTCTAGACGATGGGGACAGTAACCTGTCTTCGTTAAAAAAAACTGATTTGAGGCATTCAGTTTTTTCCTCTTGTGGAGGTAAGCGGGATCGAACCGCTGACCTCTTGCATGCCATGCAAGCGCTCTCCCAGCTGAGCTATACCCCCTTGCGAAGAAACGAGATTATGCATTAGCTAAAAGTTTTTGTAAAGAGGTATTTGAAAAATTATAGACCTTTTACAGCGTAAATTCCTGGGGCGTTGCGCCAATACCCTTTGTAGTCCATGCCATATCCAAATAAGAAGCGATCTTGTACAGAAAGCCCAACAAAGTCAGCGTGTGCACCATCGGCTTTTCGATTGTGTTGTTTATCAATCAGCACCGCTACTTTTACGCTAGCAGCCCCTGCTGCTTGGCAGGATTTTACAATTTCAACTAGCGTGTTGCCTTCATCTAAAATATCGTCAATGACCAGAATGTTTCGACCGCTTAGGTCCGCTTTAGGAGGTACTTTCCATAATAGTTTTCCACCACTTGTCTCATCTCCATAGCGTGTAGCATGGATATATTCATACTGTAGTGGAAAATTTAAATGGGTAAGTAACTGACCCGCGATGATCAGTCCACCGTTCATGACACAGAACACTATTGGGTTACTGTCTGCCATGTCTTCGGTAATTTTCTCCCCCATCTTTGCTATGGCTGCGTTGATCTCCGCTTGTCCATGCAACAGGTCTGCTTCCGCCATTACTTGGCGTGCTTCATCGATTGAAAATGTCATGATGGAAATTTCACAGAAAACTTCAATATCGTATTTTACTGGAAACTCCTACCCCTAATGCAAGGTTGTTTATTAATTTTTCTTACGTGTTTGATTTGGGCACGTATCACATTGATTTTCTTTACACAGTCCTGCTTGTTGTAAACCTTCAAGGAGTGCACAAGTAGAGCGGCGGCAAGCGAGAATAGGGATCGACTTTTCTTGTGCAAGCATGCGGAAATGTCTCATCACATTGTGGCCAACAAAGTCGGTAAATAGAATCAAAATGTCAGTATCTTTTGGTAAGCCTGGTAGCTTGCGCTGGTGAGAAGCGTTTCTCCCTGAAATATGTTTCAAAATACCTATTCCTTGATTGGCTAGTAAGCCTGGAATGTTTCCTAGTGTATCGGCACCAACTAATATTGCATTCATTGAAAATCCTCCTTTTTATTTATTAAACGATAATCATTATCATTTGTCAATTGATTATCACCAACTTTTCATGCGTTTGTACTTGCGGCTAGATTCAGAATGTACGATGCTTAAGGCATGGGAACTGCTTTAAATAAGGTGCAAAAATGATTGATGCAAATTTTGGTGAAATTAAATTGGCTGCGACTGGTGAAAAGTCGATTTCTCTCAATGATTTAACAGGCCAATGGATCGTTCTTTATTTTTATCCAAAAGACAATACGCCGGGATGTTCAACAGAAGGAGAGAATTTTCGCGATTTACATCATGAGTTTGAATCGTTAGGTGCGGTTGTTTTGGGCGTGTCGAGAGATAGCATCAAGTCTCATGAAAACTTCAAGTCAAAAATGACTTTTCCTTTTGATTTATTGTCAGATTCTGAAGAATTGTTATGTAATGCTTTTACTGTCATCAAAATGAAAAACATGTATGGCAAACAGGTAAGAGGTATTGAGCGTAGTACTTTTATCATTTCTCCATCTGGAGAAGTAGAAAAGGAGTGGCGAGGCGTCAAAGTTCCTGGGCATGTAAATGAGGTATTGGAGTTACTAAAAAATCTATCAGTTTCGTGACTGGTATTCAAAATCTCCTCTTGAAAGGTAAGAATATGGCTACCACAAGGAAGTCCAGCAAGAAAAAAAATGTAGATATTAAGCTGTTCGTTCTTGATACCAATGTCTTAATGCACGATCCAACCAGTCTTTATCGGTTCGATGAGCATGATATCTTTGTGCCAATGATGACGTTAGAGGAGTTGGATAACAACAAGAAAGGGATGTCTGAAGTTGCGAGAAATGCACGTCAGGCTAGTCGATTTCTTGATCAGATGGTTGGAAATGTAGAGCACATTCTCACTGAAGGTATTGCACTTTCAGAGCATTCTCAAGGCGCGGCTTCAGGTAGGCTCTTTTTGCAAACAGAACCACTGGTTCCTGTTCAATCCATGACGATGTCGATTGGCAAGGCAGATAATTTAATTCTATCTGTTGTGCTGGCACTCAAGGAAAAGCATCCGACTAGACAAGTGATCCTTGTCTCGAAAGATATCAACATGCGGATTAAGGCTCGTGCAATGGGCCTTTCTGCTGAAGATTATTTCAATGATAAGGTACTTGAAGATACTGATCTGCTGTACACCGGCATGCGTGAACTCCCTGCTAACTTTTGGGAGACGCATGGTAAAGATATGTCTAGTTGGAAAGAGGGTAATCGTAGCTTTTATAAACTTAAAGGCCCAATTTGCAAAACATTGGTGGTCAATGAGTTTGTGTACCATCCAAATGACGGGGGTGAGTTTGCAGCCATTGTGCGCGAGCAAAGTGGCTCTACTGCTGTCCTAGAAACGCTGACAGATTATTCTCATCAAAAGAATAATATCTGGGGGATTACAGCGCGAAATCGTGAGCAGAATTTTGCTTTGAATTTGCTCATGGATCCTGAGATTGATTTCATCACTTTACTGGGTCAAGCGGGAACAGGGAAAACCTTACTCACATTAGCGGCTGGTTTAGCGATGACATTAGAGAAGAAAATTTTCTCTGAAATTATCATGACCCGGGTGACGGTGCCAGTTGGTGAGGATATTGGTTTCTTACCAGGTACTGAAGAAGAGAAAATGACCCCTTGGATGGGCGCGTTAGAAGATAACCTCGATGTGCTTAATAAGTCCGATCAAGATGCGGGTGAGTGGGGGCGTGCAGCTACTAGGGATTTAATTCGTGCAAGGATTAAAGTGAAATCTTTAAACTTTATGCGTGGACGAACATTTCTAAATAAGTTGGTCATTATCGATGAGGCGCAAAACTTAACTTCAAAACAAATGAAGACACTGATCACCCGTGCTGGTCCTGGCACTAAAGTGGTATGTCTTGGTAATATTGCTCAGATTGATACCCCGTACTTAACCGAGGGTAGTTCTGGCCTTACCTTTGTGGTGGATCGCTTTAAAGGATGGGCCCATTCTGGTCATATAACCTTGCAAAGAGGTGAAAGATCTCGTCTTGCGGATTACGCTGCTGAAGCACTGTGATTTTTTTCTTGTATAATGTGTAATTGTTTGGCCGGCCTTCGCCGGCCAATTCTTTGGATGAACAGACACTTCTGAACAGGTTGACGAGATGAGTATTCTGGCAGTCTTTAATCAAAAGGGTGGCGTAGGTAAAACAACCACTTCATTTAATCTTTCTGCCGCGATGCGTCGGGATAATGTTCATCCGTTGTTGCTAGATTTAGATCCGCAGTGCCATTTGACTATGTTGGCAGGGGTGCAAACCCAATTAGGTACTTCTTTGTATGGATTTTATAAGGAAGGTAGACAGCTAACCGATTTAATTCGACAGTTGCCAAATGGCTTTAATCTCATTCCATCACATATTGAATTATGTAAGATGGACATGTTGCTTGGTCGTGAGCCAAGAATTGCAACGAAATTAAGAAATGCCATTCGTTCTGAAATGTTAGAAACACCTGACATGCCAATTGTTTTTGACTGTTGTCCGATGCTTGGCGTGCTTTCTATAAATGCCCTTGTTGCTGCAGAACGTGTGTTAGTCCCAGTTGCTGCTGACTACCTCTCTTATCAAGGTGCAGTTCAACTTTCTCATACTTTGACGGGGTTGGAGCATGCGCTGAAACGCAAGTTTAAACGCCGTTATCTAATCACGAGATTTGATAAAGATCGTAAAACCTCACAGGAAATTGTAGATAAGCTTCGTGATACGTTTGGGGATGATGTATGTGATACGGTCATTAGTGAGAGTGCTCCACTGGCCGAAGCATTACTGCTTGGTAAAGACGTTTTTCAATACGATGCAGCAAAAGCGGCCGCGGATGAGTATACTAAATTATTCGAAGAGTTAGTCGGATGTGGCTTTTTGCCAATTGGTGACTAATGCTTACTTCAATTAGGCATGGCGATCAGTTTGTTTTAACCAGTTTTCAATTCCTCGCCATGCCTCTCTATCTCTTGTGAATCGCTGCGCGGGTAAGTCGAATAAGGTTAACCCTCTTGGCAGGGTTTGAAGATAGAGTTGTGTGTCTCGAATAGTAGCGAGTAATGGTAGTTCTTTATCTCGAATAAACTCGGTCAGCTTTTGATGGCTCTGAGTTCTGACATTTTGTCTCATTGCCACAACGCCAATCTGCAGCTTCCCTTTGCGGATTGTCTTATGATCTAGCACTTTTTCCAAGAATTCTTCTACCGCCCACATATCAAACTGTGATGATTGAATGGGAATAATCATCTGGTCGACGGTTTGAATAAGTTGATCTAGTTTCTTTCCATGTAATCCAGCAGGACTATCTAGTACAGCTATCTCTGTTTCTTTTGGTAGCTTAGCCGGACCGTTTTCTTGAATTTCCCAGCTATGAATTTCTGGCAGATTATCGGGTCGGTGCGATAGCCATCTGAGGCTGGACTGTTGACGATCTACATCTCCCAACATGGTTTTTTTGCCTTGCCATGCATACATGGCAGCAAGATTGGTTGCGAGCGTTGATTTGCCACTACCACCTTTAGGGTTTGCGATGAGAATTTTACGAGTGCTCATAATGTTTTTCGCTCGTAAACTGATTGCGCGAGTGTGCCGGTATCGACGTATTCTAACTCGCCGCCTACGGGCATGCCTCTCGAAATTCTCGTCACAAGAATGGAAGATCGTTTTAGCATCTCGGAGATGTAGTAGGCCGTTGCTTCACCTTCTGCAGTGTAATTGGTTGCCAAGATTACCTCTTCAACAATTCCATCTTTCGCACGGGTGAGAAGGCGATCAATTTGTATATCATCTGGTCCAATGCCATCTAACGGGGAGATTTTCCCTTGTAGCACGTAATAAAGACCAGAATGGCATTTTGCCTGTTCCATTCGATTTAGGTCTGCAGGCATTTCAACAACACAAAGCTTTGTTGCATCACGATCTGCATCGAGACAAAGTTCACAAACCTCAGTGTCGCTATAGTTATTACACCGCTTGCACTGCTTTAGTCCATCTAATGCCATGTTCAAGGAAAAGGCTAGACGCCGAGCCCCTTTTTGGTCTCGCTGAAGTAAGTGGTAAGCCATTCTCTGTGCAGATTTTGGACCAACCCCAGGAAGGCACTTTAACGAATCAATTAGTTCGTTCAGTATACTCGGCGTGCTATCTTTCATTGTGGTCTTAGAATGGGAATTTCATGCCTGGTGGTAGGTTTAAACCTGCACCAAATGAAGCCATTTTTTCGTCTGATGTGGTTTTTACTTTGTTCAGGGCATCATTTAACGCGGCTGTGATTAGATCTTCCAGCATTTCTTTATCATCTTCGTCGCCAGACATAAGGCTAGGATCAATATTGACACGTTTGACTGCGTGATGACATGTCATTGTTATTTTTACCATACCAGCACCGGCTTGACCTTCTACTTCGATCTGGCCTAGAGATTCTTGCACTTTACGCATGTTCTCTTGCATCTGCTGGGCCTGTTTCATGATATTGCCTAGGCCACCTTTAAACATTTCTAAATCTCCTAACCGAATAGATAATTACAACTGCAAACTTTATTTCTTCATTTCAATGCTCAGCATATAAGTCCAAATCATTGAAATTCAATCTTGTTAGCCAATTGGCGTGACGCTATCATCAATTAGCCTTGCCCCTGCATGTTCTGCTAAAAAACTAACCACCGGGTCTGTCAGTATTGCTTGCGTGGCAGCTTCTAGGCGTTCTGCTTTTGCTTTGGCCTCTAAATGAATGGGAGCAGGGCCTTCGGACTCACCTAACTCAATCCGGATGATCACTTTTTTACCTAGCCACGCCCAAAGACTTTCCTTAACTTTTTCTTCTTGAAGTCTTAAAGGTTGTTGATTAGCAGGTAACTTGAATGTCCACTCTTCGTCATTTCTGCTGATTAAGGACATGTGTTTTGCGAGCATACTCGCCATGCCAGATAAGTTCAGTTCATTGACTATTTGTTGCCAATCTTCCGCGTTTTCCAATGCTAGTTCTGGGATTTGCACTGGCGCTTCTGGTTGTGGTGCTTGCCCGGATTCAGGATTTGTAACTTCTTGGATATCTTCAGCAGAAATGCTGACGGCCTCTAGTACTTCCGAAGATGAATTAACTTCTGCCATTTGATCAATGGTTATTGTTTCATTCGGCACGCTGTTTGATGAGTCGACTACAGGTACATTTTCTGTAGTTGGAGCGTTATCTTCCCAAGGGGCAGCTGGCGGTGAAGATATATCTGAGGGCTCTTCGCTGCTTGTGATGACGGCACTATGTGTAGGCGTAACGGTGACTTCTGATTTTGACGTCACGTCAGAACTTACTGCTTGAGCTGTGGGTAAGATTGTCTCTGGCAAGTAATTTGCAGGTTTAAACGCAAGCATTCTCATGATTGCCATCGTAAACCCTGCATATTCATCAGGTGCTAGCTCGAGCTCTTTTCGCCCATGAATTGCAATTTGATAATAAAGCTGTACATGTGCAGGTGGAATCCGCTTCGCCAATTTGATTAAGTGATCATAATCGGGCGACGTGTTATCAATCGCTGCAGGTACGGTTTGAGCAAGGGCCGTTTGATGAAGAATCAGCGCCAAGGATTGAAGTGCTTGATCAAAATTAATTGATCTAGCCTGCATTTCTTGAGCTTCACGAATCGCTGCTGAGCCAGCCCCTTCGCAAACAGCATTTAAGACGTTAAAGAGATGCGTATTTTCAACGGTACCTAGCATGCCCTGAACTGCATCAACGGTGACGTTTCCTAAACCGTAGGCAATCGCTTGATCTAGTAAAGACAGCGCATCGCGCATACTACCTTGTGCGGCTTGCCCAATTTGTATTAATGCACTGTTTTGGAACGTGATGTTTTCAGCGGTCAACACATGCGCTAAGTGCTCAGAAACCACTGAAGGAGGAATTTGCTTTAAATTAAATTGAAGGCAACGACTCAAAACCGTTACTGGCACTTTTTGTGGGTCGGTCGTTGCAAGAATAAATTTTACATGTGCAGGCGGCTCTTCTAGTGTTTTTAGCATCGCATTAAATGCACTTTTAGAAAGCATGTGCACTTCATCGATGATATAAACTTTAAAGCGGCCTGCAGTTGGCGCATATTGAGCGTTTTCAAGTACTTCTCTGATATTATCAATACCAGTGTTACTTGCCGCATCGATCTCTAACAGGTCAACAAATCTGCCTGTATCAATTTGCTGGCAGGCGTTGCAGGTACCACATGGGGTATCTGTCATACCGACTTCACAGTTTAGAGATTTCGCTAAAATACGAGCAAGCGATGTTTTGCCAACACCGCGAGTGCCGGTAAATAAATAAGCGTGATGCAACCTACCTGTTTGTAGGGCATTGGTGAGCGCGCGAACCACGTGGTCTTGCCCAACTACTTGAGCAAAGTTCTTGGAGCGCCATTTTCTAGCAAGTACTTGATAAGTCATAGACCTGAATTCTACCAGAATCACACACGAAGCGAAGACGCTCACGCACGTTGTTATTTAAAGTCGTAGATTAAATTTCAGAAATCATCGAGTTTTTAGCTATTTTGGCAGTTTTTCGACTATAGTTGAAATAACTATCCAAAATAAATATTAAATGAATCACGTGATACTTCTATTGCGGCAGTAATGGAAACTGATTTTTTCTCAAGCAAAGGCTAACAGGGTAAGTGATTACTAAGCGTACTCTTTCCATCCGCCAAGCAATCTTTTTTGTGATTGCCATGGGGTTGCTGATTCCAGCACTGGTCAGCAGCGTTATTTCTTTGCGTTATTCCCAAATAGCTCTCCGTAAAAACCTTGAGTCTCAAGGGCAAATCATGCTCGATAATTTGGTTGTTTCTTTAGAGCAACCTTTATGGGATATGAGCTTTGCAACGGCTGAGCGTCTGGTTGATTCATTGATGCGGGATACGCGTATTGTTCGTGTGACGGTGACAGATGCAAATTTTGGGAAGTTTGTCGATCGTTTTAAACCCGAGAGAAAGCGGGCGACACAGTGGCAAGAGCAAAAGACGATTGTGCATGAAGGTCAGTCGATTGGACGCGTTTTATTGGTCTTGGATGATGAGCAACTACATAAAGATTTGAATGCTCAAATTACCGGGATTTGGGTGCTGATTATTGGCCAATTGTTCATATCATTGGCCTTAATTAGTTGGTTACTACAAATACGTTTGGTTAAACCACTTGTTCAGTTGATTAATGACTCGAAGCGCCTTGCTTCTGGCGCTTTAGATTTGTCGTTCAATTGGACCCGAAGCGATGAATTAGGCATGTTAGGTAATAGTCTTGAGTTTACCCGCCAATCAATTGAAAAGATGGTGGGAGAACTCGAGGAAAAGAATAAGCAACTTAACTCGGATATTCAGGCTAGAAAGCAAGTGGAAGAAGCATTGAGGGCTTCTGAACATCGCTTCCGGACGCTAGCTAGTAATGCCCCCGTAGGTATTTTCCGTGTCACTGCTACTGGGCGTTGCTTGTTCATTAATAATTACTGGACAGGCCGTACCGGCATTTCTGTTGAAAGTGTGATTGGTTCTGACTGGACAGAGTTGGTTGTAGAGACTGAGCGAAGCCGAATATTTGATCTTTGGCATCTGCATTCGCGTGATAAGTCTGCCTTTATGACTGAGTTTTTAGCGGCGACAGTTTTGGAAACCCCATTTTGGGTGGATTGTAAATTACTCCCCCTTCTGGATGATCAAGGAAATTTGACTGGCTATATTGGCACATTGACGGATATTTCTGAGCAAAAGGAAGTAGAGACAATTCTTTTAAAAGCGAAAGAAAGTGCAGAAGCGGCAAACGCTGCAAAAAGCGAGTTCCTGTCTAATATGTCTCATGAATTACGCACGCCAATGCATGCGATTTTGTCCTTTTCTGATATTGGCGAACGTCGAGTGGAAGAGGTTGGGGCGGATAAAGTTCGTCAGTACTTTTCAAAAATCAGAATTAGCGCCCACCGCTTACTCAGCTTGCTAAACGATTTGCTAGATTTGTCTAAACTAGAGGCAGGCCGAATGACATACCTTCGCAGACCTTCTAGCTTAGCAAAGGCAACGCATGAGATTCTTGATGAGTTCCAATCGTTAGCGTTATCAAAGAAAGTACCGCTTAAACTTTTACCTATAGATGATGAACCGGTTGTGTTAATCGATCAGCAGCGTATGAAACAGGTGATAGCGAATATCGTTTCTAATGCGTTGAAATTTGCCCCGGAAGAGTCGACGATCGAATGTGTGCTAACGAAGAATTACAAGATTGACGGGAAAAAAGGTTTGCTGCTTTCTATTTCTGACCAAGGTCCAGGTATTCCGTTGGAGGAGTTGGAGCTAATCTTTGATAAGTTTATCCAAAGTAGTCAAACAAAAACAGGCGCAGGAGGTACTGGCTTGGGTTTATCAATCTCTCGGAAGATTGTTGAAGACCATGGTGGAAAAATTTGGGCAAGTAATCAGACTGAACCTGCAAATGGGGCTATATTCTATGTATGGTTACCAGTAACGGAAAGTAAGGACGAAGTGATCGAGATCTGATCATTTTTGATGACCTTGGCTATTTTTGTGCACTACAATGGTGCGTGAAAATAAGTAATGGTGCTAGCAAAACACGATTTTGTGTTCGCTTGATGGATGGCATGTTTATTGCATAGTGTTTATGTATAAAATTGCCAATAGACCGATGTCTCGTCATTCAAATGAATTTAAACGATATGCCAAATATTTTGTCCGCTGAGCTAGCCTCGCGATTTTCATCTCTGATTGCACCCAAACATATCACGAGGGTAGAGAGCTTTTTTCAACCAGTTTTTGGGTTGGCACACAAGCATATCATCGGGTTTGAGGCTTTGCTGCGAGCAGGTAATGATGCTGGTGAATGGGAGGAAACGGCATCGTTAATTGCTGATGCAGAAAAACTTGGTTTGGCTGATGCCTTAGATGAAGTTGGGTTAGACGCACATATTGCAGCTTTCAAAGCAACTAATTATGCATCCACTTGGTTGTATCTAAACATTACAACGCAAGTGTTTTTGTCCGATGATTTTGCCAATCGTATTTTACCGAATGCACTAAAGAAGCATCAGTTCCCGGCAGGTAGCTTGGTGCTGGAAATTACGATTGATACCGATATTGATACAGATCATTTTCTAAATGTGTTCAAAAAGTACCGTGCATTAGGTTGTATGGTCGCAATTGATCAGTTTGGAACGGGTCGTGGTTCTGTTGATTTGGTTTGGCAAATTCAGCCTGATATTGTAAAGATCGATAAAAACCTCTTGGCGAGAGCGGCGACAGATCAAAGAACACATAGTTTGTTAAAAGGTTTGGTGGCGTTACTGCATGAGTCCGGTTCTTTGATCGGTATTGTTGGCGTAGAAACTGAACGACAAGCGATGGTTGCTATGCAAACGGATTGTGACTTTGTGCAAGGATTTTACTTTGGTAAACCACAGGCACAGATTGATATGATCCATGAGCAAGCCGAAGTGTTCGATCAACTTTGGCAAAATTATCAGCGCATCGATATCGAAACTAGTACTGAGCATCGTGAGCGTTTAAGCCCATATGTCGATGCCTTTAGATTAATTCCTACTCACATGATGATGAATGGTGTGCCTTGGGAATCTGCTGCGAAAGATTTTCTAAAGCTTGCAGCGTCTGAACTTTGTTTTGTGTTAGATGCAGATGGTAAGCAAATTGGTGAGTCACTTCGGAGTGATAGTCGTCAGACTGCTAGCCCAAAGATCAATAGGCTACAAGAAACTGCTGGTGCTAGTTGGTTACGTCGTTCGTACTTTAGAGATGCAATGCACGCGGTGGGTGAGTTACAAATTTCTCGTCCTTATTTATCGTCAAGCACGGGGCGGTTCTGTGTCACCTTGTCGATTGCATTTGAGTCTGGTGGCCAGACGATTGTGCTTTGTGGTGATATCGACTGGGATCAAACGAGATAAAATACGATTGTTCTAAGATAAAGATCACTAAAACAAAGTGAAGCTTTTGATTTGATCGAGATTAAAAGGGTACAATCTTATCTCTGTACGGGTAAAACACCTGTTATGAAAGTAACAGGTGTTTTTTTATGCCAAATTCGAATGAAAATATTGGCTTAACAGCATTAAAAGTTTGATTGTGGAAAACAACATTCAGCGAATTCCTGTGTTGGCCGTTGTTGGCGTAGGGCTAATTGGCGGTTCATTTGCTTTAGCAATGAAAAAGGCTGGTCTGGTCGATAAAGTGATCGGCGTTGGACGTGGCTTGGCCAATTTAGAAGATGCGCTTCATCATGGTGTAGTGGATGAAATAACGACCGACCCTGCTTCGGCTATTGCTACTTGCGATTGCTTAATGCTGGCGACCCCTGTGGGGCAGTTAAGCCATCTTTTCCCTTTGGTTGAAAAGCATTTAAAGCCAACAGCAATTGTTACAGACGCGGGTAGTACAAAAGGCAATGTTGTTGGGTTCGCTCGCGAGCATTTAAAGGATCGATTGCCTAATTTTGTGCCTGGACATCCAATTGCAGGTGCCGAATTTAGTGGTGCGAAAGCGGCTAAAGAAGATTTGTATCACCGCAAACATGTGGTTATTACGCCTTTAGCTGAATCATCTATTTCCGCAGTAGCGGCAGTGTCTGCTTGGTGGGCGGCGACAGGTGCTGATGTCAGATCGATGACGCCTGAGTTGCACGACCAAATATTTGCAGCAGTAAGTCACTTACCCCATGTATTGTCATTTGCCTTGGTGGATATGTTGGCGAATAGAACAAATGGCAGTCTCTTTTTTGACTTTGCAGCAAGCGGATTCAGAGACTTTACACGTATCGCAAGTAGCCACCCTGAAATGTGGAGAGATATATGTCTCGCAAACAAATCAGCCTTGCTACAAGAAATGTATGATTACCAAGCGCAGTTGAGTAAGATCACTGCTTTATTAGAAGCCGCAAATGGCGCTGAAATCGAATCCATTTTCGCGACAGCTAGAGAAGCAAGAAATGCCTGGCTTCATCAAAAGCAACAATCATTATTGAAATAATTACAACGGGTTTAAAAAAATGAGTGATTTGGAATTTTTGGATCTTGCGCCTATTCAATCGGTGAAAGGTACCGTTGTATTACCTGGGTCAAAAAGTATTTCTAACCGCACACTGTTGTTGGCAGCATTGGCTGAAGGAAAGACCGAAGTAAAGGGCTTACTCGCTTCTGATGATGTGCACTACATGCTGGAAGCACTGAAAACGTTAGGTGTGAACTGGACTCAACAGGGCGAATCACGAGATTTTATTGTTGAAGGTGTTGCTGGAGCGTTACCTGTTAAATCGGCCGACTTGTTTTTGGGTAATGCAGGAACCGCTTTTCGTCCGCTAACGGCGGCATTGGCTTTGGGTGCGGGAACCTATCGTTTATCAGGTGTGCCGCGGATGCATGAGCGCCCAATTGGTGATTTGGTCGATGCGCTTCGACAATTAGGTGCGGATATCGCCTATGAGCAAAATGAAGGTTATCCACCTTTGGCAATCAAACCTGCCAATATCGCAGCGAATGGTTCTGTCAAAGTAAAAGGCAATGTGTCTAGTCAGTTTTTAACAGCGTTATTGATGGCCTTACCTTTAACTGGTGAAGCCGCGACTGTCGAAGTGGTTGGCGAGTTGATTTCTAAGCCATACATTGAAATTACATTGAATCTAATGAATAAATTTGGTGTAACGGTGACAAGAGATGGGTGGGAGAAATTCCATATTGCTGCTGGCCAACGTTACGTGAGTCCAGGACTAGTGCATGTAGAGGGGGATGCTTCTAGTGCGTCTTATTTTCTAGCGGCTGGCGCAATGGGATTGGGGCCTGTTCGTGTGGAAGGCGTTGGAAAAGAGAGTATTCAGGGGGATAAGCGTTTCGCTGAAACGTTAGAACAAATGGGTGCTCAAATCATCTGGGGTGATAACTGGATTGAAGCAAGTGCGCCCCTAAATGGGCAATTAAACGCAATTGACGTGGATTTAAACCATATTCCAGACGCAGCAATGACAATTGCTGTTGCCGCGTTAAAAGCAAATGGAACCACCACCATTCGCAATATTGCTAGCTGGCGAGTCAAGGAAACCGATCGCTTGTCTGCGATGGCGACAGAGTTGCGAAAAGTTGGTGCATTGGTTGAAGAAGGGGAGGACTATATTTCTGTTACCCCTCCAGAAGCATTTATTCCTAATGCAGCAATTGATACTTATGATGATCATCGAATGGCAATGTGCTTCTCACTAGTGGCGCTTGCAGGGGTACCTGTTCGTATAAACGATCCAAAATGTACCGCAAAAACCTTCCCAACCTACTTTGATGTGTTGGCAGGAATCTGCAATTAATTTGTGCGACTGCGCAACTGAAATAAAAAGGGCTGTGCTCAAAAAGCTGGGCAAGCCCTTTGTTTTTTAAGATAAAATACTCAATGTTTGCCAATCTTCTATTGGCTTTATTACTTTTGTGACCAAAATGACTCTTCTGCAATTATTAAATCAACGTGTTAAAGCCGCTCTAGAAAAAGCCGGTGCCCCAGATGCACAGCCAATTGTTCAACCTGCTGCTAAGCCAGAGTTTGGCGACTACCAAGCCAATGGTGTGATGGGGGCTGCAAAGCAACTGAAGAAGAATCCTAGAGAGTTAGCGCAAACCGTTATTGATTGTTTGGATTTAGAAGGTATTGCGAGTGAGGTATCGATTGCTGGTCCTGGGTTTATCAATATTCGCTTGGATAATGCCTTCTTAGCGAAATTAGCTAATCAAGCATTGGTAGATGAAAAGCTAAGCGTGTCCACTAGCCAGCCACAAACAATTGTGGTTGATCTGTCTTCGCCGAATTTAGCGAAAGAAATGCATGTAGGGCACCTACGTTCTACGATTATTGGCGATGCGTTGGCTAGAACACTAAGCTTTATTGGCCACCGTGTGATTCGCCAAAATCACGTTGGCGATTGGGGTACTCAGTTTGGCATGTTAACCGCGTATTTAATTGAGTCTGGAAATACCGAGAGTGCAGATCACGCACTGGAAGATTTGGAAGACTTCTATCGCAAAGCTAAAGTTAGGTTTGATGAGGATGCTGCTTTTGCTGAACGCGCACGCGAATATGTGGTGAAGCTACAAGGTGGTGACACAGAAGTGTTGGCGCTTTGGAAGAAGTTTGTGGACGTATCTTTGTCGCACTGTGAAGCAGTGTATGAAACCCTTGGTGTCGATTTGACACGTAAAGATGTGATGGGGGAATCTGCTTACAACGAAGATTTACCACGTGTTGTTTCAGAATTAAAAGCTAAAGGCTTGTTAACGGAAGATGCCGGTGCACAAGTGGCTTTCTTGGACGAGTTCAAAAATAAAGAAGGCGAACCCGCTGCTTATATCGTACAAAAGCAGGATGGTGGCTATCTCTATGCAACAACAGACTTAGCCGCTGTTCGCTATCGTGCGCATACGTTGAAAGCAGATAGGGCATTATATGTGGTGGATGCTCGCCAAGGTTTACATTTCCAGCAAATGTTTACGTTGGCTAAAAAGGCTGAGTTTGTCCCGTCAGAAATGCAATTAGAACATGTTGCATTCGGCACCATGATGGGTGAAGACAATAAGCCTTTCAAAACTAGGTCTGGTGGTACTGTCAAACTGGCAGAATTGTTAGTGGAAGCAAAAGAACGCGCTTTTGCTTTGGTATCTGAAAAGAATGAAGATCTATCTGTTGAACAGCGTCAAGTAATTGCAAATGCAGTCGGTGTTGGCGCTGTAAAATACGCAGATTTAAGCAAGCATCGCACTAGTGATTATGTCTTTAACTGGGACACAATGCTTGCATTTGAAGGTAACACAGCACCGTATTTGCAATATGCTTATACCCGTATTCAGAGTATTTTCCGCAAAGCTGAAGTGGAATACGCGCAAGCTTCCATTGACGTGAGCGAGGTTGCTGAGCATGGTTTGGCGTTAACCTTGGCACAATTCCCTGATGCAGTGGAAAGTGTTGCAAGAGAGGCTTGCCCACACTTTATGTGTGCCTATTTGTACCAACTAGCGACTCAATTTATGCGCTTCTATGAGGCCTGCCCGGTATTGAAGGGGGAGGAACAAACCCAGAAGAGCCGATTAAAGCTTTGCCAGTTGGTTGCAGAAACATTAAAAACTGGTTTGGGATTGCTGGGTATTGATGTGCTAGAAACCATGTAAGTTAACGATTTATTTTCTAAGACGGGGTGCAAAGCGCCCCGTTTGTACTTCTTGCTTAATATGACCTGTTAAAGGGTGAGTATTGGAATCCTGCCTAGGATTCCTTATGTTAGGAACATAAGCTGATGAATGAACCAGTTCCCATTATTGCAATTGACGGACCATCCGCTTCAGGTAAAGGTACCGTGGCTCAAATCGTCGCCCAAAAGTTAGGGTTTCATTTTTTAGATTCAGGCTCTCTATATCGTCTTGTTGCGCTAACGGCCATTAATGCTGGGTGTGCTTTAGATGATGAAATTACGATTGCAGAAAAAGCCAAATCTTTGGATGTAAAGTTTGAGCAAGGAAAAATCTTGCTTACAGGAGAGGATGTCACTGAAACCATTCGGCAAGAGCGTATTGGAACTTCCGCGAGTAAAATCTCGGCGTTGCCTAAGGTGCGTGATGCATTAACGCAACGTCAACGCGATTTTGCCAAAGCGCCAGGATTGGTTGCAGATGGACGAGATATGGGCTCTGTGATTTTCCCAACTGCGCAAACAAAGATTTTTCTGACCGCATCTGCAGAAGTGCGCGCGGAAAGAAGATATAAGCAGTTGATCACAAAGGGAAATAGTGCTAACCTAGACGACATTCTTAAAGATATCCGGGATAGAGATGTCCGGGATAGCTCAAGAGCCGTTGCTCCATTAAAGCAACAAGCTGACGCCTTACTACTAGACACATCAGACATGACCATTGAGACCGCTGTCCAATTTGTGCTTGATGCCTATTTAGGTAAATAGGTTTCTTACTGCTCCCGAGCCAAGAAAAAAACTTTGCCCAATTGTGGGTATTGGTTCTGTTTTTCTCAAAAAACAGACGTTATTAACTAACAGTTGTCGCAAGACAACACTCCTAGGTAATTATCTCATGTCAAATGTAACCTCTGCTGCCGTGGATTCTATGGAAAGCTTCGCCGCCCTGTTCGAAGAAAGCCTTCAACGTCAGGAAATGCGTGCTGGTGAAGTGATCACTGCTGAAGTGGTAAGCGTTGACCACAACTTCGTGGTTGTTAACGCAGGCCTTAAGTCTGAGTCTTTGATTCCAGTTGAAGAATTCAAGAACGACAAAGGTGAAATCACTGTTAACGTTGGTGACTTCGTTCAAGTAGCGATCGATTCTCTAGAAAACGGCTTCGGTGAGACCAAACTGTCTCGCGATAAGGCTAAACGCCTAGCAGCATGGCTGGATCTAGAAGTTGCTCTAGCTGAAAACAAACTGATGTCTGGTATGATCAGCGGCAAAGTCAAGGGTGGCTTGACTGTTATGATCAACGGCATCCGTGCTTTCTTGCCAGGTTCATTGGTAGATATCCGCCCAATCAAGGATACCTCTCCATTTGAAGGCAAGCAGATCGAATTCAAAGTGATCAAACTTGATCGCAAACGTAACAACGTAGTTGTATCACGTCGTGCAGTGTTGGAAGAAAGCCAAGGCGCAGAGCGTCAGGCATTGTTGTCTAACCTGAAAGAAGGCGCGATCGTTAAAGGTATCGTTAAGAACATCACTGATTACGGTGCGTTCGTTGATCTTGGCGGTATCGATGGCTTGCTACACATCACTGACTTGGCATGGCGCCGTGTTAAACACCCATCTGAAGTGTTGGCTGTGGGTGATGAAGTTGAAGCTAAAGTATTGAAGTTCGATCAAGAGAAGAACCGTGTTTCTCTAGGTCTGAAACAACTAGGTGACGATCCTTGGATCGGTCTATCTCGTCGTTACCCACAAAGCACTCGCTTGTTCGGTAAAGTAACTAACTTGACTGACTACGGTGCGTTCGTTGAAATCGAACAAGGTATCGAAGGTCTAGTTCACGTTTCTGAAATGGATTGGACTAATAAGAACGTTCATCCATCTAAAGTGGTTGCTTTGGGTGATGAAGTTGAAGTCATGATCTTGGAAATCGACGAAGAACGTCGTCGTATCAGCCTAGGTATGAAACAGTGTATGTCTAATCCATGGGATGACTTCGCTGCTAACTACAAAAAAGGCGACAAGATGAAAGGTACTATCAAGTCAATTACTGACTTCGGTATCTTCATTGGCTTGCCTGGTGGCATCGATGGCTTGGTACACCTATCTGACTTATCTTGGACATTGGCTGGTGAAGAAGCCGTTCGTTCATTCAAGAAAGGTGACGAAGTTGAAGCCGTTGTTCTGTCTATCGACGTAGAGCGCGAGCGCATTTCTATGGGTATCAAACAGTTGGATGGAGATCCATTCAACAACTACATCGCTATCAACGATAAAGGCGCTGTAGTTAAAGGTACCGTTAAGTCTCTAGATGCTAAAGGCGCGGTTGTTACACTTGATGGCGATGTAGAAGGTTACCTACGTTCTACTGAAGTTTCACGTGAGCGCGTTGAAGACATCCGTACCGTGTTGAAAGAAGGCGACGAAGTTGAAGCGTTGATCATCAACGTTGACCGCAAAAACCGCACTATCAACCTGTCAGTAAAAGCTAAAGATATGGCTGAAGAGTCTGATGCAATGAAGTCTCTGGAAACTGCAGGCAATGCCGGTACTACCAGCTTGGGCGCTCTGCTGAAGGCTAAACTAGATGGTCGTTCTGAGTAATCAGTTTAACGATTAGCGATTAGCTAGTGTGTTAGTTTGGGCTCTGTGCGAAATGTTCAGAGCCCAAATCTTGAGTCTTATGTTTTATTGAGCAGGGGTCACATGACAAAGTCCGAGTTGATTGCGAAGCTCGCGATGCGTTATCCGCAACTTGTGGCCAAAGATGCCGAACTTGCGGTAAAGGCAATTCTGGATACCATGGCACAAGGCCTGGCTGAAGGACAGCGAATTGAAATACGTGGCTTTGGTAGTTTTGACCTTAACTATCGTCCTCCGCGTTTAGGTCGCAACCCTAAATCGGGGTCAAAGGTAGAGGTTCCGCCGAAGTACGTGCCACACTTTAAAGCTGGCAAAGAGTTGCGAGAACGAGTTGATGCCGCTATTTTGCCGGATGATTTTTAATTTAGCGTCATTGACAAAAAATGCTCATAGACAGTGAATTGATTTGATTGATTTACGCTGTAACTGAATCAAGTTGATCAGTTGTATTCGATACCAGACACACAGTGTCTGGTATTTTGTTTTCTAAAGTAGGGTAGGTATCTTGCCTACATCACGTAGATTATTTGAAATGGGTGCTATTTCGGATTCATTCAACTAGTTATCCTGAATTATAATCTGACACCTTTCTATATCGGAAAATCGATCTCATGCCATTACTTACGCTAGATAACGCGCAATTAGCTTTCGGACATTGGCCACTTTTAGATGGCGCAGAACTTGTCCTAGATAAAGGTCAGCGTATCGGTTTAATTGGCCGTAATGGTGCGGGTAAATCGTCGATGATGAAGGTGCTCTCAGGAAAACAGGCATTAGATGATGGCAAACTGTGGGTTTCTCCAGACGCAGTGATCTCCTTTGTGCCGCAAGAGCCAGTCTTCCAAGATGGCCATACTGTGTTTGAGGCGGTGTCAGAAGGTTTGGGTGACTTACAAAAAGTATTAGTAGACTATCATCACATTACCCAACTAATTGCGACAGATTCATCCGAAGTGAATTTAGAAGAAATGCAACGGTTGCAGCATTTGCTGGAGTCGCAAGATGGATGGCGCTTTAATTCGCTCGTTGATACAACCATCTCTCAGTTGGGTTTAAGTGCAGACACCTTGATTTCTTCCTTATCTGGTGGCTGGAAGAAGAGGGTCGCGTTGGCTAGAGCCCTAGTTGCTGAGCCAGAGGTGCTATTGCTCGATGAGCCAACCAACCATTTGGATCTATCTGCTATTCAATGGTTAGAATCGCTTTTATTGACTTTTTCTGGTGCGATTCTGTTTATTACGCATGATCGTCAGTTTCTGGACAATGTCTCTACCCACATTGTTGAATTGGATCGCGGCCGTTTGGCGAGCTTTATAGGTAATTTTTCTGCTTATCAAATTAAAAAAGCAGAAATGTTAGAGGTTGAAGCGATTCATAATGCGAAATTCGACAAGTTCTGGAAAGAGGAAGAGGTCTGGATTCGTAAAGGAATTGAGGCACGCCGTACGCGTAATGAAGGCCGTGTTCGCCGTTTGGAAGAGTTACGCCGTGTGCGCGCGCAAAGAAGAACGCAGCAAGGACAAGTCAATCTGCAGTTAGACGCTGGTGAGAAATCCGGAAAACTAGTGGCAGAACTAGAGAATGTGAAATTCTCTTATGGTGATAAGCCGGTCGTTAAAGATTTTTCAACTCGCATTCAGCGTGGAGATCGTATTGGTCTGATAGGGCCAAACGGGATTGGTAAAACAACCTTACTTAAGCTGATTTTAGGAGAGATTACGCCTGAAGCGGGTAAGGTGAAGCAAGGTACAAACCTAAATATTGCCTATTTTGACCAATTTAGAACGCAGTTAGATGAAAATGCGACGTTGACCGATACCATCAGTCCCGGTAGCGAGTTTATCGAGATTGGCGGCAGTAAAAAGCATGTCATTAGTTATTTAGAAGAATTTTTATTTCCACCAGCACGCAGCCGTTCGCCAGTCAGTTCACTATCTGGTGGAGAGCGAAATCGCCTGCTGTTAGCTCGTTTATTTGCTCGCCCTGCGAATGTGCTAGTCCTCGATGAGCCAACTAACGACTTAGATATTGATACCCTAGAGTTGCTAGAAGCGCTTTTATTAGATTATCCGGGTACCGTTTTCTTAGTTAGCCATGATCGTATATTCCTTGATAACGTTGTGACGAGTGTGATTGCATTTGAAGGGAATGGCATCTTAGAAGAGTACGTTGGCGGCTATTCTGATTGGCTAAAATTTAAAGCTGACCAAGCGCTGAATGCTCAAGTGATTAAGAAGTCGAGCGTTGAGCAGAAAACCATGCAAGAAGGGCGTCAAAGAACACGTGCCACCAAGCTTTCTTTCAATGAAAAGCGCGAACTTGAACAATTACCGGTCGAGATTGAATATCTTGAACAAGAGCAGCAGGGCTTACAATCCATGCTGATGGATCCAGAGATTTATCGGACTGATCCAAAGGGGGCAGCGAAGGCGCAAGCCCGTATTGAAGAGATTGAATTGTCGTTATTAGAAAAACTCACGCGTTGGGAGTCGCTAGAAGCAAAGTCAAACGCTTGATCATCATGTTAATATGTGAGTCACGTTTACGCCAACGCTTCCATTTTTGCCAATTTTTGTTCAGGAGTTTTGCAATATGTACAGCAAATCCGTTTCTCTTGCAGAGCAAGATCCTTCACTTTGGGGTTTTATTCAGCAAGAAGTACAACGTCAGGAAGATCACATTGAGTTGATCGCATCTGAAAACTTTACTAGCCCTGCAGTGATGGAAGCGCAAGGTTCTCAGCTAACTAACAAGTATGCTGAAGGTTACCCAGGCAAGCGTTTCTACGGTGGTTGCGAGTATGTTGACCAAGTAGAACAACTAGCGATTGACCGTTTGAAGCAGTTGTTCGGCGCTGAATACGCTAACGTACAGCCACACTCTGGTTCTCAAGCTAACCAAGCCGTGTATTTCTCTATCTTGAAACCAGGTGATACCGTAATGGGTATGAACTTGGCTCATGGTGGTCACTTAACACACGGTTCTCCAGCAAACTTGTCTGGCAAACTGTTCAATATCGTTGCTTACGGTCTTAACGACAAAGAAGAGATCGACTACGACGAAATGGAACGTGTAGCGACTGAAACTAAACCAAAATTGATCATTGGTGGTGCTTCAGCATTTGCATTGCGTTTCGACTTTGCTCGTATGGCTGAAATCGCTAAAAAAGTTGGCGCTTACTTCATGGTTGACATGGCTCACTATGCAGGTTTGATCGCTGCTGGCGTTTATCCAAACCCAGTTCCACACGCTGACTTTGTAACCTCAACTACTCACAAAACATTGCGTGGCCCACGTGGTGGTTTGATTCTTGCTAAAGCTGAACACGAAAAAATCTTGAATTCAAACGTGTTCCCAAGCTTGCAAGGTGGTCCTTTAATGCACGTGATCGCCGCTAAAGCAGTTGCTTTCGGTGAAGCATTGAAACCAGAGTTTAAATCTTACCAAGAGCAAGTGTTGAAAAATGCTGCAGCAATGGCTGAAGCATTGGCTGCTCGCGGTGTTCGTATCGTTTCTGGTCGCACAGAGTCTCATGTTTTCCTAGTTGACCTACGTGCTAAGGGTCTAACTGGTAAAGCTGCTGATGCTGCCTTGGGTAAAGCGCACATCACTGTGAACAAAAATGCGATCCCTAACGATCCAGAAAGCCCATTTGTTACTTCTGGTATTCGTATTGGTTCTCCGGCGATTACTACACGTGGTTTCAAAGAAGAAGAAGCTCGTATTGTTGCTAACCTAGTTGCAGACGTACTGGATAATCCAGAAGACGAAGCAAACTTGGCAACTGTACGTGAAAAAGTAAAAGCACTAACTGCTCGTTTCCCTGTATACGGCGCATAAGCTTTCTTGCTTTTTCCAAAAAAACCCCGCTTCGGCGGGGTTTTTTATTTTGTGTTTACTTGTAGAGTTGAACTGTCATGGATGAATCTAAGCAACTGTCTATGTTTGTCAGCTAAGAATATTTCTAAAGTCGCGACTTACAAAATCAATTTTGGATACAAAATGAATTTTAAAATGCCCGTTTCTACAGTCATCGCTGGGTTGATTACCGTGCTAGTTGGCTATACGAGTTCGGCAGCTATTGTGTTTGATGCCGCCAGAACAGCGGGCGCAACACCTGCCCAGTTAGCTTCTTGGCTGTGGGCATTGGGGCTAGCAATGGGGCTTACCTGTATTGGGCTGTCCTTCAAGTACAAGGCTCCTGTTGTCACTGCTTGGTCTACACCAGGTGCTGCATTGTTGGCCACTAGCTTAGCGGGCTACTCAATGAATCAAGCGGTTGGTATTTTCCTGTTTTCTGCCCTGCTAATTATGGTGGCTGGATTTAGTGGCATTTTTGAAAAAATGGCTGACCGTATTCCCGTGAATATTGCTTCCGCTATGTTGGCTGGCGTGCTGTTACATTATGGTATAGATGTGTTTGGTGGCATTTCTCAAGCACCGGTATTAATTGTTGCCATGCTTGCAACGTATTTGATCATGAAACGACTCGCACCACGCTATGCAATTTTGCTTGTGTTGTTGGTTGGCATTGGCTTAGCCATCGGGCAAGGGCAGATGAGTTTATCGTCTGTTGGCTTTCAAATGACCCGACCAGAGTGGATTACTCCTTCGTTTAGCGTGAAAGGGATGATTGGCGTTGGTATTCCTTTATTCCTGGTCACCATGGCATCTCAAAACCTCCCTGGTGTAGCTGTCTTACGAGCAAACGGTTATGAGGCACCCATTTCGAAACTGATTGGATGGACTGGCGTAACTAACTTTGTTTTAGCGCCGATTGGTTGTTTTGCGGTTAACCTTGCCGCGATTACCGCGGCAATTTGTGCAGGCCCAGAATCTCATGAAGATGTAAAAGAGCGATATAAAGCGAGTATGGCTGCTGGTTTCTTTTATTTAATTCTTGGTTTACTTGGCGCGACAGTTGGTGCGCTGTTTAATGCATTTCCTCATCAGCTGGTATTAGGCTTGGCGGGTATCGCGTTATTTGGAACGATCGGCCAATCTCTATCTGTCGCTATGCGAGATGAACTAGAAAGAGAAGCTGCATTAATTACGTTATTAGTGACCGCATCAGGGGTGAAGATATTTGATATTGGTGCGGCCTTCTGGGGCTTAATTGCTGGGCTTATTGTCAGACAGGTGATGATTAAGCGTTAATGCAATTGTTTTATTCTCCACTCATTGTAGCTTGGCATGTATCATATGTTTTTTGATTTTGTCGGTCATACCAAGAATAACTAGTCACAATTGATGTACTAGAAATAGTGAGTGGAGTAGTTGATGAAATGCCCTTTTTGCGGTTCTCCAGACACACAAGTAATTGATACTCGCATGACCGAGGAGGGCGATACGATTCGCCGTCGTCGCCGTTGTGTGTCATGTGAAAAGCGCTTCAATACATTTGAGACTGCCGAGGTTCGGCTCCCTCAAGTCGTTAAACAAAATGGTAATCGCTCAGAGTTTGATCGTGAGCGTTTACGTATGTCTTTTATGCGTCCTTTGCATAAGCGCCCTGTTCCAACTGCTCTGGTTGATGAAGCAATTGGAAAAATAACGCAACGCATTCTGAGTCTTGGTCTTAGAGAGATTCCATCTCGCCAAATTGGTGAAATGGTCATGACTGAACTGAAAAAATTAGATCAGGTTGCCTACATTCGTTTTGCTTCGGTATACCGTAGCTTTGAAGATGTAGACGATTTCCGTGATGTGATTAAAGAAGTCCAAAAAGATGCCTGAAGTAACTGCGGCAGATATTGCTTGGATGCAAGAAGCGCTTGCTGAAGCAGATAAAGGTATTTACATCACCACACCTAACCCTTCGGTTGGTTGTGTGTTGGTAAAAGAAGGTGAAGTTGTTGGACGTGGACATACGCAACCAGCAGGTCAAGCGCATGCTGAAGTAATGGCATTGCGATCTGCAGGAGCGCTTTCTGTTGGCGCGACTGCTTATGTGACACTCGAACCATGTAGCCATTTTGGAAGAACTCCTCCGTGTGCCGATGCTTTGATTCGAGCAGGAATTTCCCGTCTTGTGGTGGCTGCGTTAGATCCTAACCCGCTTGTGTCAGGGCAAGGGCTAGATAGAATAAAAGCCGCTGGGATTGAAGTCGTGACCGGCGTGTTGGCCGATGCTGCAACTTATCAACTGCGTGGCTTCCTTAGTCGAATGACAAGGCACCGCCCTTGGTTGCGATTAAAAATAGCAGCGAGCTTAGATGGTAAAACTGCATTAGCCAATGGTGATAGTAAATGGATAACCGGTAACGCCTCGCGTTCGGATGTACAGCATTGGCGAGCCAGAAGTTGCGCAATGGTCACAGGTATCGGCACCGTTATAGCGGATGATCCTCAGCTAAATGTGCGGATATTAAACGGTGAGGATTGGCATGGACGTCAGCCCGTTACGGTTATTTTAGATACAGATCTGAAAATATCACCCAATGCCAAAATTCTGAAAAACCCGCAGGTGGTGGTTTTAACGGCAAATACAGCACAACTTCAAACCATTGCTTCAGACCATATACAAGTAGTGGTTCTGCCAAGAGAAGGTCATCACCTTTCTATGAGAGCCGTCCTGGATTTCTTGTCGTCGCAATCTTGGAATGAAGTAACAGTGGAAGCTGGTGCAATACTGAATGCGGCATTTCTAGATAGTGGAATGGTTGATGAAATTATTCTGTACCAAGCGCCGAAGCTTTTAGGCACGGGTGGCCGAGAAATGATTGCATCTAAACCATTGCAAAACTTAGCATCCGCCACCACCTTTGTAGTGAAAGATTGCCAGCCTGTTGGTGAAGACATGCGCTGGATATTACATACCCAACCTAAACCATCTGCGTTAGTGCAGACAGAAGTGGAGTGATCGTGTTTACAGGTATTATTCAGGCGGTTGGTACGATTACCGCAATAGAAGAAAAAGGCCAAGATGTTCGTCTGACAGTCGATAGCAGTAAGCTAGATCTAGGTGATGTTGGTCTCGGTGATAGTATTGCCCACAACGGTGTGTGCTTAACGGTGATTGAAAAATTACCGAATGGCTACTTATTAGATGTATCTGCAGAGACGTTAAATGTCACTGTGGGTCTAGACAAGGTGGGTAACCTAGTCAATTTAGAAAAGGCTATGCGCTTATCTGATCGTTTAGGTGGTCATTTGGTATCTGGTCACGTGGATGGTGTTGGTATTGTAAAAAGTTTTGCGACGCCAGAAGGTGAAGCTGATAGTGATTGTATGGAGTTGGTGATTGATGCACCAACGAATATTGCTCGTTATATTGCCAAAAAAGGATCAATCACCGTCAATGGTGTTAGCTTAACCGTGAATAAGGTTGATCACACGGCCTTCTCAATCAATTTGATTCCACATACGTTACAAGAAACGAATCTGCATCAATTGGCACCAGGTAGTAAAGTGAACTTAGAAATTGATTTGATTGCACGTTATGTAGAGCGAATGAATCAGTTTGATCGCGCCTAATTTGTGCGATTAACTGATTTTGTCTCAAAATAAAAAAGCCCCGAGTTAATCGGGGCTTTTTACTGGTGGGAAGACTTATTGCTAAGTTGTTTTTTTCCGTCGTCTAGTTCCCGTCGGCTTAGCAGCAGGTTTTCCACTTGGAGTCGTTGATGCTGTTCGCGGTTTGGCAGTTGATTTTGCACGACGACGTGGGGGTCGAGGGTTCGGTTCAGTTGGAGCTGCCGATTTTTGTTCAGACTTTCCAGTTGCAGCAGAACGACTCCGCTGACTTGTGCTGTTCTTACGTCTAGGTTTTTTCTGAGGAGTTAGATCCGTTTCTTCGTTCTCAGATTTTTCGTCAACTAGTACAAAATCTATCTTGTTGGTTTCCATGTCTACACGAACAACTTTAATGGTGACACGAGAACCTAACTGATAGACAACGCCTGTTTTTTCACCTAGTAGTTGATGTCTGATTGGATCAAAATGGAAGTAATCACGACCTAACTCAGAGATATGTACCAGACCTTCAATATAGATATCATCTAATAGTACGAAAATACCAAAGGCAGTCGCTGCTGAAATGGTACCAGCATACACTTCACCCACCTTGTCTTGCATGAAATAGCATTTCAGCCAATTTTCGACGTCGCGAGAGGCTTCATCTGCACGACGTTCTGTCATCGAGCAATGTTCACCTAATTGCGTCCAATTACCGGCTTTATATTTTTTTCCAGCAAGGATTGCCTTGATCGTCCGATGTACCAGTAAATCTGGGTAACGGCGGATAGGGGAGGTAAAATGCGTATACGCTTCGTAACCTAAACCAAAGTGGCCAATATTGTCAGGTTCATACTGTGCTTGCATTAGCGAACGCAGTAAGACGGTTTGCATCAGCCCCGCATCAGGACGTTCACGGATTTTTTCCATCAACTGCGCATAGTCTTTGGCCGTTGGTTTTTCTCCACCACCTAGACCTAATCCGGTTTCTCTTAAAAAAGTACGAAGCTTTTCCTGTTTATCAGGAGATGGTACATCGTGATTACGGAATAAACATGGATGCTTATGCTTTAGAATAATATCTGCTGCGCACACGTTGGCCGCTAGCATACACTCCTCAATTAATCGGTGCGCATCATTGCGGACAACCGGAACGATTGTTTCAATTTTACCTTGATCATTAAAGATCATTTGTGTTTCGGTTGTGTCAAAATCAATCGCGCCACGTACATCGCGCGCTGCTTTTAATGCGTCGAATACTTGATTGAGATGTTGCAAGTGCGGTAATAAGGCTTTTGCTTCCGGGTCTACGATTTCCTCTGGTTTTGCTAACCAGTTTGCCACCTTTGTATAAGTTAAACGTGCTTGAGAGAACATCACCGCTTCGTAGAACTCATACTTCTTAATTTCACCCTTCTTATTGATTTGCATATCACAAACCATACAGAGGCGTTCAACCGCAGGGTTTAGTGAGCAAATCCCATTTGAAAGGGCTTCTGGCAACATTGGGATCACACGCCTAGGGAAATAGACCGAGTTACCGCGTGCTTTCGCTTCTTCGTCTAAAGCTGTACCCGGTGTGACATAAAAGCTAACGTCAGCAATGGCAACAACCAATCGCCAACCTTTGCCTTGCGGCTCACAAAATACCGCGTCATCAAAGTCTTTTGCCGTTTCACCGTCAATCGTTACTAACGGCAGGCTAGTTAGATCGACACGGCCTTCCTTATCTTTCTTACGTACTTTTTTCGGGATCTTTGTTGCTTCTACTTCATCAGAAAAAATGTGCGGCAAATTATGTTTGCGTAACGCAATTTCAATTTCCATGCCTGGATCAGCATAGTTGCCTAATACTTCTGTCACTTTCCCAATGGGTTTTGCGTACTTACTCGGCTGTTGAATCAGTGAAACCATCACAATCTGACCAGTTTGTAATGGTTGTTCTAAATGAGAATTTTCTGATTTAGGAAGCAGAATTTCATGAGAGATGCGTTTATCTTCTGCTAATACAAAAGGGATACCGCGCTCGACAATAATTCGACCAACTAGATGTTGTTGGGCGCGTTCTAATACTTCAATGATGATGCCTTCACGCTTGCCGGTTCGATTTCCGCCGCGTTTTTCACCGGGTACTTCACGCACTAAGACCTTATCGCCATGCATGACTTTCTGCATTTCTCTTGCAGATAAGAATAGATCTGATGATCCATCTTCAGGTAAGCAAAATCCAAAACCATCTGCATGGCCTTGAACTTTACCCACGATTAAGTCGATTTTCTCCGCAATGCAAATCGCACCTTTTCGGTTAAAGATGATCTGGCCATCTCGCTCCATCGCGGCTAGTCGTTTAATGAAAAGTGTTTCTTCATCATTTCGGATTTCTAACAGATTCATCAGTTCAATCGGAAGAACTGGTACACCCTGGTCGGTTAAGATTTGGAGAATATATTCACGGCTTGGAAGAGGAAATTGATAGTTTTGCTTTTCTCTATCTAGCCATGGATCTTGCATTCGTAAACCACTTGAACGCGCATTTTGTGGCGCTGTTTGTCTCGCTGGTTTTGTTGCGGTTTTTTGTGGGGGATTTGCCTGTCTTCTAGGACTGGCGCGTTTTACTGAAGAGGTGTTTGCTGTACTTTTGCTTCTTGGTTTTTTTTGCATCGTGATAGTTGACACGGTTTTGTAAAGTCTTATAATGCGTGCTTCTTGACAGGCATGCAATAGATTTATATGGTCTATTTGCAAAATAGTTTGTAAAGCTGGTGAGCCCAGGTGGCGGAATTGGTAGACGCACTAGGTTCAGGTCCTAGCGGTGGCAACACTGTGGAAGTTCGAGTCTTCTCCTGGGCACCACGCAAATTATTGAAAACTCTGCTCATCATGCCCAGGTGGCGGAATTGGTAGACGCACTAGGTTCAGGTCCTAGCGGTGGCAACACTGTGGAAGTTCGAGTCTTCTCCTGGGCACCAGTTGTCCTTCTGTAGTATTTCTCCTTTAAAATTATCCAAATCATTGTTTTAGATGCAATTTATCGTTGGCTTCTAACATACATTTGTGCCAATTTGTCGATTTCCACTTGTCTACACCCAAGGTTCTGTGAAATAGTTAATGTTTTTTCAAATCGTTTGCAGATTTGGCAAAATTTAGAATTTAGATGTACCCGTATAACTCAAGAAACGAGGAAAACATGGCAGTAAAGCATTTCTTGCAATTCAGTGACTTCACTTTGGCCGAGCATGAATACTTGCTACGACGAACAGCCGAATTGAAACGACGCTGGAAAGCAGGCGAAATTTACCAGCCACTTGCAGGTAAAGTGTTGACCATGATTTTTGAGAAGAACTCGACACGTACGCGTGTTGCGTTTGAAGCTGGTATGGCGCAATTAGGCGGTCATGCAGTTTTTCTATCTAATAATGACTCTCAACTTGGTCGTGGTGAGCCAATTGAAGATGTATCTCGTGTTGTTTCACGCATGACAGACATTGTCATGGTGCGTACTTTTGAACATCGCATTGTTGAACGTTTCGCATCGGTTTCAAAAGCACCAGTGATTAACGCACTGACGAATGAATTTCATCCATGCCAAATCATGGCAGATATCTTTACCTTTATTGAGCACCGAGGTGATATCAAAGGTAAAACTGTTGCTTGGATTGGTGACGCGAATAATATTTCTTATACATGGAGACAAGCAGCGAAACTGTTTGATTTCCAATTACGTGCAGCGACACCAAAAGGGTATGAGTTCAAAGATGTCGATGGCGTGAAGTATGATGAACGCCATTTTGTACAATTACATGATCCAATTGCGGCAGTAAAAGATGCTGACATTGTCACTACTGATGTTTGTGTCTCAATGGGCTTTGAGCGTGAATCATTGCAGCGTAAGATGGATTTTGAACCATACGAAGTAACAACAGATCTAATGTCTCATGCAAAGCCAGATGCGTTATTTATGCATTGCCTACCTGCTCACCGTGGTGAAGAAGTGGCCGCAGAGGTGATTGATGGGCCGCAAAGCGTGGTATGGGATGAAGCAGAAAACCGTATGCACACCCAGAAGGCGCTTTTAGAATACCTATTGTTAGGTCAAGTTGACTAAAATGAGTGGCTTCTTGATGAAGTCACTCTAAATCCCAAGTGAAGGAATATAGATCATGCAAATTAGTGAAGAAGTTGTTGCTACGCTAGGTATGCAAATCGGTCTAACGGGATTGATCCTTTACATGTCATTTATTGTTTATGACTTAGCTAAAGAATCAAAAGCGGGAAAGTACGGCACCATCGTCTTGTTTGGTACATTAGGTTTAGGTGTATTTGGGTTTGTTTTGAAAACTATTTTGACCGAAATTTTGGTCTGAGTTGAGAGAGAAAAATGGCTGATTTAGTAATTGCAGATGTAACCGTAAATAAAAAAGCTAGCGTTTATTTTGATGGTAAATGTATTAGCCATGGTGTTACTTTTCCTGATGGTACTAAAAAATCAGTTGGTGTGATTTTGCCAGCATCTTTGACTTTCAATACCGGCGCACCAGAAATCATGGAAATTGTTGACGGTGCATGCAAGGTACGCTTGAAAGGTACTGAAGAATGGGTAGCTTATGCTGCTGGTTCAGAATTCAAAGTACCAGGTGATTCTAGCTTTGATATTGAAGTATCAGAAACAGTGCATTACGTCTGCCATTTTGGTTGATTTAAACTCGCCAGCGGTTAGCGAGTTTATGCATCGCAAAAAAGCCAGCAACTGTTGATGCTGGCTTTTTTATTGCTAAGTGTTTGGCAATTGCCAATTAATCGGTTTCACGCCTCTCTCTTGTAACCATTCATTCGCTTTATTAAAGTGGTTACAACCAAAAAATCCTCGGTAGGAAGATAGTGGGGAGGGGTGAGGTGCTTCTAGCACCAACTGATGAGAAGGAATGAGTGATTTCTTCTTTTGTGCATCACTTCCCCAAAGTAAAAATACAATCGGTTGAGATTGGTTGGCGATAACACTTATCAGATGATTGGTAATGGTTTCCCAGCCGTGCCCTCGATGACTCCCTGCTTTGTCTTTTCTTACACTAAGAACCGTATTTAGTAACAAAACCCCTTGCTTTGCCCATTCTGAAAGCTCTCCGCTAACTGGTGCAGATGTAATCGCGTTTGATTCTAGCTGTTCTTTAAACATGTTTCGTAAGGATGGCGGGATCTTCACACCTTTTTGTACACTAAATGCCAGCCCGTGCGCTTCACCTTCCCCGTGATAAGGGTCTTGCCCTAGGATCACAATTTTTATTTGATCAAGCTTGGTCAAATGAAATGCAGTAAATAAGCTAGTAGGGTAAACCGTTTGTCCAGCTTCCTTTTCCTTTGCTAGTAAGGCATTGACTTGTTCCCATGCACTATCAAGTAAGGAGTTACTTAAAATTTGTTTCCAAGCATCAGGCAATGCAGCTACTTGATGGGTGATTGACTCGAATTCAGTTTCATTTTGAAACATAAAATTTTGCTGCATGATTATCTCTTTAGCTTGGCAAATGCCTCTGAAAAGGCGGTTGCCTTTGGCTGGTTTACATTGGCCTTAGGTGATGCGGTTGGTTTGTTAGTCGTTTGCTTATTCGCTTGTTTAACCGGCTCTGCGTTTAACTTCATACTTAATGCGATTCGTTTTCTTGCGACATCAATTTCAGTCACTTTTACTTTGACAATATCGCCAGCTTTGACTACTTGGTGTGGGTCTTTCACAAACTGATCGGATAATGCAGAAATATGAACTAAACCATCTTGATGAACGCCAATATCAACAAATGCACCAAAATTAGTAACGTTAGTGACAACGCCATTTAATAACATACCAATTGCTAGGTCTTTTATTTCATTGACTCCATCGTCAAAGGTAACCGCTTTAAATTCTGGCCTTGGGTCACGACCGGGCTTCTCTAGTTCTTTCAGAATATCCATGATGGTAGGAAGACCTGTTTCACCATCAACAAACTCAGTTGCGGGAATTTGCTTAAGAAGGCTGCTATTTCCAATTACTTCTAAAACCGGTTTGTTTAGTTTTGCTAACATTTTTGCGACAACAGGATAAGACTCTGGATGAACAGAAGAGTTATCTAGCGGATTATTGCTATTGCGAATGCGTAAGAATCCCGCTGCTTGCTCAAACGTTTTTTCTCCGAGGCGAGGTACTCTCTTCAATTGTTCTCTGTTTAAAAACTCGCCGTTCTGATCGCGAAACTCAACAATGTTTTTCGCAATCGTTGCAGATAACCCAGATATTCTTGTTAGCAGTGAAATAGACGCTGTATTTAAATCTACACCGACCGCATTGACACAATCTTCGACTACCGCATCAAGTGACTTTGCTAATTGGACCTGATTCACATCGTGTTGATACTGGCCAACACCAATGGATTTTGGTGTGATTTTGACGAGTTCCGCGAGCGGATCTTGTAATCTTCTAGCGATAGAAACGGCACCTCGTAAACTCACGTCTAGCGTAGGAAACTCTTTCGCCGCTAGTTCTGAAGCAGAATAAACTGAGGCCCCTGCTTCAGATACAACAATTTTTTGCAGCTTGACTTGGCTATCGAAAGACTTGATTAATTCTTGTGCTAACTTATCTGTTTCTCTACTTGCAGTACCATTTCCAATCGCAATTAATTCTACTTGATGGGTGTTCACTAATTGGGTCAAGGTTTTAAGGCTACCAGACCAATCGTTGCGAGGGACATGAGGATAGATAGTATCTGTTGCGAGTAATTTTCCCGTTCCGTCTACTACTGCAACTTTGACGCCGGTACGAAGTCCTGGGTCTAACCCAATCGTTACGCGTTGACCTGCAGGTGCGGCCAGTAACAAATCTTTTAAATTCTTGGCAAAAACGCGAATGGCTTCTGTTTCACTGCTTTCTTTTAGGGTTGCCAGCAATTCATTTTCTAGACTTGGTCCAATTTTACCTTTCCAAGCTAATTTTGCAGTTTCTACACGCCATTTTTGCGTGGCATGAGCATCAATTCGGGCATGCTGCAAGATCATGACTTCGGCTGCATTATTTACTTCTGAGGACTCTGGTAAATCTAGTTTAATACTCAGTGCATTTTCGGCAACTCCACGCAATATCGCTAATGCTCGGTGAGAGGGAATGGAGCGGATGTCTTCAGTAGCAGCAAAATAGTCTTTAAATTTCTCAGCACTTTCGCTTTGGTCAATTCGCTTGGTGGTGATTTGTCCTTTTTGCCAAAGTAAATTTCGAAGCTTCCCAATTAAAGAGGCGTCTTCTGACCAGGTTTCAATCACAATGTGTCTAGCGCCATCTAGCACGCTTTTAAGGTCAGCTAAATCTGGGTGTGAGCCGACAAACGTTGCCGCTAATTCTGCTGGCTCCAAATGTAATTGGCTGAGAATTTTATCTGCTAGCGGAGCAAGTCCTTGCTCCCGCGCAATTTGTGCTTTGGTTCTTCTTTTGGGTTTAAAAGGGAGATAGAGGTCTTCTAAGGATTGCTTTGTATCTGCTTGTTGTAATTGTGTGAGTAACGATGGCGTCAGTTTTTCTTGCTCTGTGATGCTTTTAATAATCGCAGCACGTCGGTCTTCTAGTTCGGTTAGATAAGCTAGCCGTTCTTCTAAGGCGCGTAATTGGGTGTCGTCTAAGCCGTTGGTGACTTCTTTACGATATCGTGCAATAAATGGAACCGTTGCACCTTCATTAAGTAAGGTAATTGCAGCATTAACCTGCTGCTCACGAACGTTTAGTTCAACCGCAATTCGTTTGGCAATCGAAGAAGACATATAGTGGCAATCTAGCTATTAACAAGACCGCCACTTTGAAGAGGTTTCTATTGAAAATCAAGCAGGAATTTCATTTTGCATGAATAAGGCCATCTCAGCAGATGGCAGTGGCTTACTGTATAAGAAGCCTTGTGCAAACTCACATCCTAATTCTTTCAGGAAACTAGCTTGCTGCTCCGTTTCTACGCCCTCGGCCACTACTTTTAACTTTAGGTTGTGCGCCATCGCGATAATCGCAGAAGTAATCGATGCATCATCTGGGTCATTAATTACATCGCGAACAAATGAGCGGTCAATTTTTAGGTGGTCAATTGGGAAGCGTTTTAAGTAGGACAAGCTAGAGTAACCAGTACCAAAATCATCAATCGCAAGTGAAACACCTAGTTCATTCAATCGAGAAAGCAGCTGGATAGTATCTTCTACCTCATACATCAGTAGAGACTCAGTAATCTCCAATTGTAGTAATTCGGGGTCTAATCTACTTTCGGCAAGCGCGGAGGCAACCGTTTCTACAAGCGATCCTTTTAAGAACTGACGTGCAGATAAGTTAACCGCAACTGGAACAACTTTTAAGCCTGCATCTTCCCACACTTTTGTTTGTCGACAAGCTTCACGCAGAACCCATTCACCAATTGGCACAATTAGGCCAGTCTCTTCTGCAATTGGAATAAAGCGTAGTGGCGATACTAAACCTAGTTCTGGGTGTCTCCAGCGAATCAACGCCTCCATGCCGACTAGTTCTTTGGTAATCAAATCAATTTGAGGTTGGTAATGTAATTCAAATTGATCATTACGTATGGCAATACGTAACTGACGCTCCATATCAAGGCGTTCAGTTGCGGCAGTGTTCATGCTTTGTTTGAAGAACTGATAGTTATTGCGACCACTATCTTTCGCAAAATACATGGCAGTATCAGCGTTACGCATTAAGCCATCAACAGTTGATCCATCGTCAGGGCATAAGGCAATACCTATAGATGGTGTGATGTGTAAGTCCATGTTATCAATAACGAAGGTGCTGGTTAGCGCCTCCATGATTTTTAATGCGGTATTTTCTGCCTCTTTCGCATCATCTAAGCCAGACAACACAATCACAAACTCATCACCACCAATTCTAGCTACCGTATCCGCATGACCAACACAACCGATTAGGCGGTCTGCAACGTGTTTCAGCAAGCGGTCACCAAAACTATGGCCTAAGGTGTCGTTAATGTTTTTAAAGCGATCTAGGTCAATAAAGAGAAGTGCGCTTTTCTTATGATTGCGCTCAGCTTGTAAGATAGATTGCATCAATCTATCGTGCAGTAAGTTTCTGTTAGGTAGTCCAGTGACGGTATCGTGGTGTGCCAAGTGCCAAATGTGGTCGGCGTGCTGTTTTTGTTCTGTAATGTCAGAAGTGATACAAACAAAGTTCCGAATTGCACCATCATCGCCTCTAATTGGCGATAACGTCACTAGCTCTAAGAACATTTCGCCATTTTCTTTTCTGGTCCAAATTTCACCTTCCCAGAAAGTGTGGCTATTCAAATGATGCTGAATCGTATCGATTAATGTGTGGTAATGATCTCTGCCTTTAAGCATTGGTGCTACCACACCAATTAAATGATCTTCTGTTGTGGCCAGCATTTGGCAAAATGCCGGGTTCGCAGAAATAATGCGAAACTCATTATCTAGAATCAGAATACCGTCTCGGCTTTGCTGAATTGCTTTAGATGCAAGTTGTAGGCCTTCTTCAATTAGTTTTCGCTGTGTCACATCTACAATGGTTGCGCGGACAAAGTTACCATTCATCGAAGGCATTCTAGATAAACGGATTTCAACAAATAAATTCGGGTTTCTAGCTGTAGTGTGCTGCCATTCAAGTACTTGTGGTTTTCCGGCAAAGGCCGCATCGAGAATTTTGTGGCCAAGGTCAGATGAAGATTTTCCATCCGGCTGAAAAGCTGGTGTAATGAGTCCATCCCAAAGCGTTAAAGACAGTAGCTTCTCGCGCGTTAAGTTATATAGGCTACATGCAAATGGGTTTGCGTCTGTGAACGTACCGGTGTTTACATCGATCACGACAATGGCTTCCGGCGCATTTTCGATCAGTGAACGATACCGGTCTTCACTTAAGGCCAATGCTTGGGCTGACTTTTTGCGTTCTTCTAGTTCTTCTTCAAGTCGGATATTGGTTTCTTCTTGTGCAACAAATAGGTTATTCAAAGCCATCCGCGTGGTTTCGAGCGATTGACCTAGCATGCCTAATTCATCCGTTCTTTCCCAAACAAAGGGTTCGTCTAATTCACGACGCGCCAAGCTAGTCGATTCTGAGATTAGTTTTCTGAGCGGATCTAACAGACGACGTTGAAGAAGTACCAAAATCATGATCATACTGAGCAGAATCTGCCCAAGTAGAATGTTCAAGAAGGTTTTTTCGTAAATCGTTAGCTGTTCTTGTAATTGCCCATCGTGCATGACAATCTGAACTTCACCAATTTGAGCCCCTTTTCTTACGATAGGGCGTTTGACCACATAAGGTTTACCGGTCGCAAATTCTGAATGTGTCAGGGACAAAAAAGTACCGACGTTTTCGGCATGAACTTCTATGCTCGAAATTCGACGGTCACTAGATAAAGCTTCTAAGATAGGCTTGGCAGACTCTGGGCTTAAGTTCCAAACAGGTTCTTGCATACCTAATGAAAGGATCTCCGCCAAACGAGTTTGGTCGGTCATAAATGCATCATACAGATCAGCACGGCGTTTTTTGATCGCATAAAGGCCTGTACCAACTGCTGGTATCAGCAAGGCAAGAACGACCGTAATGATGAGTGCGCTACGTAATGTTAGTCTTGGCTTCAGTTTCATCAATTGCTTATTCATCCATGCAATAGGCAGATGTCACAAAAAGGGGATATTTGCTTATCATCGAATTAGCATAACAGATGTGCTCGGTACTGTCTTATTTAACCTGTAGTCTTCTGACAGTTTCAGTTAAAATTGTCCCTTTGCATCTCTTTTAATGCAGTTTTCATACATATGCAACCATACCCAATAGGGTAATCCGTGTGTATGGTTATTTTATAGCTGTTCTGATAATCTTCCGGGCCGATTTCTATAGGTTTTTTGGGTTTAATGCAATAAAAATTTTGCAAGCAGTCGATTCAAATTACACATTCGAGTTCAAGCAGGTATTCGGATGGTGTGTTGAGTTGAAGGCTCCAAAGCGCTGTAGAGATGTTTCAAAATAAATGACTTGTCAACCAACTGTTTCGACAGCTCGTTGTTAGTAAATGACTTTAATTCGCATAGTGAACAATGAATGAAGCAAGCTGAATCTCGAATGTCACCCATCGAAATGAGAGCAAGCCTAGGGCTGGCAGGCGTTTATGCCCTTCGTATGTTGGGGATTTTTCTCTTTTTACCTGTGTTCATGCCCTATGCATCACACTTGCCAGGTAGTGATCCCGCTTTAGGTGGTTTTGCGTTTGGTATTTTTGCCTTAGTACAAGCCTGCCTATTGATTCCGTTTGGCATGTTGTCTGATCGTATTGGCCGCAAAAAAGTAATTTATATTGGCTTAACGCTGTTAGCAATCGGTAGTTTTATTGCGGCTTATGCCAGTAATATTTACTGGCTAATTGCAGCTAGGGGTTTGCAAGGAACAGGGGCGATATCTGCTGCTCTAACCGCATTACTCGCGGACTTAACGCGTGAAGAACATCGTACCAAAGCGATGGCGATGATTGGTGGCAGTATTGGTGTCACATTTGCAGTATCACTAGTGCTTGCAGCAAGGATTGAGCATTGGATTGGTGTGCCTGGCATGTTTAAGCTGATAGGATGCTTGGCGATTGCCGCAGCAATTGGTGTTAAATTTATTGTTCCAGACCCTGTTATTTCTCGTTTTCACTCAGATACAGAAACGAATGCAAGTAGATTACCTTCTGTATTGAGAAATACCGAATTACTGCGTTTAAATTTTGGTGTATTTGCATTGCATGCTGCACAGGCTGCGATGTTTGCCGTCATTCCGTTTGTATTAAGTAAAGAACTAAAGCTAGATCAATCAATTCAATGGCACGTGTACTTACCCGTTGCAATTTTAGGATTTGTACTTATGGTGCCCGCCATTATTTATGGTGAGAAAAAAGGAAAGCTAAAACCTGTATTCTTGGCGGCAATTGCACTGATGCTGGTTGCCCAAGCGGGCATGTCTTTCGGCCTAGTTTCCTATGCGGGTATTTTTGGATTGCTAGGTATTTACTTTATTGCCTTTAATATTTTAGAGGCTACTTTGCCATCAATGATTTCCAAAATGGCGCCAGCAGATGCAAAGGGTACGGCAATGGGGGTACAGAATACCGCCCAGTCGATTGGTTTTGCCGTTGGTGGTGGTTTAGGTGGTGTGGTTTATAAGCATGCAGGTATTGCGCCTACCTTTTTGTTTTGTGCATTTCTAATGTTCTTGTGGCTGATTGTTGCCGCAGCAATGAAGCCACCGCTAAAAGCATCTAGCAAGATGTTCCATCTCGCTGATGATTGGAATGGTGATGCTAATTTACTAAAACAAAGTTTAGCGGCATGCCATGGTGTGTTGGAAGCGGCGGTAATCACTGAAGAGCGGGCGATTTATCTGAAGGTTTCACAGGCTGGGTGGGATGAGGCAGGTGTAAAGCAATTGCTGGAAGCTGCCTAATCTGATGTTTTGTTTAGATGGTAATTGAAAATTTTGCGCTTTTATTTTCTTCAGCTCAGCTTATCCGGTAGAATTTACAGAGAACTATTGGGTTGTCTACTGTCATGTAGGGCAATCTGTAAGATTAATGATGTTGAAAATGGATGATTCTAAAAGATGGCATCTCTGAATAAAGTGTTGTTGATTGGTAATTTGGGTCGTGACCCAGAAGTGCGTTACATGCCAAACGGAGAGGCAGTTGCCAACTTTAGTATTGCAACGACAGATTCTTGGAAAGACAAGAATGGTCAAAAGCAAGAGCGTACCGAATGGCATAACATTGTTATGTATCGTCGCTTGGCTGAGATCGCAGGCCAATACCTGAAAAAAGGAAGTTCAGTGTATTTGGAAGGTCGTTTACAAACCCGTAAATGGCAAGACAAACAAACAGGTGCAGATCGCTATACGACAGAAGTGGTTGCTGATCAGATGCAAATGTTAGGTGGACGTGGCATGGGCGGCGGTGCTGCCGACTTTGGTGGTAATGATGACGGCGGCTTCCAAAGTGCGCCACCTGCGCCAGCTTATGGTGGTGGTAATCAAGGTCAGGGTGGTCAGGGTGGCGGCTTTAGTCAGCCAGCCCCAAGACCAGCTCAACAACGTCCTCAGATGGATGACTTTGCCGATGACGATATCCCTTTCTAAGCCGAGAATGGGGTAGGTGTGTTGCAGAAAAATTAAAAGCCACTAGTGATAGTGGCTTTTAATTTAGAAATTTTAGATATTCTTTTAAGACTTGATAAATTTGGTCAGAAGTCTATCTAACTGATTGGAAAACTGTTGTTTGTCAGCAGCGCTAAATGCACTAGGGCCACCAGTTTCTACCCCACTATTTCGTAATGACTCCATAAAGTCGCGAATCGATAAGCGTTCACTGATATTGAATTTGTCGATTAACTCCCCCTTAAAGTCTATTACGGTTGCCCCTTTGGCAATGACCAAACTCGCTAGCGGGATATCAGAAGTAATCACTAAGTCATTTGCTTCGACAATCTCATGAATATATTTATCCGCCTCATCAAATCCCGATGGAACTTGATATGCTTTGATCCAGTCTGAAGGCGGAGTGTTCAGTAATCGGTTGGCAACAAATAAGGTGGATAGTTGACAGCGATTGGCTGCACGATAAATCACCTCTTTAATGGCAACAGGGCAAGCATCAGCATCTACATAAATGCGCATAACATTTCTTTTCGGTAATTTGGAGGTGATTTACTCGTCTGAGTAGGTCAGTATTATGCCATCCAATTCGCTGTCCAGTTAAAATTGCCATTAAAAAGGATAGCTCGTCGTATTAGGACAAGTAATTTAGAATTATTTCTGTATGCTTGATACATTTTTTTCAAAACCTCTGGCAAGGAGATTCTGTTAAGTAAAGCGATAGGGCTACTTAATATGAATGCCAGATAATTTAGGAGAACAAGATGGATGTTCGTGCAGCGGTTGCACATAAAGCAGGTGCGCCTTTAACGATTGAGACTGTTCAGCTTGAAGGCCCTCGCTACGGTGAAGTATTGGTCGAGATTAAAGCGACTGGTCTTTGCCACACAGATGAATTTACCCGTTCTGGTGATGATCCTGAAGGTTTGTTTCCTGCGATTCTTGGCCATGAAGGCGCCGGTATTGTGGTTGATGTCGGTCCCGGCGTAACGACGCTGAAAAAAGGAGATCACGTCATTCCTTTGTACACCCCAGAATGTCGCCAATGTAAGTTTTGCTTGAGCCAAAAAACAAACTTGTGTCAGGCGATTCGCGCCACACAAGGTCAAGGATTAATGCCTGATGGTTCTAGCCGTTTTACCTTAAATGGTGAAAAAGTATTCCATTATATGGGTACATCTACCTTCGCAAACTACACCGTTGTGCCAGAAATTGCGTTGGCAAAAATCCGCGAAGACGCACCATTTGATAAGGTTTGCTATATCGGTTGCGGTGTAACAACAGGTATTGGCGCTGTGATCAACACCGCAAAAGTAAAGCCAGGTGACAATGTAGTTGTCTTTGGCTTGGGTGGTATTGGTCTGAACGTGATTCAGGGCGCGCGCTTGGCCGGTGCGAATATGATCATTGGTGTGGATATCAACCCTGCACGTCGTGAATTAGCAGAAAAATTTGGTATGACTCACTTTGTGAACCCGAAAGAAGTTGAGGGTGATCTAGTTCCATACCTAGTTCATCTAACTGATGGTGGTGCAGACTATAGCTTTGAATGTATTGGTAATGTCGATGTGATGCGTCAAGCACTAGAATGCTGCCACAAAGGCTGGGGCGAGAGCATCATTATTGGTGTGGCTGGTGCAGGTAAAGAAATTAGCACACGTCCATTCCAGTTGGTAACAGGCCGTGTATGGAAAGGTTCAGCATTTGGTGGCGCACGTGGCCGTACCGATGTGCCAAAAATTGTCGACTGGTACATGGAAGGCAAGATCAATATTGATGATCTGATTACCCATGTGATGCCACTGGAAGACATCAACAAAGGCTTTGACCTGATGCACTCTGGCGAGTCTATCCGCAGTGTGGTGGTATTCTAAATGAGTAATCTGACGATGGAAGTGCTGAGCGAACATCGTGCATTTGGTGGCAAGCAGGGCTTTTATCGTCATGCGTCCACCAGCTGCAACGGCAGCATGAAGTTCTCGCTCTACCAGCCGCCACAAGCGGAAGCAGGCAAGGTGCCCGTACTGCTGTACTTGTCCGGGCTGACTTGTACCGAAGAAACCTTCATGATCAAAGCAGGTGCTCAGAGGCTTGCTAGCGAACTAGGCATGATGCTGGTGACTTGTGATACTAGCCCGCGTGATGCAGCTGTTGCTGGTGAGTCAGATAGCTGGGACTTTGGTCTGGCAGCCGGGTTTTATCTGGATGCCACGCAAGCACCTTGGTCGACCGCTTACAATATGTATAGCTATGTCGTTAAAGAGTTGCCCGCAGTGCTAGCAGCTAATTTTCCTGCAGCAGACCTAGACCGTATGGGGCTTTTTGGCCATTCGATGGGTGGGCATGGCGCGTTAACAATTGGTCTAAAGCATCCAGAGCAATTTAAATCTGTTTCCGCTTTTGCGCCAATCGTTGCTCCTAGCCAATGTCCGTGGGGTGTCAAAGCCTTCACCGGTTACTTGGGCGCAGATCAATCGGCTTGGGCGGCTTATGATGCGACTAGCCTCGTTGCCAAGCAGCAGCATCCGCAAACCATTCTGATTGATCAAGGTACAAGCGATAAATTCTGGGTCGAGCAATTGAAGACCGAATTATTTGTCGAGGCTTGCCAGAAGGCTGGTCAAGCGGTGTCGGTGAATCTGCGTGACGGTTATGACCACGGCTATTACTTTATTAGTTCCTATATTGATGACCATTTGCGTCATCATGCAGGGATTTTGAAGGGCTAAACTGGTCCTTGGCTTGCCGTGTGCAGACTGCTTGGGCTACTCTTCGAGGTAGCCCATTTTCATTGGTGTGTGTTGTGTACGCCCACTTAGCCCATAAAGGTTAACCGATTGATTCCTGTTCTTGTCTTTGATATCGAAACGATTCCTGACGTTAGCGGCTTGCGAAAACTGCAAGGTTATCCAAGTAACTATACCGACGAAGACGTAATTTTGTCCGCACTCGAAAAGCGCCGTGAATCCCATGGTAATGATTTCTTGCCTCACTATTTGCAGCGAATAGTCGCTATTTCCTGCGTACTTCGCTCGGATGCCGGTTTAAAAGTCTGGTCGCTAGGTGAAGAAGGTGAAGATGAGGGTAGTCTCGTTAAACGCTTCTTTGATGGTGTAGGGCGTTACACTCCTCAGCTCGTCTCTTGGAATGGCAGTGGTTTTGATTTGCCGGTGCTCCATTATCGAGCCATGGTGAATGGGGTTGCTGCACCTCGTTATTGGGATTTGGGCGAAGATGACCGTGAATTTAAATGGAACAACTATATTAGTCGCTACCATACCCGCCATATCGACTTGATGGATGTGTTGGCAATGTATTCTGGACGAGCAAATGCGCCGTTGGACGAACTATCCAAGCTTTGCGGTTTTCCGGGGAAATTGGATATGGATGGTAGCCAAGTATGGCGAACATGGCTGGATGGCGGTTTAAAGGCCATTCGTGACTATTGCGAAACCGATGTCGCCAATACTTATCTGATGTACTGCCGTTTTCAGCTCATGCGAGGCCATTTTAGTCCTGAGGCCTACCAGTCTGAGGTACAGTTTGTGCGAGACTCTCTAAGCCATCAAGACGGCGAGCACTGGCGTCAATTTTTAGCCGCTTGGCCTGTTTAACTTTCTTTTAAACCCACCAGATACAAAGAAACACCATGAAGGACGATAAATACCCAATTACAACGGCCGTGAGGGCCCTACGTGCTGCTAAAGTAGATTTTGAGCCATTCCTATATGAATACATCGAAAAAGGCGGCACAAGAGCGAGTGCAACGGCTTTAGGTGTAGATGAACATTTGGTAATTAAAACCATCGTATTAGAAGACGAAGCTAAGCAGCCAATGATTGTGTTGATGCATGGTGATAAAGATGTATCGACGCAGCAATTGGCTCGTTTAATTGGTAAAAAGAAAATTACCCCTTGCCAACCAGAAGTGGCGAATAAGCACACTGGCTATTTGGTTGGCGGCACTTCGCCATTTGGCACCAAAAAGACTTTACCCATCTATGTAGAGGAAACCATCAAAGAACTTCCTCAAATCTGGATTAACGGTGGTAAGCGTGGTTTTCTTGTGCGGCTATTACCTGCTGATATCGAGAAATGTCTGAAGGTTGGTTATGTGACGGTTGGCGTGTAAACATAAATATGTTGACGGAATATTGTTTGAGTGATTAGCATAAAATTTTTAGATCAAAAAACGTTGTTTTTGATCTAAAAATAGGAGTGCTAATGAAAAATAGACGTACGGATAATCTCAAACGGCCTGAGTCTCCAGGAATTATTGATCGAATATTCATGGCAATGTTCGCGCCAATTGTCTTTAACATTGCTGTCTTGCTTATTCTAGTGGTTATTTATCGGGAGTCTAGAATTGTTGGCGGGATGTTGGTGGGACACATACAGATTTTTTCAAAAACAGCTATATTGATGACTGTTTTTTTTCCTGCGGTTGTTGGCTTTATTCTGGGTACAAATCGATTTGTGAAGTTATTAGGACATCTCTGTTATACGAATTTTGAAGAAGAGAGAGATATCAATATTACGATCATTTGCTGGCTCGTACTTCTCTCTATTACTTATCTAATTTCAAAAACTATCTAGAAGCCGGGACGTTTCTGTTTTCACTGGTTTTGGTATTTCCGCACTTCATTGGTTGATCTGCTGATGCAGGTCGGTTTAATTTCGCACCGACAGTTAACTTTCAATACGTAATAAAAAAGGCGATGTCCATAGGAAATCGCCTTCTCATACCTTTAATCGATAGACACTTTTAATAGCTTAGTCTTCTAGCAATCCTGCTGCAATAAAGGTATTTTCCATCAAGGAAGCAACTGTCATTGGGCCAACACCACCCGGTACAGGGGTAATCCAGCTGGCTTTTTCTTTTGCTACTTCAAACTCCACATCACCGGTGATTCTGTCATCGTCCAAGCGGTTAATGCCAACATCTAGTACGATTGCACCAGGTTTAATCCAGTCACCTTTAACAAACTGTGGGCGGCCAACCGCTGCAACCACGATGTCTGCTCGTTTTACATGCTCGGCCAACTCTTTAGTGGCACTGTGGCAAACGGTGACGGTGCAACGTGCCATGAGCAGTTCTAGTGCCATTGGGCGGCCAACAATGTTAGATGCACCAACCACCACCGCATTTTTCCCCACTAGGTCTTCGCCTGTTTCTTCTAGTAAGGTCATCATCCCTTTTGGGGTGCATGGACGTAGTAGAGGCATTTTTTGTGCTAGGCGGCCAATATTGTAAGAGTGAAAGCCATCTACATCCTTGGCTGGGTCAATGGCTGCCGTCACTGCATCTGCATCAATGTGAGCTGGTAGCGGCAATTGCACCAAAATCCCATCTACTTCTGGATCTGTATTGAGTTGGTTAACCAGATCAAGCAAGGCAACCTGGGTGGTAGATGAGGGTAATTCATGAGAGATAGAGCGGATTCCTGCTTTCTCACAGGCATTTTTTTTGTTGCGAACATAAATCGCAGAGGCCGCATTATCACCCACAAGAACAACTGCTAACGTTGGGCTGCGTTTTCCTTGAGAAATCAGCAGCTTGGTACGCTCAGCCAGTTGGGCAACGATGCGTTGAGAAATTGTCTTACCGTCTAAGATACGTGCAGTCATGGGGAGGTAATATAGTAATAAGTTGTGAAAGGTGGATTATCTCATTCCTTAATAGTGAGACTCAAGCACGAAAAATGTTTGACAAGCCAGATTCCAGCGAGTATAGTTCGGCTCTCTTTGATTCGGTGTGTAGCGCAGCCTGGTAGCGCAACTGGTTTGGGACCAGTGGGTCGGGAGTTCGAATCTCTCCACACCGACCATCAAGACTTGCAAAATTGTGTTATCATACGCAACTTGCATTATGTAGCAAACGGTGTGTAGCGCAGCCTGGTAGCGCAACTGGTTTGGGACCAGTGGGTCGGGAGTTCGAATCTCTCCACACCGACCAAATATTCTAAAAAGGCGTAATGTGAAGACATTGCGCTTTTTTGTTTAAGCAGGCAACATTTTGTTGCGTGTATCCTGATGCGGCAGTAGCTCAGTTGGATAGAGCAGTGACCTTCTAAGTCACCGGTCGGGGGTTCGACTCCCTCCTGTCGCGCTCTTCTTCTCCTTATTTCCTATTTTTTTCTATTTCTCTTGCCTAAACTTGGTTTAGACATGCTATTGTCGTTCGCCATGACGTTTGTCCCCCTGTCAGATTAAAAGAAAAGAAGGTGTCTCATGCCTCATTTATGGTCATTCTTAATTCACAACACCTTGATTATTGCTGCTGCACTGCTTCCAATTATCAATCCTGTTGGTCAAGTACCTGTTTTCCTTAGCCAGACCAGAATGGATACGGCTGCAACGCGTAATATTCTCGCGCGCAAGGTGGCGATTTATAGTTTTTTTGTCATTTTAATTTCACTAGAAATCGGCTCTTATGTGCTGGATTTTTTTGGTATATCACTAGCGATTGTGAAATTAGGTGGTGGCTTGCTGGTTACTTCAATCGGCTGGTCCTTGCTTCATCCCGATGAAAGTCCTAAGTCAAGCAATGAACCGGATAAACCGAAGTATGGTTCTGCTTTCCGTAAAGCATTTTATCCAATGACCTTCCCGTTAACCGTTGGCCCCGGTTCAATTTCTATTTCGATTACTTTGGGTGCGTCGGTTCCAGATACAAAAATTGAAATGTTCTACTGGTTAATTGCGGGTATTGCTGGCGCATGTATTATTGGTGTCGCGGTCTTTTTGGCATATCGATTTGCTGATAAGGTCTCGAAACTTCTGGGTGAGACCGGGACGCACATCTTCTTGCAGCTTTCTGCCTTTATTTCATTTTGCGTTGGCTTGCAGATTGCATGGGGAGGCTTAATGGAACTTGCTCATCAACTGCAAAAATCATTAGCAGGTTAAAATTTTCAAAGAAATCGAACTGTTTTAGTACGAACGTTCTTTATAGCTTAATTAAACCGTGGTATAACCACGCGAATATTGTTCTGGTTAGTGGAATATAAGAATGTCTAAGCAATATGACGAGTCATCGGTACGCGTTTTAAAAGGGTTAGAGCCTGTAAAAGAACGTCCTGGTATGTACACCCGGACGACAGATCCAACTCATATTTGCCAAGAAGTGATTGATAACGCGGCTGACGAAGCATTAGCTGGGTTCGCTAAAAAAATTGAAGTGACTTTGCATGCCGATGGGTCGTTATCGGTCTCTGATGATGGTCGTGGTATTCCTGTCGGTTTGCATCCAGAAGAGGGCGTACCAGTCGTTGAGTTGGTATTTACTCGTCTACATGCTGGCGGTAAGTTTAATAAAAAAGATGGTGGCGCTTATAGCTTCTCTGGTGGCTTACATGGTGTTGGCGTGTCTGTCACAAATGCATTGTCGACGCGTTTAGAGGTCGAGGTGATGCGAGAGGCAAAAGTGCATCGCCTCGTTTTTTCTGCCGGTGATGTGATTGAACCGTTAGCAGAAGTCGGCACGTGTGGCCAAAAACGTAGCGGAACACGTGTTCGCGTTTGGCCAGATGGCAAATATTTTGAATCTCCAAAAGTTAGTGGAAGCGAATTAGAGCGTTTGCTTAGGGCTAAGGCGGTGCTTTTGCCCGGAACCACTGTCAGCTTGCATCATGAAAAAGCAGATGGCCAATTAGAGAGCAAAACGTGGAGCTATCCTGATGGTTTAAAAGGGTACTTAGCTGAAATGTGTATGGATGCTGAGTTAATTGCTCCTATTTTTGCTGCAGAGAAATACTGCGGCAAACCATCAGATGGCGATAGTTTTGCTGAAGGTGAGGGCGCAGCTTGGGCGGTTGTATGGACAAATGAAGCGGGTGGCGGTGAGTCTTATGTGAATTTGATTCCAACCGCTTCCGGTGGAACCCATGAAGCAGGTTTGCGTACAGGACTGTTCGAAGCGCTAAGAGACTTTATTGATCATCATAATTTGTTGCCGCGCAATGTGAAGTTGCAAGCGGAAGATGTATGGTCACGTGTACGGTTTGTGCTATCTGCAAAAGTGCTAGATCCTCAATTCCAAGGCCAAACCAAAGAAAAGCTAAATAGCCGTGAAGCGCTAAAGTTGGTCGCGGGTGTGGTGAGATTACCATTTGAGACTTGGCTAAATGCGCATGTAGAAGACGCAAAGAAATTAGCCGAAATGGCGATTTCGCAAGCCATGAGCCGCCTACGTTCTGTGAAAAAAGTAGAGCGTCGCAAGAGTTCTGGTATTGCTGTGCTACCTGGAAAATTGACCGACTGTGCATCCGAAGACATTGAGCGCAATGAATTATTTTTGGTAGAGGGTGATTCAGCCGGTGGTTCTGCAAAATTAGCACGAGATAAAGAGTACCAAGCCATTTTGCCGCTCCGTGGAAAGGTGCTGAACTCCTTAGAAACCCCACGTGAACAATTATTCGCTAACCGAGAGATTGCTGATATTTCCGCATCTATTGGGGTGGATCCTCATGATGTTACTGAGCCTGATAGTGTGTTGTCAGGGTTGCGCTACGGCAAGATTATTATTTTGTCAGATGCGGATGTGGATGGCTCTCACATTCAAGTGTTGCTGTTGACGCTCTTTTATCGTCACTTTCCAAAATTAGTCGCTGCTGGTCATGTTTATATTGCCAAGCCTCCGCTATTTCGTATTGATACGGCAAGTCAGGGCAAAGGAAAGCCGGCACGTAAATTCTATGCGCTAGATGAAGCCGAGAAATTTCATATTTTGGATCGGTTGTCTGACGAGGGGGTTAAAGCAGACCATATTTCTGTTGGCCGCTTTAAAGGTCTGGGTGAGATGAATGCAGACCAACTAAAAGAAACCACCATGGCTATTGATACGCGCCGCCTATACAAAGTAATGGTGCCTAATCAATCAGTAGAGCCTACGAAGCAGTTGATGTCTATGTTGATGGGTAAAGGCGAGGCGGCCGGCAGACGCGAGTGGATGGAACTAAAAGGCAACGAAGTAGAAGCAGACATTTAATAGGCTACTGCTTGCCTTCTCTGAATCATTGATAAAAATACATGACCCGGTTGATTGATCATGAATGACCAAGTTGTTGACGATTTAATGCCTGATGACGCTTTAGCATTAGGCGAATATGCAGAACGTGCATACCTAGAGTATGCAATGAGTGTGGTAAAAGGTCGCGCACTTCCAGATGTTGCGGACGGGCAAAAGCCTGTGCAAAGACGTATTTTGTACGCAATGCGCAGAATGGGGTTGGTTGCGTCCTCTAAGCACGTTAAGTGTGCAAAAGTAGTAGGTGAAGTGTTGGGTAACTATCACCCGCATGGAGATAGTGCTGCATATGAAGCCATGGTGCGCTTGGCTCAAGACTTTGTGATGCGCTACCCGTTGGTGGATGGGCAAGGTAACTTTGGTAGCCGAGATGGTGACGGCGCTGCCGCCATGCGATACACCGAAGCAAGGTTAACGCCATTTGCCGAACTACTGCTGTCCGAACTAGATCAGGGTACGGTTGATTTTATTCCGAACTATGATGGCACTAGCCAAGAGCCATCTCTCTTACCGGCCAGATTGCCAATGGTGCTATTAAATGGTGCCTCTGGTATTGCCGTTGGTATGGCAACTGAAATCCCTCCGCATAATTTACGTGAAGTAGCTGCTGCGGCGATTGCTGTTTTAGAAAATCCGGAAGTATCGATTTCAGAACTACGTCAGTTTGTCCCTGCGCCAGACTTTCCAGGTGGCGGTCAAATTATTAGTAGTGATCAAGACATTCAAAATGCCTATGAAAGTGGGCGCGGAAGTTTACGTGTCCGGGCTAAATGGGAAGTCGAGCAATTGGCCAGAGGGCAATGGCGAATTATCGTGACAGAATTGCCGCCAGGCACTTCTACCCAAAAAGTGCTTTTGGAAATTGAAGAGGCGACTAATCCGCAGGTAAAAGCGGGGAAAAAAGCGCTTTCCCCTGAACAGCAAACCATCAAGACCTTGATGACTGGGTTGTTAGACAAGGTTCGGGATGATTCCGACCAGAATAGTCCTGTTCGAATTGTATTAGAGCCAAAATCGAGAACGGTCGATCCAAATGAGTTTATGGCCGCTTTACTCACCCATACCTGTTTGGAAACATCGGTTTCGATGAACTTGGTGATGGTGGGGAGAGATGGTCGCCCGCAGCAAAAAAATCTGAAACAAATTATCAGTGAATGGTGTAGCTATCGCTTTGATACGGTGACCCGCCGCTTGCAGCACCGTTTGTCACAAGTGGAAAAGCGTATTCATATTCTTGATGGCCGCATGATTGCCTTCTTGCACATCGAAGAAGTGATTCGAGTAATTCGAGAGTCTGATGAGCCAAAACCAGCGCTGATGAGTGCATTTGGATTAAGTGAAATTCAAGCTGAAGATATTCTTGAAATTCGCTTAAGACAATTGGCAAGGTTGGAAGGCTTTAAAATTGAGGCTGAACTCAATCAACTGAAAGAAGAAGAGGGCCAACTACGTCATTTACTAGGCAGCGAAGATGCGCGTCGCCAGCTAGTGATTGATGAGATACGTGCAGATGCTGAAAAGTATGGGGATGATCGCCGTACGCATATCGAAGAAGCTCAGCGCGCGGATGCGGCGAAAGTGGTGCCAAACGAGCCAGTCACATTAATTGTGTCTAAAAATGGCTGGATTCGGGCAAGAACCGGTCATGGTATTGATGTTGGCAGCCTTGGATTTAAAGAGGGTGATGCGCTATTTGCTGCCATTGAAACACGCACAGTGTATCCGTTAATTGTGATGGATACGAAAGGACGTACTTATCAAATTGATCCGACCGATATTCCGACTGGTCGTGGCGATGGCATCCCAATTTCCACCTTGATTGAGTTGCAAGATAAAGCGAAGATCAGCCAAATTTTCTCCGCACCGCCAGAACATGCATTGATGGTTGCCAATACAGGTGGATATGGTTTTATCTGTAAATTGTCTGACATGATGACAAGACAACGCGCCGGTAAAGTCTTTATGACGTTAGAAGAAACCGAGAAACCGCTTGCTCCTGTGTTAGTCACTAGCGCGATTGAAACCAGCTACGCAGCATTCTTGTCTGATGCGGGAAAATTATTGCTGGTTCAAGCATCCGAAATTAAGCAATTGCCAAAAGGTAAGGGCGTGATTTTAATGGGCTTGGATAAAGACGACCCATTAGCATCAATGGTCTGGTGTGACGGCACTAAATTTGTGAGCCACATTACGCTAAGAACGGGACGAACTGAAGAGGTTGTTCTTGAAGGTGATCGTTTTGTCGAATTTGTAGGTAAGCGAGCCAGAAAAGGGAAGCCATTTTTAAAACGTGGCCAATCTTTAGGTAGCCTTTTCTAATACAAAACTAAAGCGAAATGGGAAGATCGATGTAAAAGTCGATCTTCTGCTATTGTTGATCGAGAAAACGCCCTCATATATAAATGATTGTAGATAATGTGGTGAGCTGTTTCTCAATAGAGAAGAAACAACAAAAACCAATAGGCAAATTAGCTTAAAAGGATATTCCGTGTATTCAATCGCATCGGTGCAAGAGATCATTCAAGAAATTCGTGCTGGCCGCATGGTCGTCTTGGTGGACGAAGAAGATCGTGAGAATGAGGGCGATTTGGTAATGGCTGCTGAATTTGTTACCCCTGAAGCCATTAACTTTATGGCCAAATACGGGCGTGGACTTATCTGCTTGACGCTTACTGAAGAACGCGTTGATCAATTGCAATTGTCGATGATGGCAGCTAGAAATGGCACTCAATACGGAACGGCGTTTACGGTTTCAATTGAAGCAGCCGAGGGTGTAACCACGGGTATCTCTGCGGCAGATCGTTCACATACGATTCGTACAGCAGTAGCCAGAAATGCAAAAGCGACAGATATTGTGCAGCCTGGCCATGTATTTCCTCTACGTGCCCAGAAGGGTGGCGTGTTAGTGCGTGCTGGTCATACAGAGGCTGGTTGTGATTTGGCTCGCTTGGCAGGTTTAGAGCCTGCATCGGTTATTTGTGAAATCATGAATGACGACGGTACGATGGCGCGTTTGCCAGAGTTAATCGAGTTTGCCAAAGAACATAATTTAAAAATTGGTACGATTGCCGATTTAATTCATTATCGCCATCAGACAGAAAGCTTGGTAGAAAAAATTGCTGATCGTGAGATTACTACGCCAGCTGGTGATTTCCGTTTGGTCGCTTTTAAAGATACCTTGTCTGGACTAGTGCAATTGTCGCTAGTTAAAGGAGATATCTCTCCTGAAGATGATGTGCTTGTTCGCGTTCATGAGCCAATCTCTGTGATTGACTTACTTGATATCGGCCAATCTAAACACTCTTGGGCGCTTTTTAAAGCGATGCAACGCGTGCAGCAAGAAGGCAAAGGCGTAATTTTGCTATTGCATCGTCCTGAGTCGGGTGATGAATTGCTGGCGAATTTGTTCCCGCAAAAAGATGTTAGACCAGCCAAATGGGATGCAAAAACATTTGGTATTGGTGCACAAATCTTGTCTCATCTTGGTGTCAAACGAATGAAAGTGATGGCGACACCAATGCGCTTGGCAAGTATGACGGGTTTTGATCTAGAAGTTACTGGTTTTCTGTCTCCTGAAGAGTAATCCAGAGTAACACCCCATGCCTGCCCACAGGCATGGGGTGTCATGCTATAATCGAAAAATTCACAATTGTAGTCATTTAAGGTTGTTAATCATGTCCCGTTTTAATGGTGTGGTAGAGATTCCTTCTGAATTCAATGGCGCAGGTTTAAAAATTGGCGTGGTGATGAGCCGTTTTAATACGCCTGTATGTGAAGGGTTGCTATCTGCTTGCCTAAAAGAGTTGAAAAACCTTGGTGTGAATGAAGCGGATGTCACATTGGCAACGGTTGCTGGTGCATTAGAGATTCCTCTTGTGCTGCAAAAAATGGCTGCAACGAAAAAGTTTGATGCTTTAGTTGCCTTAGGCGCAGTGATTCGTGGCGAAACCTATCATTTTGAATTGGTTTCAAATGAATCAGGTTCGGCAATTACTCGTGTGGGACTAGATGCTGGTATTCCAATTGCGAATGCAGTGTTGACTACAGAGAATGATGAACAAGCTGAAGTTCGTATGCATGAAAAAGGTTCTGACGCAGCAAAAGTTGCTGTTGAAATGGCCTGCTTATTAAAAAGAATTAGTTGAAAATAATTTAGTTATTTTGTCCTACAAAATAGCTAAATAGGAAGTGTTAAAAGTCATGAGTCAAGGACAAAAGAAAAGTGCCCGCCGTCGTAGCCGTGAACTAGTAGTTCAGGGTTTATACCAGTGGCAGTTAACAGATGCAGAGGCATTGCAGATTGAGTTGAATCTTCGTGACGAAATCGAAGACTTCAACAAGTGTGATATTCCACTTTTCAAGAACCTGCTAAATGGCTGTTTAAGAGAAATTGAATATCTAAAAACGGAAGTATCTGTATTTTTAGATCGTCCATACGAAGAAATTAGCCCGGTTGAAAGAGCGGTGCTATTACTCGCAACGTATGAATTTATTCATACAGCGGAAGTGCCTTACCGTGTTGTCATGAATGAAGCCATTGAACTAGCCAAAACATTTGGCGGCACGGATGGACACCGCTATGTGAATGGCGTGTTGGATAAACTCGCTGCAAAACTTCGTGCAACCGAAGTGAATGCACCTCGCGCGTAATTTCTCGTTCTTCAAACAGAAAGTCTTTAATGTCTGAGTTCGATACCATCAGACGTTATTTCACCAGACCGGCAAGATCTACAGATCTTGCCGTCGGTGATGATGCCGCTCTTATCTCTATTCCCTCTGAATATCAACTCGCCATCTCTGCTGATATGCTGGTTTCTGGCCGACATTTTTTTGCGGATGTTGATCCCTTTCTGCTTGGTCGAAAATCACTTGCAGTAAACCTTTCTGATATGGCTGCGATGGGTGCTATTCCTCGATGGTTTACACTCGCCATTAGTTTGCCAACTATTGATGACGCTTGGTTAGCGGCTTTTTCTGAAGGGTTATTTTCTATCGCTGAAGAACACCAAGTAGATCTCATTGGTGGTGATACGACGGCAGGCCCGTTGACAATATCTATTCAGATTATGGGGTTGGTCCCAAAGCATCAGGCGATTTTGCGAAGTGGCGCAAAGCTTGGTGATGATATTTGGGTGACAGGTAACCTAGGGAATGCGGCGCTTGCTCTACAAGAGCTTCTCGGTAATTTAAATATTACTGATAAGGCTGAAATAGACTATTTGCGTTCTTATTTAGAAAATCCAACACCAAGATGTGCGCTTGGTGCCGAATTGCTGGAAATTGCTAGTGCGATGCTAGATATCTCTGATGGTTTGGCGGGCGATTTGGCGCATATTGCAAAAGCATCGCACCTGACGGCACGGGTACAGTCTTGTGATGTACCTGTTTCTAATGTGGTAAAGCGATATCAATCCTTTGATGGATGGGAGTCGGCGGTCTTGGCTGGTGGGGATGATTACGAATTGTGCTTTACTGCAAACCCTTCTCATCGGTTGGCAATTCATGCATTATCGAAAAAACACCAGTTAGCAATTACTAGAATAGGGTCGATGATTGAGCAAGAGGCGAAGGCTGTCAGATTTATGCGTGGCGATGCCCCTTTGCAACAATCGCTTCAAGCTTTTGATCACTTTTCCACTTAAGACAATACCTTGAGCTTCAAATGATAAAACGTAAGCCCACTTTTGCTTTCTTAGTTGAAAATCCAGCCCATTTTTTTGCCCTTGGCTTTGGCAGCGGCTTGGCGCCGGTTGCCCCTGGTACATTTGGTTCTATTCTCTCTTGGCCACTTTATCTATTGCTGGCGGCCTTTTTTTCTCCGATCCAGATCATTATTCTTTCTGTTGTCTTTTTTGTGATTGGCATCTATTTCTGTGCAGTGGCAGGTAAAGCATTAGGGGTTGTAGATCATGGAGCAATTGTCTGGGATGAAATCGTTGCTTGTTTACTTTTTTACGCGTTAATTCCTCAAACTTGGCAGGCCCAACTTGGCGCGCTGATTTTATTTCGCCTGTTTGATATTGCGAAACCGTGGCCAATTAGTTGGTTTGATCGTAAGTGGAAAAATGGTTTTGGTGTGATGTGGGATGATCTATTAGCCGCTGTGATGGCATGGGTCGTCTTTCTATTTGTTCATGCCTTATTTATTCGTTAGTAACTCATTTAGTTAATTTAATGGTGATGTAGAAAGTTTTGCAAAATGTCACAACATGCGTTTTCACCAGAGCAAAATACCAATCTTTCCCCTGCTGCGTGGTACGAACAAACACTAACGCAACGTGGATTTCAAGCTGATGATGCTCAGGCTGCAGCAATAGAATCACTCGATGTACTCTATCAGCAGCTTTTATTGTTTAAGCAAAAAAGACACCGTAAATTAGCGATTTTCTTGCCTTCCCCTGATGTCCCAAAAGGGATTTATATGTGGGGTGGAGTCGGACGTGGAAAAAGCTTTTTGATGGATGCTTTTTTTACCTGCCTACCCTATAAGCGGAAGGTAAGATTGCACTTTCACCATTTTATGTTTGATATTCATAATGAACTAAAAACACTAAAAGGTGAGAAAGACCCTCTGATTACTGTTGCTGATCGAATTGCAAAGAAATATAGGGTGATTTGTTTTGATGAGTTTCATGTGAGCGATATTGCTGATGCCATGATTCTCGGTCGATTGATGGCTGCTTTGTTTGAGCGTGGTGTCGTGTTTGTGATGACCTCAAACTATCCGCCGGATGATTTGTATCCGAATGGATTAAAGCGGGAAGACTTTTTGCCAACAATTGCACTTTTAAACGCTCAATTACAAATCAAAAATGTAGATGGGGGTAAAGATTATCGCTTGAGATCGCTGACACGCATTCCTGCCTATTTGTCGACAAAATCTCCAGAGACGCCTGCTCAGCTACAAAGTATTTTTGATTCTGTCGTTACCGGTAAATTAGCTAAGCCAGAACTGCATATTGAAGGTAGAACTATCAAGGCAATTAAATTGTCTCACGGTGTAGCGTGGTTTGATTTTGATACTTTATGTAAGTCGGCTAGATCGCAAGTCGATTATCTTGAGATTGCTCGAGCACATCACACATTAATTTTAGCGTCAGTGCCAAAAATGACGTCAACCATGTCATCAGAGGCACGACGTTTTACTTGGCTTGTCGACGTTTGCTATGACCAACGCGTAAAACTATTTATTTCTGCCGATGTACCTGTAACAGAGCTCTATACTGAGGGTGCTTTTTCTAATGAATTCTTTAGAACAATTAGTCGCTTAGAAGAAATGCAGAGTGAAGAATATTTAGCTTTACCTCATATTGCCTAGATTTATTAAGGAATAGCTAGTCATTGTAATAAAGACACGATAGGCTGGTGCTTGAGCGCTAGTTAATAGGGATTCGGAGTGCAACATGTTGGGTGATACAGAAAATTTATTTTCAGAACGAACTAGACTTCTGATTGTTGACGATTCCCGTATGGTAAGGGCTTCTCTACGTAAGCACCTGTCAGATACTTACGACTTAATCGAAGAAGCTGATGGCGAAGCAGGGTGGGCGCGTTTGCTGGCGGACGATAGTATTCGTCTAGTTATTAGCGATGTATCTATGCCTAAACTAGATGGGCATGCTTTGCTACAACGAATCCGTGCGTATGATGATCAGCGTATTAGTCATGTGCCCGTCATTATTATTTCTGGTGATGATGAACCGGGAGCCAAACAGCATGCAGTCAGTATTGGTGCTAGTGATTTTATTACTAAATCGACTGACCAAGCAGAGTTGTTGGTCCGTGTAAAAACGAATTTAGAAAAGCGTGAAATTGAATCTAAATTAGTGGTTGCTAACAAAGCGATTGCGGAAGAGGCGACAACGGACCCTGTTACTGGCTTGTTTACGATTAATTATCTCCGTAAACAAGGGGAAAAGTTTGTATCGTTTGGTAATCGCCACAACACCTCAGTGTCCTGTTTATCTATTGCCTTAGATCGCTTTGATGAATTAAGCCAACGTTACCCTGACGCGGTTTGCAATAAAGTGCTGCAATTACTTGGCAAAATGTTTGCCGGTAAACTGCGTGGCGAAGATTTGGTTGCGCATGTTTCGGGTGCCTTATTCATTGTGGCACTACCTAGCGCTGTGACGAACCAAGCCTTGGTGGCTGCTGATCGTATGTGCCAAGCAACCAGTGCAGCTAAAATTGGTTATAAAGGCGATACTATCGCACTGTCTTGTAGTATTGGTGTCGTTTCGACAGAGCAGTTTCCGAATTTAAGTTTTGAAGAGCTAATTAGTGCGGCGAACCAGCGCAGACAATATGCCCAAGACCAAGGAGGTAATTGGGTAGAGGCTGCGGCCGAGGTTGCTACGGCGAGCGCGAACGGACAGACTGAATCCGCGGTGGGTGAGTCGGTTGAATCAAGCTATCAGTCTATTGATCAAATCTTGGATTGGTTAAATTCAGACCAAACAGATCGTGTCTTGGATCGTTTGCCTCAAGCAATTGAACGACTTGTTCCTTTACTAGAGCTGGCGAATGGGCTTTATGGACTTGGGATGGATGTTGGGCAAATTCAAGCGAAAGCGAAAAGTATGCAATAAAAAATAGCCACTTCAAGTGGCTATTTTTTTAGGGTTTTTTCACTGCAGAAGCAGTTGTTGGTGCAACTACTTTTGAAGCGACAGTTTCTTTTTGTTTGGTTTTGATATTTTTCTGTGTGCCTTCCGGTAGCGCCTTAAATTTTACATACTGCTCACGCGCTTTGTTACGCTCGGCAGGGGTCATCGCTACCCATTGCTTTAATCTGCTTTGGAGTCTGACTTTTTGAGCCTCTGGTAATTGATTATATTTTCCTGCAATACCTTGAAGCGTTTTTTGCTGCTTGCTGCTGAGCGTTTTCCATTCTTTCGAAATGGGCGAAAGTACCTGCTTCTCTAGCGCAGATAGAGAGTCCCACGTAATTGCCGTATCTGCAGTTGCCGCTCCGGCTACTTGAGACGCGGCTGCAAGTAGAAGAATTAGGACGGATTTTGAGAGCTGTTTAGCCATGATGCAAATTGCTCGTCTAAATATGCATGTGGAGGAAGTTCATCAGTAAGTAATTGGGTATCAATATCCACATGATCTTCCATTTCTGCTGTACTAAACCACCAGCCAAATGCCAAGGCCGCTGCAATAATGCAAGCACTTGCAGAATAGGCAACTGGGTGTTCACCTAAATGAAGAACATGGTTGATACGCCAGAAAATCGTACGATTTTCTTGTGGTCGGTATGCTTTTAGGGCTGCTTGTCTGGCAACAAGTAAACGCGTTTGGGCAGCATCAGAAAGTGATGAAGGCTGCTTGTCTAGCGCCTCTTTGACGAGGCGAATCGTCTTTTCTTCCTGATTTTGCATGTTATACCCCTTTGATGCCATGTTTATTGAGCCAATCGGTCAAACTCGCATTTGCCCGTGCGCAGTGCGTTTTTACACTGCCCTCAGAACATCCCATAATACTGGCTGTCGTGGCGACATCGTTTTCTTCTAAATATCTTAAAAGAAATGCTTCACGTTGTCTTTGCGGCAGCCTTGCCAAGCCTTCTTCGATTAGTTTTAACGTTTCTTGATCATTAAACGCTAACGCTGGGTCTTTGCCGTATGACTGATCATTTTCGACTGAGCTAAGTAAATCAAACTCATCCTCTTCGTCTTCTTTGCCTGCAAAGAGACTAAAGGGAAGCACCCAAAAATTTCTTACTTTCTGACGACGGTGATAATCATTAATGACATTATGTAAGATGCGATGGAAAAGCAACGGTAGCTCTTCAATCGGCTTATCTTGATACTTGTCGACTAATTTCAGCATGGCATCTTGTACGATGTCAAATGCATGTTCGTCATTTTGAACGGCTAATCTTGCGTGTCGGTATGCACGTTTCTCAATGTCAGCAAGGAACTGCGACAGTTCTGTCCTGCTAGCCATTTAGACGGCCCAACTTTTTAAAAATTGATGCGTTATAGTAATCAAACGCTCAAATAATAAACTGGTTGACATGGAAAAAAGCCACTATTTTCTAAAAAAGATCACGAGGCGTCATGTTAGGGCTTTTAAAGAAGAAAGGCTAGTAAAACCGAGCGTTACAGATAGGCTAGGAAACGGTAAAATAGGGTCTTGTAGGAGTAACGCTGTTATTGAAAAAATGCAAAAGTCTGTTTGCATTCTTCTACATTGATTGATGAGGTACCGATTCTTAAGATTCGGTACGCTACCGTTTTTTACGTAAAAGGCTTTATTTTGTCCGATAGCATTTTGACCATTTATACAGATGGTGCATGTAAGGGAAATCCTGGTCCTGGTGGGTGGGGGGCTATTTTGTGTTACGGCGAAAAGAAAAAAGAAATCTGGGGTGGGGAAAAAGAAACCACCAACAATCGCATGGAAATGTCTGCGGTTATTGAGTCGCTAAAGCTGCTAAAGCGAAATTGTAATATACATATATATACTGACTCTCAGTATGTCCTCAAAGGGATGACAGAGTGGTTGTCTGGCTGGAAAGCAAGAGGCTGGAAAACTGCATCTAAAGATCCTGTTAAAAATTCAGATCTTTGGATGAAGCTAGATGACTTGGCTCGTCCTCATGATATTACCTGGCATTGGGTGAAAGGACATGCTGGTCATCCAATGAATGAACGAGCTGATGAATTAGCGAATCTAGGCGTGCTAGAAGCTAAATAATTTTGTAGTGATAGGAAGTTAATTTCATGCGCCAAATTATCCTTGATACGGAAACAACCGGTCTGGAACCTAAGCAAGGGCACCGTATCCTTGAATTGGCTTGTGTAGAGCTGCTTGATCGTCGGTTGACGAAGCGACATTTACATTTATATATCAATCCAGAGCGCGAATCAGATGAAGGTGCGCTTCGTGTTCACGGCATTACAACCGATTTCTTGGCTGATAAGCCAAAGTTTGATGAAATTGCTGATGAGTTTATTTCCTTTGTCGAGGGGGCTGAATTAGTTATTCACAATGCACCGTTTGACGTGGGATTTTTAAATGCAGAATTAGCGAGAGCTGGTAAGCCACTCATTGAGGAAATTTGCCCATCTGTATTAGATACGCTAGTCATGGCGAAAGATCTTCGCCCAGGTAAACGGAACAATCTAGATGCACTTTGCCGTGACTTCGGAGTAGATAATTCTGGACGTACCTTTCACGGCGCGTTGCTCGATTCTGAACTATTAGCAGAAGTTTATTTGCAGATGACCAGAGGCCAAGATAGCTTGGTCATGGATTTAGAATCTGATAGTGGCTCAAACCAATTAGCGACAGAACATAAAGAATTGTCGGCTAGACCGAGTGTTCGTCAGTTGTCTGAAGAAGAGGATAGCCTTCATCAACAATATTTGGCAGATCTGGAAAAGGCGAATAAATCACCTAGCCTATGGGTCTCTTTGTTGAATCCTCCAGAAGCAGAGGCGGTTTGATGTCTGTGAGTGATGTTTATATTGCATTGGTGCCGGCGGCTGGAGTAGGGGCACGGATGCTATCTGATCGTCCAAAGCAATATCTCGAAGTCGATGGAAAGCCGATTCTTTGGCATACGATTGCGGCGTTGCATCAGGATGCTCGTATTTCGCAAGTTTGCGTTGTGATTGCGCCGGATGATCCTTGGTTTGATCAGTTTACCTGGACAGACTTGCCGTTGCTGCGAGTGGAAAAAGTAGGGGGGGCTTCACGTGCGGAAAGCGTACGTAATGGCTTAGCGGCTTTAGATGTAGACATTACAAAGAAAAACCCTTGGATTTTGGTGCATGATGCGGCTAGACCTTGTTTAGGTGGAAAAGAGCTAACTGCGCTGATGAATGAAGTATCGGGGGATAGTGTCGGAGGGATATTAGCGGTACCCGTGCCTGACACGGTAAAACGTGCAAATGCTGATTTTCATATTGTAGAAACGGTACCAAGAGAGGTACTTTGGTTAGCTCAAACGCCGCAGATGTTCCGTTGGGGATTGCTATCTAAAGCGCATGAAGGAAGCTTAAAACTAGTAACTGATGAGGCTTCTGCCATTGAGGCATTGGGGCTTTCGCCTAGGCTCGTAAGTGGTAGCAGAAACAACCTGAAAGTGACTTTCCCTGAGGATATGATGGTCGTTTCTGCTTTATTGGGTGGATTAAAGCAATCTAATCCCTCTTCTTAAAATACATTTTTCCATTCCCTCAATAAGGTAAAAGTCGTTAGCCTATCTTTTGCTAATGGCGCTTCTTGAGGGAAGTTTTGCTTTACCCAACCTTGTACCTGTGAAATTAACTCTTCATCTGTTGGGTTAAGAAATGGATTGGTTTCTTTTTCGACCAAAAGGGTGGATGGTAGGGTGGGTTGGTCTGTCGCCCTTAGTGCTTGATCAGCTAGTATACGCTTTTGCACAAACGTATTAGATGGCATAACGGCTTGAGCAAACTTTAAGTTGCTTAACGTGTATTCGTGCGCACAGCAAACAAGTGTGGTGTTTGGTAATGCACTTAGTTTATCTAGGCTGGTTTGCATCTCTAGTGGACTACCTTCAAACAAGCGACCACATCCCGCTCCAAACAGCGTATCTCCGCAAAATAACCAAGGTTCACCATAAAAGGCGATATGATCGATCGTGTGACCGGGGACCGACATTACTTCAAAACTTTTACCTAATACGATAATCTCTGATTGAAACGAACAGGTTCTGAGGTGGTCAAAACGAGCAGTGGGTGGCGCGTAGACATCACATTGTGGATATTTCGCTGTTAGTTCTGCTATACCGCCAATATGATCTCCGTGATGATGGGTGCAGAAGATGGCTTGTAAATTCAACTGATTTGCGGTTAAGTATTTAGCGACTGGTTTTGCATCACCGGGATCAACGACAATGGCGTCTGTGCCATTTTGTAAGACCCAGATATAATTATCATCAAATGCACGAAGAGAAACGAGTGTAAGCATGGCAAAGTGGTCTAATAGTGATTGGTCAAGAAATCGCTCATTTGATGCTGATAAATGGGCGGAGTGGTTGGTTAGTCCATTAGGGCAGTACATTTTGCAAATGGAAAGCCGCTGGTTTTTCAAAACACTGGAAAACCAATTTGGCTTTACTGCTATTCAATTTGGTTCGTCAGAAGTCAATCTACTCGCAAGTTGTAAAATTCGTCAACGGATTTTGGCTGGACAAGGCCCTACCGTTCATATTGTCGCCGACCCGTTAAACATGCCATTTGCCACCAATAGTGTGGATGTGCTCGTGTTACCTCATCTCTTAGATTTTACGACAGATCCTCACCAAGTATTACGTGAAGCCCAGCGAGTGCTAATCCCTGAAGGAAGAATACTAATTTCTGGTTTTAACCCTGCTAGTTTGTGGGGTGGCCGTCGTTTTATTGGACGAGATGCCATGCCTTGGTCGGGAAATTTTATTAGTTTACCTAGGGTGAAAGACTGGTTGTTGCTATTAAATTTCAAGATACGAAGCAGTGAAACGGGGGGGTATATTCCTCCTTGCGCACAACCGAAATGGCAAACTCGGTTTCATTTTATGGAAGCTGCAGGCGGAAAATGGTGGTCTGGTTTAGGTGCGGTTTATTTTATTGAAGCAACGAAAAAAGTGTACAGCATGCGTTTAACCGGCGTTGTGCAGCGTCAACTTGCTAAGCATAAGCGGCCATCTAGATTGAAGCTAGTCGCAGGGAGAGATGATTTCCGTTTAGACCAAGAAACCATACCTCCCGTACAAGAGCCCTTAGAAAGCTAAACTGTACATACTTTATTCTTTTAATTCCTGCCTATCTCTTAGCGCAGGGAAGAGTTTCATCCAACTTGCGACCACAATCAGCGTACCGATACCGCCAATAACCACTGCGGCAACTGGGCCAAACCAATGCGCAGTAAGCCCAGACTCGAACTCGCCTAGTTCATTTGATGTGCCAATAAAGATAGCATTCACCGCACTTACCCGTCCGCGCATTTCATCTGGGGTTTCTAGTTGAACTAAAGTAGTACGAACCACAACGCTGACCATGTCTGATGCGCCTAGTAGTACAAGGGCTACATAGGAAAGCGGAAACCAACTAGAAATGCCAAATAAGATGGTGCTAATACCAAACATCGCAACTGCACCAAACATCTTTAGGCCTACATGGTGTTTCAGTGGGTGTTTGGCTAGATAAAGAGACATTACTAGAGCGCCGACAGCAGGTGCGGAGCGTAATAACCCTAATCCCCACGGGCCAGTATGCAGAATATCTTTCGCAAAAATAGGGAGTAGCGCTGTGGCGCCGCCCAAAAGAACAGAGAATAAATCTAAAGAAATTGCTCCTAAAATCACCGGTCTTTTCTTAATAAAGGCGATGCCGCCTAGTAGCACTTCCATGGTGACTTTGCGACTTTGAGCAACTGCTTGTGTCAGCCCTTTAATTTGCATAATGGATAATGAGGCGACTAAATAACAGGTCGCACTAATACCGTATACCCAATCTGCACCCACTGCGTATAAAAAACCACCAAGCGCTGGGCCGCCAATGACGGCTACTTCGCGACCAGCACTACCAAGTGCCATGGCTTGCGCATAATGATCTGGTTTGACTAGGTTCGGTAAGATGGATTGGGTCGCAGGAAATTCAAATGCTCTGGCTGTACCTAAAAGGCAAGCCATGGCGTAAAGCCAGCCTTCTGTTAATGTCCCGTTGTATGATCCGTAAGCAATAAACCCCACCCCAATGGCTTCGATGAATTGACAGGTGTAAGTGATGCGTTGGCGATTAAAGCGATCTGCACACACACCGGCTGGTAATGTGAATGTTAATTGCGGCAGAAACTGAGCCAACCCCATTAAACCTAGGCTCATTGCGCTGTGGGTGAGGTCATAGATCTGCCATCCCATGGCAACCACCACCATTTGTCTGGCGACCGTCGATAAAATTTGGGCAGACCAGAAGTTTAAGAAACCTGGGTATAGCTTAAATAGTTTGGTTAGCATGAGAACTTGCTTCCTGCGCAAACCACCATGTGAAAAGGGCGGTTAGCGCGGTTGGTTTATTGTGTTTTTCGCTAGGCATAGGTCTTCCCATGCTTTTGCTTTGTCTGGCAGATTTCGTAATAGGTAGGCAGGGTGGTAAGTCACGATGACTGGAATGCCATGAGATTCGTGAACTTTACCTCTAAGACTACTTAAGGTTGTTTCTTGAGCTAACAAGGTGTTTGCTGCAAATTTTCCTAATGCCACTATTTGTTTAGGTGCAATGAGATCAATTTGGCGTTTTAAAAATGGACGACAAGCATTTACTTCTTCTGGCAGCGGGTCTCTATTGTTTGGTGGACGGCATTTCAAGACATTTGCAATATATACTTGCTCGCCACGTCTTAAGCCTGTGGCAAGCAGCATATTGTCTAGTAATTTACCTGCAGTACCAACAAACGGTTCGCCTTGTTTGTCTTCCTCTGCCCCTGGTGCTTCGCCAATAAATAACCAGTCTGCCGTTTCATCTCCGACGCCAGGAACCGTTTGCGTTCTAGACTCGCATAAGGAACAGGCGCGGCAAGCCCTAATATCCTGATACAGTTTGTCCCAATTGTCTGTTTCAGGTTTGTTACTGACGGTTAAGTTTTGTAAATCTTCCGCCGGTTGTAGGGTTGGTGTTTCTGAGATTGGCGTAACAGGAGCCTTAGGCGTATTAGGTGCTGGGGTGTTACTAGGTTTACTGCCCCCTCTTGCCGCCGCTAAGGCGGCAGCAAGCCCAGCTTTTGCAGTAGCGGATGGCGCTGCTTTCGTATTGGATGTAAACGCTGGTGGTGTGTACGAGTGCTCATGGTCTGGAGGATGTGTGTTTGTACGCTCTTCAGATGAGGTGTGCACAACCGCTGTTACGTTGCTTGAAAGTGGAATGCTTTGATCAATATCTGTCGCTGGGGCTGGCGTCTCTTTGGGAATCCAAAGTGGCCAAAGCCCCATCGCTTTTAGAAACTGTTCATCAAACACTTGCATTAATCATGGCTTTCTATGGCTAACGACATACAGATAGCTGCTTCTCTTCCATTGTGAGAGGGGTAGTAATTTTTTCTAATACCATCTGTTTGAAAGCCCATTCGCTCGTAGAGTTTTTTCGCGCGAATATTACTTTCTCTAAGTTCTAAAAAAACTTTCGAGCAGCGTTTGTTTTCAATGGCTTTCAAGATGGCGGTAAACCACTGTTTTCCATAGCCTTGCGATTGATACTCTGCTGCAACGGCAAAGTTTAACAAGCTAGCTTCATCTAAAACAATTTGAAAAACCGCTAAAGCAATTAATTGCTCGTGCTCAACCCAGCCGAGAACCAGATCATGGTGTTCAAATGAACCTTCGTACTGGGTTCTTAGCCACGGCCAATCACCAGCTGCTGCATCTAATTCGATTAGCGCGTCTAACCATTTTGGTGTGAGTGGCAAAGCAACTGCTGGTGCTGTCATTTTGCTTCACGTTCTTTGGTAGTAAGTGCGACTTTGTCACGCAAGTAAACCAAACCAGATTCTTTTGCATCTGTTACAAGCCCTGCTTCAAGGTCTTTTGCAGCGATTTTGGCAAATGCGCGTGCATGCGGTAACTGATGTGTTTGAATCAGTGTCGATGTTGACAGTAGCTGCGGCTGAAATTTGTCTTGGTAGGCAAAAAAGCCATTTCCAACTAAGTGCACCCCGGCTTTCGGTGGGGAAATCTCTTCTGGATTGGCTAGTCTATCGGCTTCTAGATTTGAGAGCGTAGCATTTTCTAGCTGGTACAAGCCGGTATAGACTTGTCCCATTCTGGCATCTAGGCAGACTAGAATTTCGCCATCGGTTTCAACTGCTGCGGCCATTGCTTTCAAAGTTGAAATACCAAGTAAGGGGATATTGAGCGCAAAACCTAAGCCTTGAGCAATCCCACATCCAACGCGTAACCCTGTAAAAGCACCAGGACCAACTGGATATGCCACGCCATCTAACTCGGCTGGATCGACCGCAGCACTTGCCATTAATTCTTGAATCATTGGCAAGATAAGCGATGAGTGTTGTTCACCAGGTGGTTCGGTTCTTTCTACAATGTTTCCATCTAGCCATAAGGCTAGTGATAGTTGCTCGGTAGAAGTATCAATGGCTAGTATTTTCATAGGCAACATTATACTTGAAGCTGTCTGAATCTTCTCTATGCGTTAGGTAGAAATTTAGGTGGCTAAGAGAGAATAAAAGGGATGTTCTCGAACGGTTTTCCTAGCACCTTGGTTGGTGAGGTTTGCCACCATTGCGATAACACCGTGGCGTAAATTTGTCTAAAATCGATATTAGCGACGAGATTTCCGTTGTCGAGTTGGGCTAACGAAGGTGTATTGCCATAGAAACCACCTTTTACTCGGCCACCTAAAGCAAAATGTACGTTTGCTGTGCCATGATCGGTACCGCCGCTTTGGTTTTCTTTGACCCTGCGGCCAAATTCCGCGTAGGTAAGGATGAGCGTGTCATCCCATCTATTCTGTTGTTTCATCTCTTCGCTAAATGCTGTAATCCCTTCGGCAAACTCTTGTAAGAGTCGCTTTTGTCGGCTGAGTTGATTGGTGTGTGTATCAAAACCGCTAAGAGAGACCCTTGCAATATTGATTTCACTGCCACCTGCTAAATAGCTTGCAAGTAATTTCAAATCATTACCAAAGGTTGAGTTCGGGAAGTTGGTGGCGACGTCTTGTTTACGCAAACCATATTTTGCTTGGTTTAACTCGGCACTGACGGCATTAAGATGTGCTAAGGCATCATTTTTCGAAGATGACGCCGGTTGTATCATTGTTGGTTGTTCATCTAAGGTTTCTAACTTAAGGTTTTTGGAAATCACCAAGGCGTTAGATTTTCCGGCAAATGGTCCTAAGGTGTCCGTGCCAAAAATTAAGCCATCTGCAATTTGGTTAAATTGTTTCCCGTTGGTTTGAACAAATCGACTTAACCATCCTTCTTGCAAATATTGATTACTATTGGATGCCGTGTCCCAAATATCGATAGACCTAAAATGAGAGAAATTTGGCGCTGGATACCCCACTCCTTGTAATAGGGCGAGTTGTTTGGTGTCCCACTGCGGTAGAAGAGCAGAAAGGGAATGGTGTAACGCTAGACTATCTGATACGGGTAACAGCGTATCTGCGGATAAGCTGATTGTTGGTCTGGCTGAAAAATACAGGGGATCTTTGTAGGGGACGAGGGTGTTTAAACCATCATTCCCGCCTTTGAGTTCAATCAGCAAGAATAAAGACTTTTTCGGGGCGGCTTTCGCAAACGCAGGCAGCCCCATCGAACCCGCTGAAATTGCTAATGCACTACTTAGTTGAAGAAAATGTCTTCTGTCCATTTTCTACTCCTTATTTCAGTTGAAAAGCGGGTTGACTAAATAGATCTGCAAAGTTGGTTATCACCGGCTGATTGCTGCTTTCTGCGAGAGATAAATACGCTGTCGTTAGGGGCAAATCTTTAGGTAAAAGATTGAGACAACTTTTCACCGATACTTTGCTGTGAGTTTTATCTTTTTTACCTGCGGCATAGGTTTGCAGCCATTGGTTACGCAAGGTGAGGGTATTACTATTTATCCAAGTGTTACCGCCGGGCCAACCTTTGACATTTGGCGGCTCCATTAATTTTTCGCCCCAACTGGCCGTTGTATTCACTAACTGCTCATAGTTCACTGATTCTGGTGGGCAAAGCCGAATGGTGCTTACCGCTAAATCAATAGGGGATTTAATCTGCGTGCCTCGATTATCTTTTGCCCAGAACGCAGGGGATAACAAAATGGAACGAACCAAGGGTTTAATTTCGTAATTGCTTGCAAATGATTTGGCTAACTGGTTTCTGGTTTTATCATCTAGTTTCGTTGAAATGAAGTGTTGCCACAGACGAGAGGTAATCCAACTAGCGGTTTCTGGTTTAGATAAAATGAGATCAATTGCCTCATCTCCACTCCAATTTCCTTGTTGCCCAAAAATCGTTTTCTCATCACGATTCATTTGTTTGGGGTTTTCAACAAACTCACCGGTTTCACGGTCAATCGTCCAGCCAGTAAAGGCTTTTGCTAGGTTTTGGATATCGGATTCCGTGTAATGACCTTCTCCCATGGTGTATAGCTCTAATAGCTCACGGGCAAAGTTCTCATTTGGCTTATTCTTTTTGCTGCGCGCGCCATCTAAATATTCCAGCATGGCAGGGTCTTTGGCGATGGCATGTAGTAGCGCTGCAAAATTGCCTAACGATGCTTTTCGAAGCAACTCATTTTGTGCATACATTAAACGAGGTTCTTTTACCTTATCAACGCCAGAAGTAAAGTGGCCATGCCAAAATAGGGTCATGTTTTCTGTGAGAGGGTTTGGCGTCTCGATCATTCTCTCCATCCACCAAGCCTGTAATGATCGGGCATTTCCTCTAACTTTGGCAGCTAGTGCACGTTTGTCTTGTTCGGAGAGATCTTTGATGTCACTTTTTGAAACAAATGCCAGTACATCGGAGGAGGGCGGCGGAAAATTATCTGCTTGATTCGCATTAAGAAGCGTATCAACTGCCGTTTCTTTCTCTAATTTTGCGATTGATTGGATTTCAGCATAGGTGGGGCTGCCAAATCCTGTTCTAGATAACAGGTGCTTGGCGTCTTCAAATCCAAGTGGTGCGGCAAATACACAAATTGACTTAAAGGTCAGGAAAAAACCAATCAATAACTGTGTTTTTTGCTTAGTTCTGAATCTTTGATGTGATAGCATTTTCACCCTCAAATCAGATTAGAATGATTAAGTTAGCTTAACATGATAAACGCATGAAACTGCGGATAAATGACAACCTTTCCTGTTGCAAACTTCTTTCATTTGTAAATTCTTGTATCCAGCGTTCGGAAAATAATGGCCAAAACTAAATCCATCTATGTATGTACTGAATGTGGCGGCACCTTGCCAAAGTGGCAAGGACAATGTCCTCATTGCCAAGCTTGGAATACATTACAAGAAACTGTGGTGGATACTGGCCCTACACGTTTTAAATCATTAGCTAATACCAGCGAACTACAATCGTTAGAGTCTGTTGAAGCGCTAGATATCCCTAGGCACCCAACCGGATTAGGCGAATTTGATCGTGTTTTAGGTGGTGGTTTGGTCGATGGGGCGGTGATCTTAATTGGTGGTGATCCGGGGATTGGTAAATCTACCTTGCTGCTGCAAACCCTATGCTCCGTGACGGATCGGATGCAGGTGATATATGTATCTGGTGAAGAGTCGGCAGAACAAATTGCATTAAGAGCCAAACGTCTGAATGTGCAATCTAAGGGAGTGCAGCTATTAGCTGAAATTCAACTAGAAAAGATCCTCGCGACGCTTGAAAAACATCGTCCACAATTAGCGGTGATTGATTCTATCCAAACCATTTATTCCGAAGCATTAGGTTCTGCTCCGGGAAGTGTCGGACAAGTAAGAGAGTGTTCTGCGCAATTAACCCGATTTGCAAAGCAAAGCGGTACGACTATTATTTTAGTAGGGCATGTAACCAAAGAAGGTTCATTGGCTGGTCCGCGTGTGTTAGAGCATATTGTGGATACGGTGCTATATTTTGAAGGGGATACGCATTCTAGTTTTAGATTGATTCGTGCCTTTAAAAACCGTTTTGGTGCGGTGAATGAACTAGGCGTCTTTGCCATGACAGAAAAAGGCCTACGAGGGGTAAGCAACCCATCTGCCTTATTTTTATCTGGCCATGAATCACCGGTTGCTGGTAGTTGCGTCTTAGTCACCCAAGAAGGAACCAGACCATTATTAGTCGAAGTGCAGTCTTTAGTGGAAGACGCACACGGGTTTAACCCAAAACGCCTAGCAAATGGGATGGAGCAAAATCGCTTGGCCATGCTATTAGCTGTCTTGCATCGTTTTGGTGGTTTGGGGCTTTTTGATCAGGATATTTTTCTAAATGCCGTCGGTGGCGTCAAAATATCTGAGCCAGCCGCAGATTTAGCTATTTTAGCTGCAATTATTTCTTCTTTTAAAAACCGACCATTAAAAGAAAAACTGGTTGTGTTTGGTGAAGTGGGGCTAGCTGGTGAGATACGACCCGTGCAAAGAGGGCAGGAGCGTTTAAAAGAAGCGGCTAAACTAGGTTTTCATGTCGCGATTGTTCCTGCTGCAAATGCGCCAAAGCAACCGATTGATGGACTAACTATCCATGCTGTATCTAGAATTGAACAAGCATTAGATTACTTTTTTGATTAATGTAAACTGAACCGGCAGTCATTACGTTATCAACTTTTAAAGCAGAGTGGTTTACAATAGCTTTGAAGAAAATACTGAAATAAATCAGCATAGTGTCTGACTAATCTGTGATTAGCACGTCAATGCTCGTTTAGATGAAATAAATACATTGCCAGTACGTTGATGAAGTATTAAAAAGACGCTTCGTATTGGATGACTTACGCAGAGAATGGCCAGATGTCTGAAGTGAAACACAAAGTCCTCATTGTGGATGATAACGCGACGAATCGTCAGGTATTGCTGTTTCTGTTAAAACAATACGCGGATGATGTTGAAGTAGCAGTGAATGGCGTTGAGGCAGTTGAAAAGGCTGAACAATCCCAATTTGACCTGATTGTGATGGATTGTCACATGCCAGTCATGGATGGCTTAGATGCATGTCGGCTGATACGAGCAAATGAAATACGAACAGGTGCTACACCAAGCAAAATTGTTGCATTAACTGCTTATGGTAGCCCAGAAAATCGAAAAGACTGCCTAGAAGCCGGCATGAATGATTTCTATGTTAAACCAGTTAGCAAGGGAATGGTGCAGCAGTGGTTTGGCCCTGCTGAAGCAGCGAAAAAAGAAACTGAAACGCTTATCCCAAATGAAGAGCGTGTGCCTAAACATCCGGGTGATTTAGCTGCAATTGAAGAGGCGATCTTGCAGCAATTATCTACGCTTGGTTTGAGTGTGAAAACCGTTGCTGCCGCTGCTACTTTGTTGATTCATCAGTTACCGGATTCTTGCGCAAAATTGCATGGTGCTTTTGCGGCAAAAGATCGTATCGCCGTTCAACGAATTGCGCATACTTTAAAAGGATCGGTCGGAACACTAACAGCACATCAACCGTTTCAAGCATGTTTAGCTTTAGATATGCTGGCAAAGCGTGAAGATGCTAGCTGGTCTGAAATGTCGGTTCAGTTGGCAGAGATAGAGCGTTGGCGCCCTGCATTTATTGCGGCGACAGAAAACCTATTAATGCGTTCTGGGTTCACCATCAACTAATATTGCGGATCTACTTACTCAAGAAGGCGTTGATGTTAGCTAACTTGGTTAACGCCTTTCAATAATCTCTCCCGCTTTAGGGATTTTCTCTATGTTCCAATGGCTAATCGCCCAATCAATTAGTGAACTGAGTGAATCAAACTCGCTGATTGCAGGTGGTGCTTGATTCAGCAAGTCTAAAACTTGATGCCATGTTATCAGTGGATTTTCATCGGTAACTGGTGTGGCAAGGTTTTGCTTGCTGAGCTTTTGCCCACTAGAAGAGACGATAATAGGAAGGTGGCTATACATTGGCGTTGTAAAGCCCAAGGCAGTTTGTAATTGCATTTGCCTTGGGGTGGAATGGATAAGATCTATTCCCCGAACAATATGCGTCACCCCTGCTTGATGATCATCCGCGACAACAGCGAGTTGATAAGCGACCAAACCATCTGCTCTAAATAAAACAAAATCCCCTAGTGACTTTGCAATATCGTAATGTTGTGTGCCTTGAATTTGATCTTCAAAAGAGATCTCTGCTCCTTCCATAGCGAAACGCCATGCTCGCACTTGGCTGACGGTTTGTTGCCGGCATGTTCCTGGATAGACTGGTCCTTCTACCCCTGCATGCGCGATTTCTGCAATCTCTTTTCTTGAGCATTGGCAGCCATAGGCACGATGTTTGTCTTTTAATTGGGATAACAATTGTTGGTAATAAGCCGTCTGCTGGTGCTGGTAGACGACCTCTCCATCCCAATGCAAACCATATGCGTCTAAGATGCTTAAAATCTGATTAGTTGCTCCAGGCATGACGCGGGGAGTATCAATATCTTCAATGCGGAGAAGCCATTTGCCCAGATTCGCCTTTGCATCTAAATAGCTAGCAATGGCAGTAAAGAGCGAACCAAAGTGAAGTGGACCAGTAGGAGAGGGGGCAAAGCGGCCTATATAAGTCATGGATACAGAGATCTTAAATGATACGCGTATTATAACGCTCCGTTTTCATACGCTATAGAAAAATGAATGCCCACAAAAAATTACTTGCAGTCCTTAAATTTTATCAATGATAATGTCATTTAAATTGAATGGGTGTGAGTAATGAATATGCAAGTTAAGATCGGTAGAATGGCTTTCTTATGGATGCTACTAGCGGCAACTAGTGTGCATGCGTTGGTGATTGAGACGCCAACAAATGGATGGAACCATTCGGGTTTAACAGATGGTACGAATACCGAAAAAGCCGCCTATCCGTATTCCCCTATTTACCGTGGTATTCAATCAGAACGCACCATGATCCAAGGACGGCTTCGTAGCGCAGGAAAAAATCGTCAGCCCGGCAAGCTAATTGTAAATGGTAACCCTATGGTGCTGTATTCAGATAAAGAAGGTTACTACGCCCGCCCATATGCATTTGGTAAAGGTTCTAATAGCATTGAAGTAAGAGATGCACAGGGTAGTAAGCGTGTGCAGTTTTATGAGGCGAATCCAAATAAACAAAACGCAGACATTCGAATAATTACCGCTTGGGATGACAGCCAAGCCGAATTAGATATGCATGTCATTACCCCTGATGGGCAACACGCCTTTTTTGCAAATCCAGTATTAGATGGTGGTGGCGGTTTGGACGTGGATAGCGTCGATGGTGCTGGACCTGAAATGTTCTCTGTGACGGCAGCGAAGCATGGTGCTTATCATGTGTATATCAATTACTGGGGAAATTTTGGCAATGGCGGTTATCACTTTAATGAATCTACCCGCCAAAAACCAATGATTACGACCACCATTACCATTATTACTTATGAAAATACACTAAAGGAAAAGCGTGAAACGTTTATCGTCCCCGTTCGGAAAATAGGGGAGCTTACGTTAGTAAAATCGATGGTTTTTTAAGCGAATAGTGAATGGAGAATTATTGGAAAGTGTATTTCCTTTAATAGGCAGTGTTTATTACATCCAACAGAAACTGTTTTTTTCACATGAATCCCATTAGTTTTGGTATTCATCAAATGTAATTTTCACTTGCCCTTTGCTTATTGATCCACTTTAGCACTGATGTAATGGAAGAGAGTACGAATGACATTTATCGCTAATGTTGCCTCTGCCTCGCTGAGCAATGAGTCGTTTGGGTGAGCAACCGTGGCATTATTTCTTATTGTATTGATAGCATCAATGACAGTCCCAAAACCATTTAAAATTCGAACTATCTCATTGTCTCTGGTACCTAAGTGCTGAAAAGACAGATGTGATGAGCGAAGTTTTTTAAACAACGTCGTAATTGAGGCACCTTCTAAGTCAGGGATACCTGCTTCAGTACACAGTGCCCGTATGTAACCATGTAATGCGGTGTGTAGCCGATCAACACAGCTAATTGGCCCACTAGTTTTTAAAAGACTGTCCGCATCTGCTAGTGCTCGCTCCACAACTTCAGTAGCCAAAAGGGATTTAGTAAGAACTGTTGGGACATGATCAACATTCGCACCTAGCTCAAAAAGCAAGTCTGGAGCATCTCGTTGAAGTATTCTGTTAACCTTTGTGTTGTCAATAATTACCTGAATAGCATCAGGGTTATGCATAGACAAATACTTGAGGACTTGGAAAATACTTGCGCCGTAATCTTCATCCCCGAAGTGCAAACTTCTTAGAAGTCGATTGTGTGACTGAATATACTCATGTTCTCCTGTTTGGTAGCCAATCTCAATCCAGTCACTTTCCGTGAATTCTGAATGTACTGCGCGTTGAAGCGCTAGAATTAACTTACCTTCAAATTTTGAGTCCAAAAGGAAATTGATAAGTGCCATATGATCATGTTGTTATAAAAAGACGAAAAAACGTTCAATTTCGTGAAAGTAGAATTTTTGGACAGAAAGTTAGCAACTACAAATGGATAATTCCATATATGCTGTCAGGCGGTCAATGCTCTTGATTTTATCCCTATTAAAGTAAATTGTGGTTACTCACTCACAATATCGGCCGTGAAAGCGAGAACGTTTCATTTGTATAACAGTAATCATCTCCAGCCAACTTTCCGACGGTACGTTGCTGCGGCCCTGTTAGTAGCGGATCATCAGATTGAGTTTGCGAGGTGCTGATATGGATGACTTCTAGCAGCATCATTTTCCCTGCGCCTGGTTCTTGGCCAAATTCTAATACTTCTTTTAACCTGCATTCGAATCTAACCGGTGAGGCGAAGAGGCTTGATGCTTTTACGGTTTGGCTTTCGATGGTTTCAATCTTTAATTCATCAATTTCGCTGACTTCATACGGGTAGTCTGCACAAGTCTGGTTCATGATTTCAACTGATGCTTCGGTCACAATATTGACGACACACTCTTTGGTGGCTCTTAGATTGATAAGCGTATCTTTCTCTTTTTTATCTCTTGGGTTGACTTGTATGACGCTCAAAATGGGTGGGTTGACGCTGGCAACGGTAAAAAAAGAAAATGGTGCGAGATTGGTTTTTCCGTTTGGGCTAATCGTACTCACCCAAGCGATTGGGCGAGGAGTGATTGCAGTCGTCATGATTTTATAGAGTAGTTGCTGGTTAAATGCTGGTGCAAAATAGTCCATGCTGTTGCCTTTTATGATGATTGTGCGTTATTCCACATCCATTGATCCCAAGGTGGGGTTGCTCCTAGAGATTGGTGGAGATATTCGACCAATGCCCTTGCTTTGGCGGGTAAGTGTCTTCTACTGGTGTATACCGCGTATAACTGAAAGCCTTCGATTGGATAATCTAGCAAAATGGGCGTTAACTCTCCATTTTTTAGCGCATTTCCAACTGAAAAAGTAGGCTCCATGATAATGCCTTCCCCACGAATGGCGGCTTGGCGAAGTAGGTCGCCATTATTGGCTTGGAATGGGCCTTTTACTTTGACTTTAATCGGGTGCTTATCTTCTAAATAGTGCCAAACGTCGGATTGATCACTGTTGGTATAAATGAGGCAGGCGTGATTCGCTAGTTCATTTGGATGTTTGGGGGTTCCGTATTTAGCTAAATAAGCGGCAGATGCACAGGTAATCATCTGAATATTGGCTAATTTTCTTGCAATTAGATTGGGTGCGAGTTGTCTTGTGATTCGAATAGCAAGATCACAGCCTTCTTCGATTAGGTCGATCGTTCTATCGGATAGCTGCACTTCTAATTGTAAATCTGGGTGCTGTGTTTGAAATTGGCCAAGCAGATGAGAGAGGTGATTTACCCCAAAAGTAACCGGCGCATTAAGGCGCAATAGGCCAGATAGCTGTTGTGTTTCTATACGCGCAGCGCATTCTGCTTCATCAATATCCTGAATTATCTGGTAACACCGCTCTAGGTAGGCTCGGCCAGATTCAGTGAGGTTGATTTTGCGGGTTGTGCGCTGTAGTAGGCGAGTGCCCAGGTGTTCTTCTAAATCGCCAATGATTCTAGAGGTGGTTGTCGTCGAAATGTCTAGCTGTTCGGATGCTTTGGCAAAGCTACCTGCTTCAACCACCCGGACGTATACCCGCATACCTAATAGCACATCCATATTTGCCTCTATTATCCCGAAATTCGGGGTAAATAATTAATTGTTTCCATATTTATCATCATAATCAAAACAATCATACTTCGTCCATACCGCTGAAGAGAAGAAATGCTTCAGACCTAACATGAATGACTGAAAGGAATTGAAAATGATTGATACTCGCACCGCTCCTTATGCCGCTTTTGTTTTAAGACTAGCCCTTGGTACGATGTTTATTGCACACGCCTTGCTTAAAATAATGGTGTTTACGTTACCAGGTACCGCACAATTTTTTGCATCAGTCGGTTTTCCTGGCTGGTTGGCTTACCCAACCGCTTTTGCAGAATTAGGTGGTGGTCTTTTACTGATTGTGGGTGTTTACCCTCGCTTGGTGGCTGGCGCTTTGATTCCGCTGCTAATTGGTGCAACCACGGTTCACTTGGGTAATGGTTGGTCTTTTACTAATGCAAATGGTGGTTGGGAATACCCTGTTTTCTTGGTGGCTGCCGCACTTGTGCAATTACTGATTGGCGATGGTGCGTTTGCGCTAAAACCAACGACTCGTAAAGCGAAATAATTGAATAGTTAAATCGGTGGTGAAGATATGCTTCGCCACCGATCCAATAACAGAAAAGCGAGTACACCATGTCTAACCGTTTACCTGTCTACTTTATTTCTCATGGTTCACCAATGTTGGCATTAGGCGCTGGAAGATTTGGTGATGCTTGGGCAAAAATTACAGAAGAAATTGAAACACCAAAAGCCATTTTAATGATCTCTGCCCATTGGACGACGGTAGCCCCTGTGGTGAGTGCGGCAGAAAAACCAGAAACAATTCATGACTTTGGTGGCTTTCCCCGCGCCCTGTTTGAAGTGCAATACCCAACTGTTGGTGCGCCGTGGTTGGCGGAACGAGTGGCGGATTTACTTCAGTCTGCCAATTGGCCGGTGGCGATTCACCCCGATCGTGGTTTAGATCATGGTGCTTGGGTACCTTTACAAGAAATGTACCCAATGGGTGAAATACCGGTGGCGCAATTGTCGATTCAACCAAGACAAGACCCTGCTTACCATTATCGTCTTGGTAAATTATTAGCACCGCTCCGTGAAGAGGGCGTGTTAATTTTGGCTTCCGGCAGCATTACGCATAACTTGGGTGATATTCACTGGCACCGTGATCATGACGATAACTTTAGCGAAGCATGGGCGACCGAGTTCCAAAGTTGGGTATCTGATCAGTTGTTAGCTGGCCAAACAGATGCGATGTTGCAGTACCGTGCGAATGCGCCGCATGCACATTATGCACATCCGCATGATGATCACTTTATGCCTTTGTATGTGACGATGGGGGCAGGGGATGGCGAACAGGTGGATCGACTATTTGATGGGACGATGCTCGGTACGCTAGCGATGGATGTCTATCGCTTTGGTGGTGTGAATTAACTAGTTATATGTGAGAAACCCCATATCGCTTTAACACTTAGCGATATGGGGTTTTGTTGTTTTAGCGGTTAGTTTTCAGTCAAAGTCGAAAATCTCCCCCCAGAAACCTTCTTTTTTCTTTTTATAGCCTTGCTGCTGGCCATATTGATGATGATCATCTTTTTTGTAGTGGTGAGATTCCGTATGCCTTACTGGTTCTGGTTGGCGGTTTGGTACTGGTGAGGCGGTTGAAGAAGAATGGCCAAATCCCTGATTATTTGTTTGACCAACACTTCGTTCAATAATCTTATCTAGTTCACCTCTATCTAACCAGACGCCTCTGCAATCTGGGCAGTAGTCAATTTCTATTCCTTGGCGATCCGCCATCACTAACTTTGTGTCTTTGCAGTTTGGACAAAGCATCTGTTTTACCTCTCACAGTTTGGAAATTAAAATTCTTCACGAACCTGTAGTTCTTCTGTTTGGCGGTTACGTCTTTTCTTTAGCCTTCTGCTGACATCTACCCGCCAAATGAGTTGTACTAAGAAGTAACCTACGGTGCCAATGGTGGCGGCTAGCACCAATAAACCAACGACAAATGGCCAGCCTAAATGCCCAAACCAAGATAAAACCTCCTCACACCATGTCAGTATATGCCAATTGGTGAGGGCAGGGAAATCTGGCACAGTAGATAAAGAAGAAGGTAAAAACGTGGTACCAATTTTTAGCGCCAACAAGTAAAGCGGCACAATCGTGATTGGATTGCTGTAAAAGGTAAACGCAACTGAAACCGGTAAATTCACCCGGAAAATAAGGGCAAATAGAATCGCGCTAATGACTTGGAAGGGGCCAGGAATAAGGCCAGCAAAAGCACCAACAAACACCCCCCCACCGACGCTATGCGGTGCTAGTCGCCACAGTGCTCTGGCGGTAATTAAAGGGGCAATTGGTTTTAGCCAACGGTTATGGATTAACCATTTCCGGGTGGGTAACAACCAACGTGATAGGTACTTCCTTGGCATCTAAGTGATCATCCTTACTGGTATCTCACTTAGATGTTTGAAATGCGAACTAGTTTCTTATTCCGGAGAACAATCGTTTGAAAACGGGGCAGAGCATTGATTTTTCAGCAGTTTATCTAGTAGCTCTTTTAACTGGATTAGATCGTGAGCAGGTAAATCTAGCGTGGTCATGATCTGGTATGGAACATCTTTCGCTTGTTCTTTAATCGAACGGCCGCTGCTGGTGAGTAAGATGCGTACTTCACGTTCATTTTCTGCACGGCGCTGGCGGATAACATAGCCGCTTTGCTCAAGACGCTTTAACAGTGGGGTAAGTGTGCCGGAATCTAAGGCTAGGCGTTCACCAATTTGCTTTACGGTTAGATCATCTTTTTCCCAAAGAACAAGCATTACCAAATACTGAGGGTAGGTGAGTTCTAGTTCGCTGAGAATTGGTTGGTAACTACGAATTAATGCGCGAGATGCAGCATACAAGCGAAAGCAGAGCTGTGAATCGAGTTTTAACAAGTCTTCATTCGCCATGAGAGCGGCCCTTCAATATAGTAACGGCAAACCTGAATTGTACGTAGGCTTGCCGTTTTCAGGCAACAACGAAAAATTAGATAATTTCAATTGTGACGTCTAAATTGCCTCTGGTTGCATGAGAGTATGGACAAACGACTTCATGCGCATAAGTAGCTAACTCTGTTGCAACTGATTTGTCAAAATCGGGTAAAGAAACTTTTAAAGCGACTGTCAGGCCAAAACCACCTGCTGCGCGAGGACCAACACCAACGATGGCAGTTACAAAGGCGCTTTCTAATTTAATGCCGCGTTCTCTTGCCACAAAACGAATGGCAGATTCGAAGCATGCTGCATAGCCACCTGCAAATAATTGTTCTGGATTGGTGGCATCGCCGCCAGGGCCGCCTAAACCTTTAGGTAGTGCAAGTTTAAGATCTAATTTGCCATCATCAGAAATAACTCGTCCTTCACGTCCACCGGTTGCGGTGACACTGGCTGTATAGAGTGTTTGAATGCTCATGTTTTCATCCTGGTAATAAATGATTGAGGGATGGGTGATCAGTCCATGAGTGAAACATATCAAACAATCAAATTGTGTGCAATATATTTGTATAATAAAATATTGATATAAATATTTTTGGTGGTGGATAAATGACTTGCTGGCAGGATGTGGAAGTACCGTGATTGTTCAATCACGGTCTTTATATAAAAGTGTGGTGTTTGAGTTACTGTGCAGGCTTTGCGCTGGCTGTTGTTCCGTCAGGTAAAGGATTTAATTTGTCTTTAAAAGATTGAAATGATGCTAGCTGAGCGTCTGATAAATTGGCGCGAGGAATCCAATAAACAGTGTAGCTCGGCTGATTCGACCAGAAACTGCCAGTGTGAACGCCTGTTGCGTATTCAATGTAAACCCGTGTGCGTGTCTCTCCTATGAGCGTAGCCCAGTTTGCGGTGTTTGTTCCTGATGCCGCTTTTAAGAGCATTTGGATGTCTGTTGCATTTGCTTCTGCAAATTCTTCGGCTCCTACCGAGTAGGATAGAAGTAGTGATGAACATAACAAAGTAGAAAAGAAGATGCTTTTTTTCATAAGATTTTAAAATTAATTATGACAAATGATAGTTTATGTTAAGTGAGTATCGCCGTTTCTGTAAATAAGTACGCAGTATTTTTCTAGGAAAAGCTGGTAACTGAGGCGCTAAAAAGAAAAGCCCCTATTGATTAGATAGGGGCAGGTAAGTGTTTTATACGTATAAATTAAGCGGGTTTTTTTACTCTAAACCAAGCCGCATAAAGTGCGGGTAAGAAGAGTAGGGTAAGCACGGTGGCAACTAGCAAGCCGCCCATGATGGCAAATGCCATTGGCCCCCAAAAGATACTTCTAGTCAGCGGAATCATTGCTAAGATGGCGGCAAGTGCAGTTAGCATGATTGGCCTAAATCGCCTAACAGTCGATTCAATAATGGCTTGCCACGGGGTGCTACCATCTTTGATATCTTGTTCGATCTGATCTACCAATATCACTGAATTACGCATAATCATCCCCGCGAGGGCAATCACACCTAAGTTGGCGACAAAACCAAATGGTTGTTGGAAGACAAGCAATACCAAGGTAACGCCAATTAAGCCTAATGGGGCAGTGAGAAGCACCAAGAAGGTTCTAGAGAAGCTTCTTAATTGCAGCATGAGCAGCGTGACGACAACAAACAGCATCAGCGGCATGACGGCTGCAATCGAATCTTGTGATTCGCCACTACTTTCTTTACTACCGCCAAGCTCTATCCGATAACCCGTTGGGAAGGTCTTTTCTAACGCACGTAGTTTTGGCTCTATTTCGTCAGACACATCTGGTGCTTGCAGACCATCTGCAATATCTGCTCTGACGGTAATCTCTGGCATGCGGTTTCGGCGCCAGATTGTGCCATCCTCAAACCCTAAGCTCACCGTTGCGACTTGCGATAAGGGCACGGTTTTGCCCGATAGGGTGGTGATCGGCATATTTTCTAGCGTGGCAGGGTCTTTTACTTCTGCTGGGTTTAGCCTTGCGGTAATCGCAATGCTTTGATCTCCTTCACGATATTGCGCTAAGGCTTCCCCTGAAAGCATCAAGTTTAAGACGCGGCTAATTTCGGATGTCGATGCCCCAATGGCGCGTGCTTTGTCTTGATCTACCTTGACCTGAATGACTTTTGCCTGGCCGTTAATATCCAAATTCACATGGCGGGTGTTTGGATTCGCCCGCATGATGTCGGCCATCTGGAAGGCAAAACGGCGTACTTTTTGTTGGTCTGGGCCAATCACTCTAAATTGGACGGGATACCCAACCGGTGGCCCGTTTTCTAGACGAATTGCACGTGCTCGAACAGATGGCATCCGTGTTTCAAATAGATGATTCAGTTGCTGTAGCAGTGCCTCTCTATCTGCTAATGATTTGGTCATGATCATTAGTTGTGCGTAGTTTGCACTAAAGAGTTCTTGGTTTAGTGGCAAATAGAAGCGTGGGCTGCCTTGACCAATGTAGGCGGTGATATTTTCGATGTGCGGATTATTTTTTAGCTGTGCTTGCAACTGGCTAGCTTGTGTTTCAGTTGCCAGCTGAGAGCTACCCTCCGGTAACCAAAGATCTACCATCACCTCTAGACGGTTGGAACTCGGGAAGAATTGCTTTGGCACATATTTAAAGCCCGCAATACTCAGTACAAATGCCGCTAACGTAATTAGCATCACGGTTTTACGGTACGTTAAGCACCATGCCAGCAGTTTTCTGAAACGTTGATAAAACGGTTTTTGATATACATCGGCATGATGCGCTTTTTTGCTTTCTGGTAAGAGCTTAAACCCAATGTAAGGTGTGAAAATGACGGCGACCAACCAAGAAATCACCAGTGCTAAACCAACCACAGCAAAGATACTAAAGGTATATTCGCCCGCTGCGGATTTGGCTAAGCCGACCGGTAGGAAGCCTGCTACGGTAATCAGCGTACCTGTTAGCATTGGGAATGCCGTCGCCGTATAGGCATAGGTTGCTGCAGCAATTTTGTCGTAACCTTGTTCTAGCTTCGATGCCATCATTTCGACAGCGATAATTGCATCGTCTACCAGCAGACCTAGCGCAATAATAAGCGCCCCTAATGAGATACGTTGTAGATCGATATTGAAGATGTACATCCCGATAAAGGTCATTGCCAATACCAGTGGAATAGACAGCGCAACTACAATCCCTTCGCGCATTCCGAGAGATATAAAACTAACAATCAGCACAATAGCAACGGCTTCGGCTAGTGACTTTAGAAATTCATCTACCGCGTTTTTAACTACTAATGGCTGATTGGAAACTTGGTGAATTTCTACGCCCAAAGGTAGTTGTGCAGATAGCTGATCTACCGTGGTTTTGAGTGATTGGCCCAGCTTAATTACGTCACCACCTTCTGTCATCGCGACTGCCAGTGCAATGCCTGGTTGGCCTTCAAATTGGAAACCATACGTTTTTGGGTTTTGATAACCACGATGAACTTTTGCAATATCGCTTAAGCGAATGGTTTTTCCATTGGCTGTAATGGGGCTATTGGCAACGCTTTCAACGCTGGTAAGGCTACCTGTTACTCGCAAATTCAGATGATCCATCCCCGATTCGATAAACCCAGCCGATTGCACACTATTTTGCTGGTTGAGCACGTTCGCAATCACTTGCGGATCAATCCCGAGCGTGGCAATTTTGCTGCTATCTAGATCAACATAAATGGTTTCTGGCTGGATACCAATGAGTTCTACTTTTTTTACGGATGGCACGCTAAGGATTTCTTGCCTTGCACGATCGGCAAATTTGCGCAGCTCTTCAATGGTGTAACCTTTGCCAGTAAAAGCATAAATAGAGCCGAATGTATCGCCAAATTCATCATTAAAAAATGGGCCTTGTACACCACTAGGCAGCGTGTAGCGAATGTCTCCAATATTACGTCTAACTTTGTACCAAACATCGGCCACTGCTTTGGGTGGGGTATCTCCACGAAGCTCGATGAAAGACAAGCTTTCACCCGGCTTTGCAAATGAACGCACATATTTGATGTATGGGGTTTCTTGAAGCTTACGTTCGATTTTGTCTAAGACTTGGTTTTGCATCTCATCTGGCGTTGCACCTGGCCAAATGGTACGCATAATCATGATTCGGAAGGTAAATTCGGGATCTTCTTTTTGGCCTAGTTTGCCGAAGGTTAAAAAACCGGCCAGCATGCAAACCAGCATAAAATAAAGAACAAGGGTTCTATTTTTTAAGGCAATGGCAGAAAGGTTAAAGCCGCTCATGATTAGATACCTTCAGCCGGTTTAACAGACTGTCCTTCGTGTATCAGGTTGGCGCCAGCTGCAATAATTTGCTGACCTGTCTGTAAACCACTCTCAATCACGATTTGATCTTGTTCGATTTTGCCGACTTTCACTTTCACAAAGTGAACATTGCCTTTTTTCGGCTGATATACCCAAACCCCATTGCCACTAGCGCCATTGTTAAACACGGCTGTTAGTGGGATTTGTAAGGCAGAAGTCGAATTACTGAGCGCAACCGATACATCACCCGACATTCCCGCAACCGCTTTTAGAGAGGCAGGTAGCTTGAGTTTGGCGGCAAAAGTGCGGGTGGTCGCATCCGCCTGTGGTGAGAGTTCAGTTAAGGTGGCTGCTGATCTTGCATTGCCCAATGCATTGATTTTTACATCGTAAGTTTTGGCAGATTGGAAATCTTGTAATCTGGTTTCTGGCACATTGACCCAGAGTGCGGTTTCTTGAGTCGTCGCGAGTTTACCGATGACTTGCCCTGCAGAGATCACTTGCCCCACTTCTAACTGCCAATCGCTAATCACACCATCTTGTTCTGCTCTTAGTTGTGTATAGCTAGTTTGGTTTTGGCTGGTTTTCGCATTAGCGATAGTCTGGTCTAATTGCGCATTGCTGGTAGCGAGTAGTGTTTTACGTCTTTCGTATTCGGCAGGGCTAATAAACCCTTTGTCTAACAGGCTTTTGTATCTTGCTAGGTCTTTGCTGTTTTGTTGGCGCTCTGCATTAGCGGCACTCACTTGTGCTGAAGCAGCTTGGTAACCTGCCAAATAATCGCTCGCATCAAGTTCGGCTAACAATTGGCCTTTTTTAACCGTTTGCCCAAGCACGGTTTTTTTCTGAATGACTTTACCCGCCACACGGAACGCAAGTGGCGTATCGATATTGGCATGAACTTCACCGGGTAGAACAATCGTGTTCGCTTGGGAAATCGATGGTACGGTGAATAGTTTCACTTGCCGAATTTCCTGCCATACATCTGCTTTTTTTTCTTCATTACAACCTGCTAATAAAAGGGTGGTTCCCATCAGTGACAGCAGTAGGGGAAATTGTTTTGGCTTGATTGTCATTGGTTAGGCGTCCGTGGCGTTGGCAGGCATGGCTAGACCGGCTGTTAAGACATCTAGCATCGTATTAATGAAGGATTTGTAATCAATCGGGGCTGATTCTGAAAAGCAGTGTTTTTTCACCACGGAATACACCATCGGAGAAACCAATAAATGAGTGACTTCAACTGGATCAATCGGGCGAATTTCTTTTCTTTCGATTCCTAGCGTGACTAATGAGCAGAGATACTCGTTTATTGGTTCGATCACGTGGGTGACGTAATAATTGGCCACCTCTGGGAAATTTCCCCCTTCGGCCATCATTAATTTCATGATGGCCGAGCTCTTTGTTTCTAGTACGGTAATCCGCCAGTGATGGGCAATCTGAGACAAAATGGCCAAAACCGGAAGGTTTGGCGCACTTTCAAATAAGCTTTTTACTTCTTGTAGGCGCGGTTCTATATCGTTTTTGATCAGTTCACAAAAGAGCGCTTCTTTATTGGCAAAGTAGCGGTAGGTTGTGCCTTTGGTGACACCCGCCCTTAGTGCAATGTCCTCCATCCTTGTCCCTGCAAAGCCTTTTTCAGAGAACAGTTCTAGTGCCGCTGCCATTAGTTCAGACGGGCGCGCATCTTTGCGACGAACCCATTTGCTAGGGCATAGGTTGGCGAGGGTATCTTTTGTCATTGCACTCTCAAAATAAATAAATGACCGGTTATTTATTAATTTATAGAAATGCAGTGCAGACGTCAAGTAAGGTGAATTAATGAAAAAAAGAGCAAACCAAGTGGCTTGGTTTGCTCTTTGATGGATGTTTAGCCTGGTGGAGCTAGCGAGATTTCATTTTGCCAGCAGCAAATTGTTGGGCTTCATTTAATCCTTGGTCGATTGTTGTTTTTCCTTGCAAAATCATCTGCACTTGCCTACCAAGTTCATCGCCAATTGGCTGGAATTCTGGGATAGAGGCAAATTGAATTCCTTTGTACGGGGATGGTGGCAGGGTAGGTTTCGTTGGGTCTGCCGACATAATCGCGGCTAATTCTTCCTTGCCGTATAAAGAAGATAATTGAAAATGTGTACTGTCATAGGTGGATTTTCTGGTGCCAGTTGGTACGCTATACCAACTAACATCATGCGCGACGAGTGATACATAGTCTTTTGAAGTGCTCCAAGCAATAAAGTCTTTAGCGGCTTCTGCTTGTTTACTATTTTGCGGTATCGCTAATGCCCAAGCCCATAGCCAGTTTGCTCCTCTAGTGGTGACTTGTGATGGCGCTTGGGCAACCCCTGTTTTGCTAGATACTTTGCTGTGTTTCGGGTCTGTTACGAAGGTAGCGGCAACAGAAGCATCTACCCACATGGCACATTTGCCATTTTGGAAAAGGGCTAAATTTTCATTAAAGTTATTATTTGCCGCATCTGCCGGACCATATTTTTGCAATAAATTGACATACATCCCGACCGCTGCTTTCCACGCCGCACTATTGAGTTGTGGTTTCCAATTCATATCAAAATATTGGCCACCATACGCATTAGCGATAGTACTGACTAAGGCGATATTTGCCCCCCAGCCGGCTTGTCCACGCAAACATATCCCATAAACGCCATTTGCAGGATCATTTAGCTTGGCCGCACTGTCGGTAATGAATTGCCAAGTTGGACGTGAAGGCATTTTGATGCCTGCTTTTATGAATAAATCTTTTCTATACATGGTGATTGAGCTTTCACCATAAAAGGGTGCTGCATAGAGTTGGTTGTTATACGTTAGCCCAGCTCGGATTGGCGGTAAAATATCGGCTAGATCGTATTTTGCATCAAATTTGAGTGGTTTTAGCCAACCTTTTTGTGCCCAAATGGGGGTCTCGTACATACCAATGGTGATGATGTCGTAGCTGCCATTTTTTTGTGTGATGTTCTCTGTGACTTTTTTTCTAAGCGTGGCTTCTTCTAATACTTCCCATTTAAATTTGATTTCTGGGTTCAAAAACGTGTAAAACTCGCTCAGTTTTTGCATCTCTTGCATGTGTGCATTGTTAACGGTTGCTATGTTTAAGGTGAGTGCGCTGCAAGGGAATGCGACAAATGGTAATACAGCCAACAGTGCCTGCTTAGCCTGCATGTTTGTTCTCCTCTTTTATCAATGGAAACTTTCTTGTTTCCTGGTAAAAGAGCATAAACAAGCTATGCGTGTGCGTTTGCAGCAATTCTGATACTTGGGCGTTAATAGCGCGTACTAATTAACATGAATAAAGACATTTCGATCGAATTTAACCCGCCTGCACTGAGATACATTGCAGGCTACCCCGCGCATATTCAGCAGCAGGTACTTAGGCTCTATCAGCAAGGGGCGTTAACTGCGTATTTAGAGAAAAAGTACCCCGCGAAACATCAAGTCCAAAGCGATAAATCACTCTACGATTATGTGAGCAGACTGAAGCAGCGGTTCTTAAAAAATGCAGCCGCAATAGATAAGGTTTGCTTTGATCAAACGTTAGGATTAACCCATCATGCATTGGGCTTACATACTGCTATTTCTCGAGTGCATGGAGGCAAATTAAAAGCCAAAAAAGAAATTCGTGTGGCTAGTTTATTTAAACAAGCAGCACCAGAATTTTTAGAAATGATTGTTGTGCATGAATTGGCTCATTTAAAAGAGAAAGATCACAACAAAGCGTTTTATCAACTCTGTGAACACATGCTGCCGGATTACCATCAAATCGAGTTTGATCTGAGGCTATTTTTGATCGATAGCGATGCAAGTTCTTAGCACATTTTTGATATATTTAAGTTAAATATTTATTTTTCGTATGACATTGGTTTGTTAATTAAAATTGTGCAAATGTAGTTAACAAAAATTCAAATAATCAATGTCTTATTTGTGTCATTTGTTTGATTTAATACGCTACTTTTTAATAAAAAACATCCATACTGACTATGTGAAATTCTGTTCAGAAATTTGAGTTAAATTTTTCAGAGGTTAAGGTGGGTAAAGGGATGTACAAATCACAACTATTAAAAAATAAGCGAATCCCTAGTCTTTGTCTTTTATTGTTGCTAACGGGTTGTGCTTCACAAACTTTTTCGCCTGTTTCATCAAATGAAATTAGCAAAGTGGCACGTCTAGATATTGCACAGATCCAAGAAAAGATAGAGCCACTTTCTGGCCCGCTTAGCTTAAATGAAGCCATTGCTAGGGCAATGAAGTACAACCTAGATCGTCGTGTGAAATTGATGGAGCAAGCGATTGCTGTCGATCAATACGATTTAGGTAATTACGATCTACTACCAAAAGTTGTTGCTAATGCGGGTTATCGCACAAGAGATTCTGACTTAATTTCTAAAAGTAGAGATTCTGTTACTGGGGATTTATCTACTTCTCACCCTTATATTTCTAGCGATAGAAATGTAACTACCTATGATCTTACCTTTACCTGGAGTCTGTTGGACTTCGGTCAGAGTTATTACATTGCAAAACAAAATGCTGACCGTGTGTTGATTGCGGGTGAACGTCGCCGCAAAGCGATGCAAAACTTGGTGCAAGACGTGAGCACCGCTTTTTGGAAAGCAGCAAGTGCTCAGCGGTTAAAGCAAAAAGTTAAAGATGCGATTCAAAACGCCGAAGATGCATTAGACGATGCAAGAAAAGTGGAGGCAGAGCGTTTGCGCCCCCCAATGGAGGCATTACGCTATCAGCGCCAAGTGCTAGAAAACCTGCGTCTTTTAGAAACGATTGATCATGAATTATCGGCTTCTAAAACCGAACTAGCGGCATTAACAGGCTTGCCGCTTTCTGCAAATTTTGATGTGGTAGAACCAGAGCGTTTAATTAGTGACAGTTGGTTAGCTGCGCCAATGGATAAGATGGAAACCATCGCCATGGCGAACAACCCTGATTTTCGCGAATCATTCTATGGTAGCCGCATCGCAGTCGAAGAAACCAAAAAAACGATGTTGCGTATGTTTCCGGGCTTAACGTTTACGGCGGCAGCAAAAGGGACAGACGATAGTTATCAGATTTACAAGCAATGGCAAGAAGCGGGTATTCAGGTTTCTTATAACCTACTTGGTTTGTTCTCTTTGCCTGCACAGAAAAAAATGGCAGAAGATGGGGTAACACTAGCAGAGCAACGCCGTAAGTCGGTTTTGATGGCAACGCTTGCTCAGGTACATATTGCCTTTTTGCAATACCAACACGCGTTTAGACAATACCAACGTGCAGACTCTATTTGGTCGGTCGATGCAAAAATTGCAGATCTATTTGCAAAGCAAGAGCAAGTTCAAAAGCAATCGAAGATGGATAGTATCGCCAACCAAACCACCGCGATTTTAAGTGAGTTAAGACGTTATCAAGCTTTAGCAGTTGCAAATGCATCGGCTAGTAAATTACGCGCCTCTCTAGGAATGGAGCCGGTTGTATTGGGCAGTGCGGATATGAGTATCCAGCAACTGAGTGTGGAAGTAGGAAAAGCATTAGATGTATGGGAACGTGGCGTACCGGAGAGCGTGGGTGGTAATGAAGCGGAAGCATTAATCTTGAAAGAGGGCGTGAAATGAAAACATGGATGATTGCCCTTGCCGCTATCGTACTACCTGCTACACATGTGGTTGCAGAGGTGGCAAAGGCCCCTCAGGAAATTCGCGCTCAATTAAAACCGAAACGGTTTACAACCTTAGCGGCTGAAATTGGCGCAAAAGTGATGAAGCTGCCGTATGAAGAGGGAATGTCATTTAAAGCAGGCAGTGCGTTAGTGACGTTTGATTGTTCTATTCAGCAAGCACAGCTTGGCAAAGCCAATGCTGCCTTAAAAGCTGCAGACAAAACCTGGAAAGCCAACAAGCGTTTGGACGAGTTAAACGCGGTGGGCAAGGTAGAGTTAGAAGTGTCTGAGTCTGAGATGATTAAGTCTAGAGCAGAAGTAAGTGCTAACGCGGCGGTATTAAAAAAATGCATTGTTAGTGCCCCATTTGCCGGACGAGTAACAGAGCAAAAAGTGCGTGAACAGCAGTTTGTGCAGCCTGGGCAGGCATTACTAGAAATTATTGATGATTCTGTTTTAGAGCTTGTGTTTGTTGTGCCATCAAAATGGTTGGTATGGATGAAAGTGGGTGATCCATTTCAGATCAAAGTAGATGAAACAGCAAAAACGTACCCTGCAAAAATCCAACGAATTGGCGCAAAAGTGGATCCGGTTAGTCAAACGGTACGGGTAACTGCAGCCATTGATGGTCGATTCCCCGAGTTGATTTCTGGCATGAGTGGGAAAGTGCTGATCACACCAAAAGTTCAGTAATTGCACAGAACTTGTTGAATTAGGTTGAAGAAAATGTTTACACGTAATCGCATGCCCAAACTGCTAAAAAGCTTACTAGGCCATGTATGGCAAGGTAAGACAAGTGCAACCACTTCGTTGCCAGTCTTTAGACCAAAACCATTGGTACTAGAGCCGCGCTATATGTTTGATGGTGCAGCAGTAGAAACGGCGATTACTGGATTATCGACGGATACCTCTGGCACTGATGTACATGACGTAACCGATGCAAGTTTGCTCACCGCATCGGCGGACTTGGTAAAGGATATGAGTGTTGTCAACCTTTCGACTTCAAGCACCGCACCAATTCAAATTGTCTTTATTGAAGACGATGTACCTGATTACCAGCAATTGGTCTCTCAGACCGCATCTGGGTCAATTATCTATGTGCTAGATCACACCAAAGATGGTTTGTCTGAAATTGCTTCTATTTTAGGTAATTACGAAGATGTCAGCGCGATTCATATTGTTAGTCATGGTAGCCAAGGAAGTATTTCTTTAGGCGCGACAGAGCTAAACGCCAGCAATATTGATGAATACCAAGCGACGCTAACCGAAATTGGCCTGCATTTAGCGCAAGATGGCGATATCTTAATTTATGGCTGTGATGTGGCCGAGGGGACGATTGGTGGCGCGTTTGTTAATCAAATTGCCACCTTAACCAATGCAGAGGTTGTCGCCTCTACGGATGATACAGGCGCAGCCGCACTAGATGGCAACTGGAACCTAGAATATAAAACCGGTGAAATTGATTCCTCTATTTTTCTAACGACAGATGGCGTAGATAGCTACGCAGATCGTTTATCTACTGTTTCCTTAGATGGCATGGCAGGCTGGGTGGCAGTGATGTTTGGTACGATGCAAGATCCAAACAACGATAACCAAGCAGGCGCTGCAGATACCGATATTATTGGTGATTCTGCGCATGGTTCCCTTTACACTGCTTATTCTGATAGTGGAACAACCTCCACCGCCGATGATTATTTATATTTCAGAATGCGGATTGATAACCCCACCAGCAGCACGAACTTTTCTGGTGTGGCGGTGGTTGGCCTTGATGTCAACTTAGATGGGCGGATTGATCTCTTCATTGCGGTAGATGGCCGTAACAATGGTCAGTGTATTCGCATTCTTGATCCAGGTAATGGATTAAACAACTCGCCAAATACAACCACGACCCAAGCCTTACCTTCCGGTTGGTTAGATAATAATGGTGTCTACGCGTTTACCTCTTCTAACTATTCAGTGACTGCGGTGAGCGCCTTAAATGACCCTAACTGGGGTACTTCCACTGTGACTAACGCAGTAGGAACAACCTCCCCATCCGATTTAACCGGTGATGGCAAGACAGATGTATTCGTCAGTTGGCGTATTTCAATGGCGGATTTGGCCACGGTGTTAGCTACACCATCGCTAGTTGACCGCAATGGGGTGGTTGGACCACGCGGTACAACAGGGATTAGTGGGTTTACCAAAGATACAGTGGTGCAATACGTTAGCTTCACGCAAACCCAATCGGGCCCAATTAACGGTGACTTAAACGGGGTAGGGGCTACATATGATAAGAATGCCACTTTTGCCCAATTAGGTGCATTTACCGCGCAAATGTCTGCCAGTAACCCCGTTGCTGCTTCTACAAACCTAACGATTACCGATAATGTGCCTGGTATTGCAAAAGGGGATGTAACCTTCACGTTTACATTTAGCGAAGGGGTATCTGGGTTTGATATTAACGACGTGAATGTTACCGGGGGCACAAAAGGTGTGTTTACTCAGGTAAATTCATCTACCTATACCCTAGTGGTGTCACCAAATTCTGGTGTCAATTCAGGTGAAATTGGTGTGTCTGTGGCCGCTGGTGCTGGCAATGGTCTAACGTCTGGCTTAATTACTTCAGCCGCAACGGCGACTCAAAGCTATGACACATTGGCACCAACCATTTCTATCGATACCCCCTCCACTGCACTGAGTGGCACACCAACCTTAACTGGCCATAGTGATTTAGCAGATGGCAGCATGGTGTCTATTTCGCTAGATACCGACAACAACGGCACAGCGGATATTATCTACCAAGCAATGGTGACTGCAGGGGCTTGGACACTAAATACAGCTACTGCCGTGCCAACCTCTGGCACGATGCCATCTAGTGGCCTGACTAGTTATACCAAAGTAACCGCAACAGCGACAGATGCGGCAGGGAATTCAACTTCTGCTGTTGAATTAAACCGCCCAACAGTGAATACACTGTCTACCAACAGTACCGCACCTACCATTACGGGGACTTGGACTAACATCTCCGGAGATGTCTTAACCGTGACGGTGAATGGGGCGACTTATACCTTAAGCCCAAGTGATAATACGTGGAGTTTAGATCTTAATATCGCTACACCAACGACAGGCTCAAAAACAGCACTCGTTGTTGGGCAAACATACGAAGTCACTGCCACTGTTACCCGCAGTAGTACATCTGTTTCTGATACAACATCCACCGAAATTACGGTGACGTCTACCCCTGTGAAGGCCGTTGATATTGCGGGCGGTGCAACAGCAACCGGCACCAATACTTACCCAACAATTACCGGTACCTCTAGTAATTCTGGCGGTTACGTCATTGTTCAGATTGATCCAAATAACGATGGCAATTTGTCGGATGCGGTAACTTACTCTGTTACCACCGATGGCAGTGGCAACTGGACACTTAATACCTCCACCGCGCAGCCAATTTCTGGCACCGTGCCAAGCGGTGGCTATATAGGCAGTATTGGACTAAGGGCAACGGATAGTTCCGGTACGGTCAATGATACGCAAGTCCTTACTATTTCGACGCCAACCGTGACGATTGGCAGCATTACGAGTACAGCAACGGCTAACACTTATGGACTAATCAGTAATACGAGTGGTGGTCAATCATATTTGAACATTACAGAAGATGATGCCGTGACTATTTCAGGTACGGCAGCTAACGGTTATACCGTTGATTTAGTGATAAGCGATGCCAATGGACATTCGCTGAGTTATACCGGGTTGACAGTAACTAGCGGGGGTTGGACAAAAGCAGGGCTAGATTTATCTTCTTTGGATAGCACAACCTTAACTGTAAAAGCGACACTAAGTGGGACAAGTATTAGTGCCACAGATACGAGTGTTACGCATGATGCGATTGCACCCTTAATCTTTAATACTACTCAATCTATTGTTACTAAAACTGCCGGTGTAGAAATTAAAGGGACTGTATCTTTAAAAACGGATGGAAGTCCAGAGATTACGGCGGGTACTGCAATTACTGTTGAACTGTACTCTGATAGTAATTATACAGGTACCCCATTTGAAACAATCACTACCTCAGTTCTCAGTGATGGCTCTTGGCTTGCTACAACAACTAAGAATATTTCAAATTCGTATAGCACAATATATATAAAAGTTTCTGCGCCTACTAACTATACAGATAATGCTGGTAATCTCGTACAAACTGTAAGTGAAAGTAGATCTGTACTTCAAAGTGCTGGTAATTCTCTTGCTACAATAAATATTAAAGCAATAACAGGTGATAATTTAATAACGTTATCAGACATTTTTAATGGTTCATCTGCTACAGGTGTTACTATTACAGGTGAAACTAGTGTAACTAGTGCAACTGTATCGGTTGTAATATCAGATGGTACAACAACGCTACCCACAAAAACAGTCACTAGTGCATCATCATATTCTAGTGGTACTAATAATTGGTCGATAACCTTATCGGCTTCTGAAATACAAAGTCTAAAAAATGGCGTACTAACTGTTAAAGCTTCAGTACTCGACACCTCAAAAAATGTAACAGTTTATGATGTTGAATCTCCAACTTTAAACTTAATTAGTCCAACACTTGCCATCACCGACTCTGTTTCCGGAACTGCCTCTGGTGTTGTGACATTTACGTTTACCTTTAGTGAAGATGTAGGCTCTAGTTTTACGATTGGTGACATCACTGTTTCAGATAGTAACGGTGGAACCCCAACCCTTGGAACACTTACAAAAGTAAACGCAACGACTTATACATTGGCAGTGACCCCGCCAGCATCCTCTAGCGGCACATTGACTGTATCAGTTGCTAACGGAACTGCAACAGGGGCTAATTCAGGTAGAACAATTATTGGTGCATCCGATGCGCAAGCTTATAACACTACAGGCGCTGCGGCTGCTCCATTACTCACCATCAATACCGACACCCTAGCAAGTGATACTACGCCAGTGATTTCTGGCACGACTTCATTATCGGCTGGCGCACCTATTACACTTGTTTTTGACCTTGGTAATGGCACCACGCTAACTTACAGTGCCATCGTGCAAACAGGGGGAACTTGGTCGCTAGATGTGGGTACGGCAACTCCGGTTTCAGGTACGTTACCTACCGATGGCATGCCTGTTTACACAAAAGTCACTGCAACGGCAACTAACGCATATGGCAATAGCACCAACGCCGTGGGTTTAAATAAACCCGCAGTTACCGCAAAACTGACCAACTCTTCTACACCAACAATTTCTGGTTACTGGACAAATATTTCTGGTGATACGTTAAGCGTGACCATGAATGGTGTGACTTATTCGGTTGGAGATAGCAGCCATCCGCTAACTGTCTCCGGAAATACGTGGTCCTTTACGCCATCTTCTACGGCAGATGGCACATATGAAGTAGTGGCGACGACTACCCGATCTGGAACAACCAAGACAGATATATCCTCACAAGAAGTTACGATCGACACCTTGGCAGGGGTTTCTATCGTTGGTGGCAGTTCAAAGCTAACCAATGATTCAACCCCACTATTAAGTGGTACGGTAAGTGATGTGCCATCTGGCTCTATTGTGACCGTTACATTAGATCTAGATGGTAATGGTACAGCAGATGTGACCTACAAAACGGTAAGTGACGCGTCTGGAAACTGGCAACTAAATACTGAAACCGCAGTACCATCTTCTGGTACGTTCCCTACTACAGGCCTAAATGGTAGCGTAACGGTGAAAGCGACGGTGTCTGATTTGGCAGGGAACACCGCTACTGCGACTCAAGCCTTAACAGTAGATGTTACACCGCCAGAAATTGCCATTACCACTTCTAGTAAAACAGCGGATACAACACCAATTATCACCGGTACAACAGATTTACCGGCTGGCGCTACGATTACGCTGGTGATTGATCCAGATGGCGTAACAGGTGGAACAACCTATACCTATACTGCAATTGTCGATTCAAATGGAAAATGGCAGGTCGATACCGAAAACCCGACAGCCAATGGTGGTACCGGACCGATGGTTACCTATACCAGTGGCAATACGATTAGCCTGAAGGCAACCGGTACAGATAGCGCAGGAAATTCTACCGAAGCAAATCGTGGCTTAACGATTGATACGGCTGCACCAACATTGTCTATTTATAGCCCGCTAGACTGGAACCTAGGCAATAGCAATAATTCACTTTCTAGTTTGGAAGACGATACGGTAATCGTTAAAGGGACGATTACGAATGTGGCCGTAGGCCAAACCGTTGTCGTTAGTATTACCGATGGTAGCGTATCAATTTATGATACTGCCACGGTAACTTCTGGTGGCAACTGGGCGTTAAGTAGCCTTAATTTATCCGCATTAAAATCGGGCACGATTACGGTGACCGCTAGTTATACCGATAGCAGCGGTGCAGAATTTACAGCTTTGGCAACCGTAGATCACGATAAATCTGCAACGGTAGCGATTGATAGTATCAGTGAAGATACCGGTACGTTGGCAGATTTTATTACCAAAGATACGACAATAACGATAAAAGGGAGCGCAACACCATCGGCTAGTGTGTTGGTCGAAGTACTTAACAGTGCAAGTTCGGTTGTCGCTACGTTTAATGTCACCGCAAACAGTAGTGGTAGTTGGCAAACTACTGATACGAGCAGCCTAGCCACTGGCGATTACACCTTGCGTGCAACGGTAGGTGGTACGGCTGTGACCAAAGCCATGACGATTATCGATTCGTCAGCGCCAACACTGGTTTCTAGTACGCCAAGCGATAACAGCACCTCTGTAAGCGTTTCAGACAACCTAGACTTAACCTTTAGCAAAAATGTGGTAAAAGGCACAGGGTTTATTAGCCTTTATAAATCTGATGGCACCTTAATCGAATCATTTGATGTGAGCACTGGCGTTGGTGATCAAGGTGGATCGCTAACCTTTAATGGCACAACAGGGGTTTCTCTCAATCCAAATGCAGATTTGTTAGCCGCGACTGATTATTACATCACCATTGGTACCTCTGCCGTTCGTGATTCGGTAGGTAATCAATATGCCGGTATTACAAACAGCACGACATTAAATTTTAAAACGGCAGGGACAGATACCACCCCTCCAACCATAACAGGCCCATCTGGAAGTGCTGGTGATGCAAACTCGACTAAGAGCATCACAGAAAACCAAACTGCAGTGACTACACTCTCAGCAAGCGAATCTGTGACATGGAGT